>CAZSKN010000037.1:0-22012 GCA_964607445.1 uncultured Caulobacterales bacterium
CTTAATAGTTTAGACGGTCGACCTGTTGTCGCGCCATTTGAACCTATTAGCCGAGGTATTACGGGCGGTTTTCCTTTCGAGATCACAGGTCAACCTTTTGGTGGTGAATTTACCAATAATCCCAATTTCCAAGTTTTAGATTCACGGGACACGTATTCAGCCTTTGGCCTAGATCGCCCTCGCTATCTTAAAAAGGCCCATTTTAGTAGAAATGTTTAGCTAAAATCTGCGCGTGATAGAATTATCAATGAAAGCGGCTAGAAATCACGTTCAAACTTGCAAGATTTTGTTGCGTGGCCAAGGCCGCTTCACCCTCTTGCGTTTCAATGTCTTTCTCAGCCTCTTTAATCATGTCTTCAAGCATTTCCGCATTAAGTTCATCCATCGGCATCGCTTGTTCAGCTAAGATCGTCAGCCCGGCTGGCGTGACATCGGCAAACCCACCCAGAACAAAATAGCGTATGTCTTCACCTTCAGAAAACACCGTTATTTCCCCTGTTCGCAAAGCTGCCATGAGCGGACTATGATTTGGAAACACGCCCAAATCACCTTCAGTTCCAGGAATATCCACTTGGTCAACATCGCCAGAGAATAATTCACGCTCCGGCGAGACCAAAGAAAATGTAAGTTTATCAGCCATTATAAGCCTTTATAAATAGGGCGGATTAAGCTTCCTCAGCCGCCATTTTAGCTGCTTTTTCGATAACATCATCAATACCGCCAACCATATAAAAGGCCTGTTCCGGCAGATGGTCATATTCGCCTTCGCAAAGACCTTTAAAAGAGCGTACAGTATCTTCAAGCGGGACTAGCAAGCCGGGAGAGCCGGTGAAAATTTCAGCAACATGGAAGGGTTGCGAGAGAAATTTCTCGACCTTACGCGCGCGGGCAACAGTCAATTTATCTTCTTCAGACAATTCATCCATCCCCAAAATCGCGATAATATCTTGCAAGGATTTATAGCGTTGTAGAATTTCCTGAACTAGACGCGCCGTCTCGTAATGTTCAGTTCCCACAGTCCGGGGTTCAAGAATACGGGACGTACTATCAAGTGGGTCCACCGCCGGATAAATCCCTTTTTCAGAGATTGCGCGGTTAAGAACAGTTGTTGCATCCAAATGGGCAAATGAGGTTGCGGGCGCCGGATCGGTCAAGTCATCGGCTGGCACATAAATCGCCTGCACAGATGTAATCGAGCCTTTATTTGTCGACGTAATCCGTTCCTGCATCTGACCCATTTCTGTGGCCAATGTTGGCTGATATCCCACTGCAGACGGGATACGTCCCAAAAGCGCTGAAACCTCGGAACCGGCTTGAGTAAAGCGGAAGATATTATCAACGAAGAACAGAACATCTTTGCCTTCTTCATCCCGGAAGTATTCGGCTTGTGACAAACCTGTCAAAGCCACGCGCGCACGCGCCCCCGGAGGTTCATTCATTTGGCCATAGACCAGCGTACAGCGGCTATCACCGCCACCGCCTTCGACGTTCACATTAGATTCGATCATTTCATGGTAAAGGTCATTACCTTCCCGTGTCCGCTCCCCGACACCCGCAAACACGGAATACCCACCATAAGCTTTGGCAATATTATTGATGAGTTCCATAATCAAAACGGTTTTACCCACACCAGCCCCGCCAAACAGGCCAATTTTACCGCCTTTGGCATATGGACATAGCAAATCGATAACTTTAATTCCCGTGCCCAGAACTTCTGACTCAGTCGCTTGATCGACAAGGGGTGGCGCTTCTTTGTGAATAGGCGCTTTTGTTTTTGTTTTGATCGGGCCGGCCTCATCAACAGGTTCGCCGATAACATTCATAATACGTCCCAGTGTCGCCGGGCCAACAGGTACTGTAATCGCAGAGCCCGTATCTGAAACAGATTGGCCGCGGACCAGACCTTCAGTCGCATCCATCGCAATTGTACGCACCGTATTTTGTCCCAAATGCTGCGCCACTTCAAGAACAAGACGGTTGCCTTGATTATCCGTTTCCAACGCATTGAGAATAGCTGGCAAATTGCCTTCAAATTCCACGTCAACCACCGCACCAATGATCTGGCTGATACGCCCTGATGCCTTGCTGGCAATGATCTTTTTCTTCGCGGGCGCACGCTTGGTAGCGGACTTTTTAGCCGCCGTCTTTTTGGCTGGAGCCTTCTTTTTTACTGCTGCTTTTGCCATGAGTATCTTCCTCTAGCTTTAAAGCGCTTCCGCGCCTGAAATAATTTCAATCAGTTCGGATGTAATCCGCGCCTGACGTGTCCGGTTAAATGTCAATGTAAGTTTGTCGATCATGTCGCCCGCATTTCGCGTCGCATTATCCATGGCTGTCATTTTAGACCCCATTTCACCGGCCTGATTCTCCAAAAGGGCGGTGAAAATTTGCGTATTGATATTGCGCGGTAACAGTACACGTAAAATACCGGCTTCATCCGGTTCATACGTATATATAGCCCCGTTCAAATCAGGCCCGGCGCTTTCTTCTTTTGCAGTTTCATCAATATCAGCCATAGCCGGTATCAGTGTTTTCGTCACCGCCGTTTGCGTCATAACATTTTTAAATTCAGAAAATACCAATTTGCATATATCAAATTCACCACGCTCGAACATACCCGTTACCTGTTCGCCAATTCTTTGCGCGATACCGGCATGCATATTACGTTCTTCTTTAAGAGAAATATACTCCACCACACGGTCATCATAAAGCCGGTTAAGCTGATCATAACCTTTTTTACCAATCAGGAAAAGTTTGACAATCTTACCCTCGCGCTCAAGCGCGACAATTTCTTCACGCGCTTTGCGTACAATATTTGTATTAAACCCGCCGCATAACCCACGATCAGCCGTCGCAATAATAAGCATAACAGTGTCTGACTTGCCGTTACCGACTAATAATTCAGGTGCGTCCCCCGCCCCAGTCATAGAGTCAGCAAGGTTTGAAATCACATCGCTAATCCGCTCGGAATAAGGGCGAGACTTTTCTGCAGCGTCTTGCGCTTTACGCAATCTTGCAGCCGCAACCATTTGCATGGCTTTCGTGATCTTCTGCGTGTTTTTTACGCTTTTAATCCGGTTCTGGAGCTCTTTTAAAGACGCCATTGTGTAACCCTTAGTTGTGACTTACGCCGCAAAGTTCTCTGTGAATTTATCAAGGGCTGCTTTCAAACGACCTTCAATATCATCAGTAAGCTTCTTTTCAGATGCAATATCTGATAGAATAGAGCCATGATCCGCATGGAGGTGAGTTAGCAGATCGCGCTCGTATTTCTGCACAGATTTAACATCTACCTTATCAAGATATCCGCGCGTACCCGCATAAATCACAGCAACTTGCTCTTCCACTTGCAGCGGAGAGAATTGCGGCTGCTTAAGAAGTTCGGTCAAGCGCTCGCCTCGCGCCAAAAGGGCTTGTGTCGAGGCATCAAGATCAGAGCCAAACTGGGCGAAGGCTGCCATTTCGCGGTATTGCGCCAGCTCGCCTTTAATCGGACCTGCGACTTGTTTCATGGCTTTAATCTGGGCGGATGAACCCACCCGCGAAACAGAAAGACCCACATTAAGCGCAGGGCGAATACCTTGGAAGAACAAATCGGTTTCCAAGAAAATCTGACCATCCGTAATCGAGATCACATTTGTCGGAATAAAGGCCGACACGTCATTGCCTTGAGTTTCAATAATTGGCAAGGCCGTCAATGACCCACCGCCATTATCTTCATTAAGCTTGGCTGCGCGCTCCAGAAGACGGGAATGGAGATAGAAGACATCCCCCGGATAAGCTTCGCGACCCGGAGGGCGGCGTAGCAAGAGTGACATTTGGCGATAAGCCACCGCTTGCTTGGACAAATCATCATAAATGATCAGGCCGTGCATGCCGTTATCGCGAAAATATTCACCCATAGCACATCCGGCAAACGGAGCCAGATATTGCAAAGGAGCCGGTTCAGACGCAGAGGCCACAACAATGATCGAATAGGACATCGCGCCGTTTTCTTCCAGCGTCTTGACCAATTGTGCCACTGTCGAGCGTTTTTGCCCGATCACTACATAGATACAATAGAGCTTATCATTTTCGCGGTCTTCATCAAAAGCCGCCTTTTGGTTCAATATCGCATCAACAGCCACAGCCGTCTTACCCGTCTGACGGTCACCAATAATAAGCTCGCGTTGTCCGCGTCCCACAGGGATAAGCGCGTCAATAGCCTTAATACCTGTCTGTACCGGCTCATGCACACCTTTACGCGGCATAATGCCGGGCGCTTTAACATCGACACGGCGACGATCTTTGGATTTGATCGGGCCTTTACCATCAATTGGCTCACCCAGCGGATTTACAACCCGACCCAAAAGAGCTTTACCGACGGGAACATCGACAATTTCACCAAGACGTTTGACTATATCGCCTTCTTTAATGCCGCGGTCATCGCCGAAAATCACAGCCCCGACATTGTCGCTCTCAAGGTTTAGCGCCATGCCTTTAATGCCCCCGGGGAATTCAACCATCTCACCTGCGCGGACATTATCAAGCCCATAAATACGCGCGATACCGTCCCCTACCGAGAGGACTTGACCGACATCTGATACTTTAGCCTGCGCACCAAAGCCTTTAATCTGTTTCTTGAGAATATTTGAAATTTCTGCTGCACGAATATCCATGGTTTAAACCTCTTTCAGGGTTATGCGTAGATCCTCAAGCTGTGTCTTAAGGGAACTATCATAGAGACGTGATCCTATACGCACGACGAAACCGCCAAGCAAATCAGGATCAATATGAGTTTCAACATCGACCTTCTGGCCGAGAGATTTTTTCAGGCTGGCTTTGAGTGAATTCAACTGCGTAGCCGTTAATTTTGTAGCACTTGTTACCTTCGCGATTTTCGAACCGCGCTCGCGGGCCATAATATCTTCAAAGGCTCGACATATATTTACGAGTTCCTCGGCACGGCGATTCTGCGCTACAGTTCCGACAAATTTGACCGTAAGCGGACTCAATTTTGCTTTTTTCGCGACAGCGACTAAACTGGCTGTCTTATCATGCGTTGCATAGACGGGATTAGTGACTAATCGACGTAAATCTGAATGGCTTTCGAACATCTTTTTTAACGCAGCCACATCTTTTTCGACTTTTTTCAACGATTTAGAGTCGTTTGCCAAAGCATATAAAGCTTTTGCATAACGGCTGGCTATTTCACCAGTAATGACGTCTTGGTCTGACACAATTCGGTTCCGTTGATATATCGGCAAGGCCAATAATTTAGGCTAACGACACACCCAGCCCAAAGACTCGATCTGCCGAACTCGCGCGGGGTGTAGCATGGGTCATTTGGGGTCTCAACCCCTGTTTTTATGCGACCTTTTGGCCTAGGCAGCCTTAAAATGCATTCAATTGAAAAAACTCGACATAAAAATACGAAATTACCGCTCTCCTCGCGACACAACACCTCCGTTTTATATAAATTGCCGGTTCAAATAAATATCAGCCCCCCTTCGGGCCAGAAAGTTTAAACGTATAGGAAAACAGAATTTCGTTAAAATTGGGTCCAGCATTGCATTTTACCTTAATTTTTGCTTCAATGGCGTGCGCACTACCAAAATATGAGATGATTATGACTCCTAAGAAATCAATCTATCCTATTTTCGCAGTCTTGGTCTTTTCAACGCACGCCGGGGCCAGTTCAGCATCAGGCTATAACGCCTCTATTCGTATGATGACCACAGACGGCCAGCAGAGTTTCACAAAATTATACAAATCAGCCGAGAAACAACGCTCAGAAGTTCAAACGGGACAAGGTGAAATCGTCTCATTACTCAATTTTTCTACAAAAGAAGCTTATACCTTTTCAAAATCCGATAATGGCCCGTTAGGCAATAAAGCCATGAAATTGAATTACGAACAGATCATATCCAATATGGGGCCACAACCTCAGGACATGCTAAATAGCTTGACCCGTCTAGGCACAGATATCGTGGCGGAAAATAGTTGTACGAATTATCTCAATACTCAGCAGAATATTATTAGCTGCATCACACATGATAAAATTGTTCTCAGAAACATGAAAGACGGGAACATTTTCATGGAGGTCACTCAATTACAACGCGGATACCCCTCAGAAAGCCTGTTTAAAGTTCCCGAGAGCAAACAGATATTGGACATTAGCCAAAACTCGGGGCCAAAGCCCACGCCGTCATATGGATCTGCTCAAATGTTAGAAGATCAAGCCGGAAAACAGACTAAACGCCAAATTGAAAAACAAACACGCAAGCTTTTAGGGGGGTCTATAGGGGGAGCCATCGGTGGAAGCTTAATTGGAAATCTTATTGGAAACGAGGCCGGGAATGCCAGTAAAGGGATTGTAGGGGGGATATTTAAATCCAAAAAAGCACCCCCGAAACCGGAAGATAAAACGCAAACTGAAAATGAAAACTCCCCAAAATAAAATTTTGAGGCGCTTACACCGAACGTCTAAAAGTTACGAATAACCGGTTCAATATCACGAATAAACCCAGTCCGGTTCTTATCAATCATAAAATCAACGAAGTCTTCGCTTTTAAACTGATCAAGCAGTCCGAGTTTACGAAAACAGCGTCCGAGACCGGCTTTAATTACTTTTTCAGGTTTAGACATGGCAGCCCATTCCCGACCTGGCTTGTTTAAACGCTGGCGCATCACCGCATTTGTATACATGACCGCATTTTTAAAACTGCTTTCCCTTGAAGAATATTCCGTTGAAACAGAAACGCAATGCGTCACATTTTCGACCCGATGCGGCGCGTTCAGGGGCCAGGTGATCATTTGTTGATCCATCAAATCAAAGATTTCAACATCGTCTTCCATATCCGGCGTGTAGGGCAGATCTTCATCAATATCGAAAAGAGTTTTTTCATAAGCATGATCAGGCAGATGTTTTGGCGACGGCGGATATAGATAGAACTTTTTATGTCCGCGAATATGCCAAAGAATTGTTTCCCGGGAATCGCAATGATAAGGCACAATCGCCGAAGGTGAAGAAATCAAAATAGCGCCACGCGCAGTAAATGGCTTACGTCCCGTAACTTTTGCTAGATCGCCATAAATTTTATCCAGCACACGTTTATATTCTGGATGAAAATTCATCGCATGCCGCATATTGATCCAAATGTCTCCTGACTTTGAGGCCTCCATAAGTGTAGCCCCGTCGGCTTCACGGGCATCCCCTGTCCGAAATTTATTAGGATATACAGGGTCGTTCCCCATAGTGCAGACGTCCAGATGGCTTTTAGGATGTTTATCAAGCAAAGCAATTAACGCCTCATCGGAAAACAGACCTGTATCCAAGAGCTTATGTTCAGCAATGAAAGCTTCTTCGCGGAACTTTTTCGTGTTCTCTTCCGTCCAACTCTCAAAAATCATAAACGCCCTAACCCCTTCATATATAGCTGACAAGGCTCATGCTACTGAATTGCAAGAGATATGGTATCATATTCTCTCATCGAGCGAACTCAGATGAAATATTACACGTTATGTTTCACCGGATTGATCGCAAAAAAACCTGTAGATCTTTGATAAATTTGACGCCGGATTTGCCTGAATTTACATAAAACTCTGAGGGTCAATATCAATATGCAATCGATATTTTGACGGAATTTTTGCGCGCGCTCTCCAATGCTGCATATAAGCCGATAAATTCACGCCTTCCGCCGCTTGCACCAATATACGACGCCTAAAGCGCCCACGTAATTGACCTATAGGGGGTTCGCTTGGCCCCAATATTTCAATGCCGTCCGCGCGCGGTGCAAGGGTAATGAACTTTTTAGCCAGCGCTTCTGTCTGTTTTAAATCCGGACCCGACACCACAATGCCGGCTAATTTGCCAAATGGGGGCAACGCCAACATTTCACGCAATGCCAGCTCAGTTGAGATAAAAACCTCTCTATCCCCGACCGCAAGCGCCGCTAGGGCTTCGTGCTCGGGTTGATGTGTTTGAATGAGCGCATGGCCCGGCTTATCGGCCCGCCCTGCTCTTCCAGCTACTTGAACAAGCGTTTGATAGGTGCGTTCCCCCGCGCGAGGATCGCCGCCAATGAGCGATAAATCACCGTCAACAACGCCGACGAAGGTCAGTTTTGGAAAATTATGTCCTTTAACGACCATTTGCGTGCCAATTAAAACATCTATGTCTCCAGATTCCATGCGCGCCATACGCGCGCGTATAGCCTCGCCTCCGCCAGCCGTATCTGAAGAGAATATTTCAATTCTCGCGTCAGGAAAATGTCGCATCGCTTCTTCGTAAACCCGCTCAACCCCCGGCCCGACAGGCGTCAACCCTCCCGGCTCTTTACAGTCCGGGCATATCGTTGGCATTTTCATGGAAAACCCGGTTTTATGACAAACAGCCCGCCCCGTCATACGGTGTTCGACCAACCAACTATCCGTATCGGGCGATTTTAACTTTTCACCGCAATGTCGACATATAATCAAAGGGGCATAGCCACGCCGGTTAAGATAAAACATTGCCTGTTCACCGCGACTGAGCACCTCTTGTGTCGCTTTAATTAAAGGCTCTGAAAGAAAATCTCCCTTTTCAGGAGGATGGTCTTTCAAATCTATAAGATCGATATCGGGCAATGTAATTGATCCCGGGCGTTCAGGTAATTCAAAATGGGCATATCGACCTGATCTTGCATTATGTAGGCTCTCGAGCGACGGTGTCGCCGAGGCCAATATAACAGAGTGCCGTCCGATCATTCCGCGCACAACCGCCATATCACGGGCATTATAAATTACCCCCTCTTCTTGCTTATATGAACCGTCATGTTCTTCATCCACAACAATCACCCGCAGGTTTGAAAAAGGTAGGTAAAGTGCAGACCGGGCGCCGACAACGAGTTGCGCCCGACCGTGGGACACCTCACGCCACACCCGCCGCCGCGCCGCATCTCCTAAATTTGAATGCCATGGTGCGGGTGCTACGCCAAACCGTGCTTCAAACCGGGCCATGCCGGCCTGGGTCAGCGCAATTTCAGGCACTAAAACCAGAGCTTGCCCGCCGTCACTGATTGCTTGAGCCACAGCTTCGAAATACACTTCCGTTTTACCCGACCCTGTAACACCATCCAAAAGGCTGACATTAAAGTCACCGCGAGCGACTTGCTGGCTCAACGCTCGGGCCGCATCTGATTGGGCTGGGGTAAGGGTCATACCGCCAAAATCCGGGTCGGCCACTCCAAATGCGACATCCACGGGAAGGCTCTGCGCCATTAACCCGCCTACCCGTTCAAAGCCTCTGATCACAGCCGAACTTACCCCCGTCCGCGCTGTTATCTCGCTTGCCCTTGCGGGGAACGGCCCTCCCTGCTCTAGAATAAGATGTCTGGCGGGCGTCATTTTTGCGGGCAAATTCTTACTGGGCCTAAATTGTGTCACAACAGGGCTGGGATCTAAAGCTTTATAAGAGCTCAGAACCATGCGTAAAACCAAACCGGGCGACACACAATTATATCGCGCTGTCCAGTCAATGAATTTTCGCATGGTCTCGGACAGGGGGTGAGTGGGTTTGATCGAAATAATATCTTTCAATTTTCTTTGCCCAGAGGTCTGTGCCTTCGGGTTGGTAATGCGAGCGTCGCCGGATGCCTCATTTGGGCAGGGAATAACCGTCCAGACCACACCCAGCTTTACTTGTTTGCCAATAGGCGCATACACGATATCTCCGGGCACGACAGACATGCCAGAGGGTAGCGCATAATCAAACACGCCCGGAATATTTACCGGAAATAAGACTTGTGCGTTTTGAACCGCCATAAATTATGTTAACAGAGCAAGCGCTGAGTCGCCCCTTAAATTGGAGTTAATATGAAATTTTTTGTCGATAGTGCAGATCTTGAGCAGATTTCGGAACTTAATGATATTGGTCTCGTAGACGGCGTTACGACAAACCCGTCGATTATTGCAAAGTCTGGTCGTGACTTTAAAGACGTTATCAGAGAAATTTGTAGCATTGTCACCGGACCTGTAAGTGCAGAGGTCGTCTCGACTGAAGCCGAAAACATGATTGCTGAAGGTCGGGAATTGCGCAAAATAGCAGAAAATGTATGCGTAAAGCTCCCCTTGACCATGGCGGGATTAAAAGCCTGTAATACCCTATCCAAAGAAGGCACGCCAACAAATGTAACCTTGTGTTTTTCCCCTAACCAAGCCTTACTTGCCGCCAAATGCGGCGCCACATTTATTTCACCCTTTATTGGCCGTCTCGATGACATCTCTCTGGACGGCATTGAATTAATCGACGAAATTCGTACAATTTACGATAATTATGGCTATGAGACCGAAATTTTAGCCGCCTCTATACGGAACATCAATCATGTCAAAGACTGCGCTCTAATAGGCGCCGATGTGATGACCGCCCCGCCTGATGTCATCCGTAAGCTCTCTCAACATGTGCTCACAGATAAGGGACTAGCCGCCTTCTTAAAAGATTGGGAAAAAACCGGACAGACGATTTTATAAATCCAAATCTTACACACCCCATCCAATACAGCCACAGCTAACCGGCTTTAGCGGCGTCAGACTGTGTCCAAACCCCGAGGACGTTTCCGCTCGGGTCTGTAAAATGAAAACGTCGCCCACCGGGAAAACTGAATATAGACACGCAAATTTCGGCTCCTGCAGACTTTACGGCCTTTTCGGTCGCTTCCAGATCATCCGAATACAACACGACTAAAACTCCGTCTGATGACGGCACACGGTCAGCATCTGCGTCAAATCCGCCGTCAATACCCGCGCCGCTAATCGCCGTATAGCGCGGCCCGTAATCAATAAAGTTCCACCCAAATACCTGACTATAAAATGCTTTCATTGCCGGTAAGTCTATTGCAGGTAACTCAATATAATTAAAATGGTGGTGAGACATAATAGCTTTATAAAAGCGCATCTTTAATAGCTTGAAGCGCAGCCTCTGCGCCTTCAACATTATTCCCCCCGGCTTGAGCCAATTCAGGCTTACCGCCGCCGCGACCTCCGACTTTCTCCGCACCGGCATTGACCAATGTCACCGCCGAATGCGTTGACGTTAAATCCGGCGTTACCCCGACAACAACCGTCACCTTGGCCGCGTCCGTCGCCACAAAGGCGACAATACCAGAGCCGATGGATTGCACATGTTCATTGATCATGGCCCGAAGATCTTTACCCGAAACTCCGCTCAGGACTCGTCCCATAAACGTCACACCATTTATATCTTCAGGCGCGGCCCCGCCGCCAGCCCCCCCCCCGAGAGCTAGTTGTTTTCTTGCGTCGGCCAATTCCTTTTCCAATGACTTGCGTTCACTCAACAATGTTTTAATCCGGGCCGGCACATCTTCGATTTTAATCTTTAAAAGTTCGGCACTGCTTCGGGCCAATTCCGCTTGGCGTTCAAGATACTGGCGCGCAGCCTCGCCTGTTACGGCCTCGATCCGGCGGATCCCAGCGGCTACCGCGCCCTCGGACGTAATCTTAAACACCGCAATATCTCCGGTGCGCCTGACATGCGTTCCCCCGCAAAGCTCTACAGAATAATCTCCAGCCTCAGCCTCCAGCCCCTGCCCTAACGACAGCACACGAACTTCGTCACCATATTTTTCGCCAAATAAAGCGACGGCACCGGCTTCGATAGCCGCCTCAGGCGCCATATGCCGGGTTGAGCTTTCTGCATTTTGCAAAATAATCTCGTTAACCTCGCTCTCCACCCTCGCCAGATCATCCCTATGGATCGCCGCGCCATGGGAGATATCAAACCGTATCCGTTCACCATCAACCATTTGCCCCTTTTGGGTTACATGATCACCTAATATTCTGCGCAAGGCTTCATGCATTATATGCGTCGCAGAATGATTGCGCATGGTGCGTTCCCGGATTTCGTGATTAACCGACAAGAGCGCTTTATCACCGGTTTTGATTTCACCCGAAAGCTTACCAATATGCACATGAAGATCACCGGCCTTTTTTAACACATCTCTAATGTCGATACGGGCGCCATTAGAAAACATGGCAACGCCTTTGTCTCCGGCTTGTCCGCCACTTTCGGCATAAAATGGCGTTTGCTTGGTCACAAATAAAACCTCACCCCCTTCAGCCCTATCAACCGTTTTTCCGTCAACAACAAGCGTATGTATATTCCCTTCACCAGTAAGATTGTCATAGCCCGTGAAAGTGGTTCCGCCATAGGTTTCACGCGCCGCAAGCCAAATGTCATCCGTCGCGGCATCCCCAGACTTAAATCCGGCGGCTTTGGCTGTTTTCTTTTGAACCTCCATAGCCGCGTTAAACCCGTCTATATCAACCTCTATGCCCTTTGCGCGTAAGGCATCCTGAGTCAAATCCAACGGAAATCCATACGTATCGTAAAGTTTAAAAGCCGTTTGCCCCGCCAGAACATCGCCTTCACCAAGATCTGCCGTGGCCGCCTCCAATAAGGCCGTCCCGCGTCCCAATGTACGACGAAAGCGGTCTTCTTCTTGTTCAAATGTCGTCATAATCGACGACTTCGCCCGGTTTAATTGGGGATAGGCCGCGCCCATTTCCGAAATAAGGCTTGGCACCAGACGATGCATAAGCGGGTCCTTGGCACCCAATAAATGCGCATGCCGCATGGCGCGCCGCATGATCCGGCGCAAAACATAGCCCCGCCCTTCATTGGATGGAGATACGCCGTCGGCCATTAAAAATGAACATGATCGTAAATGATCGGCTATCACCCTGTGGGAAAACTTGGCCTCCCCCTCCGGCTTAACTCCCGTCAATTCCGTCGAGGCCGCGATCAGATTTTTAAACAGATCAACGTCGTAATTATCATGCTCACCCTGTAAGATAGCCGCAGTGCGCTCCAATCCCATACCGGTATCAATGGACGGTTTAGGCAATGGCGCTTCGCGACCATCAGCAAAGCGTTCAAATTGCATGAAAACCAAGTTCCAGATCTCTATAAATCTGTCGCCGTCTTCATCCGGCGACCCGGGCGGTCCTCCGGCTATCTGCGCGCCGTGATCATAAAAGATCTCGGAACACGGCCCGCATGGCCCCGTTTCGCCCATGGCCCAAAAATTATCTGACGTAGCAATCCGAATAATCTTTTCATCCGGTAATCCTGCAATCTGCTTCCAAAGCTTAAAAGCTTCATCATCTGTATGGTAAACCGTGACCAATAACTTTTCCTTTGCCAGTCCAAAATCCTTGGTAATTAGGTTCCACGCATGTTCTATGGCTTGAGCTTTGAAATAATCACCGAAAGAAAAATTTCCTAACATTTCAAAAAATGTATGATGGCGGGCGGTATAGCCTACATTATCCAAATCATTATGCTTACCCCCTGCGCGCACGCATTTTTGTGACGTTACCGCACGTGGGTGTTTCGGGGTTTCAACCCCTGTAAACAGGTTTTTGAATTGCACCATGCCCGCATTGGTAAATAACAGGGTCGGGTCATTATCGGGGACAAGTGGACTTGAGCGCTCCACACTATGTCCATGGCTTTCAAAAAAGCTTAAAAATTGCTGGCGAATATCGTTTAAGCTCGTCATATCCTACTTCCCTGTCACCATAATGTTCCAGCCTTATCCTCGGAGCTAAAACAAGACAATGCGTCTATTCCTTGTGCACTTACAATCCGGTTATGGCCGGATATAGAGCCTATAAAAAGAGCGCCGGACAAAGCCAAGCGCTCTTTTAAGGTCTTAAACCGATTTAGGAAGGGATTTGAAGGAAAATCGGGCTAAGATCTATTTTTCTAATAAATAATGCCGTAATATCGTGTGACGATCACTGAACTTAAAACGCAGCCCTCCCTTAAGCCCCAAGACCTAAAGCCGCGGAATCATCAGAACCTTCATCTATAAGCTGTTCGCTTTTAGGCATAAGAAGTTCATCTTCGATCAAACCTTCATTCATACGAATTTTAGTTTCGATTTCATTCGCGATATCAGGGTTATCCAGAAGAAAACGGCGTACATTTTCACGGCCCTGACCAATACGTTCATCTCCATAAGAATACCATGACCCAGATTTTTCCACAACTTCAGCCTTAACACCAAGATCAATGAGTTCTCCGGTTTTGGAAATACCTTCACCATACATAATATCAAATTCGACTTGGCGGAAAGGCGGCGCCACCTTATTTTTAACGACTTTTACCCGTGTTTGATTGCCAATGACTTCATCACGATATTTAATCGCACCAATGCGACGAATATCAAGACGGACAGATGAATAGAATTTGAGAGCATTCCCACCTGTTGTTGTCTCAGGCGATCCATACATCACACCAATCTTCATCCGGATTTGATTGATAAAGATAACCATGCATCCAGATTTTGAAATTGATCCCGTTAATTTGCGCAAGGCCTGGCTCATAAGTCGGGCTTGCAGCCCCGGCAAGCTGTCCCCCATATCTCCTTCTAATTCGGCACGGGGTGTCAAAGCCGCAACAGAATCAATTACAAGAACATCAATAGCCCCTGAGCGCACAAGTGTATCGGCGATCTCTAATCCTTGTTCACCTGTGTCCGGTTGGGCGATAAGAAGTTCATTCACATCAACACCGAGCTTACCCGCATAAACAGGATCAAGCGCATGTTCAGCATCCACAAAAGCCGCAACACCACCTTGTTTCTGAATTTCTGCCACACAGTGTAAGGATAAAGTCGTTTTACCTGAAGATTCCGGACCATAAATTTCAATAATCCGGCCTCTGGGAAGCCCGCCTATACCCAAGGCAATATCAAGACCCAGAGACCCCGTCGAAACCGCCTCCACATCCATACTATTCTTTTGTCCTAATTTCATGACGGCCCCTTTACCAAAGGCACGGTCAATTTGACTCAGCGCCGCATCCAATGCGGCGGATTTATTTTTCTCGTCTGCTTTACCCACGACTTTGAGAGGGGTTGTATTTCTGGCCATTTGAAAACTCCAGTTGGGATGATCGGAGCCCTTCGATCATCAAATTGAAATTGCGGCTGCAAATGGACTGCCGTAAATCTTATGTACACAGTTTGTTCTCACTTCGCAAGCAAAAAGAACAAAATAAGAACCACAAGATTGAACACGCTTGAAATCCCTATTTTCCAACAGCCACACACCCTTACCCATTCAGCTCTCCATGGCTCACACCAATTTCAGCTTTTACTTTTTCAGCTAATTGCGACAAGGTGAAAGGCTTAGGCAAAAAGGTAACGTCTGGTTCCTCGGATAACAGCTCGGAAAACTCCTCCTCGGCATAGCCAGATATAAATACAATACGGGCATCACCTAATAAAGGACGTCCTTTTCTGAGCAATGTCGGTCCGTCCATAGAGGGCATAACGACATCGGATATCATCAAATCAAACGGATCTTCTGCGTCTTCCAAAATTTCAAAGGCCTCTTCACCGTCCCCGGCTTCAACCACATTATACCCACGCTTACGTAAAGTTTTTGCCGCAATCGTACGCACGGACACCTCGTCTTCAACAAAGAGTATATTACCCTGCCCCGTCAAATCGACCGGTTTGGGTACTAATTTAACATTCACAACGGGCTTTATCTTTTCTTCTTCGGTTTTAGTCGCCACTGGCAAGAAAATATTGAAAGTTGTCCCTTTACCCAACTCACTCTCGACTGACAAATATCCACCGCTTTGCTGAATAATACCATAGACCGTCGCAAGCCCCAGACCCGTCCCTTTACCCTGTTCTTTTGTCGTAAAAAACGGCTCGAATATCTTGCTTTTAACGTCATCCGTCATACCCGTACCGGTATCGGAGAATGCCAGAAGAACAAAGTCAGTGCCTTTGATATCCTGTATCCCCATACGTTCTAAAACCTCACGCGTTACCGCAGAGGTGGTGATATTGATTTGGCCGCCACCCTGACCTTCCATGGCATCGCGCGCGTTAACACATAAATTCAGCAAAACCGTATCAAGCTGGCTTTTATCGGACCGAATGGCCGGTAAGTTGCGACCATGTACAACATTCAATTTAATCCGTTCACCAAGCGATTGGCGCAAAGGCACAGACAGGTCGGATAATGTATCCGTAATATTGAGGAGTTCCATCCGTAATGTCTGCTTGCGGGAAAAAGCCAGAAGTTTCTTTACCAAGGCCGCGGCACGGTTCACCGTTGTATTAATATCGTGCAATTCCCGGTACGACGGGTCGCCGACGGGATGGCGCCCTAAAAGCTCATCTGTATTCAGACGAATGGTCGTAAGAAGATTATTGAAATCATGGGCGACCCCCGCGGCGAGTTGGCCGATAGCCTGCATTTTTTGGGATTGCAGCAATTGATCTTCCAGCGATTTACGCTCGGAGATATCAACGAGATATGCCCATCGCCGCAAGCTGTTTTCAGGGTCTTCGGAGATATAAACACTGACCGGCGTTTTATTTTCACCCGACAATCGCCCATCAAACGGGGTTCCGGCAACGGAAGCGGCAAGCATAGCCTCTTCACCGACCGAGTCCGCATCGAAAATTTCACTAAAGGCAGTATCGCGCCAAAACAAGCCTTGGCTCATATCCTCAAAGGCGGGGTTGGCTTTGCGGATAAGGGATTGCGATAATATCTCACCACTGAGCGTCAAAATGGCGATCGGTGCATGGCTGGATGTTTCTTGCCCCGGCAGATTTTCGGTATGGGCTGCAAGAGCCGCAATATTACCGGCCTGCCTATCGGACACATCCGCATCAATCGCATGATTGGCATTGGCGGGCGAGGCCGGTTGGCGGGCGCCCGACATCGACATTCCAATGCTGGAATGTCCATATAATGCCAGAGATGCGACCATATCTCCATTATTGAGCTTTTGCCATGTCCCCGTCATGATAATGGGCGTCACCATACCCTTTTGCGTAATCAAGCGCGTATCGGACCGGATAATCCGGTCAACAATATGTTCCCCGTCCAGAACAGAGGCACTATCTTGAACAAATTCTCTTAAGCGTCGTGGCCGGACACCATTTTCAGCCGCTATCCACCGGTCCAGAACCTTGTTCGTCGCCAGAACATTACCCGCCTCGTCAATACTGCATAGACCTACGGGCGCGCTGACTAATGTCGAGGCCTGACCTTGGGTCTTATCGGTGACGTCGGAAATTTGCCACAGCTGCATCTCCCCTAAGGCCGCAACACTAACCCTGAACCGGCGCAAAGCGCCCGTATCGTCAATCATATCAATATATTCTTCAGATGAGACTTTGTCTTCGCGCATATGATGTAAACGGAAAATGGCCGAAGCGGTTTCTTTACCGCCCGCGCTAAAAATGCGGTCAACAGAAGGCGGTGCTTGGCTCACCCCTATCGCCATCACCGCATGGGCAAGCTGCATATAGGCAGCATTGGCTTTATGGGGTTTCCCATTTTTCATCAACAAGGAAGGTTCGGCCCCGTTCATAAAAGCGTCTAGATAAATATCTTCACCCATATGGGATTGCGACAAGATTTCCGCGCTCGCCCGACGTTCTGAAAGTTGAGATAAAGTGCCCAATACGCCAGCTATAGCTATTCCCGACAACATTAAAAAGGCTGTCCATCCCAAACGCGCCGCATTTAACCCGGCCAATATGAGCGCCGCAACGACGATAATTATCGTTACAATTATAAGCAGAATACCGATGACGCCGGTCCGGCCACCTGTTTGCGGGTGATTTGTGTCACCTGAGTTTTCGTTTCGAATCATAGAAACCATAAAGCCATCATAGTAGAAATTTTCTGAAATGCGCCTGTTTAATATAATCTATGCTCGATAATATGGCTAAATCAGGGCCAATTTCCTTTTCATTTGTGGCAAGATACCTACAGTTTAAAATATAATATATACGGAACGTCCAAATGCCACTCTCCTTCAATTCTCGCCGATCTAAATCTGCACTCTGGTTGACGGGTGTTTTTACAGCCACTCTGATCTTGTCTGCATGCCAGCCGCAGTCTTCTGCCAATGTGGCAAAAACCGAAATTGTCAAAGCCGAAAGTCAAAACCTGAATAATTGGTTCCAAGCCAGATTCGAGGATGAATTGGCACGGTCTCCGATGACTCAAACCTATTTCGGACAAAAAACGGCGCAAAATAGGTTAGATGATGCCTCGCAATTAGCCGTAGATGAAGAGGCCGCTCTCACCCAAGCCTGGCTGGAAGACATGCAAACCCAATTCGATCTGGATCGGCTAGACCCGCAATCCCGTCTCTCTTACCGCCTATTCGAATATGCGTCTTTGGATGCCGCAACAACGCATGAATTTGCCGATCATGACTATGTTTTCCAACATATGAGTGGGCCACATTCCAATCTTCCATCATTTTTGATCAATTTTCACGCCGTAAATTCCGTGGAAGACGCGCAGGCCTATATTGACCGCCTGAATGCAATACCCACCTATATCGGGCAATACGCCGAGCGCGCACAAGCGCAATTCAACGCCGGTATCAGCTTGCCTAAATTCGTCTACCCAAAGATAAGCCAAGCCTCGCGCAACGTCATTTCAGGTGCCCCTTTTACGGATCATCTTGATGATACAAGCCGTACGGAGCCAAAAGACAGCCCGCTTTTTTCTGACATTAAAAACAAAATCAATGCGCTAGACATAACTGGTGATGAAAAAACGGCGCTCATTTCTATGGCGCAAAAGGCGCTGATTGAAAGTGTCGGCCCCGCCTATGAAGACCTTATTACTATGTTTACAGTTCACGCCGCCGCCGCCTCTACGGATGATGGGGTCTGGAAATTACCACGCGGCGCAGATTACTACCAAAGCCGGCTCAAACATTATACGACGACGAATCTCACCGCGGATGAAATCCATAATATCGGTTTGATCGAAGTGGCACGCATACAAAGCGAAATGAAAGTCATCATGGACACGCTAAAATTTGAAGGGAGTCTGAAGGATTTTTATAATTTCCTGCGAACCGACCCGCAATTTGTCTATACAAATGATGAAACAGGTCGAAAAAAATACATCGTCGATGCTACTCAGATTATTGACCAAATGAAGGGTGAACTCGATGATTTATTTATCTCCAAGCCCAAGGCCGATATGGTCGTTAAACGCGTAGAACCCTTCCGAGAAGATACGGCCTTTGGTGCCTTTTATGATCGGCCAGCGCCGGATGGCTCCCGCCCGGGTACTTATTATATTAATCTTCGCGATGTTGGTGATCAACCGACCTATCTCATGCAGGCTCTGGCTTACCACGAAGGCATACCCGGTCATCATATGCAAATCGCGATTGGTCAAGAATTAGACGGATTGCCAAAGTTTCGAACCCTTGGCGGCTATACCAGCTATACGGAAGGTTGGGCACTATATTCCGAGAGCTTGCCTAAAGAGTTGGGGCTTTACAAGGATCCATATAAAGATTTCGGTCGGCTCTCCATGGAGATATTCCGCGCGGCGCGGCTTGTCGTTGACACGGGAATTCATGCTAAAAAATGGACACGCGACCAAGCCGTAACATATTACCTTGATAACATTCCCAATCCCGAAGGTGACGTGCGCGCTGAAATAGATCGCTATATCGTTTGGCCGGGACAAGCTACGGCCTATAAAATAGGGATGTTAAAAATTCAGGAGCTTCGCCAGCAGGCCGAAACCACGCTCGGCGATAAATTTGATATTCGCGAATTTCATGACGTGATATTAGCCAACGGAGCGGTCCCTTTGACAATTTTAGAAGAATTAGTGCAAAACTGGATATCAGAACAACAATAACATGTTTCAGCCTGAGATAAGGACATATGATAATGAAAAAATTGATTATAATTGGAGCAAGCTCCCTTGCGCTTACGGCCTGTCTGGCATCTGAAACCCCGACACCTCAAGCCCCGACATCCGAAACCTCGTCCACGGCGCCAGCCGGTAATACCGCCACGGCTGGGGCTTTGAAGTCCGCCGATATCAATGTCCGACTGGATGCATGGTTTGAACAAAAATTTATGGAAAATGCTCGCGCCTATCCGCAAATTCTAGCCCAACTCGGAATAAAGCAACGTACCGATGAATGGAACGACCCCAGCCGGGCCTTTGCGTTGGAGCAATTGGATATAGCGCGTCAAAATCTGGATGAACTAAAATCAAATTTTAACCCGGATGACCTTGATGACGATCACCGCTTGTCTTATCGCCTCTTTGTCAAAGGGGTAGAAGACCGTCTTGAAGGTGTAAAGTGGTGGGATCACAACTATCCATTCAATCAGATGTTTGGCGCACATTCCCAAGTCCCGCCCTTTTTGATCAATCAACACCGCATAGATAACGCAGACGATGCGCGGGCTTATATTGCGCGTCTTAACGGCATTGATAGCTATATGGCAGAGGTTATCAAAAACGCCGAGAACAGTGCCCAGAAAGGCATTCAGCCCCCAACCTTTGTCTATGATCACGTTATTGACGCATCACGAAACATTATTAGCGGTGCCCCATTTGATGATGGCGATTATTCCATACTGATGAATGACTTTCGCAAGAAAGTCGAAAAACTCAATCTTTCAGATACGATGCGCGAAGACCTATATGCCAAAGCTATCACGGCATTGCTAAACTCAGTTAAACCCGCCTATGAAAATGTTATTACCACCATGCAACGCCAAAAGGCCGTGTCCTCCTCTGATGACGGCGTTTGGAAATTACCGAACGGGGCTGACTTTTATGCCTATCGTCTCCAGCAAATGACAACTACGGATATGAGCGCGTCTGACATTCACCAATTAGGGCTTAAGGAAGTCGCCCGTATTCAAGACGAAATGCGCGCAATCATGAAGCAAGTCGGATATGAGGGCAGCTTGCAGGACTTCTTCAAATATTTACAATCTGATCCGCGCTTTACCTATGAAGACAGCGAAGCCGGACGTGAAGCCTATTTGACAAAAGCAACCGAGTTGATCGACATCATGAAAGGTGAGCTTAAGACGGTCTTTAACCGTACGCCCAAAGCCGATCTCATTGTAAAACGCGTCGAACCCTTCCGCGAAAAAGCCGGCAGCAAAGCCTTTTATAATCGTCCGGCAGCCGATGGCTCTCGCCCCGGCATTTATTATGCTAATTTGTATAAAATAGAAGATATGCCGAAATATCAGATGGAAGCTCTCGCCTATCATGAAGGTATTCCCGGACATCATATGCAATTAGCCATTTCACAAGAATTGGAAGGCGTTCCGAAATTTCGTAAATTTGGGCGCTATACGGCCTATACAGAAGGCTGGGGATTATATTCCGAATATTTGCCTAAAGAAATGGGCTTTTACCAAGACCCCTATTCGGATTTTGGCCGGCTCGCCATGGAGATCTGGCGCGCGGCGCGTCTTGTTGTCGATACCGGGTTACATGACAAAGAATGGACACGGGAAAAGGCAATTGATTACCTCACCGAGAATACGCCTAATCCTGAAAATGATTGTCGCAAGGCGATTGAGCGCTATATCGTCATGCCCGGTCAAGCCACTGCTTATAAGGTTGGCATGCTCAAAATACAGGCAGAGCGCGCCAAGGCCGAAAAGGCCCTTGGAGACAAATTTGACATTCGCGGCTTTCACGATGTCTTATTAGGATCCGGGCCTATCCCGCTCGATATTTTTGAAGAAAATGTCGATAAATGGATCGCTAAAGAAAAGTAAGCTCAGGCGAGCGCTTTAACAAGGCTCCGATCCCGTTCTGACAATATCAAAGCGGGATCGCTACATATGCGTCGCTTTCGTTTCAGAAGGCCGCATGCGAAAACGGTCGGACGTCGGGCCCCCAGGTCAATCGATTCGGGATTTAACAGACCTTACAAATCTCAATTTGAGTATGATTGGCATCCCCATGCATAGCGCAGGCTATTATCACAATTAAACTAAAGTTACGTTACTGAAAGTGTTCAATATTAGTGTTGGAGTTCTGATAATCAAAAGTTTGGATAAACCCGATTATCACAATATTTGGATAAGAGATGGCTCCGCAAGCATGAAAATTGGACTTGTTTCAGGTTGTTTCATATCGTTAAAAATACAACAAAAACAATATTTTAAGAACTTTTCACTTT
>CAZSKN010000038.1:0-21932 GCA_964607445.1 uncultured Caulobacterales bacterium
CATAAAACTAATCATATAGAAAATGGCGGATTCAGTCTAAAGTCCCAATTAATAGTTGTTCCTCACATTGAAGAAGATGGCGGTAATAAGGAAGCGCGTGAGAACCAAATAAATAAACTGATTGCAGACGTTTCTGCTACGGTTCGTTTGTGTGCGGACCATGGCGTAAAGCTTGTGGTTAAATCTAATGGGTTCAATTCTACAGAAAGTTTCCGGAATGTTGAAGGAGTCGTATTAAATTTAAGAAACCTGTCATGGAATAGTTTTGATCAAAAAACTGAAATATTGACAGCGGGTACGGGGCAAACTTTTCATAGCGTTTATTCCTATCTTGAATCAATAAGGTCAGGGTATATTCCAATTGGCGGCGGAGGTTCCGCGGTAAGCCTAACAGAGTTTTTATGTGGCGGCGGCTATAGTTTTGTTTCAAGATCTTATGGAAAGGGTTGCGACAATATTTTGGCATTAACTGTCGTTTGTGCAGATGGGTCTATGAAGCGTGTCCATTCAAAATCTAAAAATACTTTGGATCGCGAACTTTTCTGGGGATTAAAAGGCGGCGGTGTCGGTAATTTTTGCGTCGTCGTTCAAGTGGAATTGAAATGTTACAAACCAAATTCTGAAACAATGTTGTTCGCAAATATTCTATTTCCATTTTACAGGTTCAAAGAGATCCTGAGTTTTTATAATTTTTGGATTAAAACAGTCCCCAATGAATTGGCGGTATATGGATATATTGGACCTCAACCCGACCCTAACAAGGCTGAAGACAAAGTACTGATGGCTCGCTTCACCGTTGTATATAACGGAGATTTTGCAAATGGGATTCGGTTAATCCAGCCACTTCTAGACCAAAATCCAGTGAAAACTGAACTTTACAATATGACACTCCCTGAGTGGGAAGAACTGATCGGATATAGGACATCCATATTGGGGCGTAAAGCCTATATCCGGTCAGTCACCATTCAACAAAATATGATGACCCCCGAAGTCGCAGATATTTTTATGAAATATATGATCCGTCGACCATCAAAACACTCATTCATAGATTGGACACACGCCGGTGGGAAAGTCGCGGAAGCTCATTCTGATGAAACAGCTTATCCGCATCGAGATGTTTTATTTGTACCAGAAGTGAAAGCTATATGGTCGAAGGACGATCCTGAATCTTTTCGACAAAATGTAGAGTGGGCATATGAATTTTACGAAGAACTCTCGGAATATGCGAATGGCGCTTATGTTAATCGTATAGATCCATTGCTGCGTGATTGGCAGGATCGATATTACGGGAAAAACTATAAAAGGCTTTGCGATCTTAAGGCTCAAATAGACCCCAATGGTTTCTTTGATTTTCGACAAGGTATTGGATCGAAATATTCTCCTGCATTCACAAAACGCCTTAATCTTTCGCCACTTCAAAGTGCCACCAATGCATGAAGGGCAAATATCAGTTAGTCCCGTTTTCTCCAGATATATGCTGTGTTTTAGCAGGCATACCAGTAGTTTTATCGATGTCTAAAGGCTAAGCTATCTAGACAAATTTGACGGTCCTGATATTTAATCGGTCTTGTCAAACTGTCTTATTTGGGGTCTAAGTTATTTGTAGGTTCTCAACCTCATTTGGACGAAAATAGATAGAAGGTTGGTCGGGCGTATCATCTTCTATGTTATTTTCGAAGGTGAAATAAGCTTTTAGGCCTTTGTTTTCCCATTTATAAAAGGCCCCGAAATTACGCTGATAAATTATTTCAGCCGGTTTAGGTCCAAACCCGAACTTATCAATCTTCACTTTATAACCGTAGACCTCACTAGACTGATCAGAAAAACGCCGGAGCAGAAACTGAATAATTTTACAAACGGGCTTATACACAATAGGCGACGAAATAAATTCGTTCACTATTTTAGTCCCGTCAGCATCATTTTTTTCAATACAACCCGCCCCAGCTGAATGAACGTCTCCAGAAATAATGTGAACATATTTAGGCGACTTCTTATCTGCTAAGCCAAAGATATAATCGAGTAATCGTTTTTGTTCTTTTACATGATTGCCGTGATCCCAATGATCAAGCGCATCATCATTGAAACTGTTTTTAAAATGAAATTTTAGTTGAAATCGTAATAAAAATTCAGTTCGTTTTTTATAGTTCAAATGCGCGATTGGTACAGGAATTGAGAACAATATCACTTTCTCATCATCAAGATTTTGCGGAAGGTTCTTAAACAAATCTTGATGGAAATAGTTTTCAAGCTCAATATATTGTTGGTTAGACATAACTTGGTAGTTTGTACGATAGCTGCGATTATCCAGAACAAATATTTCATAGTTTCGGAACCGTAATTGGAGTGAGAAATGATCTTGAGAAATTCGGGAAATATTACCTCCGCCCCTGATTTGAAATATCCCAAAATATTTTCTGGCTACTTTATATATTAGTTGAAAAAGCTCACAGGATTGAAGTTCTGGCGGTTGCGAACCCCACCCATCAAAAATGTCGTGATCATCCCACATCATAATCGACGGAATGGCCGAGAGAACCTTGGCGACGGATGGTTTGCTCCAGCTTTCTATGTATAACGACTCGTAGAATGCCTCTAGCTCTGATTCCAGTTTTGAGCGATTTGCATCACTCACTTTATGATTTATCATAGCCTTGTTTGAACGCCATCCGAGTAAATTATGTTGTTTAAAGTAGGGTATAGTTTTCCAAATAGGGTCGGCATATATTTGATCGCCTCCTAATATCAAACAATGGAATGCATGAGTGAGTTTTTCGGTGGAATGTGACTGAAAGAGCCTATCCCACATGACGTAATCAGAATTAGGCTGGTCTTGGGGTAATTTTTTTACATTTCCATTGCATGAGGCGAAACCAATTTTGGGAACTTTGTCTTTTCCAGGTACTACAAAGGTCCAGTCCTTATTCCCATATTGGTCAAGAATTGGAACGCCTAAAGCCTGAAATTCATAATTGATTTCCATATTCCCTACGTTTGGGTCGATAGAAAAGACAAATTTATAAACCCAAGTAGAATGCAGCTGAAATACATTGGAAAATTGGGTGTTTTGTTTCCAGCCCGTGCCTTCGCAGGATAACTTCAAAATCACTTCTTTATATTTATGCTTGCACGTAAATATAACTGAGTAGAGTGTGTCGGTTTCCAGACCTAAAATTGGTCCTAAAAGTATATTGCGCCCATTATTCATTTTGCTGCCCTCAAGATAAAAAACTGTATCAGCCTTAAATTGTAATGCAAATCAAAATTGCTTTTACATGATACACAGGAAAAATGCTTGTTTGTCCTAAGTGCAAATTCTGCCTATTCTGATGAGTATGTGGCGCAAATTTTGAGGATCACATTAGCCGTTTATTCAATCAGCTACGGTCATTTGAAAGTATGAATTACAAATATTGTTCTTGAAGTTCGCGAGCTATTGAACTGTCAGTTATGTCGCCTATACGCGGAAAGATAAACGGCTTAATATTATCAGTTACAATACACCTTTTAACTGGTGGTCAAATCGATGCTGCCAATCACTTATCCGCTAATTGAATTTCTAATATTGTTTAATATATAGGCATTAAGTTGCTTTGACATTGACAAAAGTTAAAAGATATATCAATCAATAAAATGTGATCATATTATTTGACCTTCAAACTTCTACTTAATAGAGTTTTTCAGGTTAAATATGTAAGAGTTTCTATTAATGGATATGTACATGGCTACGAATTTTACAACTCATATTCAGGATATTGATAATGCACATCACCTGCATCCCTTTACAACACATCATGCCTTAAGAAAGAAAAACCCGCGCGTCATTTCTTCTGCAAATGGTGTATATTTAACTGATTCAGAAGGGCACAAAATTCTGGACGGTATGTCTGGCCTTTGGTGTGTTAATTTGGGTTACGGCGTTGATGAGCTGCGTGAGGCGGCCAATAAATCACTGTCTGAGCTACCCTATTATAATACGTTTTTCCAAACCACGACTCCGCCAGCGGCTTTGCTGGCACATAAAATAGCCTCTCTTACGCCTGGGGATCTGGATCATATTTTCTTTGCGTCTTCAGGCTCTGAAGCCAATGATACGGCCGTTAAGCTGATTTGGTACTATAATAATCTCAAAGGCAGACCCAATAAAAAGGCTATTATAACACGTCACCTTGCTTATCACGGCTCTACGATTATAGCGGCAAGTATGTGCGGGCTGAGTGGTATGCATGGTCGTTATGACCTACCGCTTGACCGATTCCATCATATTGAGCCTACGCCGTGTTATTACCGCTTTGCGCATGAAGGGGAAAGCGAAGAGGCGTTTGCATTAAGGAGCGCCATAGCGCTTGAGGATAAAATTCTTGAACTCGGGCCAGATAATGTTGCGGCCTTTGCCGGCGAGCCTGTTATGGGTGCAGGCGGATTGATGATGCCCCCTAAAGGATATTGGCAAGAGATACGAAGAATTTGTGATAAATATGACGTCTTGTTATGGGCAGATGAAGTCATTTGTGGCTTTGGGCGCACGGGGGCGTGGTTTGGCTCTCAGACCTATGGTTTTCAACCAGATATAATTACAATGGCAAAGGGTATATCAAGCGGCTATCAGCCCTTATCAGCCGTTGCTCTTAATGACGAGGTTGGGCATGTTATCATAGAGGCCGATGAAGATATGGCCCATGGCTACACTTATTCTGGTCATCCTGTGGCCTGTTCTGTCGCCCTAAAAGCGATCCAACTTTATGAAGAAGGCGGGTTAGCTGAGGGGAAGGGCGAGAACGTGTATTTTCAACAAAAGTTGCAGGAATTAAGCGATCATCCCATTGTTGGGGAGGTCAGAGGAGTTGGCTTTCTCGGGGCGATTGAGCTTGTGCAAAAAAAGCAGACCAAGGCGCGCTATACGCCCGAGGGTCATGCGGGTTACACTTGCCGAGAGCATTGTTTTGAGAATAACATTATTTCTCGTGCGGTTGAAGATGTCATGATGATGGCGCCGCCTTTAGTGATATCAAAGTCTGAGATTGATGAGTTAATGACGAAATTCCGTCATTGTCTTGATCTTACTTTAAATGATTTAAAAGCGTGAGTTCATATTTTGATTACAGATAAATTTTATATTGATGGTAAATGGGTTTCGCCTTTAGGTAACGGGCAGCATCCCGTTGTAAACCCGGCAACAGAACAGATAATTGCGCATATTCCTCTTGGGAATGCAGAAGATGTGAACGCAGCGGTCAGCTCTGCCAAAAAGGCATTTCCGTCATTTTCGAAAAGCTCGGTTAAAGAACGTCGGGAGTTATTGGCAGATATTAACGCCCTATTGATCAAGAGAAATGATGAGATTGCAGCTGCGATTACGGCTGAGATGGGGGCGCCGATTGGTCTTTCTCAAAATGCACAAGCGCCTTCTGGGCCTCAGCATTTCGGAGAAATTTTAAATGTTCTTGATAATTTTAAATGGGAGCACTCTATAGGCTCATCTAAAATTCAAAAGGAAGCCATTGGTGTCTGTGCTTTAATTACGCCGTGGAATTGGCCTATGAACCAAATGGCTACAAAGGTTGCGCCTGCCTTGGCCGCGGGCTGTACTATGGTTTTAAAGCCAAGTGAAAATGCGCCCTTAGATGCGATAATTCTAACAGAAATTTTGCATGAATGCGGTGTGCCTGCAGGCGTGTTTAATCTCATTCATGGGAACGGCGAGGGGGTTGGGCCCGCGCTGACAGGCCATCCAGATGTTGATATGGTGTCTTTTACAGGCTCGACGCGAGCTGGTATTGCAATTTCTAAAAACGCCGCCTCTACTGTTAAACGCGTAGCCTTAGAACTTGGCGGGAAGTCGCCGTCAATTATTTTAGAAGATTGCGATCTTGAGGCCTCGGTCGTGGGAACGGTTAAGGGATGTATGGGTAATACTGGGCAGTCTTGTAACGCCCCGACTTTGATGTTTGTGCCCAAAAAGCACTACAATCAGGCCTGTGAAATTGCAGGGCAAACCGCTAAAGCTATACGAATAGGGGAACCGACATCCGCTGACTCAAATATGGGGCCAATCTCTAACATTGGACAATATAACAAAGTAAAAGCGCTTATTCAAAGCGGTCTAGAAGAGGGCGCTAAGCTTGTTACAGGAGGGCTAGAGTCTGGTGAGGACATGCCCGATAAAGGTTATTTTGTCAGACCAACTGTTTTTGCAGATGTGACGCCTGATATGCGCATTTTTAAAGAAGAAATATTTGGCCCGGTTATATGTCTTGTTAGCTATGACAGCGTTGATGATGCCGTGCGTATGGGGAATGCAACCGAATACGGATTATCGAGCTATGTCTGGGGAAAAGACCATAGTGAATGCGAAGATGTAGCCGGTCAGATAAGAGCCGGTATGGTTCATATTAACGGCGCTTCTCTGGACGCAGCTGCGCCATTTGGCGGATATAAGATGTCTGGAAATGGCCGCGAATGGGGTGTTCACGGCTTGGAGGAGTTTCTAGAAGTTAAGAGTATTTATTCTCGTTAAAAGAAGGGCGAGCGCAGACCTAATGGCGCTTACGTCGCACTTAAGCCGCTACGTATATCTCTTTCAATAGCTTTGGAAACAGCTTTTTCATCTCTTTCTTTGATAGCATTGATGATATCAATATGATGATCATAGCCTGTGAGGTCAGCCGCAGCAGCCGCATCTTTCAAGATAGGTCCAATTTGCATCCAGACACTTTCTATCATTGGCATCACGATTTGCTCTGGGTTGCTTTTATATAAAGTCGAATGAAATTGCTGATTTGCGACAACACCTGCGGCGTGATCTTTATTCAGAAGAGCTTTATTAGTCGCTTGGTCCAGTTCAACAAGTTTATCGATTTTTCTATCGCTCAGATAAGGGACGGCTCGAATGGCCGCGTGCGTTTCAAGCGAAACTCTGAGCTCAATAAGTTCTTCAAGGCGGCTTTTAGTCAATTGCGGGATTGTGATGCGTCTGTTCTCAAGAACAGTGAATGCGCGTTCCGCGCTCAGCCTGCGAAAAGCTTCCCGTATAGGTGTCGCACTCATATCAAGTTTAGCTGCGACCCCGCGAATGGTTATGGCTTGGCCTGCCTTAAAGCTACCGATCATAGCGGCATTGCGTAAGGTGAGGTAGGCGGTTTCCTGGGCTGTTCTTCCTTCAATAAGTTGTATGCTTATGTCGTCTGTCAAAATATCCCTTTACCGATAATTTATATGATCACATATATAAATAATGGTTTGTATGCAATCATATACTCCGTTGACAATATATCGTATTTATATCACAATCTTAATAATTGTATCACAAATATTTAAGATTATATATACCCCTAATACTATCCGTGTTATTTCTACATTTCTCTGTCTAGAGACAGAGCGGCTGTGTCGAACATGATATATTGAGAATTAAACTAAGGTGAGTGCGCGTGACAAAAGAAGATATGCAAAAATGGATGGCCGACCGACCTGAGATCGCCTCTGTGCGGCCCGTTATATGGGACATGAATGGCATTATGCGCGGGAAACTTCTGCCAAGTGGGATGTCAGAGAAGGCCTTTAAGGGGGAATTGAAATTGCCCTTATCCTCCTTAGGGGTGGATATATGGGGCAATGATGCTGATGAAAGTGGTCAGGTTCTTGAAACAGGCGATGTTGACGGGTTTTGCCTTCCAACTGGCCGGGGCTTGTTAGAGATTGACTGGCTAGAAAATCCTTCCGCCCTATTGCCGATCTGGATGTTTAAGACAGATGGCAGCCCATTTGGTGCTTGTCCGAGACAGGTTTTACAATCAATCTATGATTCCTATCAAAAGGCGGGGCTTACGCCAGTTTGCGCCTCCGAACTTGAGTTTTATTTATATCGTCGCGATGAAGAAAAGATTGCAGCGCCAAAGCGCCTGGGGGGTGATGACGTCGTTCCTGCCAGTGCCATGTATAGTGTCGCGGACCTTGATGAGATGGATGCTTTTATTTCTGATATATATGCGGCTTGCGAGAAATGGGACATTCCCGCCGACGCTGCCGTCTCGGAATTTGGATGCGGGCAAATGGAAATAAATCTCAATCATGTTGCGGACCCACTTAAAGCCGCAGATGATGCGGTGCTTTTTAAGTATCTGGTTAAAGGGATCGCCAAGAAGCACGGTCTTGAGGCAACCTTTATGGCGAAACCTTACGGGGATCAGTCTGGAAATGGTTTGCATTTTCATTTTAGTATTCTTGATGAAGTTGGGAAAAATATTTTCAATAATGAAACTGAAGAGGGCACAGTTCAATTACGACATGCTGTTGCAGGTTTGCTCGAAACAATGAGCGAGTTTATGCCTATTTTTGCGCCCCATTATAATTCCTACCGCCGCATTCGTCCGGGAACACATGCCCCCACTAATATCTCATGGGGTTATGACAATAGAACGACGCCCGTTCGCATTCCAAGCGGTTCAAATAAATCCCGGCGGATTGAACATCGTATCTCGGGGGCTGATGCGAACCCTTATTTGGTAATTGCCGCGATATTGGCCGGCGCATTACATGGTTTGCAAAATAAATTAATGCCCCCAGAGCCGGTCGAAGGCGATGCGTATGATATGGACTTACCTTCCATTCCGCTGCAGTGGCGAACGGCGATAGATACTATGGCGCAAGGCACACATGCCAAGAACATCTTCGGAGATTTATTTTGCCAGATGTATATAGCGGCCAAGAACCAAGAATATGATCAGTTTATGCGAGCTGTCACGCGCATTGAATATGAAACTTATTTGGAGTCTGTCTGATGAAGGTCGGCATACTTCAAACAGGTCGCGCCCCCGAAGCGTTACGCGCGCGTTATGGTGACTATAATAAAATGAGCCAGGTTTTTCTTGGCCTGTCAGATCAGAATGTACGTCATTATGCGATTTTGGACGGAGAATTTCCTGAGAGTGTTATGGATTGCGAGGCTTGGTTTATTACGGGTTCGCGCCACGGCGTCTATGAAGACCATGATTGGATACCGCCATTAGAGGCGTTTATTCGCTCGGCTTATGCCGCGAAACGTAAAATGGTAGGTGTGTGTTTTGGACATCAAATTATTGCGCAAGCCTTAGGCGGTTTGGTCAAGAAATTTGAGAAGGGTTTTTCTGTTGGTGCTGTTGATTACACATTGGTTGGTGACACTCTAGACGTTGAAGGTAAATCGAAAGTCAGGCTACATGCCTATCATCAAGACCAAATCATTGAACCGCCTGCAGAGGCCGAGCTGTTCTTGACGTCCGATTTTTGCCAATATGCAGGGCTTTCATATGGCCAATGGGGGTTAACGGTGCAATCGCATCCAGAGTTCTTGGAGGACTATGTTAAGGCGCTGATTGAACTCCGTAAGGCGGGTGTTTTGGATGATTCTATCGCGGATACAGCCCTATCTTCTCTGGGGAAGCCCATAGATTGTGACGTTAAAGACACAATTCGCATGTTTCTTGGGTTACAAGCTGCATAATTGGCAATAATTGCCCTTTGGACTTGTCAGTCTCTTTGTTAAATGATAGTTTCATCAATAATGTGATCACATAATGGGGGAGGTGATCAATAATTAAAAGGGGACTTGGTGTGAATAAACCATACTACAAGCGTATCATTTTAGCGAGCAGTGCTAGCGTATTTGTCATCAGTCAGGCGATTGTTGCATCAGCTCAAATACCGGATGATGAGATCATCGTCACGGCCACAAAACGGGCAACATCTATTCAAGATACACCGCTGGCTATTACAGCCCTTTCCGGTGATTTTGTAGCGCAAGTGAACTTGAACGATGTCAAAGACTTGATTACTTATGCACCAGGGGTAACAGGAAATTCCCAGGACAGCTTTATTGATGCTGTTGCTATACGGGGTATCCGCACACAAGATTTTGGAGTGGGTGGTGATCCTTCAGTCGGGTTTTTCAAGAACGGTTTATATCAAGGCCGTAATGGCGCGGTCGTCTCGACACTTTATGATGTTGAACGCGGCGAAGTTCTGCGCGGACCGCAAAACTTCCTATTTGGTCGAAATGCGATTGCCGGGGCTATCAGCACGCATACTAAACGTCCTATTTTCCAAGATGAGGTATCAGGTTTCGGGGAAATTGAATTTGGAAGCAGGGACCGAATTGACTTGCGCGGGGCTGTTAATGTCCCGGTTTCTGATAATGTTGCGGCAAGATTTGCTGGATTTTATTCACAAGAAGACGGTTTTGTTGAGAACATCTTTGATGGCGAAGATTTAGGAGGGTTTGACAAGTTTGGTGTTCGTGGCTCAATAGATTACAGAGGGGACGGCCCTTTATCCGCCGAATTGACGGTTGAGTATGAAGATAGAGAACAAGAAGGCTCTATTTACCGGGCCACTGGGCTTGATGAAAGCTTTGCCGTTCTAGAAGAACTTTTTGGAGAAATTGAGCTTCCAGAAGATCCGCGTTCAGTTAATCAAGACCTCGGACTTGATAGCTTTGATATAGCAGAAGTTCTCGATATAGGGCTGAAAGTCGATTATGATCTGGGTTTCGCGACCCTTACGTCACAAACAGGCTTTAAGACGCATGATTTCAACTATAGAGAAGACTTTGACGGCACGCCGCTAAGTATCAATAATTTCGGTCTTGATCAGGAAGGTGATTATTTCGAGCAAGAAGTTCGACTGGTCAGCCAAGGCGATTCTCCGCTTTCATGGTATGTAGGGGGCTCTTATTACCAAGAAAATCTAGATGCGCTCTTTACAGCTCAGGGTGATGAAGATCTTTTATGTGCATATTATTATAACTATTATTACGGCGAAAACCTAACGGGCGAATGTCTCGATGTCGCTTATTATGGTGCGACGGCAGTGCCTGAAGGCCTGTTAGAACAAGGTGAAGTGCGCGGTGATTATGATGGTTATGCTTTATATGCTGACCTCACTTACGCCTTTAATGATACGCTCGATGCGAGTATCGGGTTGCGCTACTCTAATGATAGAAAGACGTTCAGTAATAATGCTTTACCGGTTACGAGCGCATTAGGGCCATTTTTCACATATAGTGTCACGACTAACGGGCCTTTGACCGCTCGTGAAAGTTGGGATGCCTTTACGCCGCGCTTTCTTGTGCGTTACCGACCTGATGAAAATAATACGTTCTTTGCGAGTGCAACACGTGGATTTAAAGCCGGCGGTTTTGGTACCTTCGGGTTTTCACCTACGGCAACCGGCCCAGCGATTGAGATTGGTGATGAGTTGCAACCTGGTGATGCGGAGCCGGATGCCTTTGAACCTGAAACATTATGGTCATACGAAGCTGGATATAAGGGTGAGTTTTTGGACGGAGCCCTTAAAGCTGATCTAAACGTCTATTATTACGACTATAGTGACCTACAACTTCTTGTCTTCCAAGATGGTGGCGGGCTAATTTTCAATCTCGGTGAAGTCAATGGTTATGGTGCGGAAGGTCAATTGACAGCCCGCTTTAGTGATAACTTTGATGGCTTTGTGAGTTTGGGTTATAATACAAACGAGATCTTTGATGCAGGTGCAGCCTGTGGATTTGAAGATCCTGCTGATTGTAACGGAAATGATCTTGGCTCACCCGCATGGTCTGGTGCGGCTGTGTTTAATGCCCATACTGATATGTTTGGTGGTGAAGTTTTCGGCTCGGCTGAAGTTTTCTTTGAAAGCACAAAGGGCGGGGGGATTGAAAATCTAGCGGCCTCAGAGGTTGACGCCTTTGCAGACCTTACTTTGCGGGCTGGCTACAGGGCCGGTGATTGGTCTGTTGTGGGGTATATAGAAAACGTAACAGATGCTGTTTATTTCGACCAAGGTAATAATAATGGCGGGATCATTCCGGCTCACCTCTTTGGCCCAAGTAAGCCTCGAACATTTGGCGTTAAATTTTCCAAATCTTTTAATGAATAATCAGTCTTGTAAATTAAATTAAAAAGAGGATGTACATCCTCTTTTTTTTTGCTTTAAGGTTTAACTATGAGCGTAGAGACACATAAAGCCCTCAGATTACCCGATCTTACTCTTTTTACGGTATCGGCCATTGTTCTGCTTGATACCCTAGCGGCCTCGGCCTCCATTGGCGTTTCTAGCTTAACATGGTGGGTCTTACTCGGCGTTATTTTCATGTTGCCTATCGGCTTAATCACGGCTGAACTTGGCACAAGCTATCCCGATGAAGGCGGAATATATATCTGGATAAAGCGCGCCTTTGGACAAAAATGGGCCACACGCGCTGTTTGGGCGTATTGGATTAATACGGCGATCTGGCTCCCAGCTATTTTTATATTATTTGCGGGTGTTTTGGCGCGGCTATTAGGTCTTGAAATTACAATACCGGGCCAAATCGGTATTGGGATTATACTGACATGGCTAACAGTTGCTCTTGATGTTTTTGGTCTCAAAATTGGGAAATGGGTTCCAAATCTTGGGGCGGTTTTTAAAATTATAATATTTGGTGTGTTAATTGTGGGAGGTTTTTTCTATGCCTCTAAACACGGTTATGCCAATGAGATTAATGCGGCGACGTTAAAACCAAGCCTTCTAGAAGGGACACAGTTTCTGCCCGCCATTATTTATGGCATGTTGGGATTTGAGCTGGTATCATCGGCCGGTGGGAATATACAACGCCCCGAGCGAAATGTGCCGCGGGCGATACTTCTGTCCGGCGTCTTGATTTTATCGCTTTATTTCTTTTCTACACTTGGAATTTTGGCCGCTATTCCGGCTGGGGACATAGATATTGTTGAAGGTTTGATTGATACGCTTGAATTGTTTTTTGCGGGTTTCGCAGGCGGTAAAATCTTCGTTCTTATTTTAGGTTTGGGTGCGCTTTATACATTTTGGTCAAATGGTGCGACATGGGCTATAGGTTGTAATCGCGCTACCGCAGAAGCGGCCAGTGAAGGGCAATTGCCAAGCCTGTTTGCTAAAAGACACCATGGGCATGGCGGCCCGATAGGTGCCGCGATTTTAATGGGATGCGTTTGTACTATCGCTTTAATACTTTACGGGGCTTTAGCTGAAACGAATGAAGATTTGTTTTGGTCGCTTTTTGCATTTAGTGCTGTGATTTTCATGATGCCCTATACGGGAATGGTTTTGGCTTTTGCGAAATTACGGCAAAGCGACCCGAACTCCCCTCGACCCTTTAAAGTTCCTGGAGGTTTATGGGTAGCACGACTTTTAGCGGGCATATGTGCCTTAATTCTTTTAACCACTATTATTCTGTTTTTATATGTACCGGGGAGTGGTGATGATGCAGGCTTGCAAAAAAGCACACTCTATGGTGTGATTGTCGTGCTTATAATTGGAGAGTTTTTGATCCGATTTGCCCGAAAGAAAAACCAAACATATGACGTCAAATCTTGATGAGATAGATCTTGCTTTCACGCGTAAGCCAGGAACGGGTATACGCGCAGAACCGACTTTTTCTGGGGCGTTAAGTTTTGCCCGTCGGCGTTACAGCAAAGATTTAGAGGGATGTGATCTCGCTATTATTGGCATTCCCTTTGATCTGGCCACGACTGCTCGACCAGGTGCAAGATACGGCCCAAGGGCGGTGCGTGAAGCGTCTGCTATGATTGCATGGGACCGTGTTCATGGTTGGGAAAGTGATCCCTTTGAGGCACTTTCAGTCATTGATTTTGGGGATGTTATATTTGACGCTGGCCAACCGGCATTAGTGCCAAACGAGATTGAAGCTCAGTTTAAAACTATTCATGCGACAGGTGTCAAAACGCTAATGTTAGGCGGCGATCACTTTTCGACGTATCCCGTGTTACGGTCCTTATCTGCACAGTTGGGCGAACCATTGTCACTTATCCATTTTGATGCGCATTCTGATACGTGGGAAGAGGACGGTGAACGCATTGATCACGGGACGATGTTCTATCATGCGGCCAAACAAGGGTTTGTTGATCCGGCTAAATCTGTCCAGATTGGTATTCGGACATTTAATGAAAAAACGCACGGGTTTAATATTTTAAGCGCGGAAGATGTGCGCCGTCTCGGGGTCAGTGCTGTCATAGATAAAATATTAAATATTGTAACGGACCGACCCACTTATATTACCTTTGATATTGATTGTTTGGACCCGTCTATGGCGCCCGGTACGGGCACGCCCGTTATCGGCGGGTTGACAACTATGGAAGCGCAACAAATTTTACGTGGATTAAAAAGCATAGATTTACGGGGCGCTGATGTTGTAGAAGTCGCCCCGGCTTATGATCACGCTCAGATTACTGCCTTAGCCGCTGCGACTATGGCAATGAACCTCGTGGCACTTTTTGCCTCCCAAAAGACAGTTTGATCATATGCGTAATACGCCACAAACAGAATGGCTAAAACTCGGTTTTGAAGCTCTCGCCAAGGGGGATTTGAAACAAGCGGAAAAGTTTTGCAAACAGATTGTTCAGTCAAACCCAAACCACCCTCAAGGACATTTTTTGATTGGGCTTATAGCCGCTGAGATGAACCAAAGGCGTATTGCCGCGAATGCTTTTTTGCACGTCACCAAACTTGATCTTAATCATGCCGGGGCATGGGCGCATCTGGCCAAGATATTCTCACAGCTCGGCTATACGGTTAAAGCGGATGAGGCGATTTCTAAAGCTGCTGCTCTTAATCCTGAGCAAGCTTTTATACAAAATATTATAGGCTCGGTTTTCACAATGATTGGCGAACATGAAAGCGCAACACATTGGTATGAAAAAGCCTCTCAAAATGTAACGGATAACCCGAAATATAAAACGAACTTGGCAAATAGTTATAACTTCATTGGGCAACGTGAGCAGGCCCGGCAGACCATCAATGAGGTCCTTGGTTTAGATCCAAATAATCCGCAAGCCCATTGGATTCGAGCAAGCCTTAATCGCCAGACATCTGACGAGACAGCGCATATAATGATAGAGATGGCAGAAGAATTATCTGGCAATGATCATGCGCGATCTTTTTTATATTACGGTGCGGGAAAGGTATTTGAAGACACGGAAAACTGGGCGGCCGCCTATAGCGCTTTTGAAAATGGTGCGCGTGCCAAACGTAAGATGGTCGAATTTGATGAGGATAATGAAGAAAAGGTGTTTCAAAGTCTGCATCGTCTTATTGATAAGAACTGGGAGTTTAGATCAGAGACGGCTGGGACGAAATCAAACGGACCTATTTTTATTGTGGGTCAGCCGCGGACCGGAACGACCCTAATCGAACGGATACTTACAGCGCATTCAAAGGTGACATCAGCAGGTGAATTGCAACAATTCTATCTGTGCTTAAGACGGTTAAGCGATACAAAAATTCCTATGCGGGTGAGTTCTGATCTCATTAGGTCTGCAATTGATATTGACCCTGAAAAACTGGGGAAGGCCTATGCGCATGCAACGCGCGCCCACGCCTCACCGGATGGGTATTTTGTCGATAAAATGCCGACAAATTATTTATATGTGCCTCTCATTGCGCGGGCAATGCCGCATGCAAAGATCATACATGTTACGCGAAACCCTATGGATAGTTGTTTCTCTAGTTTCAAACAATTATTCGCCGATGCATATCCACATTCTTATGATCTTGAAGAAATGGCCCGTCATCATGTGAGATATAGAAATTTAATGACGCATTGGGGGGATGTTGTGGGGGACCGCATGTTGAGAATATCATATGAGGATACTGTTACTGATCTGGAAATGAGCGCCCGAAAAATGATCAACTTTTTGGAGTTGGACTGGGAACCGGAATGCCTGACGTTTCACACCCAAAGTGGTTCCGTGTCTACAGCGAGCGCATCACAGGTTAGAGAACCCGCGCATACGCGGTCTGTCGGGCGGTGGAAACATTATGAGACACAATTGGAGCCCGTGCGTAAAATTTTGTCAGAGGCAAACCTCTTAAGTTAAAATATTTCTTGTTATTCTTTGTGTTTACATTTGGTGACATTTTGTGATTCAGTGAGATTCTTATCTTGTGTAGATATTGTTTTTCAGATAATTATTGTATAACAATTTATATAATGTGATCATATTTTGGGTGATAGGTAAAAGATAATGGTCAGTGTCCTCCACGCAAATGATGTTCTTGGTCAATATCCGCAGTCCTATTATGCGGCAACGGCTCCGGCTATGACGGAATTTCCTGTACTGTCCGAAGATATAACGTGCGATGTGGCGATTGTCGGAGCTGGATTTTCTGGCTTATCTACGGCCATACATCTTTCTAAAAAAGGGTATGATGTTGTTCTCTTAGACGCGCACCGTGTGGGCTGGGGGGCTTCTGGTCGCAATGGTGGGCAGATCAGCGGAGATCAAAATAAAGATCAGTCTGAACTTGAAAAAATGGTCGGTCAGGATGATGCGCGTAAATTATGGGATATAGCGCAAGACTCGCTTAAAATAGTTCACACTTTAGCGAATGAGCATGATATCGATTATGAATTTCAACCGGGTATTATTCACGCCGATCATAGACGCAGATTTGTGCCTCATAGCCGCAAACATGTGGATCATATGAAGGCACAATATAGCTGTGATCATCTTGAATTCTTAAATGAAGAACAAATGCGCTCCATGGTCGGTTCGCAGGCTTATTATGGTGGATCTTTGGACCGCCAAGCTGGACATATTCACCCGCTTAAATTTGCATTGGGTCTGGCGAAAGCCTGTAAGGCGTCAGGCGTTAGAGTTTTTGAAAAAAGTGAAGTTCTGGAATTAAGTAAAGGCGCTAAGCCACGACTAAAAACGGCTATTGGGTCGGTTGTCTGCAATCATCTCGTTTTAGCCTGTAACGGTTATTTGGGGGAGTTGGAAAAAGATATAGCCCGGCGGGTTATGCCAATAAATAATTACATAATTGCCACAGAGCCTTTAGAGCCAGACTTAGCCAATGGACTAATATCCAATGGCGCGGCAGTAGCGGATTCGAAGTTCGTGATTAATTATTTCCGGCTTTCTCAAGATCGCCGTTTATTATTTGGAGGACGGGAGAGTTATCGTTACAAATTTCCTGCCGATATAAAATCTTTTGTGCGTAAGGCGATGTTGTCAATATTCCCGCAACTTGATAATATACGCATAGATTATGGTTGGGGCGGAACATTGGCGATTACCATGAACCGTATGCCGTTTTTGAAACATCTTGAACCTAATATGGTTTCTATCTCAGGCTATTCAGGTCACGGCGTGGCCATGGCGACCTATGCCGGTAAAATTGCCGCCGAGACTATATCGGGTACTTCGGAAAATTTTGATGTTATGGAACGTATTCCTATGCCAACAATGCCGGGTGGCTTGGCTTTGCGCGTGCCGTTGCTAAGTCTTGCTATGTTTTATTATTCACTCAGAGATAAGGTTTAGGCGGCATATGTTTATGACGAAATATCCACGTTTATTTGGCCTTTTTAAATATACTATCTATTTGGCCCTTGCCGTTAATACGTGGCTCTTTTTACAAGAAGATTTATCAGCAATGTCGGCTGTTTTTACGGACGGTTTTAAATGGCCTTTATTCATAGAAGCCTTTTCAGCCTCCATTGATACGGCCTCTTGGCTCGTCTTGCTGATAGTTTTTGAGCTGGAAACATTTGTGATTGAAGATGAAGTTTTAGAAGGCTGGGTCGGCAGATTGCTAAAGATTATCGGTATTATTTGTTACCTCATAATTATTTATGCATTTTACGGATATGTCGCCTCGTTAAGTCTTGTGAACGGCTTTGAGCCTGTTGCAGGTCAAGTCTCAAACTTTTGTAGTCTTGTTCAAAACGGGGCTTACGAATTTGTCGAAACATTAGATGATTATGTGGCTTTGAACGCTACAAATTGCCAATCACTTGGCCCGAATAGTTTTGTCAATGAGGCGAGTGGTTTGCTTGCATCTGCTGAAAGTTTTTCAGAATTAAAAACGCTCACCTGGATTGATATCATCAATGCGGGGGCCTGGATATTAGTCGTTCTGGTTTTGCAAGCTGAAATTTTCTTTGGGAAAACCAAGGCCATATTCAAGCCTATAAAACTGATCCTTTATACCATTTTGTTCTTATGCTTATTGGCGTGGTTTATTTATGGGGGTTTCCTGGATATTTGGGATGCTGCCCTATGGCTTATTGCTTTCTTCTTTATCGAAATGAATGTCGTCGCATGGCGAGAAGAAATAGCAGAGCGGAAAAAAAATAAAGGGGTTGTATCGTGACTGCCCAACTTACAAATGATCGCTTAAAATCTTTCTGGATGCCGTTTTCCGCTGCCAAGGATTTCAGGCAATCTCCGCGTATGATTACCTCTGCCAAAGGTCATTTTTATAAGGCCGAAGATGGACGTAAAATTTACGATTTCTTTTCCGGGCTTTGGACGACAAATGTCGGCCATTGTCATCCCAAAATCGTCGAGGCCGTGCAAAAGCAAGTCGCTGAAATGGATTACGGTATAACCTTTCAGGTCGGGACGCCTAAAACTTTCGAAATGGCCGAAAGATTATGTGCCTTAGCACCGGAGCCGTTCAAGCATGCCTTCTTTACAAATTCGGGATCAGAATCTGCGGATACGGCGCTCAAGATTGCTTTAGCTTTTCATCGTTTCAACGGTGAGCCGACCCGTACGCGCCTTATCGGACGAGAGCGCGGATATCACGGTGTCAACTTTGGCGGGCTCTCGGTTGGCGGCATGGGTAAGAACCGGAATATGTTTAGCGCCTGCCTGATTCCAGGCGTTGATCATATACGCCATACCTTCAATTTATCTGAAAACGCCTATAGTCGCGGCCTGCCTAAATGGGGCGCTCATCTCGCAGATGATCTTGAGCGCCTCTGTACGCTTCATGGCGGCGAAAATATTGCAGCCGTTATAGTTGAGCCCGTTGGAGGCTCTACAGGGGTGTTACCACCGCCAGTGGGTTATTTGAAACGACTCCGCGATATCTGTTCGGCGCATGGTATTTTACTGATTTTTGATGAAGTGATTACGGCATTTGGACGTATAGGCTCGGCATTTGCAGCCGAGCATTTTGGCGTCATACCAGATATTATTACAACGGCTAAAGGGCTGACCAATGGTGTCATACCCATGGGGGCAGTTTTAGTGCATGAAGATATTTATGAAACCTTCATGAGCGCCTCGAAAACGTCTATCGAATTTTTCCACGGTTATACCTATTCAGGCCATCCTGTTGCGGTTGCAGCGGCAATGGCCTCGCTTGATGTTTATGAGACGGAAGGCATTTTTGCGCAATCCCGCGTGCTTGCCCCTCAGTTTGAAGACATGCTGCATAGCCTCGCCGGGCATGAAAAAGTCAAAGATATTCGCAATTATGGCATGATGGGCGCGGTTGAATTACATGCGCGTGAAGGACAAGCGGGTGAGCGCGGATTTGACGTACATAAACTATGTTTTTGGGAGGAGAACGTTCTCATCCGAAACGGCGGAGACATATTACAGTTTTCCCCTTTCTTGAATTCTGACCCGGCCGAACTTGGCGCTGCGTTTGAAGGCGTCATTCGGGCGATTGATAAAGTAGAATGATATGACCATAATTCGAGTTGATCAAAACCATCCCCAAATTAAGGACGAAATCGCGGCAGATAAATTATTATCCGGGCAGGCGGCTACGTCTTTGTGGAACGCTTTTTCTGATAGCACGGATCAATACCATGTTGGTCAATGGGAAAGTAAGCCATGTTCCATTAAGGTCGCCTATGAGGAAAATGAGCTTTGCGTTATTCTTAAGGGCGAAGTCGAATTGACAGATGCAAAGTCCAACATACACCGTTTTAATCAGGGCGACGCATTTGTCATACCTGCCGGATTTGAAGGCACTTGGACATCTTTGACTGATGTTCTGAAAATCTATGCCAGCTTCGAACAAAATAAGGATGTCTCATGACTTATCTAAATCTCAGTGAACCGTCTTTATTGCGGCACTGCTCTTATATTGATGGCCAGTGGTTAACAAATGGAGAGGGTGAGTTAAACGTTCATAATCCTTATGATGGAAGCGTTGTCGCCAAAGTTCCAGTGCACGGGAAAGATGAAGCCATTTCCGCGGTAGAAGCCGCTAGCCGTGCTCTGGGTGATTGGCGTGCAAAAACGGCCAAAGAACGCTCCGTTATTTTACGCAAATGGCGAGACCTAATGATGGAACACCAAGAAGACCTAGCTCAAATTTTAACAGCGGAGCAGGGCAAGCCCCTCACGGAAGCGCGCGGTGAAATTGCTTATGGCGCAAATTATATGGAATGGTTTGCCGAGGAAGCTAAGCGTGTTTACGGTGATACAATTCCGGCCCCGTCTGGTGATAAGCGTATCGTTATAATCAAACAAGCCGTGGGTGTTGTTGCCTGTATTACGCCTTGGAATTTTCCAAGTGCAATGCTGGCCCGTAAACTTGCCCCCGCTCTTGCGGCTGGATGTACAGTCGTTTGTAAGCCAGCCAATGAAACGCCTTTATCAGCCTTTGCTTTAGCGGAACTTGCCGAGAGGGCAGGTATTCCAAAAGGGGTTATCAATATTGTTTGCGGCAAGACGGCGGAGATAGGTGAGGTCTTTACGAGCCATCCAGACGTCAAAAAATTGACCTTTACTGGATCAACCCGTGTCGGAAAAATGCTCATGGCGGCATGTGCGACGACAGTTAAACGCACCTCTATGGAATTGGGGGGTAATGCGCCGTTTATTGTTTTTGAAGACGCAGATATTGACGCTGCGGTCGAAGGTGCCATCGCTTGTAAATACCGCAATGCGGGCCAAACATGTGTCTGTGCTAATCGTATATTCGTTCACTCTTCTATCATGGATCAATTTGCCAAGAAGCTAAAAGGGGCAACAGCTAAGCTCACAATCGGGGACGGTACAAAGGCTGGAACGGATATCGGCCCCATGATCCATGAAAAAGCCTTAGTGGATGTACAAGCGAAAATCAAAGATGCTGTCGATCAAGGCGCTACTTTGATTGCGGGCGGTGAGCGAACGGATGACGGGGCTTGTTTTCTCTCGCCTGCGATTGTGGGCGGGGTTACTGATAAAATGCGGTTGTTCCGCGAAGAAATTTTTGGCCCTGTCGCCCCGCTTATTACGTTTGAAGATGAAGCCGAGGTGATCCGAATGGCCAATGATACAGAGTTCGGCCTTGCCGCTTATTTTTATACCCGCGATATCGGGCGCGTTTGGCGCGTCTCCGAAGCCCTTGATTACGGCATGGTCGGCTTAAATGTTGGCTCTGTCTCAAATGAAATGGCGCCATTTGGCGGGGTTAAACAATCTGGTCAGGGCCGAGAAGGGTCAAAATATGGCCTGGATGATTATTTGGAAATTAAATATTTATGTATGGGTGGACTTACCTAATGACCCAGAATACCAATGCCGCTTGGCAAACACGAAAAAACGCATCCATGGCAAGAGGCGAGGGTAATCTAGCCTCTCTATTTGTTGAAAAAGCTGAAAACGCTGAAGTCTGGGATGTGGAAGGCAATCGTTATATTGATTTTGGCTCTGGTATCGCAGTTTGCAATACGGGTCATACCCATCCAAAGGTTACACAAGCCGTTCACGAGCAAATAGATAGGTTTAGCCATACCTGTGTGATGGTGACCCCCTATGATAGTGCCGTCAGATTAGCAGAAGCCTTAAATGCGTTAGCCCCCGGACCTAGTCCAAAAAAGTCCATGTTTGTGACGACCGGTGCCGAGGCTGTTGAAAACGCCGTTAAAATTGCGCGGGCGCATACGCGTCGACGTGCCGTGATCGCTTTTGATGGGGGCTATCATGGGCGCACGAATTTCACTTTGGGCCTAACGGGTAAGACGACACCTTATAAGCTGGGTTTCGGGCCGTTCCCGAGTGATATTTACCGGGCTCCATTCCCTATTCCCTATCACGGAGTTACCGAAGCGCAGTCGCTTAGGGCTTTAGATTTGCTGATTACCACGGATATCGAGCCTCAGGATATTGCCGCCATTATCATCGAGC
>CAZSKN010000039.1:0-4250 GCA_964607445.1 uncultured Caulobacterales bacterium
GAAGTTCTTAATAAACATTTGCCGCGCGGCGTGTTTAACATGGTTCAAGGCGGCGCAGATGTGGGAGCCGCTTTATCTGCCTCTAAAATAGATGCTGTCTCTTTTACAGGCTCGGTTTCGACGGGCCGAAAAATTGCGCAAGCGGCCATTCAGAATATGGCGCGCGTGCAGTGCGAGATGGGCAGTAAGAACCCTATCGTCATTACGAAAAATGCAGATATTGATTTGGCTGTGGCTCAATCTATTCACGGGGCCTTTGGCGCTTCGGGACAGAAATGCACAGCCTCTTCGCGTCTTATAGTCGAAGCGCCAATCCATGATGAATTTGTCGAAAAACTCACCAAAGCGGCTGAGGCGAAAAAGGTAGGGCATGCCCTTGCCCAAGGTACGGAACTCGGGCCGATTGTGTCTGAAAGCCAGATGCATAAAATTCTGGGATATATGGATTTAGCAAAAGATGAAGGTGGAACATTGGTTACAGGCGGTACGCGCCTAGAGCGAGAGAAAGAGGGGTATTACCTCGCGCCAACTATTTTCACAGACACCCAGAATGATATGCGCGTCAACCGCGAAGAAGTCTTTGGGCCTATGACTTGTGTTATGAAGGTGGAGAGTTACGAAGAGGGAATTACACTTGCCAATGATACTGATTTTGGTCTTGCCGCGTCCGTTATCACAAATTCATTGAAAGAAGCCGAACACTTTAAGCGTAATGCGAAATTTGGCAGTGTATTGGTAAATCTGGCGACCGCAGGTTTGGACTATCATGTGCCATTTGGCGGGCGTAATTCATCTAGCTACGGACCGCGAGAACAGGGTGAACATGCCAAGGATTTCTACACGATTATGAAAACGGCTTACACGAACCCGGGTTAAAATATGTTGATTATTGACGCTCTGCAATATGTGAACTGGACCCGTGAGCTTTTTGAAGAGGCGAAGGCGGGCGGCGTCAATGCTATTCATGTGACCATCAGCTATTGGGAAAATACCGAAGCTACATTGGCCAATATTGGCGATTGGCGGCGGCGGTTCCGCGATCATGCTGATTTGATAATGCCGGTCAGGACAGCGGCCGATATCCGCAAGGCCCAAAGTTCAGGCAAAGTCGGTATTATTTTGGGGTTTCAAAATTGCTCACCGATTGAAGATGATTTGCGTAAAGTCGAAATGTTGCACGAGCAAGGCGTACGGATTATGCAGCTTACCTATAATAATCAAAGCCTACTCGCGACAGGATGTTACGAAGACGGTGATAGCGGCGTGACGCGTTTTGGTCGTGAAGTTATCAAGGAAATGAACCGTGTCGGTATGATTATTGATATGTCGCACAGCGCAGAGCACTCTACATTGCAGACAATTGAACTCTCGCAGCGCCCGATCGCCATCACCCATGCCAACCCCGCGCGTTGGCATGACGCCCTGCGAAATAAATCTGACGATGTGCTAAAGGCGTTATCGCAGTCCGGCGGAATGCTTGGATTTTCCATGTACCCCTTTCATCTCAATAACGGCCCTGATTGCACACTAGATGATTTTTGCGGCATGATTATGGACACAGCCGAGCTTATGGGGATCAACCATATCGGACTGGGTTCAGATCTTTGCCAAAATTGGGGCTATGAGACGCTGGAGTGGATGCGCAGCGGAACTTGGACTTTTAAACCGGATTACGGCGAAGGCAGTGCGTCTAATGCAGATTGGCCGCGTCAACCCGATTGGTTCGGCAGTAGCTGTGATTTTGGAAATATTTCCGACGGGTTAAGATCAAAAGGCATGTCGCAAGATGATATAGAAAAAGTCATGGGTCTTAACTGGCTTCGGTTTTTCGAAACTGGGTTTAGTGGACGCGCATAATGCAGGAACATGCGACGCATATCAGTGATGCTGATCTGACATTACGTCCTGCTAATGTCGTTATGGATTTGGACCGCCTTGGAACGCTTTACCCGTATCCGCTGAGTTTCATGCGAAGCCTTCTGCGCCGTATTATGCGGGAGGGGTGGGATATTGTACCTGCATTATTTGACCTCACGCCCCAAGGCTATGGTGATGTTGTCTATGAAGTTACAACGCCCAAGGCCGTTTTTAGTTATGTGATTTTTTCAAAATACCTTGACCCTCGCAAACGAAGCGACCGCGTTATAGCCCAAGACTGGGATATGACTGTCACGCTTTGCGAGGGAAACGTCGATAAGACACGGCTTAATTTTTTGAAACAGAATGTCCCGTTACAGGAAATGGGGCGCGTGGATTCAAAATGTTTTGTTCTCTCGCGAGCCAATAAAAGCGTACGAAATTATGAATATGTCGTGGACGCGCTTTCTAAGGGGCAGCAGCCTGATCTGGATATTATGGCCAAGGTTGGATATTTATACCGCACCACGGCCGTTTATGGCAGCGGCAAATTTGGCATGGCCAATTGGGAAAAGGTGAGGGCGACTTACCCTGACTTCGCAACGCCCTTCGCAGCGGAAATGTTTTCTTGCTATCTCATTCGGCATTTCAGCCTTCAAAAGGCAGATTGGGTCGCAAAACATCGTTCACCTGAAACAGCCGTAGCGATGGATGAAGGCATTAAGCGTTATATCGGGATTGGAAATGCAACCGGGCTGGGCATGGCGCCCTATCTTATCAATCACCCATTGCTCATCGCCAATTGGATCGAGGTGCGCGAAACCGCTTTGGCACGCATAGTTGAATACGCTCTCCCTGATACAGAAAGTCGTGGGAATTTCGAGTGCTATGTTTTAAAAGCGATGCAGCATTTAGACGAGATAGCGACGGATAATGCAGAGCAAAATGCCATTAATGCGAGCGCTCGGTGTGAAATTGAACAGTGCTTGAACTGGTTTAATGCCAATAGAGAAAATATCACACATTGGTCGGTTTTAACCGAGCATACAGCCAAGGCTTATAAGGTTGAAACCCAAGAACTCATCAATGCGATTTTAACGGAGCTTTATGCCGATCTTATTCTAGATCTGGAGCGTAAGTTAAATGTTGAGGAGAGTTATGAGATGGTGCCTCATATGAAGCTTTCGAAACTTAAGGCGCAGATAGAGACATATTACGATTGGGCCTTGGACTGTGATTTTAGTGACACCTCAGCCCTTGGAACGTTCTGGTACCGCTCGGAAGAAAAGCAGGAGCCGCGCTTGGGTAAGCGGTTTGATGAACCGGGCGCAGAGAAAGAAATGATGATGTGCATCGCGCGTGATGTGTGCGAATGCTATAATAATTTAAAGCTATATATGGCGAAAGACGGGGATAAATCTGCCGCGCATTTTGCTTTTGACTATCCGCAGCACCGTTACATCATAAGACGTATTCAAACCATGAGCACGACGCGGTATGGTGAAATTAGGGCTAACCTTCTGGACGTAGATGTTCTGCCAATTCATCTCCTGCGCTGTAAGCTTTCCTTTTTCGGGGTAGGAAAATTTGACCCGCGTTCCAAAATGTGGGTGCGCAATACCATGTTCCAAGGCGCGCCTTTAGTGTCCGATATTGGCGATGACTTTGGCGATCATTGGTGTTTCCCCATAAGGCCTAATCTTGATGGCCAAACAGCTTAATCTTTCCGTTAATGAGCTATGGGCTCTGCTAAGGCGCACATTTGAAGCGCTATATGGACATGAGCGGGATTATTACGATATGGCGCGAACGGTACTGTGGTTGGAGTGCCACGGTCATGACGGTGTTGGGCAATTGATAGAGGCATTACCTGTTTTGGAGGCAAAAAATCTGCTCGAACCGCGTCTTTCAGAAGTCCGAACAGGACTTTACCATATTGACGGAAAAGGTCACAGTTTACTTTGCATAGGGCGGTCAATCTGCGATCTGGCTATGGCTTATGCGTCAGACTATGAAACCGCCTACATGGACATAGGCAATGTGAGTGATAGCAAAACCCTGATTGGGAGTTTGGCCTATGCTGCGTCTCAGGGGTTTTCAGGGATTGCCATCTGCGAGGATACTCTAGCGATCATTACGGCTTATGCAAAGCACCCCACTCTGTATAAGACTAATCAGAACACAATGGGTTTGATATGTAGCCGAACAGAAGACCCATTGAATGCATTTATGGCTAAGAGGTTAGAGGTCTTAATGAGTACTGACGCTCAAAAAGAGACATATGCCGCCAGCCTTGAGCAGGGCGTACAAATCAAGAGCCCACATTATGACGCGCTCAACCTAATAGCCAACAGGGTTCTGGTAGAGGCCACAGAGGCTTCGCGGCGGGGCGC
>CAZSKN010000039.1:4350-20104 GCA_964607445.1 uncultured Caulobacterales bacterium
ACCTAATAGCCAACAGGGTTCTGGTAGAGGCCACAGAGGCTTCGCGGCGGGGCGCAGGTGAATGAAGGAAAGTCGATGGATATCGCGGTTCAAGATATTATCGCAAAACCGGCGGGGCTAGGTCCTCATCCACCTTCCGCGGTCTTTTGCCGCCTTTCGCCGTCTTTCATCGTTTCGCGCCGCGGCTACATGTCTTTGCCATAATAATCAAGCTTTCCATCAGACGGCTAAGTCAATGATAGTCCGGTTTTAAGGGGCAAAGACGGGCTGTCTTCAAGGCTTTTGGTCGGCCAAGCCGCGCCCCTATTAGCTTTGATACGTTTTAACCCGCAAGCCGGGTTTTGAGGATCAGCTCCAGGGGAAGGGACTATTAGATGTAGGGTGCAATTCGCCTTCGGCATAACGGCCAAACCGAAAAGGTTTTAGCAGTTCGGATGTTTCGCCCATAATATGCTGGGCGACTAATTTGCCAACGCCCAGCATTTTATATCCATGGTTGCTATCCGCGATGATGTAGCAATTTTCACAAAATTCATCAAAAACTGGAAAGCTGTCAGGGGTGAAACACCCGACACCGCCAGACGGGTCTTTGTGGTATTTTTCCATCGTGCCTTCAAAACGCTTATGACAATGGGCGAGCGCCGAGACCCACATATGTGAAAATTCCGGAGAGGATATCCATTCAGGAGACGCCGGGCCATATGGATCGAGCTGTAGCTCGTCTACAGCTGTTTCAATGGGATAAGGCATAGCGCCGCCCTGAACGCCTCCAAAATGGAAATCGGGCTTATAGTAAAGCCCCCAGATATTGCCTTCTTCTGTGAGGGTAGAGCCATCAACGGTAGATAATAGGGCGGCATCAGTATCGACGTGCATGACAGGGGGGGGGCGACCTTGATTAGTTTTGAACATGTCAGGGTCGACATTTAGGACTCCTTCTTCGAGCTGCCAGAATGTCCACATGCCAATGTTGTTATGTATGACGCCGTCCGCACCTTTAATGTTCACTGTTTTTGGCAGTTCAAGCATGTTCCAGAAATCTCGGACCCACGGCCCGGCGCCAATAACAACATAATCACAGGCGATGTCGCCTTTGGACGTCTTCACGGCTGTAATTGCTGATGAGGCGTTATTTGCGCGGTTAAAGCCGGTTACGGCTATACCTGAAATAATACGCACGCCTTCAGCTTGCGCCTTTGCGGCAAGGCCCTGCATGGATTTGGTGTTATTGGCGTAACCGCCGCGTTTTTCGTGTAGGACGGAGGTAATATTTTTAGCCTGCCAATCGCTATAAATGTCTTTCATATAGACCGTGCAATCGGTTTCGCCTTCGATGAATTCGCTCTCATAGCCAATGGCTTGTTGCTGTTCATAAATAGAGCTGACATCTTCATGCATAGTTTCACAGGATATCTGCATATAACCGACCGGGTGGTAAGAGTAACTCTCGGGATCTGTTTCCCAGACGTCTACAGAATGGGCCATTAATTCACGCATGGCGGGTTGATAATAATTATTTCGCACAACGCCGCAGGCAATCCCCGAGGCGCCGGCAGCTATTCCCTTCTTATCAAGAATTAAGATGTCTGCGCCGCTGCCTTTGCCCGCGGCTTTTAGGGCTTGTGCGAGGTGAAAAGCTGTGGAGAGACCGTGAATACCTGCGCCAATGATTACATATTTAGAGTGCCGTGGAATCGTCATGAATATCTCCCGCCTGTAAGGCCGCTTTAGGCGTATATGTCGGGTGGCACAATGTGTTCGAAAATTTATCAATCATTTTAATCGACAGACATAAGGGGCCGTTATATCCGATGAATTCGGTATGCTCCAATCGCAAATTCATTTACGGATACAGATAACGTCGCCACATTATGAGTAGCTTTGATAGTAAAATTACGGAGATCGGTTGTGATTATACCGAATAATTTTGATCTTAGGACCCTTCAAGTCTTCGTTATGACGGCTGACAGAGGCGGGATGACCCAAAGTGCGCGGGCGTTGAAAATGACACAATCAGCCGTGTCTCAAACGATTTCTAAATTGGAGGATGCGATTGATGTGCAACTTTTTGATCGTACAGTCAGGCCGATAGGTTTAACTACAGGCGGTAAAATATTATTGGAACGGGCGCGCCAGATTATCAAAGATACGCATGATACATTCCGTGAAACCCAGACGCTAGAACAGCGAAAATTTGTTACTTTAACGCTATCTATGACGGGGAGTATGTCAGCTGTTTTAGCGGCTAAATTATATACCTCATTGCGGGACGTGTCGAGCTATTGGCGTATATGGGCAGGTCTATCCCCCCATCACAGGGAAGAGTTTCTATCGCATAATATTGATATTATGGTGACAACTCGAAATGTTATGGAAGACGTTGCTAACCTTGAACGCAGAGTTATTTTCCAAGAGCCTTATGTTATGGTTTTTCCGAAAGACTATAAAGGTTCTGTCGATATTATGGACAATGCGCGAAAACTGCCTTTTCTGAGATATTCATTGCATTCTGCGCTTGGATTGCGAATTGAATCCCAACTCAATCGTCTCCGACTTAACTTCCCAAGAGTTATCGAATTTGACAATGCGCCCACACATACAATGGCCGTGGCCGAAGGTGCAGGTTGGGGGATTACGACTCCTCTATGTTTATTAAGCACGGCCGAGCATTTGGACCATGTCCAAATTCACCCCCTAACACGCGGGCAATTCTCCAGACGGTTTGATCTTATCGCGCGCGAAGATAGCCTGGGTGATATGCCCCTGAGAATAGCGGATGAGGCCCGCCGGCTTTTGCAAACAGACTGCATACCCAAAATATATGATTATGCCCCATGGATTGAAGAGACGTTTCATTGGGGCGGTGAGGTGTGAACCTTCAGCCTATCGATTACTGCGACATTTAGAAAAATAATACTGCAGTTTTAAAAGCGCTTATTAGCAATATTTGATATTGCATATTATTGGTTTTTAAGAATAGCTTGGGAAAACTGATACTGGAGATTAGCATGTCTGTTGAAGGGTTGGACGCGGTATTACAAGACATCGAACAGGCAAGAGGATTACCGAATACGCATTACATTTCTCCAGAAATGTATGCGCTGGAACGCGAGCACATCTTTTTCAAATCTTGGTCGGCTTTGGCATTTGAGGCCGACGTCAAAAACTCAGGCGATGCTTTTCCTGTCGATTTTTTGGGCGTTCCGCTTTTGGTCGTAAGAGAGCGCAAGGGGCAGGTTAATGTTTTTCAAAATACCTGCCGTCACCGCGGGATGATCTTGATTGACAAGCCGACCCATTTGACCGGACCCATTCGCTGCCCCTATCATAGTTGGTGTTATGATTATAACGGTGCGTTGGTGCGCACGCCTTATGTTGGGGGCGTCAATATCGATCGGCATGAAACAATCAAAAATGAAGAGCTTGGGCTTTTCGAAGTCCGTAGCTTTATCTGGCAAGGCGTTATTTTCGTAAATCTATCGGGGGAGGCCCCCGCGTTTGAAGAGGTGCATTCCGCTGTCATGCAGCGCTGGAAAGAGTTTGATAAGCCCCACTATCTTAGCGGCGAGTTGAGCCGTTTTGACATGACGCTGGCGACAAATTGGAAACTTGCCGTTGAGAATTATTGCGAGTCCTATCACCTGCCGTGGATTCATCCCGAACTCAACGCGATTTCACCCATTGATGTGCATTATAATATCGATGACCATTCCGACTATGCCGGGCAAGGTAGCCGGAATTATAATCAGCTCGTGGGTGAGGGCGGTCAAAAATTCCCTGATTTCGAAGGCGTATCGGATAAATGGGATTCACAATCGGAATATATCTCATTTTTTCCAAATGTCCTCTTGGGCGTTCACAGAGATCATACCTTCGCCATGCTATTAATGCCGCAAGGCCCTGAAGAAACATTGGAGCGGGTTGCTTTGTTTTATGCTCAGGACTTAGATACGCCTGATTGGAGCTCAATGCTAAAAGAAAATGCCCGTATTTGGCAGGGCGTGTTTAATGAAGATGTCGGCGTTGTCGAAGGCATGCAAAAGGGGCGTCACGGGCCTATGTTCGATGGGGGTAAGTTTTCGTCAGTTATGGATGGGCCGACCCACACATTCCACAAATGGGTGGCGCGTAAGATGTTGCCTCTGCAAGACGTCTAAGCGTTTATTACATTTTCAGCCGTATGAACTAAACCGTCCAAGAAGGATTGCGCTGAACTGCGAGGGGTCAGGAGCTGTATTTCTGTTTCACTAAATTTCAGAACTATGACGGCAATATGATGTGCGCTAGTGCGAGTGGCATAATGGATAGGTGCGCGGCGTAGATCTAGTGGAATAAAACGTTCTAACACATCAAAGACATGAGAGCCCTTAATATCAAGAGAGGCCCAGCCATCGGATTGAAGCGATGCGTAAGCTGTGCCGTTTAGCTGTGCGGCAATTTCGCTATCAGCTTGAATGTTTTCACCCGAAAGTAAGAGCATATATTGACCTTGGCCTGACCACATAACAAAGCCGCCTTTGATCGCTACCATTTGATTGGGTAGGGGTAGAGGCTTTCCAAAAACCTTTTTAAAGCTTGCCGCGAATTTTTTTTCGTCTCCGAGGACACATGATAGAGAAACTAACTCACCTTCATAATATTCTTTGAGGGCAAAGCCGGGCCAGAGTTTTTCAAAGCCGCCTAAAGGTAATGTCGGGTTTAATCTAGCCACGTAGCCGCTCCCCATCTGGGTCGATGAAATGCGCGCTGACAACCTTCACCTCGACATGATGGCCGCGCATATAATCGACGGCCTTAATGACGTCGCCTTTGCGATTGGCACCGTCTTTTAAAAAACCTAAGCCGACATAAGATTGCAGGCTCGGAGACCAGGCGATGGAACTCATATGGCCTTGATCATTTTCTGGCGTTTGGGCATCGCCGAGATTCATGAAATGTGCGCCATTGGTGAGTTTGTCTTTCGGGTTCACAGGCATAAGCCCGACCATGCGCAGACCATTGGTGAGGCCTTCACGCTGCGAGAGCACTTTGCCGATACAGTCTTTTTTCTTCGAGATAAAACCACCAAGGCCCAGATGTGCCGCCGTGTGGCGTCCATCCAGCTCATTCCCGGCGGCATGACCTTTTTCAATCCGCATAACGCCCAGCGCTTCCGTGCCATACATAATGGCGTCAAACGCTTTGCCTTGCTGCATAAGCTCGCGGATGAGAGCATCGCCGTAACGGGCAGGTACAGATATTTCGTAAGCTAGCTCGCCGGAAAATGAGAGTCGAAAGAGGCGGGCGCGCAATCCACCGCAAACCGTTATTTCCCCGCAAGCCATATAGGGGAAAGCCGCGTTGGATATGTCATATTCCGTATCAACAATTTTTTGCAAGAGTTTACGCGCATTAGGCCCGGCTACAGAGAATTGTGCCCATTGATCTGTTGTCGAAATAAGATGCACATCCATATCCGCGAAGAGAAGTTGTCGACAAAATTCAAGATGTTGAAAAACAGGGCCTGCCTTCGCAGTTGTCGTCGTCATGATGTAATGTGTGTCTGACAAACGAGCCGATGTACCGTCATCCATTACCATACCGTCTTCACGTAACATCAACCCATAACGACATTTGCCCGGTTTAAGCGTGCTAAAGGTATTGACGTAAACCTTATTGAGGAACTTACCTACATCCGCGCCTTGAATGTCGATTTTGCCGAGGGTGGAGACATCGCAAATACCCACAGAATTTCGAGTCATTGTGACTTCGCGGTCAACACTATCTCGCCAGCCTTTTTCGCCTTTACGTGCAAACCATTGCGCACGTTTCCAATACCCTATTTCGACGAATGTCGCGTTTTTCTCGGTGGCATATTTGTGACTTGGTGTCAGGCGAGTTGGTTTAAAATGTTGCTCACGATGGGCACCTGCAAAAGCGCCAATAGCTATGGGCGTATAGGGCGGACGGAATATTGTTGTACCTGTCTCTGGTATTGTCCGGCCTGTCGCATCCGCAAGAACGGCCAGACCTGTGACATTAGAGGTTTTACCCTGATCTGTTGCCATGCCCAATGTCGTGTAACGCTTAACATGTTCAACAGCAGAGAAGCCTTCTTGATGGGCGAGGGTGATGTCTTTGACGGTCACGTCATTCTGAAAATCGACCCAAGCCCGCGTTTTGCCCTTTACAAACCAAAAAGGTGAAAGATTAAGCGGCGCATCTTCGGTCCGGGGCACATCCACCGTTTTATATCCTAAGGCTTTGGAGGCGGTGTTTGCTGTTTCAAATACGCCGTGGGTTGAGAACGTGCCATTCGCTGCCCCGATGACTGTCATTTTGGCAGGAAGCTTGCTCTCATCCGGCACAAAGCAAGACAATAATTGATCCCATTTCGGACGACCGCGCTTATGGCAGGTCAAATGCACATTCGGGTTCCACCCACCTGACATGGCGACGCCGTCAACACTGATTTTTTCGCCTGTATTAAGCGTTATAGATTTGACGCCTTTTCGCCCCGCAATATCAACAATGTGCTGCCCCTTACGTGTGTCGATAATATGTGTGGCTTGGGTTCTAAGACCATCATCATTATTGGTGAGTAGGGCGATGTTTTTACCTGTCGTCAGGTCAAAGCGGTTTGCATAACTTCTCACGGCACTAGCGAGCATAACGCCGGGGCGGTCATTATTGGCAAAGGCCACCGGACGTTCAGTGGCGCCTGCGGCTAAGACGCTTTGAGCGGCATAAATCTTCCAGAGGATTTGTTTTGCGCCATTTACAGCTATCCTATCCGTGGTGGTTTCCAGCCCGCCATAAATACCGTGATCATAGACTCCGTAAATATTTGTGCGTGGCATGAGACGTATATTGGGGAGGCTTTCAAGTTCACTGAGCGTTGTAGATATCCATTTTGCTGCGCTTTGCCCATTTATTTCGAAGCTTTCCGAGAGCAGTCGCCCTCCCATATAAAAATCTTCATCCGCTAAAATAACATCTACGCCTGAACGTCCGGCATTTAATGCGGTTAAAAGTCCTGCAGGGCCTGCGCCAATTACCAAGAGGTCACAATGCAGAAAGCCTTTATCATAGACGTCAGGGTCGGGCGTCGTTGAAAGCGTGCCAAGTCCCGCGGCGTGGCGAATGGCCGGTTCGTAAATTTTTTCCCAAAAGGCTTTGGGCCACATAAAGGTCTTATAATAAAATCCGGCAGCCAAGACGGGGTGCACAAAGTCATTCACGGCGAGCAGGTCGAAATTCACACTCCCCTTATAATTTTGTGAGCGCGCATCAAGACCATCAAAAAGTTTTATCATTGTGGCCCTCCGATTAGGGTCACAACTTCCCGCGCCATGTATTTCGACAAGCGCATTTGGTTCTTCTGACCCCGCGCCCATTATGCCGCGTGGCCGGTGATATTTAAAACTCCGCGCGACGACTTTGACACCTGCACGCAAGAGCGCGGAGGCAAGAGTGTCGCCTTCAAAGCCTTGATAGGCTTTCCCGTTGAAGGTGAAATTGAGCGCTTTCGCCTTATCAATATAGCTCATAGCTTTGTTCTCGCCACATTGCGGGCCAGCTGGACTTTGGTAATCTCGTGGGTGCTGGTATTACGTGTCACGACAAGCCAAGACCGATCACCTTGTGCGTGAAACCAAAGTTCACGCATTTCGCCGGGCGTGTTCTCGCGCAAATATTGATATTCATAAAACTCTTGCGCCGCGGTTTCTGACATTGGGTTCGGGCGCTGCATGAGCGAGGCATCCCCCAGATAGGTAAATTCAGAAGCGTCGCGCGGGCCGAGGAGGGGGTGATTGATAATCATCAGTGTAGATTGGGCTGTGCGCCCTGTCCTTTTTCATCAATCATATAGCCGCGACTAAAGCGATCCATGCGGTAGGCTTTGGCAGTCTCGTGCGGCATATCTGTCGCGAGTAAATGGGCAAAGCTGTAACCGCTGGCAGGTGTGGCCTTGAAACCGCCATAACACCAGCCGCCATTAAAATACAGGCCGTCAATATCAGTCTTGTCAATGATGGGGGATCCGTCCATAGACATGTCCATAATTCCGCCCCACATACGCAGAAGCCGCGCTTTCCCAATCATGGGCATAATGGACATGCCGCCTTCGCAAACATCTTCGACAACAGGCAGGTTCCCGCGCTGGGCGTAACTATTATAGCCGTCAATATCGCCGCCAAAAACAAGGCCGCCTTTGTCAGACTGGCTGACATAGAAATGTCCAGCCCCGTAAGTAATCACGCCGGGCAGAACAGGTTTTAGACCTTCACTTACAAAGGCTTGTAGAACATGGCTTTCTATCGGAAGGCGCATACCAGCCTTGGCCATAAGGCGGGAACTATTTCCGGCTACGGCCACACCAATTTTCTTGGCTCCGATTTTACCGCGCGTCGTTTCAACCCCGATACACTTACCGCCCTGAATATCAAAACCGGTAACTTCGCAATTTTCTATAATATCTACGCCGCATTTGTCAGCGGCATGGGCGTAACCCCACGCGACAGCATCATGGCGTACGGTGCCGCCGCGCGGCTGCCAGAGCCCGCCTTGAATGGGGAAACGCGCATTATCAAAGTTCAAAAACGGATATTGTTTGCGAACGCCGTCTTGGTCGAGCAAAACAGCATCAGCGCCGTGGAGGTGCATGGCATTACCGCGTCTGACATAGGCATCGCGCTGCCCATCGGAATGATAAAGGTTGATGATACCGCGCTGGCTGACCATAGCGTTATAATTGACATCTTGCTCTAGCCCCTCCCAAAGCTTGAGCGACATTTCATAAAAAGCTTCATTGCCATTAAGCAGATAGTTAGAGCGGATTATGGTTGTGTTCCGTCCAACATTGCCTCCGCCAATCCAGGCTTTTTCCAGAACTGCAATGTTCTTTTTGTTGAATTTTGAGGCGAGGTAATGAGCGGTTGCGAGCCCGTGTCCACCGCCGCCAATAATGATGATATCATAGGAGGACTTAGGGTCAGCCTTGCGCCAAACCGGCCTCCAGCCTTTATGCCCCGTCAGAGCTTCCTTGAAAACCTTGAGCGCAGAATAACGCACATTAAATTCCTTCGTTCAGCCTCAATCTAAACATTAAAATCAAAGTCACAATCCAAGAGGGCGGGAATAAGGATTATTAAGACCGGAAAATAAGCACTTTGAATGATGTCTACAGGTGAATTCGAAAAATCGGTATATTCAGGCAAAAGCGTGGTGGTAAATAACCCATATTGTTAAACTATTGCGACAGCGCGTTGAACGACATAATAAGTAAACAAAATGCGAAAAGTGAATATGTGTTATCGCCTTGATTACTCTGCGGTTTTGACCTTTACTTTCCGTGATGAAACCCTTTGAACTCATATCAAACAGACATGCTTTATATTTGTGATCGATAATCTGAATATAACCACAGCGAAGAGTGGGTTTTACGCAGGGATTAATCGCCTTGTCGCCGTTCCCGCAAAGCTAATTATTGGCGCTTTGATTGTCTGGGCTGTCATATTTCCAGCTCAGGCCAATCAGGTTCTAACCGGCTTTAACGGATTTATCCTGTCGAACTTTGCGGCTTGGTATATTTGGGTCATGGCGCTTTTCGCCCTGTTCTGTCTGGCCCTTGTCCTCTGGCCTGCGGGCGGGCGTTTAAAATTGGGGTTGGCAGAAGAAGGCCCCGAGTTTTCCAATTTTTCTTGGATATCCATGATGTTTGGCGCTGGCATAGGTGTTGGCATGATGACGTGGTCTGTCGCCGAGCCTTTATATCATTTGCAAAGCTCTCCAGAAACTATTCGAGGCCTAGCTGATGCCGGCGGCGCAAATAATGCGTATAATGCGTTCAAATGGGCCTTTCTACATTGGGGCCTTAGCGCGTGGGCCTGCTATGCCGTTTGCGGTCTCGCCATGGCTTACTTTGCTTACACGCGGCATTTACCTCTCACCATCCGCTCCACACTTGCGGCCCTATTTGGACGTAAACTAGAGGGTGGATTGGGTCATATCATAGATATTGTCGCTGTGGTGGCGACAATTTTAGGCATTGCGCAAACGCTCGGGTTTGGTGTGGAACAATTCGTAGCAGGCGTGCACCGTATTGGCTTTGGGGACTGGCTTTTAAATAAAGCCGGAGAACCGACATCCGCAGCGATTGTCTTTGCCGTGCTCACGATTGTCGGAGCGTCAACGCTCTCGGCCATATCCGGCGTAGGAAAAGGCATTAAGTGGTTGTCTAATCTGAACATGGTTTTAAGCGGCTTTCTGCTTCTCTTCTTTTTGATTTTTGGGGCGACGTGGTTTGGCCTGTCTATCTTTGGGATGGGTACGCTTGAATATCTGCGCGGCATTCCCAAAATGATCTTTACGGTATGGCGCCCTGATGGCAGCGAGGTCGGCGACGGATTGGCAGCATGGCAAGGGGCATGGACCGTTTTCACCTTTGCGTGGTGGATAGCCTTCGCGCCTTTTGTAGGACTGTTTCTGGCCCGCATTTCCAAAGGCCGAACGATACGCGAATTTATCTTTGGCGCGATAATTGCACCGACCATTATCAGCATTGCGTGGTTTGCATTTGCCGGCGGAAGCGCCGTTAATCTTGAATTAGTGGGGCTAGCAAATGGCGCGATTTTCAACGCGAGTGACGGCGCAAAAATGTTTGCGACCGTGGATATGATTTTGGCCTCTGCCACGCCTGTTATGTCTTGGCTTATGGCCTGTCTGATTGTTGTCCTGTTGATGACATATCTGGTCACCTCAGCGGATTCAGCCATCTTGATTGTGAACACAATCAATTCCGGTGGGCAAGAGGCGTCGAACCTAAATCATCATATTATCTTTTGGGGCGTGATATTGGGTTTGGTTGTAGCAGTGCTATTGATGATCGGCGGGCTTGACGCGATTAAGACCGCAATGGTGATTGGCGCTTTACCATTTTCATTTGTCATGGTGCTTATGTGCGCCTCGCTTGGCAAGGCTATTTATCAAGATACAAGACGTTCGATTAACGCATCACAAACGGATTAGACATGGGAGCGTCCGACGTGTTGATCCATGTTGTCTTTGTGCGGGTATAATCAAGAATAGCGTCCTGCCCGGCTTCGCGGCCATAACCTGATTGATTGAGCCCGCCAAAAGGCGCGACGGGCGATATTGCACGGTAAGTATTGACCCAGCATATACCGGAATTAATTTTGGCCGAGACGCGGTGCGCGCGCGAAATGTTCTGTGTGAAGACGCCTGAGCCCAGACCAAATTCACTTTGATTGGCGAGGGCAATGGCGTCTTCTTCCGTATCAAAAGGCATGAGAGACATAACGGGGCCGAACATTTCGACATTGAATGTCTCGGTTTCCAATTGTCGACATTCTACCAAAGTTGGATTGAAATAATTCCCTGTCAGGCCTTCTGGGCGTTGTCCGCCAAATCGTATTGTCGCGCCTTGATCAATAGCTTTTTTTAAAACGGCCTCGATGTTTTCAACTTGAGCCGCCGTACAAAGTGGACCTAATTGCGTGGCGTGGTCTTGCGGGTCGCCCACGATAATTGAGCGAGATTTTTCTTCAACCAATGAGACAATTTTGTCATAGGCTGAACGTTGCACAAATCCGCGTGACCCGGCTACGCAGGATTGACCTGACGCGCCGAAATTACCGGCAATTAATCCATTTGCGGCACTTTCGAGGTCGGCGTCTTCAAAGATAATGATGGGAGATTTACCACCAAGTTCTAAGGTTGTGACCGCAAAGTTTTCAGCCGAGTTTCGTACAACATGCCGCGCGGTTTCTGGCCCGCCTGTAAAGGCGATACGGTCAATATCGGGGTGGCGTGTAAGAGGAATAGCGCAATTTTCCGCATCGCCTGTGATAACCGAAATAACGCCGGGAGGAAAACCAGCCGCGTCAATCAGCTTGGCAAATTCAAGCATAGGTATCGGGGCGATTTCCGACGCCTTGAGGATAATTGTACAGCCGGCAGCAAGAGCCGGGCCGAGCTTGGTCGCGGTCAGAAACATTTGCGCATTCCAAGGTACGATTGCGGCCACAACACCTATTGGGCGGCGCGTCGTAAACACATGCATATTGGGTTTATCAATCGGCAGAACGCTGCCTTCAATCTTATCTGCAAGACCTGCATAATAGCGGTAATAATCCGCCACATATTTGCACTGCCCAACCGTTTCTATGGCTAATTTTCCACTATCGCGTGACTCGACTCGACCAATCGCATCGGCGTGTTTTTCAATGAGGTCTGCTAGACGAAAAATCAATTTCCCGCGCGCTGTTTGGGTTAGGTCCCGCCATGCCGGGTCATCCAGCGCACGCCTCGCCGCGGCCACAGCGCGGTTGACATCGTCTTCAGAGGCACAGGCAAATGTCGCCCAGGCCAGATTGTTGGCCGGGTTCTCGCTTTGCATGATTTGCTGGGTGCTGCCTTCGCATAAAGTGCCGTCGATAAACATTTGGTAGTGTGGGAAATCAGCCATAATATATCTTAGCTGAAGGCTGGCATGACGTCATCAATGAAACGTGCGAGTGAAACACGTTTTTGTTCAGAACTCATGCCGCTATCAATCCAATATGAAAATTCGTCATAGCCGAGGTCTTCATAGCGTTTGATTTGATCGATCACGTCGGCTTTCGTTCCAATCGTCAAATCACGGCGTAAGTTTTCCGCCGCCATCATTTTGTTGCCCGCGATGTCTTCATTTGATAGCGCCGCGATCAGGCCTTGCGTCACGGGGCGTTTGTTTTGAAACCAAGCGCCGAAATAATTGAAATAGCGACTGAGTGTCTTTGCCGCGTGATCGGCTTCGTCTGCATCTGCTGCTACATAGGTGTGGTGCAAGAGCATGCATTTCGGTCGCGGGCCTGAATAGCTTGCGCAGGCATCCTTAAAGTGTCCCATCAATGTTTCAATTTCCTCAATACCATTCCAGAGCGGTGTGACTTGGATATTAAAGCCGTTATGGACACCAAATTCATGACTATTGGGATCACGCGCGGCTATCCAGATAGGCGGGCCCTTAACTTGTAAGGGTTTGGGGGCCGAGGTTGTCGAGGGGAAGCTGTAAAATTCCCCCTTATGTTCGCAATCTCCGTTCCAAAGCTGTCGTAGGAGAGGGGTTGTCTCGCGCATGCGCTGTCCGGCTTCCCAAGGTTCAAGTCCGGGGGAGAGGCGTTCATATTCGTAAGAATAAGCTCCGCGCGCAATGCCAAGCTCTAACCGCCCACCCGTAATCAGATCGGTCATGGCGGCTTCACCTGCCAATTTAATAGGATGCCAAAACGGAGCGACAATTGTGCCTGTGCCAAGGCGCACATTTTTGGTATGTCGCGCCAAATCTGTGATTGTGATGAAGGGATTAGGCGCGATGGTGAATTCCATACCGTGATGTTCGCCCGTCCAGATTGCCCGCATCCCGCCGTCATCCGCCATGGTGCAGAGGTCCAGAAACTCTTGATAGAGCACATCATGCGGCTGCTCTGGCGTCAGTCTTTCCATATGGGCGAATAAAGAAAAATCCATGGGTTAACCTTTAAAGTGATCTGTGAGAGCCATAGCAACTTCACCGGCGTGGGTCATTGGCATCATATGGGCTGCGCCCGCGATGATTATCACCTTTCCTTGGGGCGCAAGCCCCGCCATTTCGCGTGACATGTCCGGTGTGGAATTGGGTTCATCTGCGCCTGTAATAAAGAGCGCGGGCATTGTTAATGCAGCTAATTGCGCCGCGGCGGGGCCGTCGTGATGCGCAAAAACATCATAGGCGCGCCGATACTCCGCGATAGGTGTGGCATGCAGCCAAGTCTTACATGATTGCGCGGCGTCTAAGAGATCATCACTTTTATTATTGCCAAACCAGCGCGCCAGAGTGACATCTGTATTCAGGTCTGTCTGAGCCATTCCTTTTAAGGCCCTTGCGCGCATCTGAACGGCTTTGGCCGCCGTTTCGGAACGGCGAAAAATGGCGTTAAGCGCGGCCACGCCTTTGATTAATTCTGGAAACCGTATAGCGATATCAAGCGCGATCATGGCCCCCATGGAATGACCGGCGAGATGAACGGGAGCTTGAAAGGTCTTGAGGTAAGATGCAATCGCGTCTGAATAACTCCGCAAACCAGAGGCCTTTTTATCAAGGCTCTCGCTATCGCCATGGCCCGGGAGATCAATGAGGTGAAGCGTAAAGCTTTGATGTAAGTGTTGAACAAGCGCGTTCCAGGCGTCTGATCGTAATCCAACACCATGGAGAAGAACAAGTGCAGGGCCTGACCCTGTCCTATAGCTCGCAAGCCCATGTTCTGTTTTAAACCGCTGCGGGGTTATCAAGGTCATGGCCTAAGTCTTTTAAATCTTGATAGCGATCACCAATTCTGTGATGTGGCCGTCCACCCGAAGCGCCGCCAATCGCGATGACACATTCATTGGCTCTGGGCGCATCTGATATGGAAAACTGAATAGTCAGATAATGTGAGCGCCGCCCGGCATCATTCTTATCCATCAGAGGGATCATGATAGGCGCATCAGCGCCGCCGCGCGTATTGGTAAATGCCAGATAGCTTTTTGCGCCAACGGCTTGGCGGAAATGATTCCCGAACCGCAATGTGTGGATGAGGCCGGAGGCATGTTCAATCTCGCCGTCGAGACCCACAACCGCGCCTTTGCCATAAGCTTCAATGGCATCACCGCCACCTGCCAGATCTAAAATTCTTTGGGTAAGCAAGCTGCCAAGCTGTGGTCCGAACGCCATAATCTCGGGTTTAAGATCTTCAACGAAGCGACCCGCCCACGGATTTTCAACGACGGCGGCAATGGCGAATAAGCGCCAAGGCTCTTGTACTTTTTTGAAACCTTCAACCAGAACCTCTTCTTCATAGGTCACGATTTTCCTTATATTTGGGTTCATTGACATATCCTTGTTGGAGTCGAACTCTAGAAGTTTAGGTCATTTATGAGGGTAAAAACATACTCTTTATGTATTAGTATTACTAATGACGAGCCAGTGCGTGTTCCCCAAAAAAGGATATGCTATGAACTATGATCTGATGTGCCCCTAGCGTTATAGACACATTGGTACGCAATTTTGTTGCTATTGCGAATTGGGTGGTGATATGCTCGCCCTTATTTAAATGGCTAAAACCCCGGCGGCTTAAAATAGCTGCATTTAACTCTTTTGGGGGCAGGCAAATTCGGGATCAGATTCGTCGAAAGGGTTGCCTCAATCCAAGGCGCGGGCCTTGCTTGCACGGCAAATGGTGTTGCGAAACTCTCTCTTCCAGCGGACCTCATAAACAGCTTCACCCTTTCGCCCTCCAGCTATCCCGTCATGACCAATCTCCACATTTGTTATCTCAAACAATTCAATCAGAAATAGGGTCATTATGCGAGGCGTTTTTCAACAGTATTGGACGCGTTTAAGCCGCTTAATATGGATCCATGGGTGTTAAACAACGATCATGCCGCCTCGTCGTTTCGTCAAACTAGCCTCCGGATGAGCGGCGATTAATCAGCTTGCAAATGTCTATTTGCGGCGACTTTGCAGATATCTATCCGAATTACTGATAATGCCCTGCCACGGCGCAAAGGACGTCCAGAATAGCGTATAATCCGGCGAGATATTAGACGGATCGGATATGCGGCTATGAAAAAGTAGGCTATAAAGTCCTGTTCGCGTGAAGGCCGCAGGATGAACGATGTAGGTATTTCGAGAAAACATAGACGCATCTATATCCAAAAATGTACCGATCAAGTCATGGATAAGGTTATCGCC
>CAZSKN010000039.1:20204-21475 GCA_964607445.1 uncultured Caulobacterales bacterium
TAGACGCATCTATATCCAAAAATGTACCGATCAAGTCATGGATAAGGTTATCGCCCAAATAAATGAACCCGAATTGAACACTTTTCATTCTCTACACATTGCGTCGTCGACAACCCAAACAATTGAAAACAAGCGGGCTGGGTTGGATTGATTACCTTTACTGGACAGACATAAAGAAAGCGCTATGTTCTGTCCAAGAGGTTAAGGCGCAGCATGCTACGTCGTCGCATTACTGCATAACTGATGGAATAAAACAGATAGAGGGCTGCGCGATGACCATGAAGTTGACTTTTATCCTGCTGTGCGCGTCATGGGTGCTTTTGGGATGCGTGACAAATACGGGTCAAATATCGCCATTGACCGAGCTTGACCCGCCGCAAATTGAAACCTCCAGTCCACCCGCGATTGTCGCACTTGGATTTGAGAGCTATGGTGATCGTCTAAATGGACATTTGTATCAGGCTAATGGTTCTGGACCCCACCCAACCGTCATTTTGCTGCATGGCTATCCGGGGAATGAAAAAAACCTAGATTTGGCCCAGTCCCTGCGTCGGGCCGGATTTAATGTGTTGTTTTTTCATTATCGCGGCGCGTGGGGTAGCGGTGGTGATTTTTCATTCGTCCATGTGATTGAAGATGTTGGCAGCGCGGCGGACCTGTTGCGTGATAACGCGAGTAAATATAGGGTTGACCCTGACCAGCTTTTGATGATCGGGCACTCTATGGGCGGTTTTGCGGCGCTACAAGGGGCCGCACGGGACACGGAGGTGAGCTGTGTCGCCGGTATCGCGCCCGCAGATGTCGGGCAGATAGCCGATATCGCCAAATCAGATACCGAATTTGAACGTAGCTTCGCAGACGGGGCCGATGCGTTGCCTATGCTCAGCGGGTGGTCCGGACAGAAAGTAACCGCAGAACTTAGAGACAATCGCGATGCCTTCAGCCTGATTGACTTGGCGCCTAGATTAGACGGAAAATCGGTGCTACTGATTGCAGGTGAAAAAGATAAGGTAATCCCGCCAGATATTTTTCATATGCCTTTGGTCGCAGCTTATGCGGCCCAGCCCAATATTACGCTGACTCATGCCGTAATCCCGGGCGATCATTCATTTTCTTGGTCTCGAATTGAACTTACCCGTCGCGTTCTGGAATGGGCGCAAAAGTGTGTAAGGGCACAATAATGTGGCTGTGCCCATTTGCAAAACACGCGAAAGTCTAGAACTTACCCTTATTCTAAACGCGCCCGAAGTAAGATGGGGAGATGGTGCCAG
>CAZSKN010000040.1:0-16403 GCA_964607445.1 uncultured Caulobacterales bacterium
TAGTGTTACCAATGACTACAGTCTTGCAAAACTATCGGCAGAATTATAAGTTTACACGACAGGAGTGAAGGATGACAGAAACTTATGTGCTGACAGGGGTTACGTCGGGGTTTGGAGCCGCAACGCTCGAATTGCTGTGCGAAACTATTGAGAACCCGATCATTGTTGGCGCACGTAATGTCGGGCCAGTGATCGAAAAATATGGAAGTCGCGTGCGCGCTTTGCCGCTGGATCTTGCCAATTTGCAGAGCGTTCGCGACTTTTGCGATCAATGCGAAGGTGAACAGATCTGCACTCTGGGCATGAATGCGGGCATGCAAACCCGGACATTAGCGGCAACTATTGATGGCTTTGAATCAACTTTTCAAACCAATTATTTGTCGCATATGCTTATATTTGAGCGACTAAAGACTCACTTCACGAAAGGCGCGCTGGTCGTGACGACAGGGAGTGGTACACATGACCCTGAGGAAAAAACTCCTTTACCTCCCCCTAAACATGCCAATGTTGAATGGCTGGCTTATCTGGACGCGGACCCAAAGCCTGACGGGTTTCGCCCCATCCGGTTAGCGCGTGCTTACTCCACGTCAAAACTGCTTTGCATCATGATGGCAATGGAAATTGCTGAACGGTACCCCTATTTGAACGCGATTAGTTTTGATCCGGGATACCTGCCTGACACAAAGCTTACGCGAGAATACCCCGCCTTTATTACTGCGCTCGTCAAACCTCTCATTCCAAGGCTGATGAGAAATGACCGCTCAAGTTCGGTGGCCGCCACAGCGCCGGTATATGCGCGCGTTCTAAGGGGAGAGTTATCGCCCGACAAAAATGGTGGGTATATAGTGATGCGATCCGGCAAGGGTATTGAAGTATTGCCGTCAGAGCTGGCCCGCAAACCGGGCACAGCCAGTACCGTTTGGGATGAAAGTTTAAAATTATTGACACGCGATGCGTAAAACTTCGGCGTTAGCATGCGTGATGATGCTCAGCTATGTTTGGAATGACGATGAGTGGTTTCAGGGACGAATTAAGCTCGCATCCGGCTTGGGGTCAGGACACCGCTCGCCCAACAGATCCAACGCCATTCTCCAACGGGCCTAAATCGGAAAGACCTAAGCCGCACAGAAGAAAGTTTGTCAACATTATCCTCAAATACGGATATGGTTTTACGCGAGTGATAATCACCACCTATTCCATTCAAGCAGGCTGTTATGTCGTGATAGACACGGTTTTCACATTACAAAATGCCCGCAATCCTTCCGCCGCTAATTCTCGCCCATAGCCTGAACGCTTCACGCCTCCAAATGGCAGAGCCGGATGAGAGGCCGTCATGGCATTTACAAATGTTGCGCCCGCTTCAATCTCGTCAATCGCGAGGTCCTGTTCACGCTTATCTTGGGAAAATATAGAAGACCCCAAACCAAATGGACTATCATTGGCGAGGTCTATCGCCTCTTCGACCGAGGCGACTTTAAACATGAGCGCTACGGGCCCAAAAATTTCTTCATAATAGGCCTTAGATGATTTCGGGATATTTTCTAAAATTCCCGGCCGATAAAAATATCCAGCCCCCTCGATGATTTCGCCGCCTGTTACGCGAACCGCCCCGTCTTTTAGCGCATGTTCAACCTGCGCTGCAATTTCGTCTCGGGCAGACGCACTTACCATCGGGCCGATATCTGTGTTCGGGTCCAATGGATCACCTACAATGAGGGCTTCAAAAGCCGTTTTAAATTTCGTCCGAAATTCATCATAAATATCTCCATGAATAATGAAGCGTTTGCCTGCTATACAGGATTGTCCGCAATTTTGCGTCCGAGCTGTCACGGCCACGTTTACGGCCTTATCCACATCAGCACTTGGCATGACGATGAAGGCATCAGAGCCGCCAAGTTCTAGAACGGTGGGTTTGATTTCCTGACCGCAGATAGAGGCCACAGAGGCCCCTGCCCGTTCCGAGCCTGTCAGCGTCGCACCGCGCACGCGGTCATCACGGAGCATGTCTCCGACTTGATCCTTGGTGACAAAAATATTTTGCAAAGCCCCCTCGGGGAAACCCGCGCGGCGCACGACATCCTCAACAGAAAGCGAGCATTGCGGGACATTAGACGCATGCTTTAGAAGGCCCGTATTACCAGCCATTAAAGCAGGCCCAACAAAACGGTAGACCTGCCACAAAGGATAATTCCACGGCATCACGACCATGATCGGGCCTAATGGCAGATATTTTCTATATGTGGTCGCCGCAGTAGCATTGACGACCTCATCTGCCATCATATCCGCAGCATTATCAGCATAATAGCGACACCCCAGCGCGCATTTCTTCACTTCACCAATGGCTGATTTAAGTGTCTTGCCCATTTCAAGCGTTATAATCGCACCAAGCTCATTGGCTTCAGCTTCGAGCATATCCGCAATGCGGTGCATCGCAGCACGGCGATCTTCCATAGTCCAAGATTTTAGCGTTTTATGAGCCGACATCGCCTTCGCCAAAGCGGTTTCTATCTGCGCTTCAGACATATTTTCAAAAGTCGCAACACGCTCGCCCGTTGCAGGATTTCGAGATATAAAAGCCATATTTACTTACCTAATTTTGGAATAATGTGCGTACCATATGCCACATATGTAGTCTTTGTTTCCATATAGAAATCAATTGTTAAATTTGGCGTGAGTGTCGTGATTTCGAAAATATTATCGACATTTTGTATCTCAAGCTTCTGAGCGGAAACAGCCGTAATAGCGATGGGCGTATCTTGTAGCCTTGTGGCTCACTTTTTTGCAGTAACGATGATTTCGTCAAGAGCCTCTTGCGTAAAACTCGGAGTCGCCACCAGAAACGCAATCGCGATCAATGATGTACTGAGCCGTATTTTTAAATGTTTCATTTTAGATCCCTTAATTGTGCTGCTTTGTTTCTGATTATTCAATGGCCAAAGATGAACGGTCGTCGTCATCTTCAATTTTGTGAGAGAGTGAAAGTGTTTTTTCGACTATGGGTGTTCGCTTTGTCCGGTCTTGGACGAGGTCTACCTATCTGTTCGACCAAAGCGAGACGCAAGTTCGGCTATAGACTATTGGCGCTAATGCGCTCTTCTCCGACGCTGTGAAAATAAACGTCGTTAGTCTCATTTTATTCTTGCAACTCATTCTCAATCGTAATAACACCCGTTGTTAATGAGAACTATTCTCAACTATGCAATTATGATTTTACAGACCAAGGCCGAAACCCTGACAGCTTTAATGGCAAAACATGGCGGTAAGAGCCGTCAACTTACGTTGATTTGCGATGATATAATTTTAGCGCGCGTAGACGCCGGTACCGCACACATTCCAGATAACGCCAGTAATGACAGAACAACTCTTAACCACCAGAAAAAAACGAATTCATGAAATATTTTACAGCGAGCACAACTGCTTTGTTAATTGCTCTCGCGCAACCCGCGCAAGCGCAAACCGCGTCTCCAACCTCTGAAGACGAAATCATCGTAATCGGCCAGCATCTTTATACAGACCGTATCAACGCGCTAAAAACACCCACACCAATCATAGACGTTCCCCAAAGCCTGTCGATTACAACCGCAGAACAGATTCTGGCGCAAGGTTTTGATTCCATTGGCGACATCGTTCTGTATACGCCCGGTTTAAATCAATCGCAGGGCGAAGGTCACCGTGATGCCGTTGTGCTGCGCGGTGTTCGCTCTACGGCTGACTTCTTTATTGACGGCGTTCGGGATGACGTTCAATATTACCGTTCTCTTTATAATTTGGAACAAGTCGAAGTGTTGCGCGGTCCAAACGCCCTTCTTTTTGGGCGCGGGGGCACAGGCGGTCTCATTAATCGCGTTACCAAAAAAGCTCAGCTAACAGATAACTTTATTGGCTATAAAGCCAGCGTCGATACCTTTGGGGCGTTCGATGTAGCGGGCGACGTTAATTATGCCCTTGATGACACGGCGGCCTTTCGCCTAAACGCCTATTATGAGAGACTTAATAATCACCGTGATTTCTTTGACGGTGACCGCATCGGATTTAACCCGACACTGCGTTGGCAGGCAACCCCCGCCACAACCGTTGATCTGTCTTACGAATATGCAGACAATGAACGCTTTATTGATAGAGGCATTCCTTCTGCCGCGCCTGATGGAACAACGAGTACCACCAGCGGCTTAAGATCCCCTGTTGAATCTCTATCAGACTTCACATTCGGCGATGAAGAGCTAAACATAGCGACGCTCCAAGCGCATGTGTTGCGCGCCAATATTTCCCATCAATTTGCGGAGAATATCAAAGGGAATTTCACAGCCGTTTATGGAGATTATGACAAACTCTATCAGAATTTTTTCCCAGTTGGTTTTAACGCCGCCAATCCCGAATTCGGTGGAATCGCAACGGTCAACCTTGATGGATATGTTGATACAACGCAGCGTCAGAGCCTCACCCTGTCTGGAAACCTAGTGGGTGAATTTGACACTGGCAATATTGGCCATACAATTCTCGGCGGACTTGAATATATAGATACGTCAAATGACAATGATCGTTTCAATACATTTTTCGATACATCACAGGATGATGTTGAAACATTTGCAGCCAATCGGCCTATCAATATTTTAAATGGTGTTGGTATAAATGCAGCAGGAGTAACAACAACCAACAACTTTAACGTTGACGTGAATGATGATGATGAAGCAGATTTGAGGGTCTTCTCTGCCTTCGTCCAAGACGAAATCGCCGTGACGGATTGGCTGGACATTGTTGTCGGCGCCCGTTTCGACAGCTTCGATTTTACTGTCGTCAACACCTTGGCCGCTGCAGATGATCCCGCAAGAACACTATCGCGCAAAGATGAAGAAATTTCCCCGCGCTTTGGCCTTATCCTCAAACCGAAAGAAAATATTTCCATTTACAGTAGCTTTAGCGAGAACTTTATCCCGCAATCAGGCGAGCAATTTGCGGAAATCAGTAGTTCTGAAGCGGCGATTACACCGGATATCGCTCAAAACCTTGAAGCAGGTCTAAAGTGGGATTTTGCGCAAGGCCTAAGCTTGACAGCGGCTTTCTTTCAAATTGAAACCACGGACGGTATTCCAACGGGTAACGCCGCAAACCAAGTCGATGAAAGCCTCATTCGGGTTGAAGGGTTTGAAGCCTCTTTAAGCGGAAATATCACCGATAATTTCAGCATTATTACCGGTGTGAGTTTTCTGGACGGCGAGATCATTGATGAAGGCGTTTTGGAAGATAATATCCCGCGTGAAATCCCTGAATTTACGGTCAGCGCATGGGGAAATTACGAGCTTACAGACAGGTTCGGGCTTGGCTTCGGCGTCACCCATCAAGGCGAGAGCTTTGCAGATGGCGGAAACACAACTGTATTACCAAGTTTTACCCGGATTGACGCCGCCGCCTATTATGATGTGTCTGACACGCTACGTCTGCAGGTAAATATCGAAAATCTGACTGACGCAGATTATTTCCCAAGCGCGCATACAGATGATCAAATCACGGTCGGCGCACCCCTGAATGCAAAATTTTCTATTAGTGGGCGCTTCTAGGAAAATGTGTATATTCAGGGTCTCTCCCTGATTTGAAACAATAATAGGAAGGTTTGATTTAAGCCATGCCGAGCGATCTACAATTCAGCCTTGCGTTGGAAACCGCGAGAAAAGGTGGAATATGTCTTATAAGACCTAAAAGCAGGCCAAGGTAAGCAACACGCTATGAAAACCGTGCTAGTAATGTCCTTGCAATGATGAATCCGTCTGTATCAAACTCTATTTAAATTAAGCCTAGCCCCTCTTGAAAAAGAGGGGCATATATCAAAAAGCCGCAATACGCGTCAAAAGCCTACGTCAATAACGGCAGGGTCGCGACCCTTTCCAAGAACGCGACGAAAATTAGTGAGCCACAGGGTCACCCCAATTTTATTACCGCATATCATCGCCTGTGCGTGGACATGGAAACAACAGATTTGAAATTTCAGTCCGGCTAGACTTCAAACCCTTAGGCGGTTCGCGTTCGTCGCTCTAATTACAAACGAATTTTACCCAGTATCATGAGCAAATTTGTATAATCTATAGAGCCAATCTCATCGCTTTGTGACATTATCAGAGGCCGTATGCTGACGATCACCTACTCGCGCTTTTTTCGCCCGTCCTTCGTCAACGCGACCCGTTTTATGCGTCGATCGTTCTTATCCGGCACAAAAGAAATATATCCTTTTGAGATTAAACGTTTCAATGTCGATGTCATAGTCGGTTGCGTGACTTGAAAAGCCGCCGCGGCTTCGCGGGGCGCTTTTTAACGAAGATTATTCTAGGCATTTAAAACGACTGACTCTTGATCTACCCGCAGGACTTCATATTTCATTTCCGACGCCCCAACAGGGCGACCATAACCGTTAATTCCAGCTTAAATGATAAGTCCCAAAAGCGGCAGATCAGTTAAAAGGTAGCGATATCCATAGACATAATTTAGATAGCCTTAAAACTGGAGATATTATGACGAATGCCCCGGCAAAAATTACACAGGCTAAACTAGGTGTTGACCAATCGATATTTATCCCGTCCGTCCTCATTATCATAATAGTGGCAGCGTCACTTATTTTTTTCCCGCAAACTGCGGGCCAGGCTGCCCAAGCCGCAAAAAATTTTATTACCATAAATTTGACATGGTTATATTTACTTACGGGGGTGGGGGCTTTCCTATTTGCACTTTGGCTCGGCTTTGGCCGTTATGGCCATGTTAAACTCGGCGCGGTTGATGACACCCCCGAATATGCATCGCTTCATTGGATTGCCATGATGTTTACGGCGGGTATTGGCGCAGGTATTGTTGTCTGGGGATTTGCAGAGCCTGTCTATTATATAAAAACGCCCCCCTTTGGAATAACGCCCCACTCCAGCCAAGCCATGGAATGGGCGCATATGTATCCCTTATTTCACTGGGGCATCATAGCGTGGTCATTTTATGTCATACCTGCCGTGCCGGTCGCCTATCTTTTATATGTAAGAAAAAACCCGTCCTTGAAAATTAGCGCCGTCTGTGAGGACGTGATTCCACGACACTTTCGTGGAATTTCCAAAACCCTTATCGATATCATAGTTGTCTTTGGCATTATCGGAGGCACTGCCACATCTCTAGGCATAGGTGTTCCCATGGTATCGGCCTTTATTTCCGAATTTTTCGGCATCCCCGATACGCTCGTGGTCAAGCTGGGGCTTTTGGGCGTTTGGTCAGTTCTCTTTGGTGCGAGCGTTTATCGCGGTTTAAAAAAAGGAATTAAAATCTTGGCCGACATTAATTTGGCCCTTGCATTTGCCGCGATTTTATTTGTTCTTATCATGGGCCCAACCCTTTTCATTTTAAATCTATTTGTAAATAGCCTGGGATTAATGTTTCAAAACATGATCGCCATGTCGCTTTGGACAGACCCTATTGAAGGCGCCAGCTTTCCGGGCGACTGGACCGTATTCTATTGGGCGTGGTGGCTCGCTTTTGCCGCATTTGTCGGAATGTTTATCGGTCGAATTTCGCATGGGCGCACAATTCGACAACTCATTGTCGGCGTCATAGGATGGGGATCATTAGGGACAATAAGTTTTCTGGCGATAATGGGGGCTTACTCCATTCATTTAATCAGCAATGATATTTTGCCATTGTCAGATATTCTAACCAATGAAGGCATGCCTATCATGGTCACAAAAGCCATTGTCAGCCTGCCGTTCGGCAAAGTCGTATTGGGTATGTTCATTGTGCTTTGTCTCATTTTTTATGCTACAAGCATTGATTCTGCCGCTTATATTTTAGCCAGTATCTGCTCTAAAAACCTAAGCGGGGACCAAGAGCCCTTGCGCTCCAGCCGGCTTATATGGGCTGGAGCTTTGGCGCTCTTATCTGCTGGTCTTGTCATATCGGGCGGCTTGGAAACCGTCCAGTCAGCTACGATTGTCAGCTCACTGCCTTTGATCCCGGTTATAATTCTGATGTGCCTAGCCCTGTTGAAATGGTTGCGTGAAGACAGCCCATCACAAATTGAACCGTGTTTAGGTGAGGAGTCTGCTTGAGACTTAAACCCATTTTTGTATATAGTTAAGTCATTACACGTTCAGATTTACTGACGATCGTTTTCAGCGCAGGTTAATCCGTAACATGTAGATATGATTGTAAATAAACGCCAAAGAGAGGCTTTATGACTTATTTTTATTCTTCAGGGCCTCTTATGCACTCAAAGAAACCAAGCCATAAAAACACACAGGGCAAAACTTCATGGAAAAGAACTTCATGGAGCAAAAAACTATGTCTAAGCGCCTTATGCCTCTCAGCGGCGGTTTTAATCCCGGGCTGTGCTTCAACAGCAACCGGCGCTAAACAATCAGCACTCGTTGGCATATCACAAACTGAAACCCTCAAATCGGAAGCACCCGACGGTAGTGTCTTTGCCATTATCCGATATCCGGCTGTCGTTGAAACCGCTGCAAAAGATGCCTATTATAAAGCCTTTGAATCCTCCTCTATCGGGGGACGAAAAGGAAGCGGTCGTGACGGCGCAGAGATCGAGAATATTGCCGACAGCGTGATTGTAAAATCTAATTATTTCGCCTTATCCCTGTTCAAAGAGATGGCGGCGCGCCTTCCCGAACACAGCACTTTATTATCCCCGCATGCGATAAAACTGGATGCAAATGGAAAATTGACCTCTGAACCGATTACAAAGGCCGAAAACTTGCCAAGCGTTGTAAGCGTTGATTTTGCTACCTATTCCTTCCCCGATGCCAGCCAGATGATGGGCGATGCACCTTTAACATTTGGAGACCTCGTGACGCCTTTGGTGAGCGTTCGAACCGACCACCGCGCAGCCGCGCCCACCCAAGGGGTTTTATTTGCGAGCGCCCCCCTTATTCCTTTTGCCGCAGGGACGGGACAAATGACAGCACGACAGTCTATGGGGGTTATGCAAACGGGGCAATTTGATACGCAAGCGCCAGAATTGGACTTCATCTCCTATATCTCTAAAGATGCACGTTTACAGGTCCCGACGCAAAGCCTAAAGCAGGGCCCGGCTGATAATGTCGTGGTAACATATCCAGTAGAAAAAATTAAACTCGACGGTGTGGCTTTATCGCGGCTGGAAACGGCGAGTGATGGGTCTGTTGATCCTTTAGAGCGCGTTTTTTCTGATGCCATGGCCGATAATATTATTCGGCTGATAAACAGGGCGGATACGAAAAAGGCGGTAATGGCCCGCAAAGCCGCCGCTATTGCCGAATATGACCCCTCACTCGCCGCCTTAACATTCATGGGCTCAGATACAGCGGATTATCAAGCCCGCTTACGATATGCGGGCCGGTTACTCGACGCGGAACGCAAATATTTATCCGTACAATCCTTGCGTATTTTTGATGGTATTCATAATGGCGAGATGGGTGTGCAAATGCGCGATATGATTCAGGCGGAATATAAAGTCTTGGAACACCGCCGCAAGCTGGCCCGACAACAAAACCAAGCCACAGCTTTAGCGGTTCTCGGAGCTGTGGCCGCCGGCGCGGCCATCGCCAATGGGGGCGGAGGCAGGGATCGCTGTAATGATGCCCGTACCCAACAGGAATTCAATAATTGTATCCGTCGGCAGAACCGCACCAATACTGGCAATCAAATATTGACCAATCTGGCCATTCAGGGGGCTATTGTAGCGGCGAATGAGGCTGTAAGCCTAAACAGTCGGTCAAAATCTGTTGGTCGGAATTATTTATCCTCCATTGTTCCGGCCTTAGAACAGCAAACATCGGTGACTGTGGACTTGCTGGAGAGTAGTGAAACCATTACGGCCATTCGCTATGAAGATCTAAAGTCTAAACTCCAGGGGTTATATAGCTCCCGCCAGCGCGCCTTGGATACGGTAGCCACACGCTGCGCCTTTAATCAAAAAGACGGCACCTCCGGTACATGGATGGGCGTATGCGAGAATGGAAAAGCCAATGGACCCGGTGTTGGGGTCATTCAAAATACAGACGGAACGGCCATAGAGTATTACGGCATGGCCTCAGACGGTCTGGCACATGGCGCGGGGCTTATGATTATGCATGACACCAAAGCTAGCCATACCATAGAAGGAAATTTTGTTGAAGGCTTGGCCGACGGCGCGGCGCGTATATCCAAACCCGGACAGTCCGATAAACTCAGAACCTATCAAGCCGGACAAGATATTGGCAGCGCGTCGCAATTACCAGCTTCGCCCTTTGAAATAGCCCACGCACGATAATGCCACGGCCTGAAACATTAATGATCTGTATGATCATGACCTTGCTGTCACATGTCCCAAGCCTGACAGCAACAGCGCAAAGCCAGCTTTCGCCGACGACATCAGCCCCGTCCGAAACTCCGGCCCCGGCCTCTTCTACACGCCCGTCCACCACCTTGTTAACTTCCGCCAACGTTGAAGGTGATCCAGATTACTGTATCAATATAATGGCCGGTTTTCCAACCGACGACCCGGAGGCCCGCTATCAGTTTTTTAAACTTACACAAGAAATGGCACGGGACGCGACGCCGGAATTCCGTATCGCATTATCACAATATGGGGACGGGCCTATAGCGGCAGAGACGCCTTTATTGGACGTTATCGAGGATATCGCCAACCCCGTATTACGACAAGCCGCCCCGGAAATCACAACCGCCAATATGGCTTATGTTATTAATTTTGCATCAAGATGTGAGCCATTTATTACAGGCCAAATAGACAGTCTGATTGCTTATGATAACGCTTTGACCGACGCAGAATTTAACACCGTCATAACAGAGGACGCCCTTTTCCTACGTCAAATTCTGTCAGATTCTCTGTTTCGCTTAGGGGCTAATGAAGACCCTGTGCATCGCTTTGTCGTCATGCGCTATTCCGATTCATTGGTGACAACCCGGGATATTGCGGAGTTTTCAACATTTGAAGCCGAACTGGATAATTTAGAAGCCCTGTATATGGAAGATCTAGATGGCCGGTTAAAGCGCTCCAACGATCTGATTAACGAAGAAATGGATCGTGAGATTTTAGGCGATTCTGTGACATTATCAGACTCACTTAACGCGGCAGAAAAACAAAAGGCCAAGCAGCGACAAATTTATACGCTTATCCGTATATTGGGCGGCGGGCGTTAATGCGGGCAAACAGGCGCAATATTTCCGTTTTCTCGATTTCCGCACTTGACCTTTTCGCCGCGGCATTAGGCGCTTTTATCTTAATCGTTTTGGTTTTATTTCCTTATTATAAAAAGGGCGGCACAGATCAATCATTTGAAGAGTTAGAAGAGCTGGTTAAAAAACGTCGGCTTGTAGCGAGTTCTACCCAATCCGATATGAGCGAGATCCGGGCGCTTCAGGCAGAGATACGACTTTTAAACAAACAATATCGTACAACAGAAACGGAGATGTCAGAAATAGAGGCCCGGCTGCGCGAAGTTCAAAAACAAACGGCAGAAATTGAAATTCCGGATCCGCCGCCTCTGCCAGAAGCCGAGCCCGACCCTGAACCTGACCCTGTTAAACTTCCGCCACGCAGCACTAATCAAGGTGTCCAATTTTCAATATTAGGCCTGGCAACCTCTCGCAAAGAAGTGGTCGTCGTTGTGGACATGTCAGGGTCTATGAAAGCACATACGGGCAATGTTGTACGAGCGTTAAATGAAATTCTGGATGTCATGAAGCCTGATAACCGCTTTGCAATTATCGGCTACCGCGGCGGGCCCAGCTATGACACATTTCCGCGCGGCGGACAATTCAAGCGCGCTGATGTGGGGGCCATTGGACAAGCCCGGAACTTTGTATCAGGACTATCGCGTAAATTTGGCGGTGGCACACCCACACAGGCCGCCATGGTGCGGGCATTAAACATGCGTCCGGAAGTGGTGATCCTAATTTCGGACGGCGCACCGGATGATGGACGACCGGGTGAAATCATTGCCAATATCAGTAATCGTAATCGCGGACGTGCGGAAATACATACTGTTGCCATTGGCGATTATACCCAAAACAAAGCCTTGACGATTTTCTTGCAAGAACTGGCTAATCGTAATCGCGGCGATTTTGTCGGGAGAGCCAGATGAAACGACGTCCGGCGCGTGATATCGAAGTTTTCTCTATGTCCGCGATTGACTTATTTGCCGCCGCAATGGGAGCCTTTGCTTTACTCGCCATCATTTTACTGCCCTTTTATCAAAAGGAAATTCAGGAAAACACACCTGAGAATGCCATTTCTGACTTACTGCGTGCGGCCGAAGAAAGCCAAATAGAGACCGTTGAGAAGAAAAAAGCTTTAGCCGCCAAACGGTCTGCCGCAGCGCAAAATGTATCTGAAATCAAAAGCGAGGCCCAGGCCTTGCTCGCGCGGTTACGCGGAGCTGAAGCCGCCTTATTGGAAAAAAAGGCGGCGGCGGTACCCAAGGCCGTTCCTGTTCCAGAGCCGGTCGCAGAACGCCCAGCGCCGACCCCGCTGAAAAAGACAGTGTCCTTCCGGTTTTTGGGGATGAAGACGACGAAAGATGATATCGTCATTGCAATGGACCTAAACCGGTGTCTGGGGGGGCATGAAGCCTCGGTAAAAAAAGCGACCTCGCGTATCATCAATTCTTTGCAGGATAATCATGCTCTACGCATTGTCGGGTTTCAGCAGGCTGATAGCGGCCCACATACGCAAATATGGCCAAGAACGGGCGGGTTAAAACGTATTACCCCCACAAGCCAAGGCCAGGCCGAACGTTTTGCCGCCGGCCTTACAGATCGATTTGGCGGGTCCGCATCTATGCTAGATGCCTTTACCAAAATGATTAATGGCCCGGGCGAAGCGATCTTTCTTGTCAGTGATGGCTTGCCTAATCCGCGCGCGAATAATGGATTACGTCCGGACAGATTGGCGCGCGAAATTACACGGATAAATGCCGGTCGCAAAGAAATCCATACCGTCGTTGTCGGGAATTATTTCGATTATGACGGAACCGTCGAATTTATGGAAACCCTGTCAGCGCAAAATCAAGGGCAATTTATGGCCCTCGCATCCACACGCAATGGTATTTGCGATTAAACCCAAGAAGGTTAAGAGTGTCATATGAATAAAAATTCCAGATTAATACGTCGGTTATTTGTATTTATAATCGCGATCATTGCCGCCATCGTCATGATCGGAATTATCAGATTCACGGCACCGCCTATTTTACAGGAAATATTGCTCGATTCAGACGCCGGATTTTGGCCCTTTACCGTACAAAATGTTATGTGGGTCGCCTTGTTTCTGGGCTTTGGAGAATTATTCCTCCGATGGTCGGCTGCGAGTGATGAAGAAAGCCAGCTTAAACGCGGATATCTTCCGACAAATGGGCAAATTTTAACACCTGACATTCTTGTACGAATTAAGGACGGTATCACACAAAGACGATTTGGCCGCGCCGCCTTCTTACCACGCATGATTAGCCGGACAATAGATCAATACACAGTCTCAGGCAAAGAAGATCAAGCCATCTCAGTGCTAAATTCATCATTAGAGCTTTACATGCACGAAATCGATTTGCGCTATTCCATGTTACGTTATCTTACATGGCTCATACCGTCTTTGGGCTTCATCGGAACTGTTATGGGGATTATGTTTGCCTTGCAATATGCTGGCGTACCCATAAATGCCGAGAGCGAGGATTTTCTTTATCAGGTCACCTCACGACTGGGCGTTGCCTTTACGACAACATTGCTTGCACTTGTTATGAGTGCGGTATTGGTTTTGCTGCAATCCCTTGTTCAGGCCAAGGAAGAACGGGCCTTAAACGAAGCTGGTCAATATTGTCTGGATAATCTTATTCTGCGATTAGGTGGTAATCATTAATGACAAATCCAGACCTCACGCCCAAGATACCCCCTAAACCGACATCCGAAGACGGCTGGAAAGCCCCGCATGAGCGTGAAGCATTTGTTGTGAGCGACGAACGGGCTCCCTGGGGTCGTTGGCTGATAAGCTTTATTGCTCTAGCCCTCGTTTTTATGGGCGCACTATGGCTGGTTTCAAAAGTAATTGTCCCGCAGGACCTTCCAAACACAAACCCTACACAAGTCCGTAATCCAGAGACCACCAGAGTGGATAAGGCCCCCCCTATAGGGGCCGATGACGCCGCTTGGGTCGCCGCGCTTGAGAAAGACACGCTAGAAGGATATCGCGACTATCTTGAAGCCTTCCCGGAGGGCAAACATGCCGACGATGCTCAAGCCGAGATCAATGCCTATGACAATAAAGCTTGGGCAAATGCGGAAAGTCGAAATACTCTGGCCGGCTATGAAGATTACCTCGCAGCTTGGCCCGAAGGACTGCATACCTCTTTGGCCCGAGAACGTATTTCTGAAATAAAGGCCGCGACCGAAGCCGCGCGAAAAGATGCCGCAGAACGCGCCGCCGCTGAAGCGCGTGATTGGCAAACGGCCGCTCAAGCCAATACGCAAAGCAGTTACCAGCTCTACCTCGATAAACATCCGGGCGGTCAAAACGCGCCGGAAGCCCAATCCCGTATTGACAGATTACAAGCAAAAGCAGCGGATACTGCCGCTTGGACTGCAGCCCGTACGGCCAATACGTCATCGGCTTACCAAAATTATTTAACCAGCTTTCCACAAGGGGCTTATGCGGCTCAGGCCATTACAGCGATGGAAAACCTGCGACCAAGTCCGGGTCGGACATTTAGAGATTGTACCATTTGCCCGGAAATGGTCAGCTTACCGTCAGGTACGGCGTCACTGGGCGCCGGGGATGATGATGCCAAGGCCCGCCCGAATGAAAAACCCAAACGCCCCGTCACATTTTCCAATATGTTCGCTATGAGTGTCCACGAAATCACTTTCGCAGAATATGACGCCTGTGTTTCAGATGGAGGGTGTTCTGGTGCGCCGAATGATAATGGTTGGGGGCGTGATAGCCGCCCCGTCATAAATGTAAGTTGGGAAGATGCCCTAGCTTATGCCGCGTGGGTGTCTGAAAAAACAGGAAAATCATATGTATTACCGAGCGAAGCCCAATGGGAATATGCCGCGCGCGCGGGTGACGCTCAGGAGATTATCGGTGGTTCTGATGCTGCGCTTTGTGCCTTTGCCAATGGGGCGGCCCAAGAAAGTGGATTTAAATGGGCCAATCCAGATTGCACAGACCCGGCCAGTGACCGTACCTTGCCAACAGGTCTTTTAGGGGCAAATAAATTTGGCTTGAAAGATATGATCGGAAATGTCGCGGAATGGACACAGGACTGCAATACTTTGAATTTACGGGATGCACCAACAGACGGAAGCGCAGATGCCCGGGGGTCGTGCAATCAACGAGTCGCGCGCGGCGGAAGCTGGTTTTCGGGGCCAACCGATCTACGGTATGCCGCCAGATTAATGCAAAGACGGGGTGATAGTAATGATTTTACCGGCATTCGATTGGTGCGTATATTTTAAGTCTATATTGCATCTTGCCAGAATAGGGTGTGCCCATAGAGCACCCTCGTCTATGGCTAACGCCGCACCATGTTCACACACGCGTCTATAGTGTTAACAACACAGGCTTGAAAACGGCCTAACATCTAATGCCAAATATGCGGGCAATCGGCGCTAAAAAGCTATAGACAATATGAAGCCCGTATTCATTTCGTACTCATCTTAAATATGTTATATATATTATATTATGAAATCAGCTCTGCTTGCCCTTATGTTTTCCGGTGTGTTTTCCAGCAGTGTATTCTTAATTTCGACAACTGCTTTTGCTCAAAGCTCTCCGGACACGCGGCAAACAGATCAATCGGAAGAAGATTGGCGGAAATCTAAAAAGAAATCCGGAGATACTGATGATATTTTAGATATTATCAAAAATACACGCGGCTCTGGGGTTGGTAATGGGCGCGGGTTTTCACCCATTGATGCCCTGCCGGAAGAAAGCCGTCGCCACTTGATTAAAGAACGCGCAAAGCGTTTGGCTCAAGCTGGGCCGGGCGAACCCGTAGATGTGAGCTATACACCGTCAGAGGCCGCAAAGTCAGATCCAGACTTGCAATCAGATGAACAGGCCGCGTGGAAAGATTTATCTCGATCTATATCTGGAACGCCCCAACACGGCCCTCGTCAGGGACAGGGAAATCAGGGACAGGGCGGCCAGGGACAACAATCTCAACAAAATACGACGACTCCATCCGGATCACAATCTGGCGGCAGCTCCGGTCAGAATGGAAACCCGTCAGATAGCCAACAGACACAATCCTCATCGCCCTCAGTAATGCGCGGCGGGTCTTCAGCATCTGTATCTGATATTTTATCCCAGATTAAAGGGCGCAATGGCTCATCTTCTAACGGCTCTAATGCCGGATCGGGCCAAGTAAAAAGTCAAGAACAGGGTCTAGGACAAGCGCAGGCCG
>CAZSKN010000040.1:16503-20362 GCA_964607445.1 uncultured Caulobacterales bacterium
AAGCCAAGCACAAGATACAAATTCTGATAGTGTTGAAAATGGGCAATCGCAGGCACATGGCGAAGCCCATGCACAACAAAACGCCCAACAACAGTCTCGCAAACCCGAGGCCATAACACCCTTAGACCGGCTAAAAAATTCACGTAAGAATGACTCCCGCGCTGGCGCGCGTTCAAGTGCCTCAGATTTTCTTAAAACAAAGAACTAATCTCTGATTTCGGTTATTTATCAAATAGGCTTATAACCTTGGATATTTACGCCGGCCCGCTTGTAACGCGGCCGGTTCATATTCAATTCTGGCATTGAAAACACTCGTTTAAACCTGTCTATCACGGCGGGTTCACCGTAACAGATTTGTGATAGAGGCGTGTCTCTCGCAATAGTTTACAAAATCGTCAACTATTGTCATAAAGCCAAAAGAACAAAGCTATGATTACTTATACAACAGATTTAATACCAAAAGCAGAAGACGCGACTCGGTTAATGAAAGCTTTGGCGCATTCGGAGCGTTTGATTATTTGCTGTCTACTGAGCGAAGGTGAATTATCTGTCAGCCAGATTGAAGCGGTGTTGTCCATTCCCCAACCGCGTTTATCCAGAGAGCTGGGCAAATTACGAACCTTAAATATATTGGGGACACGGCGTGTATCCAGAGAGGTTTTTTATCATCTCAAAGATGACCGCATTCGTGCCATTGTGAAAACGCTGTGTGATGTGATGCTGTTGGAGCCTGACTAATATGCAGATTCAGACTGTAAACCTAGCTTTTACACCCCGGCATTCACCGTGAGCTATCTCGTCTCTGGAGAGCAAGAAAACGCCTGCATCATAAAGGACTCCGGTTTGGATTATGATGTCTGGTCAGGACGGACATCTACACATTCAGCAGAGGCGACCTTGCCCTGTTTTAAAAACTTTCATTGGCCCGACCCGTGGATATTGGAAAACCATATTCACACAGATCATATTTCAAATGCAGCTTATTGGAGTAAAAATCTGAACGCCGGAGTGATTTCTCCTGCTGCAACCGGCGGCCCTCATTATCTTAAAACCCCCCTTAACTGCCATTAGGACACATCATGAATATCAAAAACCTGACCCAGGCAATCTCGGTAGCACCGCAACTTAATGAAACAGACGTCGAAGAACTGGCTGCACTGGGGTTTAAACATATTATCAATAACCGCCCTGACGGTGAGACACCGGATCAACCCTCATCACACACGCTTGCACAAAAGGCCAAAGATGCAGGAATAACATATGACCACTTACCCGTAGTCTTGGGACAAATCACATCACAAGACATAAAGCACTTCGGACATTTATTAGAAAAAACCGACGGCCCTGTTCTCGCCTTTTGTCGCACGGGCATGCGCGCCGTTACCTTATGGGCGCAACTCAATAAATCTATGGCAACAAATGGTCTGTCTGATGAAGCGCTTACCCGTATCGCTAAATTAGCGGGCTATGATCTTTCCGTCTAAATTCGCGCCTTGATCCGGATTGCATTTACGTTGGCTCTCGAAATTAATTCTAGCTCAGGACTGACAGGCCCGATCCCCAACGCGATATAAGCTTTAATGGCGAGCCTTTTTGCGCGTGTTTTTGCGGGCGCCTTTTTTGACACCTCCGGCTTTTGCTCTTTTAGCCGCAGCTTTAGCCAATTTTTTCTTATGGGGTTTTTTTGTGCCAGCCTCTGCGGGCGCAGGCGCAAAATTTTCAGGATCATCGCGGCTCGTTTTCACACGCGTCTTACGTTTGAAACTCCCGTGGTCATAAACGGATTTAGATTTACGTCTTTCCGGTTCCGCTTGTTCTGAAGCTTTTTGTCCCGAAACGCGGGGTTCACCGCGGTTTTGCTTGTTCTTGCTATTATGCGACGCACTTTTAAACCCATGTCCTTGATGAGAGTCTAATGTATCAACCGATCTGTTTTTGGATCTAGACCGCCGGCCAGTCTGATCCCGAGAGCGGTCTTTACCGCTCCAATCGGGCTGACCCTCAAGACGCAAAGCCGTAATTGCCTTTTCAATTTTACCATTCGGGCCAATGGTTTCAATGAACCGGTCTACGCTGGCCCGCTCAATTTCAATGAAAGTTTGTGTTTCTGTGATCGTAATTGCCCCGATTTCAGCCTTCTTCAACCCGCCTGACTTTAACAACATTGGTAATATCCATTTAGGCTCGGCTTTTTGTTTGCGGCCCAGATTTAGAGAAAACCAGACCCCGTTTGAAAAATCATTTCGCGGACTCCGTTTACGCCGCCCACCTCTATCATCGCTGGGGTCATAAGCCGTATGGGTCAGTTCTTCTGGCGCAGATTGCCCGGCCCGATATTGGCGGATTAAAACCGTTGCAATATGTTGCGGACTATGGGCTTTAAGCAAACGCGTCACCAGAGTGCGTTCCTCTTCGCTCACCTCTGTTTCCAAAGTCATATTTGCGAGCAGGCGTTCATTATTACGCTCTATAATTTCAGCCGCGCTAGGAGGGTCTGACCACCTCGCCGTTATATTGGCATCCCGTAATACCCGCTCAGCATTTCGCCTGCGTTTGGGCATAACAATAAGGACAGAGACGCCTTTACGCCCGGCCCGGCCAGTGCGTCCTGAACGGTGCAATAAAGCTTCGCGGTTTTTGGGTACATCCGCGTGAATAACCAAATCAAGATCCGGCAGGTCCAACCCGCGCGCCGCGACATCTGTGGCCACACATACTTGCGCCCGACCATCCCGTAATGCCTGCAAAGCATGGCTACGGTCTTTCTGGGATAATTCACCCGATAAGGCCACAACTGAAAAGCCCCGATTGTGAAACCGCTGTGTCATCCGGTTTACGCCAATCCGCGTATCCCCAAACACAATTGCATTTTTAGCATTATAATACTGCAATACGTTAATGATTGCGTTTTCCGCATCTGACGGACCAACAGTCATGACACGGTATTCAATATCTAAATGCTGTTGGGTTTCAGCCGCCGTATTGACCCTGACAGCCTTGCGCTGGTATTTTTGTGTCATCCCCAAAATAGATTTTGGAACCGTTGCGGAAAACATCAGCGTTCGGCGGTTTTCAGGTGCGGCCCCAAGAATATGTTCAAGCTCCTCGCGAAAGCCCATTTTCAACATTTCGTCCGCTTCATCCAGAATAATAGCCTGTAACATCTCCATATCCAGAGACCCGCGTTTAATATGGTCGCAAAGCCGGCCCGGCGTACCAACCACAATATGTGCGCCCCGGGCCAATGCCCGACGTTCATCGCGCATATCCATTCCACCAACACAGCTCGCGGTCTTAGCTCCGGCTTCGCGGTAGAGCCAGTCAAGCTCGCGCTTGACTTGTAAGGCCAGCTCCCGCGTTGGCGCTATAGCAAGGGCCAATGGAGCCTCAACCGCATGAAAAGTCTTTTGCTCGCCTAATATAGTTGACGCCATAGCAAGGCCGAAAGCTACTGTTTTTCCTGACCCTGTCTGGGCCGATACCAGTAAATCTTGCCCGCGCAATTTTGTATCTAGCACCGCATTTTGAACCTGGGTCAGCGTGGAATAGCCCTTTTTGGCCAAAGCATCTGCGAGCGCAGGATGGGCATGCATAATATTGGACATAATGATCTTTCTGCCCCCCGTAATTAGAGGCTGCCTGCGGCGCTCCTAAGGTGTTTAACGCGCCTTGCATAGAGAAGATTTCAGATAGACCCGATGTGTCCATAAATGAGACAACTTTGCACGCGTCATGACCCTATGGCCCTGACAGACTGTCCCAATCGACCTTATCATATCCCAATGGATTTTCATAAAGGAGAATAATGGTGCGGGTGAGAAGACTCGAACTTCCACACCTTGCGATACCAGAACCTAAA
>CAZSKN010000041.1:0-20225 GCA_964607445.1 uncultured Caulobacterales bacterium
TTGGAGGCACCACCCGGAATCGAACCGGGGTAGACGGATTTGCAATCCGCTGCGTAACCACTCCGCCATGGTGCCTGATTTCGCGCGGTATATCTGACTGAGGACGAGAGGGCAATGTCCGATTTTGGAAAATGTTTAGAAATAACTGCAAAGATGAATGCGGGATATGCGCAGAATAATCTAAATTGTCACATTGCCAGCTTGGGCCTAATCCGGTTATAGATCGCGTAAAGATTCCAGCTCTATACAGGATATAGATATGTTTAATTTCACAATAGCCCGCCAACACATGGTCGAAAGTCAGATTCGTACCAATGATGTGACGCATGCAGGTGTTTTACAGGCTTTTCGTAAAATACCCCGTGAAAATTTTATACCTAAATCGCAAAAGGCGCTGGCTTATGGCGAGGCCCATATCAAGATTGACGACGAACGCTGGATGGTGCGGCCCCGAGATTTTTCTAAACTCATCCAAGCGGCGAGGGTGCAAGATAAGGATATTGTATTAGATATCGCCTGTGGTCGTGGTTATTCCACCGCTATTTTAGCACAAATGGCTGAAACTGTTGTCGGGTTAGAAGACAATGAAGAACGCGTTGACAGGGCAACACAGGAATTGGATCGGGCGGGTGTTACAAATGCTGCCATCGTTAAGGGTGATTTAAAGGTCGGGGCGTCAGAACATGGCCCCTTTGACGTTATATTTATTAATGGGGCTGTATCGGATATTTCAAAATCATGGTTGGATCAATTGGCAAATGGCGGGCGTCTGGTCTGCGTTAAACAAGTCGGTCCTATCGGGCATGCAACGGTCTATACGCGCGCAGGAGATACGGTAGGTGAGCGGGTTTTATTTGACGCGAGCATACCTGTGTTGCCGAGTTTTAAAGCAGAAGCCGTATTTGCATTTTAGGAAACTATCCCTAGTAAAACCAGCCTAAAGCCAGTCGACCTTTATACCCCATTAACCTTGTTGCCATAGGTATAGCATTGTCAATGGAGAGAATTTATGACGGGTTACAAACATGCATCTATGTTTAAGACGGCCCTTTTCACAGCGGGGGCTATGCTGGCCCCATTTGTGCCTATAGCGGGTGCTGAAACTCTCCAAGAAGCTTTAATCTCGGCTTATAATAATCACCCTTTGTTAAAGGCCGAACGCGCCCGGGTGCGCGAAACCGATGAAACCTATGTTCAGGCGCGCGCCCAAGGCCGCTTGAGTTCGAATTTAGGCGGTAATTTTGGCGCCTCGATTACACGGCGTACGGCCTTTGGATTATTCGGAGCAGATGGATTGGATACAAGCACAAACATTCCCAAAGCTTTGCAATTGCAAGTCATACAGCCTGTTTATGCAGGCGGGCGTATCGGGGCTTTAAAACGACAAGCCAAAGCTGGGATACTTTCGGCTAGGCAAGGTCTGCGTAATGTAGAACAAACTATATTCAATGACGCCGCTACAGCCTATACAGATGTTTTAAGAGATGAGGACGCCGCGAGCATTCGTCGCAATAATGTTCGGGTTTTAGCCCGCCAACAACGCGCCGCTCAGGACCGGTTTGATGTCGGCGAAGGCACGCGCACGGATATCGCTCAGGCGAAAAGTCGGTTGGCTGGAGCTGAAATTGGATTGGCCCAAGCCGATGCCCAATTGCAAATCAGCCGAGCGGCTTATGAACGTATTATAGGGCACCCGCCTGTGGCTCTTAGCCCTCCGCCCCGATTTATTCTGCCGGATAGCTTGCTGGAAGCACAACGGATTGCACAAAAGAATAATCCGCAATTATTGGCGGCTGTATACAATGAACACGCCGCTGATGCGGCTATTGATATAGCCAGAGCTGCGTCTAGGCCGACACTGAGTCTAAATGGTACGGCAACCGGAGCCCGGGGGCAATCATCGGGTATTGATCGTACAGAAGGGGCTGAACTTACGGCGCAAATCAATATACCCATTTTCACAGGCGGTTTAAATCGGTCGCGTGTACGTCAGGCCAGCCATGCAAAAACAAGATCGGTTTTTGAAACCCGCGATGCACGAATGGCGATTGATCAAACTGTAGCCCAATTATGGGCACAGCTCGAAGCTGCACGACGCAGTGTCACGGCCAGTCAAAAACAAGTCGATGCTGCCAATATTGCTTTTGAAGGTGTGGTTTTGGAACAACAGGTCGGGACGCGAACGACTCTCGATGTGCTAGACGCCGAACAAGAGGCACTTATAGCGAAATTAGCTGTTTTAGACGCGCAACGGGCTTTGAATTTAGCAACATATCAAATTTTAACGACTCTTGGCGGATTTGATGCTGTAGGCCTGCAATTGCCTGTTGAATATTATAATCCGGCCCAAAACTTAGAGAATATAAAGTATTGGGGCATGAAGCAATTTGTGGATAAATTTGTACCGAATAAGGTTGAAAACGGCCTTGAGAAACTTGGGAATGATATATTACTGCCCGTTTCAACCGTCGCAGATATAATAGATCAAAGCGATGATACGCCATGGTTGGGAGAAAATGACCCTTTTTATACGATTGAGACAGAAAAATCTGGGGCAGAACCGTAGAACTTCATGGATTATAGTAAAATCCAATTACATCAATTTCGCCTGACAATTGAATCCAAAGGCGTCTAGACAAGTTAGACGTGTTGCCCTAATTGTAAGCGAGGAGCGCTGGAAACGACATGAACGCATTGAGGGAAATGTATGTCAGATAATTCGACTGGAGCCACGGATAATGGAATTGATACCGTAGAACCGAGTATGGAAGATATTCTGGCGTCTATCCGGCGCATAATTGCAGACGATGAAGTCCAAAAACCCGAAGTTTCCGAAGTCGCGTCTGAGGTTCAGCAAGATACGAATTTACCGCCTGAATTACCTCAAGCCAGTGTCGATATTACACCGCCTGTCACACAAGCCGATAACCGTTTGGAAGCTGTGAGTGCGCCCTCCGATGATTCTAGTCCGGCTGTTGTTTCAGATTCTGGCGAGCATTCGCTGCCAAACTTATTATCTACACAAGAAGAGACATCAATTGATAATGCTCTTGATGGCTTACTTGATGATAATTTTACAAAACCGAGTCTGGAAATAGACAGGACGATCGAATCTACGGGGCAGACAGCTGAGTCTGTTTCAGATTCAGAGGATATGTTGATTGAAGCCCTTAATTCTGAAAGTGAGTCGATTGTCGTTCCTGTCACTCCGTCGCAGACGGCAAGTTCTTTTGTTTTTGAAGATGAAAATATAGATTTGATTGTTGAGGATTTGAAAATTCCTGATAGTGACAATCCTGATCTCCCTAATCAGTCGACAGATATTGTACATGCAGCCGATGAAAATCTTGTAAAAGCCGATAGCGTGTCGGATGAGGTTCAGTCTATTTTGAGCGACGATCCTATTGCTGAGAGTGTAAATGAAAATCCTGCGCCGCCGACTGCGGTTAATGTGGATACATCGTCTCGGACTTCGGAAAATACGCAAGAGCCGCTCATTGATGAAGACCAACTTATTGATATTGACGCGCTTCTTAATGACGATGCGGAGACTGAAGTTTCAAACACCCCTGAAAACCTTGTAGAAGAAGACGTTACATCTGAAAACACAGACCTTGTATCAGAAATTTTATTGTCTGAAGCGCAAGACGTCCAAGATGATATGTCGGCGCCCATAGAGGAATTTGTTGTTGACCCGGCAGAAAGTTTACTCGTCGAAGACCAAGTTAATGAGCCCGTCGCCTCGACGGAAAGCGATATGGATATTGTTAAAGCTTTAATGGCGGATTTAACCGACGATTCATTTCTTGAAGACGGTGAAATTAAAGCGCTTGATACGACCGCACTTGATGTCGATGACGATAGCAAGGCTCAGGCGACACATACCGAAGAACCGCAAGACCTCTCTCATGAATCGGATGTCCATGACGATATTCTCGCCATGACCCTAGAAGATGAGACACGGTTGCAACAAGAGCAAAATGTCGACAGTGAAGAGACAGATCATCAGACTCAGGAACCAGAGATTGATATGGCCGAAGCGTCATTGCTTGAACTGGCTGATTTGGCAAATGCTGAGGCTCAATCTGCGGAGAAAGATTTAGAAATGGGGCTCTCGCCAGAGCCAGACACAACTTCAAATCAAGCGCAAGCTCAAGGCGAAGCCCAAAGCGCAGACGATGTTATTGACGAATTTATAGAGAAGATCGCTTCGGATTCTAGGTCCGAGCCGTCTGTATCTAAAAGTAACGACACTGCGCAGCCATCAGCGCAAGAGGCTATATTAGGAACAGCCGCCGTCGCAACTCTTGGTGCCAGCGCGCTCGCCACAGCAATCACAAACGCAGAAGATCAAACAGATATTGATGAGAGTATAGAAGCTGAATTACAGGGACTTCTTACGGATGTCGATAATGACGACGTGCAAATTCACAAAGAGACTCACGAAATTGAGCCTCAAAATATTGAGGCAGAGGAGATTGAAAACATGCCACGAACAGCAAAAACAGATACAATATTGGACGATGTAACAGAAACGGCGACCGCCGATGTATTTGCATCGCTCAATCAGGCCGTAGAGGATAGAGCGATCCACGCGGAGCGCGGTGATCGTATTGGTGATCTGGTCATGGAAGCGTTACGGCCTATGTTAAAAGAGTGGCTAGATGCGAATTTAAAGGGCATTGTTGAGCGTGCTGTCACCAAAGAAGTTAAACGTATATCCTCCGGGAAATAGAGTTTTTCGGGTTTTCGTAAAATCCAGATTATGAATTTACCGCCCCTGTTAATTCAGCGAGGCGGTTTTTCTCATTTCAAGTCATAAAAAGCTGGATTACTGCGATAAACTCGGTAATGACAGCCAAACGAATAGTGTGATCGATTATGCTTGAAAAATCCTTTAATCCGAAAGACGCCGAGCCCCGCATATATCAAGCTTGGGAAGAGAGCGGTGCTTTCAAACCCAAAATGGATACGGCCTTAACGCCTTATTCTATTGTTATACCGCCCCCTAATGTAACAGGTAGCTTACATATGGGGCATGCTCTTAATAATACATTGCAAGATATTTTAATACGGTTTGAACGTATGCGCGGCAAAGATGTATTATGGCAACCCGGTACGGATCACGCCGGAATTGCGACACAAATGGTTGTTGAACGAAAATTGGCCAATGAAGGTCAACGTGGTCGCAAAGATATGTCGCGCGAAGAGTTTGAAGCTATAGTATGGGAGTGGAAAGCCGAGAGCGGCGGGACTATCGTTAAACAACTCCGGCGTCTTGGGGCTTCATGTGACTGGTCTCGCGAGCGCTTCACAATGGGCGATCCCGATAACCCTGATGACAAGATGGCCGAAGCTGTCGTTAAAGTCTTTGTTCAAATGTATGAAGAGGGTCTGATTTACCGCGATAAACGCTTGGTCAATTGGGACCCGCATTTCCAAACTGCTATCTCTGATCTCGAAGTCGAAACCAAAACGGTTGATGGGCATTACTGGCATTTAAAATACCCCTTGGCCGAGGGCGTTAGCTATGAACACCCCCTTGTGGATGATGAAGGTGAAATAACAGGGTATGAAAACCGTGATTATATCATCGTAGCCACTTCTCGCCCCGAAACTATGTTGGGCGATACGGCAGTCGCAGTTCATAGTGAAGACAAGCGCTATGCCGGACTTATCGGTAAATTTATTGATTTACCCATTGTCGGGCGCCGTATTCCCATCATCGCAGATGATTACGCCGATCCAAAAAAAGGGTCAGGGGCGGTTAAAATTACGCCGGCTCATGATTTTAATGATTATGAGGTTGGTAAACGCGCAGGGCATACACCCATTTCTATTCTGGATACCCGCGCACATATTCTCCCCTTATCTTTTATCCCGGAGGCCTATCACGGTAAATTTGCGGCTAAAGCGCGAAAAATGGTGGTAGCTGAATTCGAGGACACCGGCTTACTTGCGCACACGGAAACCCTTAAAATAGAGCAACCGTTCGGGGATCGTTCGGGCGTTGTTATTGAACCTATGTTGACTGATCAATGGTTTGTCAAAGCTGATATACTGGCCGAAGAAGCCCTTGCGGCCGTGACGGATGGACGTACTAAATTTGTTCCGGATAATTGGAAAAAAACCTATGATAACTGGATGAACGATATACAGCCTTGGTGTATTTCGCGCCAATTATGGTGGGGACATCGTATTCCGGCATGGTATGATGAGGATGGAAACATCACCGTAGCCCCGGATGAGAAAACCGCGCAGAAAAAAGCTGGCTCCACGGTTAAGTTAACCCGCGATCCCGATGTTCTCGATACATGGTTTTCTTCGGGTTTGTGGCCATTTTCAACATTAGGTTGGCCCGATAAAACCAATGAATTAGCTAGGTTTTATCCTGGTGCTGTGCTGGTTACCGCCTTTGATATAATTTTCTTCTGGGTTGCACGCATGATGATGCAAGGCTTGCATTTCATGGGCGAAGTTCCGTTCAAAAATGTCTATATTCACGCCCTTGTCTTGGATGAAAAAGGACAAAAAATGTCTAAATCCAAGGGAAATGTGATTGATCCGCTAGATATTATTAATGAGTACGGCGCGGACGCTTTACGCTTTAATATGGCCGCACAAGCTGCACAGGGACGAAATGTCCGTTTATCCATGTCCCGTATTGAGGGGTACCGCAACTTCGGTACCAAGCTCTGGAATGCTGCGCGATTTGCACAAATGAATGGATGTCAGCCTATAGTCGGGTTTAATCCGGCAAATTGTAAATTGGCCGTCAATCAATGGGTCGTGAGCGAAACCGTTTTAGCTGTAAGAGACGTGACTAGAAATATTGAAAATTACCGATTTAACGATGCTGCGGATGCCGCCTATAAATTTGCGCGCGGGGTTTACGCCGATTGGTATTTGGAACTTATAAAACCAGTTGTCGGGGCGGGCGAGGCGGCGCATAAATCCGAAACGCAAGCCACAGCGGGGTGGGTTCTAGATCAAATCTTGAAACTGTTACATCCATTCATGCCATTTATTACCGAAGAACTCTGGGCACAGACCTCTGAAAACCGGAGCGGATTTTTGATGTCGGATATATGGCCGGAGCTCTCTCAAGACCTTGTTAAGGCTCAAGCCTCTGAAGATATAAATTGGTTGATCCGGCTTATAACGGCCTTACGTTCGGTGCGCGCGGAAATGAATGTGCCACCTTCAAAAAAAGCTGTTCTTATCCGCTTGAGTGCTTCAGACGATCCTCGTTTGAATATTTATGCGGAAGCTCTTGAAACCATGGGACGGGTGTCGCGTGTGGAAACCGGAACGTCAGCCCCCAAAGGTGCCCTTCAAACCGTTGTTGACGGTATTGGGTTTGCAATCCCGTTAGACGGGCTTATTGACGTGTCCGCAGAACGCAATCGATTGACGAAAGAAATAGACAAAACGCAAGGCGAAATCGATAGAATTGATAAAAAACTCGGAAATGCAAATTTTGTGAATAAAGCGCCAGAAAAGGTAGTAGCCGAACAACATGCGCGTCGAGCAGGATTTGTAACTGAGTTGGAAAAACTCAAAGATGCGCTTGAAACTATGAGTTAACATTCAAAATATGGATGAAAACAATTTAAAGACATGTATTGAAGGCTTAAGCCGTCTATGACAATCATTATGATAGACGTCAAAGGATGCAAATGCATAAGTTTAACGAACATCACCCCGAGTTTCAGGGGTTTTCAGAGTATTATGATCATCAGATATTACCGCATTTACTATTGGCGGAAAACGGGCGTAAACAAAATCAGCAAAGCGCTACTCGGTTTGGCATATTGGCGGTCATAGCGGGTATTATAATCGGCATATTTCTCTACAGTTCATATGGGAACATGCGTATACTTATTATACCCATTGGCATTTCATTTCTCCTCGCTTTTGGGAATTGGCAGCGTAAAATGTCAGGTGTGAAACACGAAACCAAAATTCATTTGGTATCTCATATCTGCAAATTTATAGCGTGGGAATTTAACGCCAAAACTAAGGCTCCCGATTATTTGCATAGACTCATATATAATGGCTTGCTGCCTTCAAACTTTGATCGGTCCCTTTATGAAGACCGGATTAGCGGTGTCGCGCACGGGGCTAATTTCGAAATGCTTGAAGCCCACCTTGAACGCAAAGATGTGAATCACGATGGTGTCCGTTGGGTCACAGTATTTCGAGGTCAACTCATGTCGATAAAACTGTCTACACCTTTTATGGGGCGCACAGTCGTTTTGCGCGATAAAGGAATTTTCAACCGATCGAAAAAATCGGGGATGAAGCGGGTCGGACTTGTTGACCCTGTGTTTGAGAAAATTTTCGAAGCCTATGGCACCGATCAGGTTGAAGCCCGCTATCTCCTGACTCCGACATTTATGCAAAGACTTGTAGATTTAGAAAAATCGATAAACGGGAAACATATTAGATTTGCCTTTCTGGAGGGCTATTTATTTATCGTCATCGATACCGAAAACAGATTTGAAGCCGGATCAATGCGCACGAAACTGATGGCACCTGAACGCACACAGAAAATTCTCGATGAAATCGGGGCGGTTTATGACGTTATTGACGGGGTCTCGAAGCCGCTATCATCATGATATAATTATACATAAAATTGATTAGCTGGAGCGGTAAATCTGGTGTTGATTGAAGCCCGTATGAAATATCCCGTAAGATATATGGAGGTTCTTTGCCTCTTGACCCGCTGCGTCGTAAACGTAGAGCGACGGCGCACTCGCATGCCCGAATTTTCTGGGCTTGTTCCTAACCCGTGATTTTAAAGATTAAAGGTACCAATGATAGGGACATGGTCTGAGGGTTTAACCCCGTCCCGGACGTCGCGGTCGATTTTTAACCCGCGTAAACGATCAGCCGCTTGGGGAGATAATAGCAAATGGTCAATCCGAATACCTTTATTGCGCGGCCAAGCACCGGCCTGATAATCCCAAAATGTGTATTGTTCAGCACGCCCGTCAATTTGTTCAAATGCATCGGTCAGGCCAAGATTAAGTAAGGCTCTGAACTTGGCATGCGTCTCTGGTCTAAAGGCCGCATCCCCGCGCCAAGCCTGCGGGTCATGCGTGTCCTTATCTTCCGGAATGACATTGTAATCGCCGGCTAGAATAACCGGATCTTCAAAAGCAAGTATATCTTGTGCGCGTGCTTTCAATCGTTCCATCCAGTGTAATTTATAGGTATATTTTTGGGTAAATTCTTCCTTAGAATCCTGTTCGTAAACCGGGTTTCCATTGGGTAAATATATAGAGGCCACCCGTACAGGAGAGCTTTCGCCCATAATAACGGCTTCAATATATCGCGCCTGCAGATCATCCTCATCTCCCGGCAGGCCAATATTGACCTCTTCAAAAGGCCGTTTAGATAATATGGCCACACCATTATAAGATTTTTGTCCATGTGTAGCTATATTATAGCCGAGCGCTTCGATGGCCTCTTTCGGGAAGGCTTCGTCTACAGTCTTGATTTCCTGTAAACAGGCGATGTCGGGCTTGGCGACTTCCAGCCATGATGTCACCGCATGCATGCGGGCTTTGATAGAGTTCACGTTCCAACTTGCTATTTTCATAGGCTGTTGGTTGCGGACTGTTTTGATGAAGTCAAGATGAATTGTGCTTCGCTTGTGGATTGTAGTGACTTTACCTGACCTGAGAAGCGCGTTAACTTGATAGGAACTCAAGTGCGGGCGTTACAGAAACCTTTTTAAAGAGCATAAATTTTTAAAGAACATAAATAAGTGGAGACAGTATGAAAAAGAATGTGACGAAAGTTTTTACGGGCCTTGTTGCGGCGACTTTTTTAACAAGTCCAATAGCCTATGCTCATGACCTGAAAACCGGTTTGCGCCATGCCATTGCAGATGATTATGATGCCAATCTAGACGCTCTATTCAAACATTTTCATGCAAATCCGGAACTCTCATTCAAAGAAACCAAAACCGCAGCTCGACTGGCCAAGGAATTAAAGACTCTAGGTTATGAAGTTACCGAAAACATTGGACGCACAGGCGTTGTAGCCGTGATGAAGAACGGTAACGGCCCGACGGTTATGTTAAGGGCGGATATGGATGGCTTGCCGGTTAAAGAGGATACAGGATTGTCCTATGCCTCTACGGCAAGACAAATGAGCATTGACGGGCTAGAAAAACCTGTGATGCATGCCTGCGGACATGATGTGCATATTACCTCACTTGTCGGAACGGCGCGCCAATTGGCCAATCTGAAAAATGAGTGGTCCGGTACGCTTATCCTAATTGGGCAACCCGCCGAAGAACGGATTTCTGGTGCGCGTGAAATGCTCGAAGATGGGCTTTATAAGAAATTTCCCAAACCTGACTATGCTGTGGCCTTTCATGTCTCGGCGCAAACCCCGACCGGACGTATTCAATTAACCGAGGATATAGCCTATTCAAGTTCTGACAGCGTGGATATTGAAGTTCATGGTATTGGCGCGCATGGAGCTTCGCCCCATAAAGGCGTCGATCCGGTTTTAGTGGCGTCCCAAATTGTGGTCTCATTACAGTCCGTTGTGTCACGCACAATTGCGCCCTTACAAGCAGGTGTTATCACCGTGGGCTCTATTCATGGCGGGACAAAACATAATATCATTGGAGACAGTGTCAAAATGCAACTCACTGTGCGTTCAAACGAACCCAGTGTACGAACGGCCTTGCTGGACGGTATTGACCGCGTAGCAAAAGGCGTCGCGCTCTCATTAGGCGTGCCGGAAGATAAGTTACCGACGGTGAAGCGCTCCAAGACCGAAAGTACACCGCCAACCCGTAATCATGCTGAAACCGCCAGACGTTTGCGCTCGGCTTTCACTGAAAAATTGGGAGAAAATGTGTTGCTTGACGAGCCCAGAAAAGGCATGGGAGCCGAAGATTTTGCTTATTTTGTAGACCCGAAACATGGCGTCAAAGGCGTGTATTTTGCCGTCGGTGGTACTCTCCCAAAAGATCTTGACGGCGCCGCATCACACCATTCACCTTTCTTTAAAGTTGAACCCGAGCCGTCGATTAAACTCGGGACAGAAGCTATGGTCATTGGCGCGCTGACTTTGTTTAACGGATAATATCCGCTCAGATAGGCTCGGCCTTTAGCCATGTGGTATAGCAGTGCGTGCCGTTTATACGGGTGAGGGCCGTCCGCGTTAAATTTGTGTGTTAGCTTTCCTTAGCTTTCCTTAGCTTTCCCGTAATCAGTCTTCCCACCAATATGGGTCACGCTTAGAACTACCCGTATGGACTTCATTTAATGTGTCAGCTTCATATAATCTTCCTCCTAGCATGACATGTTCGATATTATCTGTATGACGGATATCGTCGAGAGGATTATCTGATAAGACCACTAGATCGGCAAGCTTTCCGACTTCGAGAGACCCGAGGTCATTGGAGAAACCTAAATGTTTGGCAGGCATGGTCGTTGCAGTTTGCAAGGCCTGTAGAGGGGGCATGCCGCCCCGGGCAAAGGACCAGATTTCCCAATGTGATGCCAAGCCTTCGCGTTGACCATGCGCTCCAATCGAGACCAGCACACCTTTGTCAGCCAATGTCTTGGCTATTGCCGCACTCCCACTATCTGCATAATCGCTCTCGGGAACCTGCTGTCGGCGCACTGACCGCGCGCGTAATTGATCCGGCGGAGTATGCTTTGATAAGAGCGGATGTTTCCAGACATCACTCTCTTGATAAAAATAATCTTCACCGCGCACACCACCATAGGTCACGACTAATGTCGGTGTATAGGCCACATTTGTTTGTGAATACATTTGCACAACATCTTGGTAGATCTCGCCCACAGGCAAATTATGCTCAATAGATGTATTCCCGTCTGCGATCATAGACATGTCCATATGATAAAGTGACCCGCCTTCAGCCACGCTGATTATATCATGATCTCGCGCGGCTTTAACAACTTGCTGGCGTTGATCCCGACGCGGTTGGTTGTAATTTTTAACCCCGTGAGCACCTTGTTGCTTTAATCTTGAAACATGTTCTTGTGCGTCGTCTTCGGATTGAATATTGGCAAAGAAACCCGGCGCTTTTGCACCATAAATAACCTCGCCTGTCGAAAACGTACGCGGGGCTATGATCTTTCCAGCCCGTTGCATTTCGCTTGCCGCAAATATTTCAGAGGCGCGGCTTGAGGGATCAAAAACAGTGGTAACGCCGAGCGCAAGATGAGCCATCGCTTTCCAATTTTGCTGCGGTATAAGCTCGTCTGTGCCTTGTGGCCCGTGCGCATGCGCATCAATCAGGCCGGGAATTATGGTTTTACCTTCCAGATCAACGCTTGTGACACCGGCGGGAATAGAAACCGACTTACCGATTTTCTTAATTCGATTGCCATCTATTAAAATAGTCCCGTTTTCAATGATTCCCCCCTTTTTGTCGGACATGGTAATTAACCGTGCATTGGTAAGGGCAATCATGCCGTCAGGTTTAACGGATTTAACCTTCCGCGATATAGACAGTCCCGATGCGGGGGGCATAAAGGACGCATCCATAATATTTTGTGTATCAATATTGAATAGGGTGGAGCCTAAGCTCCAGTTTAACCGCCCGTTATCTGACCAACTTGGATATGTGGCGCCGCCTTTACTGACTTTGGTGACGGGTAAGGCTTTCGCGCTTGCACCAGCTGCGATATTTTGCGGTCCTGATAAAGCGGGCATGACAAAAAGATTATAATTTTCCCGAATTGCGATCCATGTCTCATCGGGAGACACATGATAGCTTTGAGCCAATTTGGACGAGGCATGTACGCGTTCATCATCACCTAATAAATTTGTACTAATCAAAGCTCGGTTTTTGTCGTGATTATCGGTAAAATATATCCGAAACTCATCGGTATCAAAATGAGGATATGACCCTGTTTTGCGAATATGAACCGGGTTTCCGTTTTCAACAGCCATTACATAAAGGCCCGGATCGTTCGACCATTCAGGCGCGGTAATATATCCGCCTTGACCTTTTTCATAGGTGACATACTCACCACTCGGAGATAGGCGCGGGCGTTTATAATGACCCGGAGAATGTGAAATGGTTTTTACGTTCCGGGAGGCAATATCAATTATGTGAATGGCCCCGAGCTCAGTGTCATTCCAGCTCGTAAAAATCACAGATGTAGCGTCATGGCTCCAACTGGGATAAAGTTCAAAGTGTGTATCAGGCAGGTTGGTAAGGCGTTTTGCTTTACCGCCTCCGTGCGGTTTGAGATAAATTTTACCCAAGCTTTCGAATAAAATATTTTCTCCGTCCGGTGACACATTTACGAAACGCGGCATTTTCGTTTCGATGTGCGCAGGTGCAACGTCAACATCAGGACGCGGTGCATCAATAAGTTGACGTGTATCTTTTATGCGGAAATTTATATGTTTAAAGGTTTTGGTGCCAAGGTTATATTTGTGAATTTTACCCTCTGCCCAGAAATAGAGAATTTGGCTATCCGGACTCCAATCCATATTCGGATATACACCATGTACCGCCCAGGTTTCCTGCATATCCCGATCCAAATTGTCAAAAATCATTGTGTTTTGACCGGATTCTAAATTTTTAAGGAATAATTTGGTTTGCCCGTTTTCACGTTTCACAAAGGCTAATTGTTTGCCATCGGGCGAAGGGGTCGGGCGCACGGCGCCGCCATTGCCTCCGGCAACGGCGCTTATGTCTCCGGTCTCCATATCATAGCGTTTAATTTCGAATAATTGTGTGTGGGAGTTTTGCGCATATTCAAAAATAGGTCCCGGCGTTGTATTCTGACTATAATAAATATAGCGACCATCGGGTGAGAACATAGGTTCTCCGAGTTCTTTTTGATGAGCTTCGGACGGTTTTTTTACAAGCGGTACACCCGTGCCACCTGCCGTATGATATAACCAGATTTCGCCGACCCCAAGAGAGCGCGATGTGGTAAAATGTTTACGCGCTGCAATGAAGCGTCCATCAGGAGACCATGTTGGATTGTTTAGGAGACGAAAGTCTTCTTCGGTGATCTGAGTTTTATTCTTGCCGTCAGTATCCATCATCCAAATATTGTCACCACCTGCACGGTCTGAGGTGAAAGCAATTTTTTGACCATCAGGTGAAAAACGCGGCTGCATATCCCACGCCATACCTGATGCAATGTTCTTGGCCCATCCCCCTGATACGGGGAGGGTGTAAATATCTCCAAGGAGGTCGAATGCAAGCGTATTTCCGTCTGGCGACACATCCAGACTCATCCACGTCCCTTCCGTGACGTTAATATTAATCTGACGTTTTTTGCCGGGCGGGTTATTGACGTCCCACGTCGGAGTATCGTCATTGTTTTCTGACGTCTTAGTCGCAGGTGTTGCAGATATGAGTGCTGATATGGACGCTAAAGCTATTCCGCCTAGAAGCATTTTTTTGATGGATATCATGTGTCTCTCCAATTTACACTGTCGTAAAAGTCCAGTCGCTATCTGTCATGGTTTTTCGCGTAAGAGGCGAAAAGGTATAGGCGTTGATTTAAAACCTCTTCTGACCCTATTTAAAATTTTGTCTTCACAAGCTTGTGAAAGGTTTTGCCTTGCTTAGTTTGAGTTTAATGTAGAAATTTGAGTTATAAAGATATAAGGCTGCAAACATGAAAACCTCATATAAAACTGCTCTCGGCGTTATGGCCGCTTTTGCATTCCCCGTATTGGTTATGGCTCAGAACGCGCCGCCCGCTTCCACGGCGGCGGCTTCCACAGATGCGACTTCCGCGACGCGTGCACCTGCGCGCAATCTGGATGTTGAGGATACATTGGCGCAAGACGGGGACGCGTCTGTTAAATCACCAATAGATTATGCAGCTTATAATGATTTGATGACGCGCTATGCGGCGCCGCAAAATGGACGCCCTAAAATAGCGTATAAGCTTATCCGCGAATACGGACGTGAAGATTTACAATCCTATCTCGACTTTCTCGCCGTCCAAGATGTCTCGAACCTCCCGGAGTTAGATCAATTAGCCTATTGGTTAAATGTTCAAAATGCATTGGTTGTCAGCGCGATTACACTTGAGGGTAAGAAGAAGAAAAACCTAAAACGTTTGCGGGGGACGGGCGAGGCGCCCGGACGTCTCTGGACGACGCCTAGATTGACACTTAACGGTCAATCCATGTCCATTGCGGATGTGGAAACCTATATTCTCTCCAATTTTAAAACTGATAATGTTCTTTACGGCCTTTATCAGGGTGTGCGCGGCGGGCCTTGTATCAATGAAAAAGCCTATACAGGGGCAACAATTGAGGCAATTTTAGAAACCAATGCCAAACGATATATCAATTCACGGGGTATCGTTCACGTCAATAATGATGTGGTAGAGTTAACCCCGATTTTTTTATGGCATAAAGACGAAGCTTTCGGGACGGATGATAAAGTCCTCATCGCACATTTACAGAGCTATGCGGAACCGAATTTGAAAAGCGCGCTTTACCGTGCCGCCAGATTTGAACCTGTAAGTTTAAATTACGGTATCGATTTTTATGATATTGATAAAATTCGTAAAGAACGTTCAGAAGCTTTACGTCCAACGTCACGACCCAAACGCGCGCCCGCTCCAGCCCCTCGCCCACAACAACCTACGCGTGGCGGAGGATATGGCTCTTAAGGTCATTTGAGTTCGTGACGTTTTTGAGATCTCAAACCGGGCTAGTGTTTTTAGCCCTTGGTGTATTACTCGGCCTCATCATCATTCGTATTCTCAGCCCAGGGTTTGTTCTGGGCACAGACACATTTGACCATCCCTATCGGCAATTTATTGCGGCTCTTATGGGGGCAGGATTTATTTGGTTGGGCATAGTCATTTGGCTGCGCCGGATTGGGGCGCCGTCCCAGAATATATTTTATAGCCTTGTCGCTATCGGTATCATAGCCCGGCTCTTATTCTTGGGGTCAACCCCCATTTATGAGGATGATTGGAACCGTTATCTTTGGGATGGAATGGTTACAGTTGAGGGACATAATCCTTACCAATACCCGCCCGATGTTTTCTTCAAAGTCAAACTTGATGCCCCACAACACATGCGGGATCTACAAGCTTTGTCCGCAGGTGTTGGCAATGGTATTACGACCAAAATAAATAATGCCTATCTTACAACGATCTATCCGCCTGTCGCTATGGCTGTCTTTGCTGTAGCTGCCAAGATTGATCCCGCTAACCTTGATGTTTTACGCCTGCTTTATTTTGTTATTGAGGGTTTAGGTTTTTTGTTGTTATTGAAAGCCCTACAAGCTTATGAACGGGCTTCATATTGGGCTTTGTTATATTGGTTAAATCCGCTTCTCATCTATAGTATATATAATGTGGCCCATATGGATGTGATCCTGTTTCCGATTATGGTCGGGGCGCTCATCGCTGTAAAAACCCGTCCATTTTGGGCCGGCATATTATTGGGGGTTGCGGGTGCCGTGAAGTTTTGGCCCTTGTTACTTGGCCCCGTATTGCTACGACACTATCGACATAGACCCCGTATTTTCATAGGCGCAGGCGTATTATCGGGTATTATTTGCCTGCTACTTATTCTGCCAATGTTGTTGAGTATAAATGCCAATAGCGGTCTGGTGGCCTATTCCAGTGAATGGCAAAGAAGTAGCTTTATTTATCCCTATTTAAAAATTATCTTTAGTCCGATCGCAGAGGTGGCCCCGCGCCTAGTCGTTGCCGTTGTTTTAACGGCTCTGAGTTTTTATCTCGCTTTCAAGCGTAACGTAAACAGGCTATATTTACCTGCGGCCCTAATGGGATTAAGTCTTACATTATATCTTCTCTCACCCACGGGCTATCCCTGGTATCTTTTGTGGATTTTACCTTTTTATCCGTTTCTGCCGCTCTACGGTGTCGGCCTTCTCACCGTAATGGTGGGGCTTTATTATATCCGATATGCTATGGGTGAACGTGGAAGCTATGATATTTATTCACAATTCCTTGTCCCTTTGCAATTTGGATTGCCTATTCTTGTTATCGCATTGGAAATGAAGGCCCTGCGCAGAACGAGAGGCGCGCTATGACTGCGTCCATCGTTAAAGTCGTGATTCCGGCCCAAAATGAGGATAAAGCTATCGGCAAGGTGATATCTGAAATACCTGAAATCGTATCTGAAATCATAGTGGCCGATAATGGGTCTACCGACAAAACCGCCGAAGTCGCGCGCACACATGGGGCCACGGTTATATCGGTTCCAGAAGCGGGGTATGGACGGGCGTGTCTGGGGGGGATAAAGGCAGCCGGTGAATATGATATTCTGGTTTTTCTGGACGGTGATGCTTCTGATTATCCGGAAGACATAACAAAGCTCGTCGCACCGATTGAAAATGGTGAGGCTGATTTCGTAATCGGATCGCGCGTTTTAGGACGACGCGAAACCGGAGCGCTAACCGTGCAACAAAGATTGGGCAATATGTTAGCCTGTCGGTTGATTAAATTGATCTGGGGACATAGCTATACAGACTTGGGACCATTCAGAGCTATAACCCGCGAGGGGCTTGAGGCTTTAAACATGCGAGCTCCAACATTTGGATGGACCGTAGAAATGCAAATACGGGCGTTGAAACACAATTTGAGGTGTCAAGATGTCGCCGTAAACTACCGTAAACGCATCGGAAAATCGAAAATATCAGGCACGCTCAAAGGCGTGGTCATGGCTGGATTTTATATATTGGGAACGATATTCATCGAGGCTATTCCCCGACGAAAGCCGTTCGTATAAACCGTAGAGAGCCTTTTTAGCGCTTTAAAATCGTCCCGCTGCTCCGGGGAAAACAACAGGCGTTTCCGAACCATCTTTAGCGACAGCAGATACACCAAAGAAATAATTATCAATCACAAGATTGGTAAATTCCCATGAGTTGACATTTCCGACGAAGCGCGAGTGTGTCCATTCAGGAGCCGTTGTTAACCGCCAATGCACACGGTACCCTGCCAGATTGTCCGCATTTTGCGGTGTCGTCCATGAGAGTTGGGCCGACGCTTTAACCGCGCCTGTGGCTTCCACATTTTCAGGAAAAGGGGGTGCGCCTGCCATGCCGGCTAATGTAATCGCATTCAAGGCTGTTAATTTGGCGGCATATTTCTCGTCTACACCCTCCATAACATCGCCGTAAGCAATGGCGTTTTCTGTGCGTAAATCTTGATGTTGCCGATCATAATGTTCATGCGTTTCCATAATACGCACGCCCGGAATGCCAACGGTATTGAAGGGGCGGTGGTGTCCGCCGCGTCCAAATCGATCAAGTCTGTAGATCATCATAATATCAAGATTAGTTAAATATTGATCACCCATAGCTTTAATATAACGGGCTAAATTGCGCGAAGGACTATCCACTTCTCCGCCGGTAAAGCGTCTACGTCTGGCCTCTTCAGGCGTTTCATTGGCGCGCGTACCTTCTGAAAATACGCGGACAACAGAATTATTAATCACACCATCTATGCCCGATATATTCGAAATCATGTCATTATTGATAACGCCTTTGATTTGCCAGTTATTCTTAAGCGCATGAGCCGCCACAATCTCTCCGCCAAATAAACCCTGTTCTTCACCCGAGAGACCGGCATAGATAATAGACCCTGCATATTTTCGCTGTGTTAAAACCCGGGCGGCTTCAATGACTCCGGCCATGCCCGAGGCATTGTCATTGGCGCCGGGACTATCAGACGTTCCGTTTAACGGGTCCGTAACACGACTATCTATATCTCCCGACATCATCACATAACGGTTCGGATCTGTAGATCCGCGTTGTATGGCCAAAACACTTACGACCTCAGTCGGGTCGGGAATACGGGTCTTGCCGGATATCGTATCGGATATATATACGACCTCAAGACATCCCCCGCAGGCTTTAGAAATTTTTTCAAATTCGGCGAATATCCAACGCCGCGCCGCGCCGATCCCACGGGTCTCGCTTTGGGTTTCAGACAAGGTATGACGGGTTCCAAAATCTACCAGTGTTTGTATGTCTGCGCGAATGCGGTCGGGAGAAGGTGCGATAGCGATATCATATATATCTAAAACTTCAGACGGCGGGGCTGTTTGTGCGGGTTTGGCTTGAGCTAAACATCCGGCAAGGCCTATGCATAATAAAAGCGCGAAGGCGCCGCGACTCATAGATTTAATCATAGCTGTTTCTTATATTTAAGATGTTTGGCACGACTTAACTCGCAAGCGGTGATTGACGCAGAGAGGCAAGTTTCAATATCTCGGTATAACCGGTTTTAATGTCCATCTCGTCATAATGACCTGCTTGGCCCATTTCGTGGTGAAGGGCTTTTAATCTATAACATGGCACGTACATATAGGCATGATGTTCTATGTGGTAATTTACCCAATAGGGACTGATGAAAATACGTGAGAGTAAATGGGTGCGTGTTGTACGCGCATGGGTCAGCGGATTGTCATCAAATGTTGTCATACCATGTTCTGCAATATTACGCAGGCGGATGATGGCAAAAAACAATGTTCCAAGCGGTAACAACCACAGTAAAGGATAAACCCACCATTTGCCCAGAGTCGCCAATACGCCAAATAAAATCACATTGGCGATCAAGGTTGGCCAAGGCGATGTTTTTTTAAATGCATCAGCGCCGTCAATCTGGGCATGGTTTCCAAATCGCATTTTTAAGCTCGCTATTTTTATACGTAAAAATGTCAATCCACTAATATCGCGTAAAAACTTACGTCTTAAACTCGCGGGTGACGTTGGAAATTTAGCTGAGAGTGGTAAATCCGGGTCGCGTTCGCTTTGGGCATATTTATGGTGTTTAAGATGGTATTTGCGGTAAGACGCCATATCGCCGCCGTAAGGCGCACCTAATAGATAAGTTCCGATCCATTCATTTAAAAACTTGGTTTTAAATAATACGCCATGCGCCGCGTCATGCATGAGAACTGACATGCCATGTTGGCGTGACGCAATGATGGCAAAGGCCAATATAAATGTAAAAACATTCGGCCAAAAACTAAACATTGCCATAGCGCCAAAAATCACCCCCCATACATGCAGGGTTACGCCCCATCCCCATAGGTCTGAGCGTCGACTAAGAGATTTTAAGCGTTCCCGGGGAATATAATGTGTTGTAGCTCCCATATTAAATAAGATGCGCTTCTGAAGTTAATCTGTCAATCACCTAGGTCTTTTGACTTGAACCGCTTGTGGAATGCGCGCATAGCCTCAAAAGGAG
>CAZSKN010000042.1:0-14207 GCA_964607445.1 uncultured Caulobacterales bacterium
ATACCCGCGCGCGCCAATCGCTTCCCGGCGTATATTGACAAATGCCTGAGGGGGTAGATCGACATGTTCACCGTGTAAAGACAGAGCTAGACCTGCATAATACTCCAACACTTCAGCACCCGTGATGATATCGACCTCGGCTGTTGCGGCTACCGCCTTTCCTGTATCCAGAGTTTCCAGTTCAGCAAGTACACCATTGCGTTCTAGAAGTAGGCGCCCTGCCCGTTGCAAAATTTTCGTGCGATCCACAGCCGGTATCTTTCACCAAATTTGAAACCCGACCTTAGCCGCCTCCACGGCGACGTTAATTTTGGATTGACCCGCAATTTCGAACTCGCAAATTTTATGCCCCATTGCCGGGTGATAGCTTGCAAAAGTTTCACCAGAGCGATTATCCAAATAAGTGCCGTTAACATAAGCTTTCTGAATATCCAGCACAGTATTTGCATTATATTTTCCGGGTAAAACCACCGGATCAGAAGGGTGTGTATAGGACTTGATTTCATATTATACCCCAGAGGTCTTAGGCAGGTAATTTGGGTATCTATTTATCACCCATGAGGTATATTTTAGGATCGGTTTCAAAGATTCTTTGTAGTCCTATTCGGCACGGATAGGATTGAATAGACACTTAATAAAAATCACTCTGAAAAAATGAGACCGATGGGATTAATTAGACGCATAAGTTTCAATTTTGGGGTTTAATAAAATTAAAATTTATATCATTACCTACTTCTTAACAAAACTTACAGATTATATATTTATCTGAGGGTTAAATTTAGCCTGTTTATGTGGATTATATGACAAAAATAAAAAACAAAATCAAAACCTTAAGCGTTTTTGGGACACGGCCGGAAGCTATTAAGATGGCACCGCTAGTCAAGGCATTAGAAACTCACCCCGATATTGATAGCTATATCTGCGTAACCGCCCAGCACCGGGAAATGCTGGATCAAGTCTTGGATATATTTTCGATCACGCCCGATTTTGACCTTAATATCATGAAAGCGGGACAAACGCTCAATGAGTTAACGTCACGTATATTGCTTCATATGCCCGAGATTTTTGACACGGTAAAACCTGATTGGGTTTTAGTTCACGGCGATACTGCGACAACAGCCGCAGTCTCTATGGCAGCTTATTATCAACGCATAAATGTCGGCCATGTCGAAGCCGGATTACGCACACGCAATATCTACTCACCATGGCCAGAAGAAATTAATCGACGGATTGCCGGCGTCATCAGCGCCAAACATTTCGCACCAACGCAAGGCTCTTTACAAAACCTGCGCGATGAACACGTCCCTGCTGAAACGATATGCGTCACCGGAAATACCGTGATTGACGCCTTGTTGGGCCTGATAGAGAAAATCAATACGTCTCCAGAATTGCAAGCCGAGCTGGATGCCGTCCTGCCTGTGATTAAATCCGACAAAAAGCTTATTATTGTAACAGGACACAGGCGCGAGAATTTTGGAGATGGGTTTGAAAACATATGTCGAGCCCTGCGCAAATTGGCAGAACGCGGAGATACACAAATTATCTATCCCGTACATCTTAATCCGAATGTCAAAGAGCCCGTGAACCGAATATTATCAGGTATTGAGGGCGTAGAATTGATAGACCCCCTCAATTATCTCCCGTTTATACGGTTGATGAGCAAAGCTCATATTATCATTACGGATTCCGGGGGCATTCAAGAGGAAGCCCCATCGCTTGGCATTCCGGTACTCGTCATGCGCGACACCACTGAACGCCCCGAAGCGGTGAGTTCCGGTACTGTTAAGCTGGTCGGAACGGATATGGATAAAATCGTCTCGGAAGCCACGCAATTACTGGACGATAAGGACCTCTATACGTCCATGGCGGGGATTAATAATCCCTATGGAGACGGGCAAGCTGTACCCCGGATTATTAAATTCCTCTTAGAGGGCTAAATTTGACAAAACGTCCCTTTTACAAAATCCATAAGGAAGACACTACGCGCCTGAAACCAGACCTATTCTTTTCCAAGTTCTCTTACGGGTCTATACATTAAATTTGATAAGACACGGGTCTTAAATACACTCACTGCGCCAAACCAGATAAATTGGGTATTGGTCACCAAGTAACGCTTAAACAAGCGTCTGGGTTCCTGACAGAGCCGATAAAACCATTCCATCCCGCTATTTTGCATCCATAAAGGCGCGCGTTTGATGTCACCCGCAATAACGTCAAAACTTCCTCCTACCAAAATCGCCAATTTTACACCCAAATTCTCCCAATTATCATGTAAAAAGCGTTCTTGCCTTGGCACGCCCATAGCGACGATCAAGAGATCAGCATTACTATCATATATCTTTTTAACGCGCTCACCTTCTTGGTCTTTGGTATAATATCCATCGTCTACACCGGCTAAAATAAGATCAGGGTTTTCCCGCATGAACCGATCCGCAACTTTTTGTACCGTATCGGGCTTAGCGCCAAATAGATAAACGCGTTTGCCGGTTTTGGCGGCACTGCATACAAGATCCTGCATCAGATCAATACCCGCTACGCGCTCCGAAAGCGGCGTTCCCAGAAGTTTTGATAACCAGATTAACGGCAGACCATCAGCCACGACCAAGGCAGAATTTTCAACAAATTTTGTTAAAAAATTATCCGTTCGCATCATCATAAGAATGGCGACATTGACGGTTGTAATATAACCGGATTTTTCTCTTGTCCACCAATCTTCGCTCCACTGCACCGCGCCCTGCTGATCTATGACATCAAAATCACACCCTAACATTTTCATACAAGTTTCTCCTTATACAAAAGAGCCTCTATGAAAAATTTTGTCGCCCAATTCGGATAGGCAAATGGTGTATATTTACCCCAGATTGGATGTGACCCTTTTACCGCGCCGTTTACATTCGCATCTGAAGTTTTTATATCCTGTACTGACATGACATAATCTATCGCCAAATTTGCGACCTCTCGCATATGGGCATGGTCTGGATATTCCGCTAGTTGATACCAGATAATCGCCATTTGACAATTGCCGGTCAGACAACATGAATCGTCCAAAGCGCGCCCATTTTTAGCGATGCGTCCGGCTAAAAAACCATCCGGTTTCACATATTCCGCGACCGCACGTGCCGCCTTTACGGCCCCTAAAAAATATCGCGCGTCATGGGTCAATCGCGCGCCCTCTAACAAACCACGAATCGCATAAGCAATAGTATGGGTAAACGGAGCGTCGTCCTGACCAAAGGCGCAATTTTCAAAGAATCCATTTTCCAATTGTTGCTGTAAAACCCAATCCAAATTTCTAACCGCGGCCTCGTAAACCCGACGGTCCGGAGACACGGCGTGCATTTCTAGCATGGCCCAAGCCACACGAGAGTTATATGTATTTACCGCGTTTTTATGTGTGTTTTTCCGCCAAGCCCCATCCGTATCCATAACATCTGCAAGCCATAATGCCGCCTTTTTACCCGCCCGTTCAAATATCGGATTTCGACTTTCTTTATAACACCGCGCAAGGCCAAATAAGACCTGCCCTGTATCAAAAACAATACCTTGGTCTTTATTATAATTATCATTGGAAAAAGACCCATCAACATTTTGTACGGACAGCAACCAATGCCCGATCTGTTCTGCACGCGTCATTGCATCTAAATCATCAAAATTTTCTCCGATATCATACAGGGTCTCGATAATGTAACCTGACGTCTCAACATAGCTATCGCGCCACCCCAATGTGCTGAGTTTCTTTTGCAAAGGCCGTAAATAATAGCCATAGCTTATACCGTGATCATCACTTGCATCTTGCGCACGTTTAATCCACGCGACGGCGGCAAGTAGGCGCTCATGATCAGAAGCTTCACCCTTATATTTCTTATTTAAAATATCATGGGATAGGCGGACGGAAGCCGTTTTTAAAAACGGTTGGGACGATATGTTACCACTCTGTATATTCATCAAACTTTCGCTCTCATCGTTAGCGTTAAATATCAGTCTTTAAAGCTCCGCATAAATCTACGCCATGCGGCTACCTCATACGCTCGCCCCTAATGCTATAACACCCTTAAATGCTAACCATTTCTAATTTGCTAAGGTCTTTAATTAATTGAAAGTGCTCATTATTTTGCGGATGCAAATAAATGCAATTATAAACACTCTCAATATTTTGTGCTAATTCGATTAAATGATTATCTTCGAAGATAAATTGCTTCCAGCCTTTATCACGCAACCATGTATCAGCACTGGCAAGATTGGCCAAAAGAAGCACGGGTCTATGCGCGTCGATTGTCTCCACCGCCCCCTGCAAGACCTCTAACTCGAAGCCTTGAACATGAATTTTGAGAAAGAACGGCAGTAGGTTAAACTTATCCAAGACATCAATCGTGCAGGTTTCACGTCGCACACTCAAATGTTTCGGGTTAAATCTCCAAACACTGTCTTCATTCAACCATTTTGCCGCGCGGTCTTCCGTAAATGACGACAAACCATCATACATAAATTTCCGATAATACGGAACAAAAAGATCTGCTGTAAGTTCAGCCTTTCCGAGTCCCATATGAAACAATTTTAGATTTTCATCACCCTCAAACTTAGTCACAAGTTTATCAAAAGGAACCTGCCCCGGTTCAAAAGAATATATCTGCGTCGTTGGATGATAAAGACGTACAGCATCAATCGTTTGACCTTGATTGGCGCCTACATCAATGACGCAACGGTCTTCGGGCTGAAGATATTTTAGAATCTTAAATTCATATTCAAATGGAATTTTACGAACAGTTCGGATAACCCGCTGTGCCCGATATTTAGCATCTAGCAAATATGCGAACCGGCTTTGTATATCCCGCATAACATTCAAAGGTAAAACCATAATCCAGCATTCTCCTTCGCCCACACTCCATAAGCTGAATATATTACCGCTACTTACTTAAAATAATATTTATTCTTCTAGGTATTTTACCGGGATAATGCGGTGAAAATCACGCTAACCACGCTCACTCTGATCTCAATCACTCTGAACACTGCTACACGTTTCGATTGCTTTATCTTTCACGAATGAATTTTCGCACATCAGCCGGATTTAAAATATATAGGCTCACACCATAGATAAACGCCCCAACCCCGGCTTTTATACATAATTTAATAACATCGGGCCATGCTGGTTCAAGCGGTAAAAGGAGCACTATGACCGCCATGGCAAAACAGGCGATTGAACACTTTACAAGCGTCACAATGGGAATTGGAAGTGTAAAGATTTTCCGCGCACCAATAATACTTAATATCAATCCAACCCCATAAGCCCCCAATGTCGATAAAACAGCTCCGTAAAGTCCATATATCGGTATTAAAACCATATTTAAACCGCAATTGACCAAAACGGGTATCACCATAATAGCGGCCATAACATTGAGTTTTTTAGCTAATACATAGGCTTGATAGACATAAAGATTTATAAATCCGTTCATAAGCGCGGCAATCGTTATCCACGGCATGATTAAAACTGCCTGGTCACGAATAGATTCCCCAAGGATAAACCCGACCTCATTTGACACAAGCCCAATGCCAATCGCAACCGGCATGGTCATTATTACAAGGACATTACCATAATCAAACAAGACCTTTGTGGCATAATCCGTCCCTTGACGTTCCATAGTCGTGATCGCAATTGGCATGACCGCCATAGAGAGCCATAAAAATAAGTAATGTAGGCTAGAATTCGCAAAATTATATCCGGCGCTATAAGCCCCGACGGCTTCATCATTCATAAAATATCTTATGAAGTACAAGTCCCCATTGGCTAAGGCATAACCCAAAACAAGCGTAAACGAAATTGGGCCGCCATAGAAAAAATATTCCCGGATAATCTTTTTATCAAATGTGCCGCCTCGGCTTCTGGCCAGAATAGTGGGTAGTTCCACGGCAATAGCAATACTGCCGCCAATCAACATACCAATGAAAGGCCCAGCTTCATTTAACGGCGTCAGCATAATGAGAATGATACCCAATCCAAAACTGAGTATTAATTGTGTACTGTGAATGGCGCTATAGCGCGATATCCGATGCGCCGCCTTGTGCGATTCTATCGTTAATCCATAGATCAGATGCACAGCCGTATTTATCAGCGCAAAGGTCAATAATAGACGCAATCGGTCATCAAGGGGTAGGCTGTATATCAAGGCTAAAATAAGAACCGTCGCAACAACACCCACATAAATTGCACTCAGGTATAAAGTCTTGAAATGAGTTGTGAGACGGTTTTCGACTTCGGCACGTTCATGAAACCGTGCCATTGACGCTTCCAGCCATGTAAACACACCCATATGCACAAAATTCAATGTTGTTAAAACAAGTGCGTACCGCCCAAATTCAGCCGCCGATAGTATACGCGTCAATATGGTGATGGTTCCAAAGCTAATCAGTATATTGGCGATATTTACCGGAATATATTTTAAAACTTCTGACTTCATCACACCTTTTAACCATAAAGGGTAAAGCGACTGATAAGAGCGAGAAATCTTAACTTGGAATAAACCGTATCTACAATATGTGAAGCCAGCCCCGTGATCAATCACGCACGATTATATCACCGAGGATTATATCACGGCGTTCTCAGCAAATGGTTGATTGTTTAATATCCGATTGACGTCGAAAGCCGATAAATCAAGGCTACGATATTCACCATATGTGATAAGTTCAGAGATACCGCGTCCCATTGCCGGAGCTTGCTGAAAGCCATGGCCGGAAAACCCGTTCACAAAAATGAAATTCTCTACATTATGATGGGGGCCTAAAACGGCATTCTGATCAAAGGTGTTATAGGCATAATGCCCAACCCAAGAATTAACGAGCTTGAGGGCTGCAAATTGTGGAATGCGATTGGCTATAACCGGCCAGACCTTTTGTTCCCATATATCATGATCTTGTATAAAATCATCATATTCAACAGGGCGATCATCATCTGGCGCGCAGCCGGCAAGGTAATAGCCGCCATCTGATCGGACATGCACACCCGAGGGATCAATTGTAAGCGGCAAATCCCGATCCAATTTATTTTGAGCGTCAAATATAAATGAATACCGCTTGCGCGGTTCAATCGGTATGTCAATTCCAGCCATTTTTGCGGTACGGTCTGCGCGCGGCCCCGAGGTATTTACAATCTGTCCGCAGCCAATACTTTCGCCAGATTTCAATGCAATAGTTTCAACCTTAGTTCCCGCCGCATTCAATTTCATAGCCACAACTTCATTGGTTAAATATTCCACCCCCTGATCGCGTGAAGATCGTTTCCACCATTCAAAAACCGTATTGCCATCATAATAGCCTTCATTAATCCGGTTGTGACTACCCAAAATTATATCCTCCAGATTATAGAACGGGTATTTTCGTATAATGTCGTCCGGCGTCATCAATTTCGTAGCCGCACCGCACCGCTTCTGGATATTAACATTTTCTCGTAAAATCCGCGCATCACCTTCATTATTGGCTAAAAACATATATCCGTAACTTTGGAAATATATGGGCGGCACACGCGTATCATCTGCAAAATACTCTTGAAAATTATTTACAAATTCTGCCGCAAATTGTGAAATTCGGACATTAATTTCTCGAGAGAATTGTTGGCGCATACAACTATTCGTACGGGCGGTGGACGTATCGCTATAACTCGGGTCTTTTTCTACCACTAAAATAGACCCGTCAAAATCTGAATTACGCGATAAAAACCAGGCAACAGAAGATCCTAATTTTGCGCCCCCCACCAGTACAACATCATAATGTTGCCGATCAGGAATTTGTAGGTTGGACTGGGGTTGCATGGCCGAAGCTTTCATATTGGGGCGCTTTAAATCCTAATGGCGTTTTACTTTAAGCCTAGACTCATTGAAATCTATAACCTAATCATTGGTAAAATTAGATTTTGTAATGCAACCTTCTACCATCGGGCTTGTACTCCCGAAAGAATTTACTTAGGAATGACAATGATAAATATAATAAAAACCGGTTTAATTTCGATATCGATCCTCGCAGTTTCAGCCTGTGCAACTTCAACAACACCCAAAAACACTGAAACGCAAGTTAATGCCCCAAAGACAGAAACAACAATAGTTTCAAAACCGGCAATTGTCGCCAAAGTTGATAATGCAATCGATGGTGAGAAAAAGATTTGCAAACGCAGCGTTCCCACGGGATCAAGATTTACAAAAAAAATCTGCATGACCAAAAACGAATGGGATGCAATACGAGAAACCGCGAGACAATCTACGCAAGACTTCCAACGCAAAGGTGCCGGCAATACGGTTCCGGGGAGTTAAAGCTCGTTTCTAACGCAGGCTTTCGGTGTTTTAAAATCTAGAGATGAACCGCAAATCTCCAATGGCCTCTTAAGATAGACCGCCCTATCCTTTAGCTATGTGCAATAACAAATGCGCGAAAGTTTACGCAGCAAGACCTTATACGATCATGGCACTGATGAACAAAACCAGAGTATAAATTTATGTCGTATACGGCTAGCTAATGGGTCTTAGCCGTCATAGGGGCATGTTTTAATGTCCAAACAAACGCTAAAAATCCCGAGAGAAGATTGGCAATGGCAACTCCAAAAAATGCCCCTGTAAGCCCAAAATACTGCACGCCAATATAAATACATACGACATAGAGCAAAAGCGACCGGGCAACGGTGTAAACAAACCCATATATAGGCCGTCCCAAAGCGTTTAACCCAGCGGCACTCACGAAAACAAATCCATAGGCGAAAACGGTAATCGGTACGATATAGAAATAAGGTATAGCCTTGGCTATGACGATAACATCTGGGGTAAATACCGATACAATAGGTTTGGCAAATAGCACGAGCAAAAGAGCCGAAAACGTGCCCCAAACACAACATATAAGATAACAAAAGATAAACGTACCCCGAACACGTTCCGTCAATCCAGCGCCGCCGTTTTGCCCTGTAATCGCGCCGATGCAGCCCGAAAGCGCATATAGCATAGCGACAGACAGCATTTCCGCCCGACCGGCAATCGTAAAGGCTGCAACGTCCTCAACCGTCAAAAACCGGGCAATAATCGCAACAGCTAAGGTTGCCCCGATAGGTACAATAATATTGGTTCCCGCCGCGGGCAATCCTACACGCGCCACAACCCCCCAGGCCCGTTTTATAGACCCTAGTGTCATACCCGCTAAAGTAATGGCCCGGCGTTGAAAACCGACGAAATAAAACGCCACAATCGCGCCTACAGAATATCCAATAAAAGTTGCCAAAGCCGCACCTTGCACTTCCAATCGTGGGAAGGGGCCCAGACCAAAGATTAAAAAGGGATCGACAATTATGTTCACAACAGCTCCGACAATCATGAATGAGCTTGGCAGAGCGGCTTCACCTCGCGCCCGAAGAATATTCGAACATAAAATTGTCGCGGAAACGAGTATCAGACCCGGCAAAGAAATACGCAAATAACTTGTCGCCATGTCCTTAATTTTACCTTCGGCACCCATGAGATTTAAAACATGAGGTAAAGTCATAATCATGATCGTTATCAAAAGGATCATAACCAAAAGCGCGAGTAAGATAGCGGCTGCACCGCGTCGTCTAGCTTTCTCTATATCTTTTTCACCCATAGCACGGGATACGGCAGATAAAGTTCCAGCGCCTAATCCGATATTTGCACTATTACCGATGAACGTAAGTGGATAGGCAAACCCAACGGCGGCCAACGCCAACACCCCCAAATTCGGAATATCAGGATCGGTTAGGCGGCCAAGATAAATCGTATCGATAACGCCGGCTGACATCAGTGCTATAATGGCCACAGTTGAAGGCCCCAGCATACGCAATACATGCGCTGAGATCTTTCCCTGTGTCAAATCCATAGATTGCTTTTGCGTCAACGCATCACCCTAACATCTGGTCACATCACTGAATTCGACTGTCCTAGACCAAAACATTCCCGAACGATACTTGTATATTATGATTTGAAAAATAGATCATATTCTTGATCTTCAACACAAAATTTAACACAAATGTTACTGGAACATGGCGCAGCTTTCATGTCGTCTATTGTTTTGATATCATTAAACCGTCATAGATGAGTATCTGAAATTGTGAGAGTAGAATTACAGCCTTCATGTCAGCGTCCGAAAACGATAAAGATTTATTAGCAAAAATTGCGACTGGCGATAAAGACGCAATGAAAACAATTTATCAACGTTATAGCGGTCCTATATACCACTTTGCGCGAAACTGGCTTTCTGATCCGAATGACGCGGCCGATATAGCTCATGAAACCTTTCTAGAAGTTTGGCATAAATCTGATAGGTTCGAAGGACGTTCGGCTGCTAAGTCTTGGATATTTTCGATAGCCAAGAACAAATCCATTGACCGTAATCGTAAGCGATCACGCCTGATTTATAAAGATATAGATACTGAAATTCCTGATGATGTCCCAGACCCTGAAGATTTGATGCAAGCCTCCCAAAACAGCGAAGCCTTGCGCGCATGTGTTAAGCACCTCAGCCCGTCACATCGTATCGTGATCCATCTCGCCTTCTTCCAAAACCTGAATTATAAAGATATTGCCGAGATTGAAAACTGTCCGGTTGGAACCGTTAAAACCCGTATATTACATGCAAAGAAATTACTCATGCATTGTATAACGGCTAAAACGAAGCTCTAACGCCTCTCCTCACAATTTGCTTTATTCTATCGACCTTAATCGGGCGTCGCCGTTTCTATAACGCTCGACTGTTGAGCATATATACGCATAGCCTTTGCGCGCTGTTCTGTAGTGGCAAATCGTACCGTATATAATCCAAGGGGGCTGGGGCCTGAAATGATTTCAGCATGGCTGGCGTGTAAAACTTCTCGTAAATCCGCTTCACTCGCCTCAGGGTTAAATCCAATTATAGCCCCAACATAATCTTGCGAGGTTGAAGAGACCGTCACATAACGGGCGTTTTCATTAGCCTGTGTCGACTTTTGTATCAAAAGAGCCCCTTGACCCACGGATAGGACCGCCAAGGCCATAGCCGCATATCGCCAGAACTTTGGCGTCGCCGGATATTTCGGGGTTTGCGACTCTCCACTTTGATCCGGCATAAAAGCGTCAATGTCCCGATTTAATCTAGACCACCCAAATTCGCCCGGTTCAAAATCATCTGCATCCGCCTTTAGGTTTTCAGATAATTTTGTTAAAAACTCGAGTTCAGCCCTTAAGTGCGCATTCTTGTTCAAAGCCGATTCAAAATATGAGGTCTCCGCGGATGACAAGCGCCCTTGCAAGTAATCCGGAAGTAAATCATATAAATTTGTATCTTCATTCATTAAGCGGTCTCAATTCTTGCGCGGTAATCATAATATGTTGCAAAAAAATTTATCACATTCGTGTTACTATGTCGTTTCAAATCTATAAAGGTTCATTTTTTTTTTGTAAAATTCCTCACTTGCTTTAAAATAAAACACGGGCGAAGATCAACGCCCAATCCGTATGGTCATTATGATCATATCTAATGATATTGTGGGACACCGTTATTTGTGAAATATTTCCTCACAATCAATTTTATCATGATGTTCGGGTACACCCTTTCTATTGGTTCTATTGCACAGGCTCAGCATGTCTTGGTGGCGCCTAAAAACGGCCCGGATTCCAACCCACCAAACTCTGTGACCCAAAAACAGCAGACCCTATCTCCTATCACCCCGACACCATATACCAAAACAACCAAATTGGCGCCGCGCCTGATCGGAAACTTACGCCTACGCTATGAAAATGTTGACCAAGATGACATCCCAAACGCCGCCAATGCGCTGACCTTGAGATATCGGGGTACGCTCGAAACAGATATTGGTTTTAACTCGACTGTACTTGGCGAAATTGAAGCTATAGGCGCTATTGTGACAGATTTTAATGACGGGTCAGGAAATAGACCTGACCGCCCTGTCATCCCTGAACCCGACGGTATTGAAGTTAACCGGCTACAAGTGTTAACGCAAATAAATCCTAACCTGCGGATAACATCAGGTCGGCAACGTATCATTATTGATGATGAACGTTTCATAGGAGGGTTAGCCTTTCGTCAAAATGATCAGACCTTTGACTCTATTCGTATCAATACAAAAATTCTGGATGATGTTCTTATTGATGCAGCTTATATAGGCCGAACACAGCGCATTTTAGGCAAAAATAATCCTTTGGGAGAGTTCAAAGGTGATAGTTTCCTTATTAATATCAATGCCCCCTCCCCGCTGGGTCGAATATCCGCGTTTCACTATGCATTGGATCTGGAAGCCGGAACCAATCTATCCCCCAATTTAGGTCCAAACGATGCGTCTGTTCAAACAACTGGTCTGCGTCTTATTGGTCGACGACATTGGCAAGATTGGGGCGTGATCTGGGAAGGCTCTTATGCATGGCAATCCGATCATGGTGATAGCCAACTCGACTTTAACACTGACTATGCTCTGGCCGCATTGAACTTGAACCGCGGTGCGGCGAGTCTGGATTTGCGCGCCGAAATTCTTGGGAGTGATCAAGGGCGCCAAGGCTTTCAAACGCCGTTAGGAACTTTGCACAAATTCCAAGGTGCCGCTGATATCTTTTTACGCACACCCAATGCGGGACTCCGGGACTTTTCAACCGGCCTCAGTTGGCAGTTTGACCCGATAGGTCCGTTTACGGGGATAAAAGCAAATGCCACTTACCATTGGTTTGAATCTGATGTGGGCAATCATGATCTTGGAACAGAAATCGATTTGTCTTTCGGTGCAAAATATAATCGTGTCGGTTTTGCCATTGACTATGCCTATTATAAAGCAAATCAATTTTCGGTCGATACACGTAAGATATTTCTAACCACCCGCTACCCATTTTAAAAATATCAGTTTTTTTTGAACCTTTACAATAGATGGGACGACATAAGAGCGAAGTCATGAGAAAATCAATGCCACATTTATTACGTTCTATTGTATTAGGGTTATCCGCAATATGTATATTGACGGCTTGCGAAACCTTCAATCTTGAAACGCCGAGCGCTGAAATCATCAATGATGGAACCCGCGACCTTGTTGATAATTCTGACGTGATTGCGGTTGTTAATTCTGTTGATTCAGCCGATCTTTTAGAACGCAAAGCGGCAAGACGAGGCTATAGCCTCCAAAGACGCGAAACGCTCCCCGGGCTCGGATTTGTTATGCTGACATTTAAAGCGCCTATTGGTTTATCAACAAATGTTGCCAGTCGCGAGTTAGAAAAATTAGAACCTCATGCGACGGCGGGGCAAAACCATAGATACACATTACAGGCTGTCAAATCCCGCGACCTTACGCATGGCCGTCTCTATGCCGACAAACTTATTTCCTGGCCAGCAAAGGGGTGTCGGGCAAGTTTGGCAATTGGTATGATTGATGGTGGCATTGACCTTTCGGCCACCGGCCTGTCAGATTCCAATATTGTCATCAAGAACTTTACTAAAACCGCAACCAGCGCCGGCGCAATTGAACACGGTACGGCGATTGCCGAACTTTTAATCGGCAAAGGCCGCTTAATCGATACAACATTATATAGTGCTGTCGTCGTTTCAGACGATCCGGACACGCAATCCAGCTCGGGCGTGGAAGAACTTTTAAGAGCCTTGGACTGGATGCAAAGCTCGGGTGTTAAAATCGTCAATATCAGTCTAGCCGGACCTTACAATAAAACACTTGACCGGGCAATACAGCGCGCCTCGAAGCGCGGCATGATATTGGTTGCTGCTGTTGGAAACGACGGCGCTAACGCAAATCCGCGATATCCGGCCGCGTTTGAAAATGTCATAGCTGCCACGGCTATTGATAGTCACCTAAAAATTTACGACAATGCGGTTCACGGCACGCATGTAGACTTTGCTGCACCGGGGGTCGAGGTTTTCATTGAGACCCAAAACCGGTATATTTCAGGTACGTCAGTCGCGACCCCCTTTATTACCGCCCGTATTGCCAGCGATCTGGATATCAAAGCTGATGCCAATCTTGAAAATGTCCGTAATCTACTCAAACAAAATGTTTTGGATCTCGGCGTATCCGGCCAAGATTCTGTCTATGGTCATGGTCTCATTAAAAGCGAAACCCATTGCCAACACTAAGTTGTCTCTTATCCATGTATGTCTTTAAGGCATAACCTCTAAATACACTCAAGCTTGCTCACCGCTTTTTAAACATTCATACTCTCGCATCCGCTCAATTGGCATCT
>CAZSKN010000042.1:14307-16320 GCA_964607445.1 uncultured Caulobacterales bacterium
TAGGGATATTTGTTTCTTAGAAGACGCTGCTATCTCATCCTTCAACTGTTTCAGTTCAGACATCTTTTCACGCATGGATGATATCTTTTCCTTGAGGCGTTCAGTCTTCGCATCTGCCGTATCACTTTCATGTAAATCAGTGGCATCAAGGGATTGAAGATAGCATTCAATGGACTGTTCGATTTGGCCGATACGCCGCGTGAGTTTTCCCTTAGTGAAGTTCTTCTCACGGGCATTGACGGCCTTGAATTTAGCCCCATCAATGGCGACCATTGTGCGAGCAAATAATCCAAGCTCACGGCATAGAATCACGAACTGACGACAGGCCATTTGTATCGCAGAGCCATTCTCTTTCCTGAAGTCAGCGATAGTTTTGAAGTCTGGAGCCAACTTGCCCGTTAGCCACATAAGCCCGTCATTTTGACTTTATCCCAATTTACATAGCCTGTAACATATTGAATATATTAGGTTTTAAATTTTTGTAAAAAATTTTGAACCTTTTTCTCTCCTCATACGACTGAAATTAGTAACCAAAAAATTAACTCATATTAGGAGAGACTTGTGACCCGTTTCTATATCCCTACTGCCCCTCGAAAATCCAAATCGAAATCCGGCGCCCTCGCGCTCACATCGTCGACAGCCGCCTTGGCTTTTATGATGATGGCCATGCCTACACATGCCCAAACCAGTACAATGGATGGACAAACAATCACAACAACCACAGATGCAACCGCGACGGCACCAATCATCACTATTGCCAATAATAATGTGACCGTCAGTAATTCAGCAACACTCAGTACAACTGGCGTCACACAAACCGTTCAGGTCAATTCTGATACGTCAGGCGGCATCATAAATAACGTCGCAACTGGCATTATTGAAGCTGATTCACGCGCCGTGAACATTGATGGTGATAATGTCACGGTCAACAATGCCGGCATCATCCGCGGCACAGGAAATCAAAGAAATGGTACAATCTATGGAAATCGGACAGCCAATGGAATTACGATAGCTAATTCAGGTACAGTCGATGCGGGTACTGGTAATCAGGGTGCAGCTATTGCGATTGAAGTTGGCGGTGGGGGCAACCCAATCACAGGCGCGATTAACAATACCGGCACGTTACAAGGCCGCGGACAAGCAGCCTCGACCGGCGGAACCGCAGGAGACGGCCTTCGGTTTTTCGGCCCCGGTCTCGCGCCCGTTTACCAATATAATGGCGACATTACCAACTCCGGCACCATTGCCTCTGAAAGCGCTGTCGGTACAACATCCGGCGTTCGTTTTGCCAATAGCATTAATTTTGGCGGCACGTTAACCAATTCCGCCACCGGCACGATTTCCGGTGTCAATAATGGGCTTTATTTTGGAGATGCCGACCATACAGGAGGTGTTGTCAACAACTCCGGTACGATCAGCTCTGACAGTCGCGCGCTTAACATTGACGGCACAGGTCTGACAGTTAACAATACCGGCTCTATTCTGGGAACAGGTTCTCAGCGCAATGGGACGGTTTACGCTGATAGTACAGCCCAGAACTTCACCCTTAACAATGCTGCAGGCGGCATCATCGATGCTGGGGCTGGCAATGAAGGCGCGGGCTTCTCTGTGGAATTATCACAAGCTGGCAATGCGTTTGATATTATCAATGCCGGCACAATCCAAGGTCGGGGCCAAGCCTCAGCAGGCGCTGCTGGCGCGGGTGACGGGCTTCGCTTTGAACGCACACGTGTGTCAGGCATGCTCGAGGGGTCCACAACCGGCCTGTTTACCGGCACACTCACCAATAGTGGCACGATCAATAGTGAAGCTACTGCCGGAACCACAGCGGGCATCCGCTTTGTCAACGGGACAAGCTTTAGCGGGACGCTTGACAACTCCGGTACTATATCCGGTGTCAATAACGGCCTTTACTTCGGGAATGCGACGCCGGCTGGCGGCGGTGTCTTTACCGGGGCTGTTGTCAACAACTCCGGTACGATCAGCTCTGACAGTCGCGCGCTTAACATTGAC
>CAZSKN010000042.1:16420-19788 GCA_964607445.1 uncultured Caulobacterales bacterium
TGTTGTCAACAACTCCGGTACGATCAGCTCTGACAGTCGCGCGCTTAACATTGACGGCACAGGTCTGACAGTTAACAATACCGGCTCTATTCTGGGAACAGGTTCTCAGCGCAATGGGACGGTTTACGCTGACGGAACCGCCAATAATTACACCCTTAACAATGCTGCAGGCGGCATCATCGATGCTGGCGTCGGCAATCAAGGGGCGGCCATATCCCTACAGTCTGGCGTTAACGACGGAGACACACGGAATATTTCGATTGTGAATGCGGGAACGCTTGCTGGACGTGGCGCGGCATTGGGGTCTGGAGCCAGCGCAGGCTTGCGTATTTTTAACGGAGCCGGTGCGGGAACGAATGTCACTGTTGCAGGTGATATTAATAATAGCGGCACAATTTCATCCGAAACAGGTGCGGCTATTCTCATCGAAAACGTCAATTACACGGGTACAATCACCAATTCGGGTACACTTTCAGGTACGTCTGTTCTTGATGCCTCCTCGGCACTGGGAGCGATTACCTTCAACCAGATCGGCGGGGCGTTTAACGACGACTATATCGGGTCCGCCTTCGGGGATACGCTTAACATTTCAGGTTCAAACTTTGTATTAGGCGGGGATATTCTCGGCGGCGTAAACACGACGATTGAGGCTGCAACGGCAACAACCGTCGCCGGCGCACGATCTATTTCGGGTGACTTCACATCAAACGGCACCTTAAACTTTGGCCTCGGAACCGATAGCTTGACTATCGATGGAGATACGACTTTGGGTGCCAATAGCACTGTGAATATTGCCACTTCAAACGAAGCTGCAAACCTTGGCCTCGGTCAGGCGATAAATGTTATCACGCAATCTGGGGCCTTTGCCAATAATGGCGCGACTGTAAATTTGGTCGATACAGATTTCCTTATTGATTACACAGTTAATCAGGCCGGGAATATTATTGTTACACCGCAGGCTGCCAATCTCGCCAATGTATCTACAGACGCCAATGTATCGGCTTTGGCAACAGGTGTCACCGCAGCTCTCACTGCGGGTACACTCGGACAAGCGGCCTTTAACAGTCTCAACGGATCTGCTAATGCCGCAGCCTTTGAAGCGGCAGCCATCAGCTTGCTTCCAAGCCTGAATGAAGGTGTAAGCCGCGAGATTTGGGAAAGCCACAGCCAATCTGCTGGTTTCATCACCCAACGTCTTGAAAACCAGTCACTAAACGGGGCTTGGATTCAAGGCAAAATCAGATCTGCGGATCGCGGCAATACAAGTTTGAGCGTCAGCGGCTATGATGCCGATACAACCGGGTTCGCTATCGGATATGATCGTCAGGTCTCTGATCAGTTGCGTCTTGGTGTCTCGTATAATTTTGCCGATATCGAAATCGAAACCGACGGTGTAAATACAGACACAACGGAGCTGAGCACAAATCAGGTTTCGGCTTATGCCGGATTTAATAGCGGACAAAAATTCGCTAATGCGCAGATCGGTTATATCTTCGGTGATGCCGACAGTAGCCGGGTCTCATCGGCTGGAACTGTTACAGGAGACTTTGACGTCACCGGATTTACCGCTCAAGCATTTGCGGGATATGATTATGGTGTGTTCTCGCCGCAAATAGGCGTGCGTTATGGGTCTGTTTCTCAGGATAGTTTCACAGAGAGTGGCGGATTGGGCCTGAATGTAGATGCCGACAGCGTCAATTATTTTGAAGGCGTTATCGGAGCCTCCGTCTCATCGAATTTAGGTGGCACAAATGGATGGGCAGTTAAACCCACAGTGCGCGCCAATTATGTTTACGATTTTGCAGGCGATGCCCGTGACGTAAATATAACCCTTCCTGGGGCAACAGGACAGTTACTTTCATCTGGTGATAACGCGAACTCAAGGTTTGAGTTAGATGGAAGTTTTGATCTTGTCAGCCAATCAGGCATGTCTATCGGCATCGGATATGAAGGCGACTTCGCATCCGGCTATAGTTCACATGCAGGTTTGATACGGGCACGTTTCGGTTTTTAACCTTATCTGAAACTGATGTGATTAGTGACCGCCCCCTTACTTTCACTTCACGTCCATGACAAGCGTGGCCAGTGCGAAAGCACTGGTCATTATACATGAATAAAGCTTATTATTATCCCTTACAGAGCCGTCTTTATTATAAAGGATTCGGTCATTAATAATCGTAAATGTGACCTCTATCGTGTTTAAGGCGTTCATATCCATCGTCCGGGGATCACGGGACAAGACCGTAAAGCCTCTTCAATGCTGATTTTCTGCTGCGGGACCCAGCATCCGGATTGGCGCCATCCGTTGTTTGACGTGTCACAGCCGCATATATACCTTGTATCGGTGGAAGCGGTGCCACAGGCCAGTCAGATCCGAAACTCAATCGCCCGCCTGTGTCCAATATTGTACGAAACGCATAGCTTGTCTTGAGACGTTCAAGCCCTAATCGACCTTCTGCCCACCTCCCGTCATCAATGGCATGATAGGGTTGCATAGAGGCTATCAAACCATATTGTGCCAACAATTTAATAGCTGCTTTGGTAGGATACTGAAAATGTTCGATACGAAAACGACGTTCAGAAATATCCTCTCCGGCAATCTTTCGTAACTGCGCCATCACCATATCTATGCCCCGGTCGCCCAAGGCATGGATCGACAGGCGCAACCCATGTGCATCTGCATCTGTTATCCATTTTTCCAAAGTTTCAGGGGCGCTTGATGCTATTAAAATGCCAGACTTTAAGTCGTTTAAATAAATTTCTCACAACTACCTACCTAGGAAGCTGTGAGTGAGATTGCTTGGTGCGTTTGCTACATAAGCCCGCAAAAAAGGTCACTTAGATCATGCCAGCTTCGTATCTATAAAACCTCGAACTTGTATCGAACCATTAAGTTTTCAATCCCATTTTTTATCCATCCAAGTGATTTTAAAATGATGCGGCTTCATTATTCTCTTTCGATATGAATGCAATCCATTCCGACGTGCTAGGATGGTCTGGCCATGTCAATACGCTCGTTAAAACACGTCGCCCAATTCCTCTTCGGCGTAATTTAGGATGTACGGCAATATCTGTCACAACATGAAACGGGTTTTCTTTTGTACCCCATAAAACTCCTATTATAGCAACTGGACTCCCATTTTCTTCAGCTATGAGCTCCACTCCATCCTTTTCTCTAAGCACATGCTCAAACCATGCTTCGTCAATCGGACCCAATTCATTATTCAGCCGCTCATCCTGAAACCATTTTTGAATCCATTCCCAATCATCTCGCCGAACTGAACGCAAGTGAACATCATTTTGGTTGGCGAGATCGTGCATTTGGTTATTTTAACACAAAATTCGAGTGAAGAGCGGCTTAAAATCGC
>CAZSKN010000043.1:0-19748 GCA_964607445.1 uncultured Caulobacterales bacterium
GCCACATTAACAGGCCGGACACAGGACAGTACCAGACCAAGGCATGCCGAAACGTTAAAAAAGAACTTGCAATAAGGGAGCCATCCACACAGGATACTTGGGGGCACTTATAGCTTGACCTTCTTGAATGTTGGGCGGAAAATTTTTTATGAAAGAAATTATACCCGAATGGCCCCTTAAAATTACGCGTGAAGAGCGCAAATTAGCAAACCAACGCCGAAAAGACTTTGAGGCGATTTTGAAGAAACGGGCAAAAGGAACAGGATGGCGCTATCGTGAAGGTGCAATATTCCGAAAAACTGGCGATTGGTTTCTTGCTTCGACTCCCCATCTAACTTGGAAAGAAGGAATTAAACATGAGCTAATGATTAAACCGATGGCGCTGGATACATTATTTTGGAAGATTGTGGATCTTCCGGAAAACGAGGAGTTGCCCTTATCTTTCCGCGAAAATGGAGCTTGGGTCTTAAGGCCTCCAAAGATTTCTCGATTTGTTATTCCAGAGAAAAATGATCCAACAGAATTAGCAAATTTAGCGTTTGAATGGACGGAGACATGGTGTTCACGGAATTTGGCTGCATATAAAATTAACGACATATTGGACCGTTTGAAGCCGTTAGAAAAGACGAAAGGTCACAATCGGTCTGTCGCCATTTGTCTTTTGATACTCAAGAACGAGTTCAAACAAGCAAGTCTTTTAATTAGAAATCATCTCGATGACTCTGGAGGGTTTTCTATCGGTATCAAGAGAACATTCTACGACATGGCTAAGGACTGGTTGGCAAATAACGATACCATATAGGGAAAAGCCGGCGTCCCGCGAGCGGCTTAAATTCGCCTAATACTGTTGAAAAACTCTTGGATTATTTTGCTTGTCAGGCTCTTTGAGTATAGCCGTCAGTCTTTGCCTGCGGCTTTTGTGCCGTTATTTTTCTGTTTCTGTGTTTAAGCGGGTTTCATAGGCGGTTGGTTTGATTGTTTTGGGGCATATTCGCTCCCTTGAAACCATCAATGATGCGGGGCTAAAAGATACGCATACTTAAACCGTTCGCAGCTCTATGGCGGCTGTGCGCGGGTTCGCAGTCGTATCAAAGGTTATGAAATAGAGCTAAATATAATATATAAAATATGCTCTTTTCGGTTCATATACGTTCTTTTGTGTTGCTTGTAGATTCTAAAATAGTGTATCTGGCGTCAATCTATTGAATCAGATGGGTGTAGCCACAGCTTTTGATGACATAGGTGACATATTTCGAAGCCCACGATGGCTAACTTATTGAAAAGCCGCGGTAGCTCAGTGGTAGAGCGCATCATTGGTAATGATGAGGTCGGGAGTTCAATTCTCCCTCGCGGCACCAGATTAACTTACAGGGCTAAGGCTCGAAAGACGACATAATCGATGAAACCTACACCCAAAGACTGCCAAACGCTCGCAGATGTGCGCGAAGGTGTAGATATCTTGGATCGAGAACTGGTGAGGTTATTGCGTATACGTCAGGAATATATGCACGCGGCGGCGCGCATTAAACCCAATCGAGCCTCGGTTTATGATGCCCATCGTATAGAAGATGTTGTTTCCAAAGTCGTGTCCGAGGCTGAAAAACTAGGTTTGTCTCAAGCGATTGCCGAGCCTGTCTGGCGTAAACTTATAGAGCGGTGCATTGCCCATGAATTTGATGTTTGGGACCGCACGCGGGTAAATTAGGCAATTGTTACCGGGCACGTTCAGTTTCGATATATGTGTCAATGATACGACCTAATACAGTCATTGGGACACTGCCGCCCAAAACGACAGCATCATTAAATTTACGGTATTCAAAGTTATCTCCCAAAGCCGAGGTGGCTTTTTCACGTAACCGATTGATTGCTGAGTGTCCTACCTTGTAGCCACAGGCTTGGCCCGGCCATGCACAATAGCGATCAATTTCGCCGCGTACCTCTTCAGGCTGCGAGCCATTATTGGTCACAAACCAGTCAATCGCGTGTTCCCGCGTCCAACGCTTGGCATGAAGTCCGGTATCGACAACAAGACGGCAGGCGCGGAAAGCCAGAGATTGTAAATATCCTAATCTCCCGACAGGGAATTCGTCATAAACGCCAAGTTCATCGGCGATTTGTTGCGCATATAATGCCCAGCCCTCAGAATAGGCATTAAACGCCAAAAGGGAACGAATGAGGGGTTGTTTAAATGTGTATTCACCCTGCCAGACATGTCCGGGAATAGCTTCGTGATAGGTAAGGTCGGCTAAACTAAACTTGTTATGTAAATCTGTGCTTCGTAAATTAATCCAGAAATGACCGGGTTGCGTGCCATCAATAGAACCTGGGCCACCATAAGCACCGGGCGCACCGGCCTCAACATCAGGGGCGATACGTGTGACTTCCAAAAATCCCGGCACCAAGGTTTCAAAAGCCTGAGGCATGCGTCCACGAATATCCTCGACTGTCACATTAATGAAATCCATGATTTCCTGCCGCCCGGGATCGCCTTTAGCAAAATGGTAACGTTTGTCATTGCCCAAGGCTGTCATTCGCGCTCCGACAGAACCTTGTGTATAGCCAATGGATCGTAATATCGGGTCCATTCGGGCTTGCAAATCGGCAAGTTCATCCAGCCCGATTTGGTGGACTTCATCGGGTGATAGCGTGGTGGTTGTCCCGCCGCGTAAAGCCCAGCTATAATAGGCGTCACCATTAGGTTTTGCCCAAATACCGGCATCGGAATTCGCGCGCGGGGCGAGGGCCATATGGGCCACGATCTGGCGGTCTAGTGCGGGGCCGATTTCTGTTATGGCAATTTTTTCCGCTTTTTGTGCATAGCTCTCTCCAAGGCTTTCAGATTTTGCTGCAAATGTACTGACTATACCCCAGTCTTTTGGCGCACGGGCGCGGGCCGCACGGAATTGCCCCAGCGTCTTTTCCATTAAAAAGTCGGGTAATATGACACCAGATTTACCTGCGATTCGTGTGCGCTCTGTCTCGCCGTCCAATTGCGCGGCATAGGCGCTCATGCGCTCTAAATAGGCGTCGGCGTCTTCACGGGTTGTAATTTTATGTGATGAGTCCAGAAAGCTTGGTATTTCAACAAAGGCACCTGTGTTCTGGGCGACGGCGTAAGGGCTGTTCCGGTAAGACCAGTTGGAATTGAGCAAAGCTACATCCCCATAAGCGTGATCAAAACCTTGCATGGTCATATCGAATACCGAACGTACGACCTCGAAATTAAGGGCTAGGTCTGTGGGTAATGTCGCGACATCCACAGCCTTGAGTGTGGTCAAAATAGATTTGACATCGGTCTTGATTTTGGCCTGTCCCTCGGGCGAGCGGTCTGTGAGTTTTGACTTTAAGTGGCTATATTTGCCTTTATCGAGGCCGTAGCTTGATGCGCTTTCAGGGTAGCTCTCCAGCATGAATTCAGTGGCTTGCTCTAATAGAGCGCTCGCATGTGAATGAGATGATAAATTTGCGGCAGGGCTGGGCGCAATGCTGTGTTTGTCCTGACACGCTGTTAGGGGCAAGGCTGCCGTGGTCAGGGCCGCAGCAGAGGTTTGAATAAGAGTGCGGCGCGAAACGGTCATGGTTAGTCCTGTTAAATTATCTCAGCGGTTGTGCCATGTCGAAAGCAATAAGGCAAATAGGGCGGCGTGAAATATAGGCATTTAAATTGCGTAATCGCGGTGGAATGGGCGCGGCAGGTATAGGCCTGAGGGGATCATAAATTGAGACTATGAAAACCTAAGCTTGCGTGACGCCTGTAGATTTAAGCGTGTCAATTTTCTGGGGGCTATAACCTAGGTCCATAAGGATTTCAGCGGTGTCATCATGGGCGCCGGGAAGGGTGTATGGCGCGTCATTGGGCTGGCTTTGAAAAACGGGGGCGCTGCGTGGATGTATGAATTTTCCATGTGCCTTCAGACCGCCACGAGCCTGATTTTGGGGATGTTCCGTGGCTTCTTGCATGTTTAATACAGGGGACACGCAAGCATCGGAGCCGTCAAATATATCGGCCCATGTCTCGCGGGATTTAGATGCAAAAACCTCTTCGAGCAAAGCATGTTGACGGGCAAAAAGAGATTTATTATTTTGTGCGCCATATGTTTTGGGGTCTATGTCGAGCTTGTCCAACATAATTGCGAAAAATTGCGGTTCAATACATCCCACAGCCATAAATTTATCATCCAAGGTCTTATAGCAACGATAATAGGGTGTACCTCCATCTAAAAGATTTGCTTCCCTATTGGTTGTCCATTGACCGATGGCTTTTAGGGAATGAAACATCGTCATTAGTGAGGACACACCGTCAATCATAGCCGCATCGATGACGTCGCCTTGACCTGTTTTGTCAGCTTTGAGCAAAGCTGCCAGCAGACCCATGACTAAAAATAATGTTCCGCCGCCGTAATCACCGACTAAATTCAAAGGCGGCATGGGGGGCGCGCCTGCTTTTCCCATCGCCTCTAGCGCTCCGGTAATAGAAATGTAATTTATATCATGCCCAGCTATTTTTGCCCAAGGGCCTGTTTGCCCCCAACCTGTCATCCGGCCATAAACCAGTTTAGGATTAATGGCGTGACAGGCTTTGGGACAAATCCCTAAACGTTCAACAACACCGGGTCGGAGGCCTTCAAAAATAGCATCGGCTGTTTTGACTAAATCTAGTAAAACCTTCACGCCCTCAGCTTTGCGTAAATCTAGGACAATTGTTTTTTTGCCACGATTGGAGATCATAGGTATATGGGCCACCGGGCCCGGACGATTGATTAAAATAATTTCCGCGCCCATATCTGCAAGTAGTTGTCCGGCGTAGGGACCCGGGCCAATAGCTGCGAGTTCGATGATTCTAATACCATTTAAGGGGCCGGACGTCGGTTTTGACATGTTTCGATCCTTTTCGGGTGTGCATATAAGACCTAGAGCTTTGCAGGAAATAGAGCAATTAAAACTCCTTTTATTGATCATTATCAGAAAATCACATAAGGCGGGTCATGGCGAAGGATACGCATGATATACCGGTCTTGATTGTCGGAGGAGGGCCGGTGGGCCTGACCTTGGCTATGGAGTTGCAACATCAGGGCATAAAAGCGGTTTTATGCGAACGTAACTTGCAGACAACGCGCCACCCTAAAATGGATATAACCAATGGCCGTTCAATGGAATTATTTAGGCGTTTGGGGTATTCAGGCGAAATTCGTAAGGCCGCCATTCCAGACCATCATCCGTTCGAGGTGGTGTGGGCCACAGGATTATCTGGATGGGAGTTAGCGCGATTTTCATATCCGACGGTTCGGGATATGTGGACGACACTCAAAGCTGACCGTAGCGGGAGCTTACCCGTGGAACCGAATATGCGCGTGAGTCAAGTTGTGATTGAGCCTGTGTTAAAAAATATTTTGGAACGCGATGCCAAGCTCATCGATCTTAGATATGGATGGCAGTTAGATAGTTTTAAACAAGATGTGGCAGGCGTGAACGCCGTACTAAGGCATATTGAAACCGGTGAGCGCAAATCCATACGCAGTAAATATCTTATCGGGTGTGACGGCGCGCGCAGTTCTATACGTCGGGGGTTAGGGATCGAAATGGATTTCATTTCTGTTCCGGAATTATTGACTGAAGCTGGCGGGCTTGCGCGACATACATATTCAACTTTACGCGGCGTTTTTCAAAAGAAAAAGGTATTAAGTACAAATGTTTACGTTATTCACTTCATTTCGAAAGATATCGATAAATTAGAGAAATTTGGTAAAATATGGCACCTGCAAATGCCAAGGGGTAGCACGTTAATCAGTCAAAATGATAAAGATAGCTATACGTTACATATACCCTTAGAACTTGGCCAGAAGGTTGAAACCCTCCATCCAATGCGTTTGCTTCAAGAGGTTTTAGGCACAGAGATTGAGGCTGATATTTACCAACATAATATTTGGGCATTACAATTGGGAATGGCACAATCTTTTGGCAAAGATAGAGTCTGGTTAGCGGGCGATAGTGCGCACCAAATGATCCCTGCCGGCGGGTACGGTATGAATACCGGGGTTGGGGATGCCGTCGCATTGGGTTGGGTTTTAGGCGCTATTATTAAGGGGTGGGGCGGTGAGAACCTATTGCACGGCTATAATATTGAACGCCGGTCTGTTGCAGAGCGTAATCTTCAGGCGTCAAAACGCCATATGGCTGTACGGGTAAAAATTTCTCAAGCCGAAACGCCGGATTTACGCCGCCCAACCCCTAAGGGAAAACAGGCGCGTGAAAACATGGGCACTTATATCGATAATCTTGGCAATCTTGAAAATGAGGCACTGGGGATTGAAATCGGTTATAGCTATGACACTTCTCCACTTATATGTAATAAAAACTGTTCGTCAGACTATAAGGCCATATCCCGTGGGGGAGATAAATACGACGCATGGAAAACTTATATACCGACGACGCGTCCGGGTAGTCGTCCACCTAATATTTGGATGACACCTAAAACCGCGTTGTTTGATTTGTTTGACCCGGCTGGTTTTACTATTTTAATGTTTGAAGATATTGATATTCGCGGCTTAAAACGGGCTGCGAAATCGGCTAGCGTACCCTTAGTTCCGGTCAAGATTGATGATAGTCATATTCAGGCCCTTTATGGATTTGACCTTGTAATTATTCGGCCTGATCAACATGTGGCATGGCGTGGAAATACTCTTCCTGAAGATGTTCATGCGCTCATCGACATTATTCGTGGTGCACGGACATAGCGCGCGTATACTATAGTTAGAAGCGGTTTGGCGGGCAGACAGGGTCTGGCTTTGGAGGGTAGTTAACCGGTGAGACAGGTCGGGCTTTTGCAAAATTAAAACAAGTCTGATAGCATAAGCTATGACGGTAAAACTCACGCTTGCGATTATATTTTTTACGGCGCTTGGATTATTTATCGCCTTTGCTGGTGGAGTAGGAGGTGTGCAGTTTGGGGGTGTTTCTGTTTTTTTGCTGTGCGGAATTTTAGCTTACATAATAAATTGGATCGCTTTCATTCCAGCGGTTATTTATAAAACCGAGAAATATTATGACGCGGTAGGGTCCTTAACGTTTTTGTCTATGCTGTGTGTCGGTGTTTTACTCTCAACACCGCTCCACGCCCGGGCTATAATAGTGGCGCTTATGGTCGGCATATGGGCCGTTCGATTAGGAAGTTTTTTGTTTTTGCGTATCCGAAGAGATGGGCATGATCGCCGTTTTGCAACCCTTAAAACCTTCCCTCTCAGATTTTTTCTTACATGGACTTTGCAAGCCACATGGGCCATTTTAACAAGCGCCTGTGCCCTTGCGATTATAACGTCATTGCAGCCAAAAGATATTGGCCTTATCGGCTATTGCGGGATATTCATTTGGGGTATCGGGTTTTTAATAGAAGTTGTTTCTGATCGTCAAAAAAGTGATTTTAGAAAAGACCCGGCCAATAGTGATAAATTTATTAATTCAGGCTTGTGGGCGTGGTCGCGTCATCCTAATTACTTTGGTGAAATAACGCTCTGGGTGGGGATCGCGATTATGGCATTACCGATTTTAACAGATTGGCAATGGGCAGTGCTGGTCTCCCCGTTTTTTGTAATGTTCTTGCTCGTGAAAGTGAGCGGTATTCCAATGTTAGAAAAGCATGCCGCCAAAAAATGGGGTGATAATAATGATTACAAAGCCTATTGTGCGGTGACACCCGTGCTCGTTTTAAAACCCCCTAAGGCTGAAAACACAGGCTGAATTGTAGGTCTCGTCATCATCATAGGCCGTAACTTTTGCAAAATTCAGCGTGTGTAAATATACCCGACTGTTTTTAACAGATTTTATCTTTTAACGTGTAGATATGTGTTAGACATTTTCAGAGTTGGAATTGCTTTGTGCGATCCTATAGATCTAAATTCTAGGTGTATGTTTTGGACGAATGATGCGGATTTCAAGTAAGAAGCCCCGCCTTTGGGCAGCAAAGATCGGATAAAAATGCAATTGTCATTAAGGCTGATGTTTAAACAATTTGGCATTGCCTGTCAAAACAATGCCGCGCTCCGTAACCTCTTAGGTTTAGTCTTTTGTTTATGCAGGGCATGCAGATGTTTCTAAAGCTTTGGACGAACTTGCAATTCCGACAGCGCGCGTAGGGCCCGTGCCCTTCAAAACTCGTGGTGTAATTGTTGAAATTGACGATTTCAAAGCCTCCATTCAGTTGACCCAGCATTTAATAGATCTCGGCCATAAGCGTATCGGGTTTATTCGCGGTCAAGAAAACCAAGCCTCTACACAAATTCGCTTTAAAGGATATGGTGCGGCCCTAAAATCTGCAGGTCTCACGATTGATCCAGATATGGTTTTATCAGGTCAATTCGATTTTGCCTCCGGATTGCAAGCGGGTGAAAAATTTCTTTCAATGCAATCTCCGCCAAGCGCAGTTTTTGCCGCGATGACGCGTTCCATACCCGCTGTGCCTAGCGCCGGGTTGGAAATCATTCGAGATGGGCGTCCATGCAAAGCTTGTAACACACGGGGTGACGATATACTGGCCTATCTATATTGCGCGGAATCTAGAACAGACCGTATGTGTGCTTGCCTCGAAACATCGATATGATTTGAATATTTGTTATTTCAATAATTATTGCCACGCTAATAGATTTTATCTATCGTTGTGATACATAAAATCAATTGGATTTCGAGTTTCTATAAAGATAGAATTTCGACTTAACACCGCACTTTAAAATGCCAAATTTTTGGAGAAAATTATGAATGATATGAGCGTAGACGGTAAGGGTAAGTGCCCTATCATGCACGGAGCTAGTAAAATCTCGGCTTCGGGTAGTACATCCAATCAACATTGGTGGCCTGAACAGCTTAATCTGAAAATTCTTAATCAAAATTCTGTAAATGTGAATCCGATGGGAGAGGAATTTGATTATGTGGCGGCGTTCAACAGTTTGGATTTAAAAGCGCTCAAGGCCGATTTAACAGCGCTTATGACGGATTCTCAAGACTGGTGGCCCGCTGATTACGGTCATTATGGTGGCTTATTTGTACGTATGGCTTGGCATAGCGCCGGAACATATCGCACCTATGATGGTCGTGGTGGCGCGTCTACCGGGTCGCAACGCTTTGCCCCTCTCAACAGCTGGCCCGATAATGGGAATCTCGATAAAGCTCGCCGCCTGTTATGGCCTGTGAAGCAAAAATATGGATCGAAAATTTCTTGGGCTGACCTTATGATCCTCGCAGGCAATGTTGCCATGGAGTCCATGGGTTTTAAAACCTTTGGGTTTGGCGGTGGCCGCGAAGATATCTACGAACCTGAGGAAGATATTTATTGGGGGCCTGAAACCGAATGGCTTGAAGATAATCGTTATACCGGTGAGCGCGATCTCGCGTCCCCGCTAGGCGCCGTACAAATGGGCCTAATATATGTGAATCCCGAAGGGCCGAATGGTAATCCTGATCCGCTTAAGTCAGCTTTTGATATTCGCGATACATTTGGACGTATGGCCATGGATGATTACGAAACCGTCGCACTTATCGCAGGGGGGCATACATTTGGTAAAGGCCACGGGGCAGGCCCCGAAGATAAGGTCGGGGTGGAACCCGAAGGCGGAAAATTAGAGGCCCAAGGGTTTGGCTGGTTGAACAGTCATGGCACAGGCAAAGGTGGGGACACCACCACTGCCGGTTTTGAAGGCGCATGGACGGTTAACCCAACTCAATGGGACAGTGGTTACTTCGATGTTCTCCTTGGGTATGACTGGGAACAAACAACCAGTGCATCTGGTCATGTCCAGTGGACACCAACGGCCGCGTCCAATGCCGATCAACCGCCGGCAGCTCATGATGCATCACGCACAGAACCGCTTATGATGACAACAGCCGATATGGCCTTGAAACTCGATCCCGGTTTTGCGAAAATTTCCAAAAACTTTCACGAAAACCCTGATGAATTTGCCGATGCCTATGCGCGGGCATGGTTTAAATTAACCCATCGTGATATGGGGCCCATTGCCTGTTACTTGGGTGAAGAAGTGCCGAGTGAAGAGTTGATCTGGCAAGATCCAATACCTGCTCACACTGGTGCTCATCTCACGGATGCGCAAATTGCAAGTTTGAAAAAGGAAATTTTAGGCGCAGGTTTATCGACGGCACAACTCGTGAATACAGCTTGGGCATCGGCGTCGACATTCCGGGGGTCTGATAAGCGCGGCGGTGCAAATGGTGCTCGCATTCGGCTCGCTCCGCAAAAAGATTGGGACATAAACACCTCCTCCGGTGTGAGTGATGTTATTTCTGTTCTTGAGGGCATTCAATCCGGCTTTGACGGAAATGTTTCCGTCGCGGATTTGATTGTCTTGGGCGGGTGTGCAGCTATTGAGCAGGCCTCAGATATGTCGGTTCCGTTCACACCGGGTCGAACAGATGCCACGCAAGCGCAAACGGATGTTGATAGTTTTGCTGTGTTAGAGCCACATTTTGATGGATTTCGTAATTACAAAAACACACAAGACCCACGTCCGACAGAAGCCTTACTGGTCGATCGTGCCCAATTGTTAAACTTAACGGCACCTGAAATGACAGTTCTCGTCGGTGGACTTCGTAGCTTGGGCGCAAATGCGGCAGGGTCAAGTCATGGCGTGATGACAGACAATGCAGCTACGCTTTCAAACGAGGTCTTTGTGAATTTACTAGATATGTCTACAGAATGGACAGCGATAGATTCATCCGAAGAGGTGTTCGAAGGCCGGGATCGGAAAAATGGGAAGGTAAAATATACGGCCACACGTGCTGACCTTGTTTTTGGTTCTAATTCTATATTGCGCGGTCTGGCTGAAGTTTATGCCGAAACCGGAGCCGAGGCGAAGTTTAAAGCTGACTTCATTGCAGCTTGGAATAAAGTAATGATGTTAGATCGTTTTGACATAACCTATAATCGAACCGCTTAAAGCATTTAAGACCCCGGATTTAACTGGGGTCTTCTATGTCGTCGTTTAGGGAGGCTGTAGAGTTCCCTACATGCGTTTAAACGCAGACATTTTATATTTAGCTTATAAGTGAAGTTTTGCTTATCATCCAGAGCGCAACCCTTTCGTAGTTTTACGTTTTCGGGTGTGCCGAACTCGCACTATATAGGAATAAGTCAGGCATTACGCCGATGCAATGCGATACGATCTGATCGGGTGAACCGCGAGGGTAAACCCTGAGAGCAAACCGATTTTTACATGCAAATCCCCTTCTAAGGCATTGATAGGAGGGCTTTTTTATATACCGTAAGGCCGATTAAGGCGCATTATTAGGGATGCATCGTACCTGCCGCGATATCTCATGCGAGACTGTCCGTGGATAAATTACTGAGGTGTGACGAAACTTTGTCCGGTGAGTGTCCAATCTCACGATATTCAACATAAACTCATGCGGCCCGAATACGGGTAATGTGACAATATATACCCTGCTATGAAATTGGGGGTGCAAAAGAATGGAGTGCGTGCGGCACCCAAAACTTTTTTACTCGTAATTACCTTTCAATGGCGGTGTAAAACCTGCCAGATGACAATGTAGAATTCGAGCCCTATAGCGGCGATGTATTGGCATTGCGGACGGCGTAAACGGCCTCCATTTCTAATTTTTTCGATATCGTCGGGCGGGTTTTGAAAGCTTACGGTGGGATAAATTCATATATGCCGCGCGGGCATTTTCAGGACCGTTTGGAACTCCAAAATAGGCGTCTTTACATATTTAGAATATTAATTTTTTTTCGTCCATTCTTTGAGGATATGAGTGATTTGCCGCAATAACACATGTGCTTTTGTGAATTACAAGGTTAAATTAACTATTTGTTTTTTATAATTCTTGAATAATGGCATTCAAAATTTGGGGAACGTCAATATATGAATGATAGCTGGACAGTCATTGCTGCATTTCTGGTTTTTTTAATGCAGGCCGGATTTTTACTTATTGAGGCCGGGTCTGTCCGGTCAAAAAATTCTGTAAATGTGGCTCAGAAAAACGTATCTGACATGGTCATTTGCATAGCCTGTTATTCTCTGGTCGGATTTGGCTTGATGTATGGCCCGTCATTTGGCGGCTATATTGGAATGGGCGGTGTTAAAACGGCATTGCAGGATCAGGGCGGCTGGCCCGAACTTTTGTTATTTAACCTCGCTTTTTGTTCAGTTGTCGCCACGATTGTCTCTGGTGCTGTTGCTGAGCGTATGAGGATCGAGGCTTATTTTATTAGCACAGCCTGTATTGCCTTACTGGTTTACCCCGTATTTGGACATTGGGTGTGGGGCAATACGATCATTACGTCCAATTTAGCCTATCTGGCCAATTTAGGTTTTGTCGATCATGCCGGCGGGGTAGCCATTCATGCTCTGGGAGGGTTTTACGCCTTAGCAGCCATTTTTTTATTGGGGCCACGAAAAGGGCGGTTTGATGAAAATGGACAGGTTCAGCCGATATCGGGCTATAGTGCTGTTCTGGCATTAACGGGCGCTTTAATTTTATTTGTGACGTGGATCCCGTTCAATACGGGCGCGTTAGAACTGGGCTCGCAATTATTTGGCGATGTGGCGCTTGCGACCGTTATTGCAGGCTCTGCGGGTGGTTTAGCGGGAAAGATGTCAGGCTTTTTCCTGCATAAACGTACATTTGAGCCCTCTGCAAGTTTTAATGGACTTCTAGGTGGGCTTGTGGCGGTAACGGCCGGGGTCACTTATCTTGGACCCGTCGGGGCTTTTGCGATTGGAAGTCTAGGCGGTTTAGCGGCGATTATGGGTAATTATGTGCTGTTACATAGGTTTAAAGTTGATGACCCTGTTGGGGTTGTCGGCGTACATGGGCTTGCAGGTATTGTGGGCGCAATATTATTCCCAATGTTTTCCATTAAGGACTTACCTGCGGGGAACATGATAAGCCAGATTGCTGTTCAGGGGTTTGGTATCTTTGTGTGCTTTGCATGGGCCTTTATAACGGGGGGCATAATTATCGGAACATTGAAAAAACTAGAATTTCTTCGCGTGAGCGAGGCGCAGGAACATTTAGGATTAAATATAGGTGAGCATATCCCTAACATATCAAAAGAGCACCTGGAGGCAGGGTTCAAAGCTTCGACAAAAGCTGCTGCCGGTCAGAAGTCCGGCCTATATTCTACAGATTCAATAGGGTCTGAAGTTGGCCTTGCACTGGCTGAAATAACCAGTGAAAACAAACGGCTGGCAGAAGAGTCTTTGGCGAAATCGACGATGTATTCTGAAGCTACGGAAAGCTTAACCGATGGGCTGCTTATCTATGATAAAGCCGGAATTATTGTCGAGTTTAATAGTGCGTTTAATGAGATCATGCAAATCTTGAATGTGGAATGTGCGATTGGTATGACGCGTCGAGACTATGTATCCGAACTTCTGAAAGCCGGCATATTTTCTACTAACGGTGTGCCCAATGATCAGTGGTTAGATGATTATTTTGCCTCTGTTAACCTGTCCGATACTCGCGAAGAAAATTTATCTGTGGGTGATGCTCATTTCATCCGTCGGAGTCGCCCAATCCCGTCGGGCGGGCAGATCATGACGATTACAGATGTAACGGAACTCAAAGAGGCGCTCGATAAAGCCAAAAGTGCAGAAAAAGCTAAGGCAGAATTTTTGGCGAATATGAGCCATGAAATACGTACTCCGATGAATGGTATCATAGGTATGACAGAGCTTTTAAGCCGTTCTGAATTAGATAATCGCCAAAAACGCTTTGTTGAGATTATTTCAAACTCGGGCAATGCATTGATGACGATTATCAATGATATATTAGATTTCTCTAAGATTGACGCCGGTAAAGTCCAGTTAAATCCTGTACCCTTTGTTTTAAGGGATAGTATTGAAGACGTAACGATAATGTTGTCAAACTCGGCGGCCGAGAAAAATTTGGATTTATTGGTCAGAATGCAGCCTGATCTGCCATCGACCTATATTGGCGATGTTGGAAGGGTGCGTCAGATATTGACCAACCTTGTTGGAAATGCCTTGAAGTTTACGCATTATGGGCATGTTCTTATTGACGTTTCCGGACAGGTTAATGGAGATACTGTCGATTTAGTTATTCGTGTCGAAGATACGGGTATAGGTATTCCCGAATCTCAGATCGAAAATGTCTTTCAGAAATTCAGACAGGTTGATGGCACGACAACACGGGAATATGAAGGTACCGGGTTGGGTTTATCGATTTCCTCTAACCTTGTGGAGTTAATGGGGGGGCAAATCAGCGTCACAAGTGTTGTAAACACCGGCAGTGTCTTTACAATACACCTAAGCCTGCCGAGCCATCAAGACCTTGAACCCGTAAAAAAACTCCCGATCGAAATTATTGGCGCCAATATGTTATTGGTTGATGATAATGTCGTGAATCGAAATATTTTACGCGAACAGGTTAAACATTGGAAATGCCGAAGTGTCGCCGTAGAGAGCAGCGCGAAAGCCATTAAAGTTCTTGAGAATGCAAGAGACAAAGGCATTAAAATAGATCTCATCATTACAGATTATCATATGCCGGGAATGAACGGCGAGGACCTTTTTAATGCCTTACAACTCCGTCCTGAATTTGCTGATATTCCTGTCATTATGCTGACCTCGGTCGATGATGATCACATGATAAAAAGATTGAAAGAGCAAGGTCTGGCGGGTCTTTTGACGAAACCTGCGCGCTCATCTCTTTTATTAGATACGATAACGACATGTATATTTGAGGCTCAAAATGCGTCTGAAAATCCAATAAATGGAACCCCGGATTTTTTGGACGACCGTCTTGTACCATTATCGGATGCATTACCGCAAGCCCGGAGAGAAAAACCGCGTGATATTGAACGTCGTTTGCAACCCCGGGCCGAATCGCCAGTGGATCGACGCCTAGATGTTCTGATAGCGGAAGATAATGAAACCAATCAGGTTTATATCAAATATTTGATGGAAGAGCTCGGCTTGAGCTTTAAAATTGTACCGACGGGGCGAGCCGCCGTTGATTATTGGCGTAGTGAAAATCCCTCAATAATTTTGATGGATATTTCAATGCCTGATATGAACGGCTATGAAGCCACTCACGTTATTAGAGCCGATGAGGCTAAATATAATAAAGTCAGAACCCCAATTATCGCCGTGACGGCGCATACTCTTTCTGGTGATGAAGAACGATGTTTAGAGGCCGGAATGGATGATTATATTTCGAAACCTGTATCCATAATGGGTATTCGAACAAAGATTAACCAATGGAGTAAAGCCGATATTTTAAAAGATACGGCCTAAAAGTGAAAATTCGGTCTTAAATCTACGATCCATTCATGAGATTAGATTCTTGCTCTTCCAGACAGTCGGTCTAGGTCAAACTTGGCGGTCAGACACTTCATGCGTAAGGCGATGGGCGCGCATCACGCAATATACAAGCGGAGCTCCAGAGCGAAATCATACTAATTGAGGAGTCGATTTGGGGTGCTGATTGGGGAGGCTGACCCTAAGCCTCCCATAATGTTTTGCCCGGTTGCACATCCATACTAAACTTAAGTTGGGCCCCGAGGACGGTTTGCATGGGGTCAATGCCAAAATCCTGTGCGACAGGTGAGCTATCCAAATGCGCAATCTGCATATTATAGAGTAAGGCTTTAGGAAACGCTTGGAATGAGGTGACATTTGCGTTGGCTTCTGTAATCGCTTGGTAACAGGCCATATTTCCATTTTCGATATCTCTGAATTGTTTCAAAAATAATTGGGGAATTTGACCTTTCATTAATTCGCCTAACATTTCTAAATCAAAGCCTAAACCAGCATGCCATTTTGTAATTTCGGGGTCCAAATGCGCATGCAAAGCCTTTATCCCGTCGGCAAAAGTGTCTATGCCTGCAAGCGTTTTGTTTTCAGTGGCCCCTAACGGGCTTAGGGTGAGCCAGCGATTACGTTTTTCTTCTGATGTGGGGCCAAAGCGCTGTGTCGAGAAAAGATCTACGGTTAAATCCTGTTTTGGTGTTTTTGGCATATTAATCCAGCCGCGCTTTTTCCAATAGCCAAAAATTTCGCGTCCTGAAGCGATAGCTGTTGGATTATCAAGTGCCAAATAGGGCATGGTCATATTAAAATGGGTCGCTTGTAATTTGCCATTTTCCATTTTCACGCGGACGACGGGTATCCAAAAAGCCAGTTCTTTTTCACCGGACCACCCCATTTGCGGACTATCCACGAAAACACCTTTTGAGATGTCGACAATGGTCATCATCATTACGGGGGCAAGGGGGAGAACTTGGATGTTGCCACTACTGGGATTTGTGAAAATGCGTGTGCAAAAATCTTGCAATTTCGTCATATCGGCATTTAGCAAAAAGGCATTCATCGTCAGGTCTGTAAATTTTATCGGACCCGGGAAGGTCGCCAGCCCGCCATGCGAAATGAAAGGGGGCTTGGCGTTGGGGGCTGGGGTATGGGGTGACGGTGTAACATATTTATCAGCGTCAATTCTAAATATAGTTTTTGGAAGACCCGAAATAGCTTTAGATGCTAATTTTCCTGAAATGGTTGTCGCTTCAAATGAGCCTTGATTTTGACCATTTAAAATCCAATCCCCCGTCAAGATAAGGTTTCGATACCCGCTTTCATTGGTTTTAAACCTATATTTAGTCGAACCTGTAACGGTAAGCGTATAACGTTCTGTGGGATCAACATTAGCACGAATATATTTTGATTTTACCGGGCTATCGATGTGTTGACCAAACCCTTCAGGCCAGAAGAGTTCAGCATCTTGGGTCAAAAAGTTTTCAAGATTTTTTGCAACCTTAGTATAGGCCTTTACGGGATAATCTGTATCGGTTTTTGCAGGCGGGAATTGCGGACAGGGCAGGGGGCCACAGGCAATTTGTTCCGAAACCACACCGGAGGATGCCGGCCATGTTTCTGTCGCCAAGACTTCAGAGATATCTGACCACGTGTCCAGCCCTATTTTGTCATAAGCCCCTGTGACACTGGAATATTTCCATCCCAAATTTTTCTCATCTTTGTCCATCCATGTTTGAATACTTTGCGTGGCTGTGGTTTGGATTTTATTGACCATCGCATTCCAATCAGGTTTTTGAGCCATGAGTTTTTTGCAAATTGTCGGATGTGCCCCTGGAGGTATGGCAAGAACAAGCCAATCATAGTCATCCCCCATCTTTAATGTAAGCGGGTCGCCTTGGTCTTTCCATTGGGTCCAATGGGATTCTAAATCAGCACCGGACTCTTTGAGTTTCTCACCATCTTGAATTCGATCATAAATCGGACGATCGGGCCACACACGTTGACCCGATGGTAAAATTCGAAATGGATCATAGTCCTGTCCTTTAATGTTGACTTGTCGACCCAGTTTAACTTGGCCTATCCAATTGCCCGTTTCTGATGGGGTTAACTCGTCAACGCGGTGAAAAAATTTAAATTTGACGCCGCGGGCTTTAAGCACTTCATACATAGGGCTCATAACAAGGTCGCCCGTGGCCGTATTAAATTTCCATAAAAGTGCGCCTCGATAGCGCGACGTATTCATGAGTGACATGAACATTGTACCGGCTTCCGTATTGCCGTCGCTTTGCCAATCACCGCCCTCATAGGCGAAGATCAGGTCATACAGACCCCGAATGATCGCGGATTCAACGGCAAATTCAGCGCATCCATGACTTCGAAGCCAGTGTTTGTATTCGGTTTGATTAACCCGTTCTAGATTGGCATCCGGGTCTATTAATAAGCCGTCTAAAAGCCCGCCTATGATTGTGGCAAGACCAATTTCGATTATAACCATTGCACGTCGAAAATCGTGATGGTCATTAAGATGGGGTTTGGCCTGTGTTTGGATCCAGTCCCGTAACTGGGTTAAGTTCTTGGCAAGATGTATATGGTTCTCGTGGTGATGTGCGGTCGTGTTTTTTTGCAGCGTGTCAAGCGTTGCGTGAATAGTGTGCACAAATCCCGCCGCAACACCGTAAGCAATATGCGAGGTTTCTGAAAGAATATGTGCGGCGATACGCTCTGCCCAATGGGTTGTGTCACTATGTAAATGATCGCGATGTATATCAAAAATTTGACCCGCAATCCATTCAATAAACTGGATCATTCTTTCCCAGATTGTTGGGGAGGTACCTATGCCGGGAGTGCCCGGGAAAATCGGGGCTGGAACTTCCCAAGGCACCCATCCATCTGCCAGTTTCTCCATGAGTGTGACATTAGGTTCTTGGCTAAATCCTTTGCGCCAATCATCAAATGGCGGGTTTTGGGCTTCCTTGTAAAGCGTTTGTACCATCTCAAACGCATTGTCATATTGTCCCATGAAGACATGAAGCCCATGTTCTTGAATGCGGTTACCGAAGTCTTCATTCCGGCCTGTAGCGCATTTACCGCCCAATCGCCAGCCGTGTTGATAAACGGTAACGTCATAACGCCCGGCTTGTTCGGCTGTTGTTAAGTTAAACGCGGTTGTTAGCCCCGAGAGACCGCCACCTAAAATTGTTACTCGTTCTGTCATTATTATGCGCCCTAAGTTTTTGTATTATATACTCTAAATTTTCGTCACCATTGCTACGAATTGTTAAAATTTGGCGAATAGCGTGAGACAATTAAGGAACAAAATCATGTACGGGGTAAATTTATGATATTAGAGAATCAAACAGCTAAAACGGATCGCTCAAAGGCGCAGTCATCGAAAGAATTGTTCTGGTTGATGACTATTGGTATTTTCATTTTAATCGCTTTTCATGTATCGCCATTTTACGGGCTTTCGCTATTAATTTGGTTCCAAGGCGCTATGGCGGCGCTTGCGGTTGTCGCTTTTATCAATGCCTCTATTTTACTGGGGTATAAACATGCTGTTGTGTTCTTGATTTTAGGGGCGGTGATAGGCTGGAGCCTTGAACATCTGGGTGTTTTAACCGGGGCCGTTTTCGGACCTTATAGCTATACAGCTAAATTGGGATTTAAAATCGGCGCTATCCCATGGGTGATCCCTTTATGTTGGTTCGGAATTGTTTATTTTGCCCATGTGATCGCAAATTTAATTTTAAGCGGAACGCCTGTTCTGCGCGCGAATACCGTTTTACAGGCCTGTCTTTTTTCGATTTTAACCGGATTAATGGCGACTTGTATGGATATGGCACTAGATCCTGCCCTATCACACCCCGAGGTGCTTGCATGGATATGGACAGACGGCGGACAATATTTTGGTGTTCCGTTCAAAAATTTCGGGGGTTGGGTGGTTACAGCTTTTTTGATTGATATTTGTTATCGTCTTTACGCGCGCCGCAGTTCCACAAAACCGAATAATAAATACGCTAAATTATCCGGCTTATATGCCATTCTGGCTTGGGGTGGGTTAGGATTTAGTTTTATGATTATTGGGTATCCCGTTGAAACTCAACTTACCGCGATCTTCTGTGTTATCCTACCTGCGCTCTTGGCGCTTGTAAAGGTTTTGAACGTTGAGGCCATGGGCCTTCAGAAGGCGGTAGACTAGCTTTCAGACACAAAGTCGCCTTTAGTATCTGTAAAGCGTACAGCCAGTTCACGCGGCAATATCTCCGGCTAATCTTTTCTTGACGGCTTCAAGGAAGTCCTTTGACCATTTATAATATAAGCCCTGGGCAATACCTTCTTGTCGGCATATCTCGGCAATACTCTCTTCACCGCGTAGGCCGTCCAGTACAATGCGGATTTTTTCTTCAGCACTATACTGCTTACGGGTTTTACGTTTGATGTCTTTTACAATCCGCT
>CAZSKN010000044.1:0-19277 GCA_964607445.1 uncultured Caulobacterales bacterium
GTTCGGCAGTTTTTGGCTATTTGGTAAATGTCAGCCCCTTCCATCAAGCGAAGGCAAATATAGGTATGACGTAGAGAATAAGTCGTTCGCCGCTTGTTATCTCTGTCGAATTTTAAACCTTGCTCTTTCAAGATGCGATTAAACATGCGGAGATGGTTTATAGGAAAGACCTTCTCAACAGCGCTTTGTGGGTTAAGGACACTGAAAATAGTGTGACATAGATGTGCCATTATACCACGACACGAATCTGAGATGAAAAAGAAAATTCAGAGAAGAATAAAGCCTTTGTTTTTAATGACTTATGTTCTTCAAGTTGGTTGCGGGGGTAGGATTTGAACCTACGACCTTCAGGTTATGAGCCTGACGAGCTACCGGGCTGCTCCACCCCGCGACAATAAACATCCGAGATGATCTCGGCAGCGATTTAGCTGTCACATAATTTGCGACATAGGGGGCTGACCCTATAATTAGAATTTAACCGATAGGCTTTTTTCTAAGACGTGATCATATATGTGTCCTATAAATATATATCAAGCTGTAAGTTCTTAAAATCGAAGAAAATTACGCCTATCTTTCGGTTGGTGAACGTGTTTGATGACATTTTTCACTATGTGCGCGTGTTTCTAGAACCAAAGGCTCCTTACAATAGGAAAAATCTGGCCGATAGAGCCGAGAACTACCGCAGGCATATATTGTCTTGCGGTGAATATTAATATAATTACCTTATAGGTTGTGTAGAGAGGTAAAATTATGTATGACTCCCCTCTGAATATAGCTGATATCAATATCGCTGACTTTGACAGATTTATTGGTCGTCAACTCCGTGTACTGCGTGTGTCCAGAGGGTACTCACTTGTAAAGCTCGCAAAGGCTTTGAATATTAGCTATCAACAGGTGCAAAAATATGAAGCGGGAACAAACCGTTTGACAGCCGGGCGGATATGGCAGCTTACCTGTTTGTTTAATATACAGCCGCAAGACTTATTCGAGGCCGTTCGATCAGAAACTTATCACCCTGAATTACGGACGCAAACACCGCCTTCGGATACACTAGCGTCAGACCCACTGCTATTAGAGACATCATTGACCTCACCTCCGCCAAAAGCAGATATAAAGACGGGCTTTGACCCTCTTTTTGTGCAAACCGTTGAAGAAATGAAGTTGATGATAGCCTTTAAAGCTATAAAAAGCCGCCACCATCGCAAACATATTGTAGAATTGGCCCAGGCTTTAGAGACAAAAAATGACTAATCCCGTCTAACGTTCCCGCGGCCAGCCTATCTGGTCTGTAGAGAGTGGCAGTAAGGCCGGTATTGGCTGATAATTTAACCCGTTTTTACCGCTGGGGCGTATGATGTCTTGTGTTATAAGGCGGCTTTAATTTGGGTCGCAATCTCTTCTAACGTGTCCATATCCGCCATTTGGCCTGTCGCATGAGGCTTTAGGTTTGACCCGGCATATTTCGGGATAATATGAAAATGTAAATGAAACACGGTTTGACCTGCAGGCGCGCCGTTAAATTGCATAATTTGAATGCCATCCGGTGCAAGCGCTGTGTCAACGGCTTTAGCTAATTTTTGGGTTTGTCTTATAAGGGTGCTCAGCGCTGGCGTTTCAATATCAAAGATATTTCTAGCCGGGGTTTTAGGTATGACCAAAACATGCCCCCGGCTTTGCGGAAACACATCCATAAAAGACAAAACGTCATTATCTTCGTAAACTCTAACGCTAGGCATATCTCCGGTTAGAATTTTCGCAAAAATATTTTCTGGGTCATATGTACCATGTAAGCTCATAAGGGGTCCTTTAATGTAATCTATAGATATTATGCGGGGTCGGTTTTTTTAAACGGCGTGTGTTGGTTGAGTATTTTAATATTCTGCGCGACGGCCTGCCTTTCTTGGACAAGATAATCGTCAACGGCGGCGCGCAGGCCGGGGTGTATCATATAATGTGCAGATGTTGTGGTCACGGGGCTATAGCCACGCGCTAATTTATGTTCGCCTTGCGCACCGGCTTCTACGCGTCCTAATCCGCGTTCAATAGCCGCTTCAATGGCCTGATAATAACAGAGTTCGAAATGGAGAAAGGGTTTATAAACAAGTGCGCCCCAATTGCGCCCGTAAAGTGCGTCCGCCCCGATAAAGTTTAGAGCAGCCGCCACAGGAATGTCGTTTTCTGTAGCGATGATAAGTAAAATATCTTGTCGCATATTGTCGTGGATTTGGGCGAAAAAGGCTCGGTTGAGATAAGGGCGTCCCCATTTGCGCGCACTTGTATCCAGATAGCAGCGATAAAATATATCCCAATGGTGATCTTTAAGGTCGTCGCCTGACAGGCGTTCGATTTCAAGACCTTCGCAGGCCAGCATGCGTTCCTTTCGGATATTTTTGCGTTTGCGCGAAGCCAGTGTGTCAAGAAAACTGTCAAAATTTTTATACCCGGGATTTTGAAAGTGAAACTGACGATCTTCTCGGATTGAAAAGCCGATGTTTTCTAAAGCTGCGCGGTCTTGGTCTTGTAAAAAGGTCAAATGGACACCTGAATAGTCCCAGTCTTGACAGGCTTGTAACATAGCGTGGACAAGCCCTGTTTTTGCCTCTGGCGTTGAGGCCAGAAGACGGGGCCCCGTTACGGGCGTAAAGGGCACGCTACATTGTAGTTTCGGATAATAATTTTCACCAACCCTAGACAATGCATCCGCCCAAGCATGATCGAAAACATATTCACCCTGACTGTGGGTTTTGGCATAAAGCGGCGCAGCGCCAAGAGCAATACCGGCTTCATTCTCTAGCCAAATATGGCGCGGAGCCCAGCCCGCGGTTTCATCGACACACCCACTTTCTTCTAGGGTATGCAAAAATTTCCATGACAAAAAGGGATGGTAGGTTGTTGGTAGATGAGAGTCCCATGCGCTTTCGCTGACCTCGGATATCCGGGTTAAAATACGGGCTTTATAATTTGTTTTATTCATAGGCTTGGTGCGCCAGAGCGAAGGCTGACGGCGTAGTCAATATCACTCAGCTTATACAAACCCAATTGTCCATATCCATTTGCAAGCGCCAAGCCTAATCAATTTCAACTATGGCATCAATTTCAACTGCCACATCTAGAGGCAGGCTCGGCGCGCTCACGGCAAATCGGGCATGGCGTCCAGCCTCTCCGAAAACGGCTACCATAATATCGGAACATCCATTGATAACATGCGGGATATCTGCGGCTGTAGCAGTCGGCAAAGCTTGGACAAATCCGCCTAGTTTTACAATCCGTTTCACCCGTGTAAGGTCGCCCTCGCAAGCACTTTTCATTTGTGCTATTAGATTCAGCGCAGAGAATTTGGCGGCTAATTGACCTTCTTCAACACTTAAATCTTCACCAAGACGGCCTCCGATTTTAATATCGCCAACTTTTGAAATTTGCCCTGAAATAAAAACGAGGTTTCCGCTTTTGACAAAAGGAACATAATTGGCGACGGGGGAGGCGGCTTCGGGAAGCTCAAGACCGAGCGTGAGTAGTTTTTTTTCAATCGGGTTCATTGGGAAGCTCCATATTAAATCGTCTTGCGTTGAGCTATCTGATTTCGCAAAAGGGGTCAAAGTAAAAGGCTATATCTATGACTGATACCCAAAAGGCGGCGCTCCGCAAACCTGAATACAGTAAAACCGTACTCTCTTTTCTATCACATCGTCGATCAAATTTGGCAAAACTGATGATAGAGCCGGGGCCGGATCCTGATACATTACATGATATATTGACAATCGCGGCCCGTGTGCCGGACCATAGAAAACTGGCCCCGTGGCGGTTTATTATATTTTCAGGAGAGGCCCGGCGTGACTTTGGACGTCATATAGAGGCGCGGTTTAAAGAACAAACCCCCGAGGCGACGCCAGAACGCACTGTATTTGAGGCCGAACGTCTCATGCGCGCCCCCGTTGTCGTAGCGGTGATCTCTAGCCCTAAAGCCTGCAAGCGTGGTACGCCGACATGGGAGCAGACGTTATCCGCGGGAGCTGTGGGGTTAAATATGCTCCTTGCAGCGCAAGCGTCTGGTTTTGCGGCGCAATGGCTCACGGAATGGATAGCCTATGATGATTATATTGCGCAGGTTCTGGGCTTGGCCGAGCCTGAACGGATTGCCGGATTCGTGTATATGGGTACGGCTGAGCAGGCGCCATTGGCCCGAAAACGCCCGAATATGACGGAAATTATATCGTATTGGTCACAGGTATAGCCGTTTAGGCCCGTTTTGTTGAAAAAATCATATTTTAGACCCCCTAAACAGCGGACAAAATATAACTGTTTAGGTTCTATTCATATAGGACTCTATAACAGACAAATGGTTATCACATTAGTGATAACTAAGAACCCTGTCGTCACCAAGCGCCCCGTGTGACACAGGGTTCACTTTATTGTAAATACCCATTTTGGCCCTTTGATGGGAAACGGGCTCCCGAAATTCTATTATGTGTTAGGTGTAAGCGCCAAATTGTATTAGTGTATGCAGCATTCCTTCATTGAGAGTAGGTCGACATGACGCAAAAAAACTCTTTGGCAACGTCTCCAGATGAAAGTCTGACAACGCTCTCAACGCCCCCTGCGTCTCAGGGCAATGGGGCTCAGGAGATAAAGGGGCAGTCCAGTTCTATGTCGAAGGGGCGCGTGCTTGACTTTATTGTAGATGAGGCCCCAGACATTGGTAGCGCCACCCAAATTGCGGACGGTGTATATTGGTTGCGTTTTGGTCTACCAATGACCAGCTTAAATCATATCAATTTATGGGCGTTGAAAGACGGCGATGAATGGGTTGTTGTCGATACGGGCATTGGTAATCGTGAAAGTAAAAAAATCTGGCAAGTTCACTTTGACTCTCTGATGGAAGATAGGCCGGTGAACCGGGTCATTGTCACCCATTTACATCCTGACCATGCCGGATTGGCGGGTTGGATTTGTCGAAAATTCGATGCTCCATTATTAATGACGCGGGGTGAATATTTCCTTTGTAGATTATTGGCGGCGGATACAGGCAAAGCTGCACCCCAAGAAGGGTTGAAATTCTATAAGAAAGCCGGATATAGCGAAGATCAACTTGAGCTTTACAAAATACGGTTTGGCGGGTTTGGCAAAGCCATTACCCCGGTTCCTAATAGCTATGATAGGCTGGTTGATGGAGAAATTGGAAAAATTGGCGGGCGCGAATGGCAGGTTGTGGTCGGGTCGGGCCATTCGCCTGAACATGCTTGTCTTTATTGCCCAGAGTTAAATATATGTCTGTCCGGTGATCAAATACTACCAAATATTAGTTCCAATGTATCGGTTTGGCCAACAGAGCCGGAAGCCAATCCATTAGGGGATTGGATCGCGAGTTGTAAGAAACTGATAGAAGTCTTGCCCGAAGATGTTTTGATTTGTCCCGCACATGGTATTCCCTTTCGCGGTGCGCATAAGCGTTTGACCAAGCTGATTGAACACCATGAAAAGGCTCTGTCGCGCCTTTATGAATTTTGTAAATCGCCCCGCTTGGCAACAGAGGTGTATAGTGTTTTATTCCGGCGCGAGATCAATGACGGAAATCGCATTATGGCGGTCGGCGAAAGCGTGGCGCATTTGAACTGTTTAAAAGCACGGGGGCTTGTGTCACGGCGGTTAAATGACGCCGGACAATTTACCTATAAATCTCTAAAATCGATATAATTTCGATCCGTTAGATGGTTATAAATACCGGCTGCGATCCCAGACTTGCGAAAAGGGTTTGGAACGGCCACTGGCTTGCACAATCATAACATGCTCACGCGTCAGATCGCGGGGATGATCCACTCCACAGGAATGTGCGATAATCTCGACTTCTTTTTGCATGTTTTTGCAATAATTCATCACCCGCACGGCTTTATTCGTGGGGTCAAGCCCGTGTTGTAGCCGTTTATTGTGGGTCGTAATACCTGTGGGGCAGGTGTTTTCATTGCATTTCAAGGCCTGAATACATCCCAAAGCGAACATGAAACCGCGCGCGGAATTGACAAAATCCGCCCCGACACAAAAAGCCCATGCCATTTCCGCAGGCGTTGCCAATTTACCACTTGCGATAAGGGCAATACGCTCGCGCAAACCTTCTTCACGCAAGAGATCATCCATGACCGGCAGGCTTTCGCGAATGGTAAGTCCGACATTATCAAGTAAGGGAAGGGGAGCTGCCCCTGTGCCGCCATCACCGCCGTCTATCACTATGTAATCGGGGGCGCTTTGAATACCACGAGCTTTGATCGCGGCGACTAACGCTTTAACGGGAGCAATATTTCCCAATACAAATTTAATACCTACAGGTCGTCCAGAGATTTCGCGGACTTTATCGATCATATCCAGCAAATCTTCGGGATTGGCAATGTCGACATGTCGATTGGGAGAGATGGCAGAGAGGCCTACGGGGATGCCGCGTATTTCCGCAATTTCTTCCGTGACCTTTGCGGCGGGTAAAATACCCCCTTTGCCGGGTTTGGCCCCTTGCGAGAGCTTTATTTCGATCATTTTAATATCGGGGTTTTCGCATATTTTCTTGAGCTTTTCCGGATTGAGCGTGGCATCGGAATTACGAACACCAAATTTAGCCGTTCCGATTTGGAAAACTAGGTCACATTCGCCTTCTGCATGGTAAGGTGAAACGCCGCCTTCACCTGTATTTAACCAGCATCCGGCCATTTGCGCGCCGTGAGACAAGGCCCGGATGGCGGGTTTGGACAGGGAGCCATAACTCATTGCGGAGATATTAAAAAAACTGGTCGGCGCATAAGGATGGCGCGTATTCGGCCCAATGATGAAGCGAGGTTGGGGAACATGTTCACCTTCCAGCTTTGGGAACATGTCATTGGCAAAAATTGCGGTTCCGGGTGTCAGAACACGGGTGGAGCCAAATGGTGCAGTGTCTTTTCCGTGTTTAGAAACATCATATATCCATTCGCGCTCGGCACGATTAAACGGCATTTCTTCGCGATCCATTGCAAAGAAATATTGTCGGAAAAATTCCCCTAATTTGGAAAAGAGATTTCTAAATCGACCAATGACCGGATAATTACGCCGCACGCTATCCTTGGTTTGGCTCACATCGATGATGAAGATGATGAAAATCAAGAGGATTATAAATCCGATAGTACACAGAAATAAAGATGCTAGCAAATCAAGCCCTTGCACGGCGCCGCCGGTAAAGTCTTGCATTATTTCGGTTGCGGAGGGATCGCTAGCAAATATCATGATTTATCCTTATATTTTGCGGCCACCTCTAACACGCAAGTAAAATGGCCACAATTATTCCTTGGTAAATCAGTCGTTTTTTGCCATTCTGATGGCAGTTAGGGAGGTGTTATGATCGGACGGACATTCATACTGGGGCTTTGGGTATGGGGGCTGATGACAGCTTGCCATCCAAATTCAAATATTCCGACTGATGTCGAACCCAAACCGACGAAACCGGCGAAACTGGACGCTACGCCAACGGTCAAGGCAGCACACCAGAAGATATCCCGCTATCTTGATTTTACGGACAGGGCGGATGAGCTGCGCGCGGACCGCGGATTTATCGCGACATTTGCAGACGGGGTCATAAAGGATGATAGCGGCGCAACAGCGTATGATTACGGTATTTATGATTTTTTAAAAACCGCGGCGCCTGAGACCGTGAACCCGAGTCTGTGGCGTCAAAGTCAACTTGTGGCGAAACATGGTCTCTTTGAAGTGACCCCGGGGATATACCAAGTGCGTGGATTTGATCTGTCCAATATAACCTTTATTCGTGGTGACAGCGGGTGGATTGTTGTGGATCCATTAATTAGTCGCGAAACGGCCCAGCGCGCCAAGATGTTGATTGATCGTGAATTGGGGGCGGTTCCGGTGAGCGCAGTCATTTTCACCCATTCCCATATTGATCATTTTGGGGGCGTGCGGGGATTAATTTCGGAAAAGGATCTGGAAGCCGGCGTTGATCTTATCGCGCCTATTGGCTTTGTGCGTGAAAGCATAAGTGAAAATATTTTGGCCGGTAATGCCATGGCGCGCCGGGCCAGCTATATGTTTGGTAGCCTCTTGCCCAAAGGCCCGAAACATCAGGTCGGTGTCGGGTTAGGGCAAGCCATTTCCACTGGCATTCCCGGCCTGCTCTATCCCACAGTCGAGGTGACGAAAACAGGACAAAAACTTGTTGTCGATGGCATCGAAATGGAAGTGATTTTGGCGTTAGAGTCAGAAGCCCCGTCTGAATTTATGTTTTATATGCCGAAATATAAAGCGTTCTGCCAAGCGGAGGTGATCAATCATACCTTTCATAATATGTATACACCGCGCGGCGCCAAGGTTCGCGATGGTCGCCTCTGGAGCCAATATATAGACCAAGCTATTTATATATATGGCGATAAAACGGATGTGTCTTTTGGGTCGCATCATTGGCCGGTCTGGGGAGAAGAAGAGGTTAAAACGTTCTGGCGAGGCCAACGTGATCTTTACAGATATGTTCATGATCAGACAGTTCGACTGGCCAATCAGGGTTATACAATGCACGAAATTCCAGAACTGTTAAATCTACCGGACGGCATCGCCCGGAGCTTTGCTAATCGGGATTATTACGGTACGGCTAGTCATAATTCAAAAGCACAATATCAATTATATTTCGGCTATTTTGATGGCAATCCGGCCAATCTTGATCCTTTGCCTCCGGTTCAAGAGGCACAAAAGTTTTTAGCCTATATGGGGGGCAGTGCAGCCGTTATGGAAAAAGCGCAGGCGGATTATGCCGCCGGTGAGTTTCGGTTTGTTGCCTCCGTTCTCAATAAGGTGGTCTTTGCGGAACCGGATAACCAAGCCGCCGCGGATTTATTAGCCCAAACCTATACACAATTAGCCTATATGGCTGAGTCAGGTTCATGGCGAAATTTTTACCTAACGGGAGCACAAGAATTGCGTAAAGGCATGCAAGAGGCTCAAGTAACCAATACGTCCAGCCCGGATATGGTGCGCGCCATACCTCTGGATATATATTTTGATTTGCTCGCAGTCAGGCTTAATGGGCCAAAAGCGGCTAAAAAAGACCGGGATTTGAATTTCGTTATTACGGATACGGGACAACAGGCGCATTTACTTATTCGTAATGGGGCTTTGCATCATCGTATGGGCCAGTTTGCAGATAAGGCCCCGACGGTAAGGCTATCACGGGATGCATTGGATCGACTTAACCTCAAAAAGGCGACATTTGCGGAATTGATGAAGGAAGGTGTCGCAAAAATTGAGGGAAACCCCTTATCTGTTCGTGCATTTTTCGGATTGATAGAAGAACCACAATTCTGGTTTGAAATCATACGGCCTTAAAGGAAACTCGCGTGAGGCCTCTTGCTTGATTTTGAAAATAGGATGATAATGGCGGCCTTATGAAATGGTTTATTCGAATAACCGGAGCGATTCTTCTTTTGTTTGTGACATTATGTGTCATCGGCTTTTTTATACCGGCCGTACAAACAACGGAGCGGTCTATTGCGATTGAGGCGGCGCCAGAAGATGTTTTCCACTATATTTCGGACCTACGTGAATATGAACGCTGGTCTGCGCTTTATGCTAATAATCCGAATTTGACAATTGCATTTGGCGGGGCGGAATATGGAGTGGGTCAAACCGCAGCTTGGCAGATTGAAACTCCACGCCTCTCGACGGGTACACAGGAGATTATTGAAAGCCAACCGCCTGAATTTGTCCGCACAATCATTAATATTGACGGGGTAGAGGGGGCGGCTACATTTGCCATTAGCCCGACCGAAGATGACGATAGCGTATCCGTGCTTATGCGAATGGAAAACAATCTAGGCGGTTTTCCTTATATTCAACGCTTAACCCATCTACTCTCTAAAAAGGCGACTCATACGGATTTTGATGCAGCGCTCGTGCGTTTGAAAACAGTTGTTCAGTCCGAATTAGAGATCGATCCGTAGCCATAGAGTCGATTTGGAACGTTCCACCTTTATTCATCACCCTCATTCTCATCCGTTTCCGTCCCCCCAAGAGGTGGCTCCGAGGGCAGTAAGATAACCTCCCCATTCCACGGCCTATCCGGGGGTCTAAACAGGTCACGTACACTGCGTTGTGGTTTAATGTCTTGTGCGCCAATGCCCTGAAATCCGTGGCTGAACGTGGTATCGTTTAAGACGGTTGTAGATGGGCCGCCAGCATTAATACTATTATCACCTAAACTGCTATTCCATGGATTACTTGTATGGGGCGAACGATTGCCGGTTGTATGGACGCCGCGTCTGACTGGAGCTTTAGAGCCTGAATTGTTATGCGCGGAAAAACTCTCAAATCCGGCGGCATTCCGACCTTGAAACTGCTTGAGATATTCAGGGCAATCGGCATGTGTACGTCCGGCTTCGCGGCATCGGATATCCAGGTTCAAACCTTTATATCCCGCACCGATATTGGCACGGGTTGGCGCTGCCAGCGTCCAACCACCTGCCCCGGGGTTTGCGCGTCGAGTCCCGCCGCTGGGTGTGCCGGTAATTGCGGCTCCCGGACGTCCGGATATACCTCCGACGGGTGCGGGTGAACCCAGCCCGGTCTCGGGGCGGCCTTGGCCTCTGGGTACACGGTTAGTCGAACTCTGGTCATTTCGCAAAAATTCATCAAGAGGGGTTGCTTGCGATTGGGGTACTGCCAAATCGGCTTCTTCGCGCGTAACCGGAGCTTCAGGCGACGCCAGAATAGTTGGCGCTGTCGTAATGACCAATTCGTCTTCTGCTTCAAGCTCGGGTGTGGGTTCCGGGAGAGGAATTACGTCTTGAACTGGTGGTAAGGCCGGAGGTTCGCTAGCCGTTTCTGGTACAATATCTGGCGGAATATCGACAGGCACAGGCGGTAAGGTGTCAAGGTCGGGGAGGTCGGGCAAAGGTTCTACAATGGCTCCCGCCGCTGGAGGTAACGCCTCGGGCTGTGGGGGTATATAAGGTCGCCATTCGCCCGGCGGTTCTTGCGAATATACGGGATCAGGCAATATATCTGGCACAGGGGTCGGCTCTGGGGCTGGCAAGGGGTCGATAATCGGGTCTGGCACGGGCTGCGGCGGCGGTAGAGGTTCTGGCAGGGGTTGGGGTTCAAAAATTTCGACCTGAGGTTCAGGACGAGGCTCGATGACAGGCTCAGGCAGGGGGGGCGGGACGGGATCTGCTACAGGTAAAGCGTCTGGCGAGTCTATAGCTTGTGACAATATTTCTGGTGCCGGAGGCGGCGGTGTAAATACCGGTTTGATGTCAGGTTCGGGCTCGGTTTCTACGGGTATTGGCGGCGGCGGGGGCGCCGGTTTAGGTTTTGGGCGGATAGAGGGCGGGGGCGGCGCAATAGCTGGGCGTATGACATCGGGGGGCGGCGCAGTTTCGGGTTCGGGCGGCGGAGCTGTGTCTTCAAACGCCACAATCTGGACATTTATAGCCTCAGGTTCATCTATTAAGTCAGGTATAACAAAGCTGGGCTGTAGCAAGATAAAGAAAAAGATATGGACAATAAAAGCCAGAAACAAGGCCGTTGTATGCCGCCGGGCAAAGTCGTCAAAATAATCGGCCCAGGGTTCCGGGTCGAGATATGGCGAAAACGAATCGTGCACTGAGCCCGGAAACATCAAGCGTGAAGTCTCATCTAATGAATCACGTCGGACCATCCAACGTCACGCCGTAACTTAGGGGCAAGTGGGGGTAAGGCCAAGGGGGAGCAAGGCCTCAATAGGGCTAGAAACTGTGTGTAGAGATTAAATTTACGACAGACGCGGGATTAAACTGTTAAAACCGCCGAAATCATCATTATAGCGCATAGAAAAATAGTCGCATATATTGAAAAAAATTCAAAACTTGCATGTTTCATATATCCTCCATTTGTGACTGTCAGATCATAATTGCAGGTCCCTGAGGTGATATATTGACGAAAATGGGGAAAGATTACGGCGGGCTAATTCGCCTCGGATTGTGGGGGCGACGAGGGTGTATTGCGCCATAAAATCAGACCGACCCCACAGAGGGTGAGTGTGGCGCCTATAAAAAGGCTAGAGGTTACAGGCTCTTTGAGGAGTATAATCGATCCGCCCACGCCAAATATAGTAGTCATAAGCCCGCTGGTCGCAACGACATAAATCGGCAAACGCTGCAAAAGCCAGTAATATGACCCATGCGCGACGATGGAGACCAGTAAAGACGAATAGAGCAATCCCATGAAGAAAAGACCGCGCGTTTCGATTGCCAAGGCCTGAAATTGATTGTCTTCCAACATAAATGAAAGCGGCCAGAGCACGAGACTACCGACGAGGGCAAACCAGGCGAGTAATTGCAAAGGGTTGATGTTTTTAATTGTTTTAATGATATTGGCGCCGACAGCCTCACTCATCGCGCTACCGGCAATCATTATCACGCCCACCCAAAAATAAGGCCCCGCAATTTCACTGGGGCCCGTGGTCGCAATAATCATAACGCCACAAAAGGCAAGAACGATACCCAGAATACGAAACATACCGATTTTATCTTTGAAAATCACGATAGAGAGCAGGATTGAAAACGGGACATAAAGCTCTATTGCTATGGCGGCCGCAGAAGCCGTCGTCAGGCGCAAGGCTGGAAACATAAATGCGTAATTCAAAGCCCCGTACGCCAAACCCGCACCGATGACAGCGCGCATTTGCCCTTTATGCCATCTTAATTTCGGCGCTAATATCAACGCGACGATAGAGATGCGTACTGCGGAGTAGAATAGGGGGTCTGCAACGCCGTTGACCATAAGTTTTATGACAACAAAGTGCAGACCCCAAATCAGGCAAACCAGCATTAAAACGGCAAATTCTTTTATAGACATTTTGCCTCCTTCATGGTTTGCCTATGACATTAGGTAAAGGCGAAATCTATGCAAAGTTTAGACTTTATTTCACAAAATCTTGCTCAGGTCGCGCCTTCCGCGACCATGGCCGTGACACAATTGGCGCGCGAGCTACGTCAGGCTGGTAAGGATGTTATTAGCTTGAGCGTGGGCGAACCTGATTTTGATACGCCCGATCATATTTTGAATGCGGCGATTGAGGCTCTGAGACAGGGAAAAACCCGATATACAAATGTTGATGGTATTGCAGATTTAAAGTCCGCGATTTGTGCAAAGTTCAAACGTGAAAACGGACTTGCGTATACGGAAGATCAGATCAATGTTTCGCCCGGTGGCAAAGCCGTTTTATATAATGCCTTTCTGGCGACTTTAAATGTGGGGGATGAGGTTATTATCCCTACACCCTGTTGGGTGTCCTATCCTGAAATGGTTAAACTCTGTGGCGCTACCCCCGTTCTCGTGACCTGTGATATGCAAAGCGGGTTTAAGATAACCCCGCAGCAATTAAATGCTAAGATTACGCCTAAAACCCGTTGGTTTATTCTTAACTCACCGGGAAATCCGACAGGAGCGGCCTATAGCCGGGCGGAATTAAAAGCCTTGTCTCAGATTTTGCTCGATCATCCGAATGTCATGGTTTTGACCGATGATATTTACGAACATCTTGTCTATGACGGGTTTAAGTTTTCGACTTTAGCACAGGTTGAACCGGGTCTATTGGACCGGGTATTGACGATGAACGGTGTTTCTAAAGCCTATGCAATGACGGGGTGGCGTATTGGCTATGCTGGCGGACCCAAATGGGTGATTGAGGCTATGGCTAAGGTGATGAGCCAGTCGACCTCGAATCCGAGTTCGATAAGTCAATGGGCGGCAGTGGAGGCTTTAAATGGGCCGCAAGACTTTCTTTTATCGCGCAATACGGCGTTTCAAAAGCGTCGCAATGCTATAGTTGCGGGGCTGAATGCGACTAAGGGGCTGTCTTGTGCAACACCGCAAGGCGCGTTTTATGTCTATCCGTCATGTATGGATGTTTTGGGAAAAACCTCACCGGGGGGATATAAAATAAACTCGGATCTCGATTTTTGTCAAAGCTTGCTCGAAGAGGCTCTGGTCGCAACTGTACCCGGTACGGCCTTTCACGGGGTCGGGCATTTTCGCGTATCATATGCAACGGATATAAAAAGTCTGACCCGGGCTTATGAGCGTATTCAAACCTTTTGCGAGGCGTGCCGATGAGCCATATGTTGGCGCCAGCCGGTTAAGAGACTTCTGTTTTCAGCCCGGGGTCTGATTGCGTATAAAAATTGATTTTTTCCAATAACGTGACCTGCTTGATCGGTTTTGTCATGAAATCATCCATGCCAGCATCAAGGCAATAATCTCGGTCATGTTTTAAAGCATGTCCTGTAAGCGCTATGATTGGAGTCGCGGGTAATGCGTTTTGGTGTTGATGGTTTCGGATGGCGCGGGTCGCATCATAGCCGTCCATTACCGGCATGGAAACATCCATAATAATAGCTGCGTAGGATTCTGGAGCTTTCTTATAGATTTCGACGGCCTCATATCCATTATTGGCAAATGTGATCTGGTAATGTGAATTGGACAACATTAATCGAATAACGTCTTGATTCAGTAAAAAATCTTCTGCCACAAGAATGTTGACCGGTTCGGAATTAGGCGTTTCCGTGACGGGAGCCGCTATTTGGGTTAGGTCGGTAATTTGAGCTTCAACAGGGGCTGTAACGGGGTCTACAAGTGGGGCTGTATGTGCATCCATTTGAGTTTTAGCGGGCGAAGGTACAGGAGCTGCTGGAGCGGCGTTCAAAACTTTCATCAATGCGGAATATAAATTTCTTTCATTAACGGGCTTGGTGAGTTGTAGGGCAATACCGCTTTTGTTTAACTCAGTCGTTTGTGTGATTTGATCGACAGAGGACAGCAATACCATGGGGATGTGGCGGAAGTTCGGATCGTTATGAATAAGTTTTGATAGCTCTTGACCATTAATTCCGGGCATAAGAAAGTCGAGAATAATCACGTCAATCTGTTGGTTTTGGGCATGTGTCTCTTTCAGAATAGTGAGGGCCTCGACGCCGTCCTTGGCCGTCAGTACTGTCATATTCCAGTTTTTTAACTGTTCGGATAATATGCGCCGATTTATCGCTATGTCATCGACGATTAAGGCTGTTTTATTGTTTAGCACGGCTGTGTCGCGCACAAGCGGGATGACATTAAGGTCCATTTTTAAAGGTATCGTAAATCCGAATGTCGAGCCTTTGCCAACAGTGCTTGTGACGCTAATGCGACCTGACATGAGTTCGACAAGATGCTTTGAAATACTTAATCCTAATCCCGTACCCCCGTATATACGTGTTGTGCTGCCATCGGCTTGGGTGAATTTACTAAAAATTTGAGTCAGCTTATGATTCTCAATTCCAATTCCGGTATCTGTAACCTGAACGGCTAGAATGGCTGTATTATTGCGGCCTTGAGAGACTTTGACGTCGATAACTATATATCCGGTTTCGGTGAATTTGACAGCATTGCCAACTAAATTTGTAATGATTTGGAGAATGCGGCCTTCATCCCCGATGAAATTTTGAGGCAGATCATGTGGATAATTAATGACAAGTTCGAGGTCTTTTTCTATGGCTATGGGCCGATTTAGCACGGCGATATTGTCAAGGGTTTCCCGGAAATCAAATGGCATGGAATCGATTTCCAAAGCCCCGGCCTCGATTTTGGAGAAATCGAGAATATCATTGATGATGGCAAGGAGAGCCGTGCTGGATTTATTTATAACATTTACAAATTCACGTTGGCGGTCATCAATATCTGTATTTGAAAGGAGTTCAGCCATACCGAGAACGCCGTTCATCGGGGTTCGGATTTCATGACTCATATTGGCTAGAAATTCAGATTTGGCGCGCGAGGCGGCAATGGCGGCGTCTTTGGCTTTTTCAAGTTCTTGAGCCTGTTGGAGTTCTTCATGTATATCTTTTACAAAAGCCTCTAACCTGACCCATGCCCCCGACTTATCTTTCTTGGCCAGTCCGACCATGCGAGTCCATATATAGTCTCCAGTGCGATTTAAGGCTTTAATGATGATATCAAATGTACCCTGTGTCTGTGACAGGTTTTTCAGCGCGTCTTGCAATATGTGCAAATCTGCTGGATATATGACACTCCCAATACCCTTATCATGGATTTTTTGAATATTTTTCTTCCCGAAAATTATCGTCATCGTTTTGTTAATGTCATACGTCTTGGTAGCAAAATCATAAGACCAATAGGCGGCATTACCTAAAACCAAAGCCCGGTTTAGAATGCGTTCATGTTCCACTATTTTTGTAATGTCGTGTGACATTGAGACCGTTAGGCCATTGGAAAGCTTTTTGCGTGTAAGTTCTTGTACCACCCCATTGCCGAATTTAACAAGTTTTGGTGCATTTTTCAACTCGGTTTGAAGCGAGTCTTGACAATCGGTGGCTGTAAGATGATTCTGTTCTATGATGGATTTGCTGAGTAGGCCGCGTTCGACCAAGAGCTCATGATATTTTCTCTGGGAATCACCTGGTTTTAAATCTTCATTTGTTATGCCCAGCTGTTGATACAGTTTTTGTCCTATAAAGACGTAATTCAAGTCTTCGTCGAGAATGCTGACGCCGATCTCTAGGGCTGAATCAAGGGCTTTGAGAAATTCTATTTCTCTATTTGGAGTATAATTATCCGAAAAAGGGCGCTCTAAATCCGTAAGGGAGGTTGGGTTTTGAGGGCTGTCTAGGCGATTGAGTGATGCATCTATTGCCATTAATGATACCTTTAAGACGGTCGTGCTTATTTTTATGATCTGTCAAAGGACAAGTAATCAGAGCATTCCTGAATTCGATTAATGGAGTGTTAAAAAAAGCCGGGCTCAGAAAAAATCTGGCCCGGCTAAAGTCTTCGCAATTCTCTTCGGGGAGGAAATGAATGCGGCTAACGCAGGACAAAGGGGAGGATGTCTGTTGCGTTGAAATTAAAATATGACTTTTTTCCAAATTTAGAAGCGCTATTGTTGCAAATTAGCTATGCAAAAACGCATAGATTGCCTATTGGCATATCCAAAATTACCAGTTCTTTGTCACGCGCAGCAAAAACTCTCGAAAAACCTTGGCTTTAACGGACCCGCGAAGCTCGGTCGGATACACAAAATAAACGTCAAAGGCTTCGCCGCGCACTTGGGGCAATACCCGTACCAATCTCCGAGACAGAGGTACCATATAATCGGGTAGGCCTGCCAATCCAATGCCGGCTTCGGCTGCCCGCATGATTCCGTGAAGATTATTGACAGAAATAATAGGATGGCGCGGATTGCCTGTCTCGCGTCCGGTTAGTAAAAGCCAGTTCGCACTATGAAGGCGCGGCGGGATGAGATCACCAAAGGCAATAATTTTGTGTGCGTCAAGCTCTTCGATAGAGGTCGGTGCTCCGTGTTTGGCGAGATAGGCATTTGAGGCATAAATGCTTTGTGAAATTGTCCCGATTTTGCGTTCAATCACATCACCTTGCGTCGAGGGCCATGGCCTCAGCGCACAGTCCACATCAAAGGCGGATAGGTCATGTTCCTCATCTTCCAAAATCAGTTGCACATCTATTTCCGGATAGGCGGTAATAAATTCAGGCAGTACGGAGGTCAGCCAGTTTGACCCTAGGGAAATAGGTGAAGAAATTTTCAATACACCTTGTGGCTTGCTCCGACTATCCAGTACAGCCGCTTGAGCGAGCGCGGCTCTATGCGCCATCTCATGAGCGGCTGAATTGAGAATATGTCCTTGTTCGGTGAGCGTCAGCCCCCGGGCATGACGGTGAAACAAAGGTGTATTGAGGCGGTCTTCAAGCGCTGAAATTTGGCGGCTGACAGCGGATTGTGAAATATGGAGACGTTCTGCTGCGGCTGTGAGGGATCCTGTCTCGGCAGCGGCATGAAATGTTTTTAACTTATCCCAATCAATTGTGTCGGCCATTACTCAGCAGCTTGGGCCATATCTTCTTGCTCTGTCAACCAGCGTTCAGCTTCTAAGGCACTCATACACCCAAAGCCCGCGGCCGTGACCGCTTGACGGTAAAGTTCGTCGGTAACATCGCCTGCGGCAAAGACGCCGGGAATATTGGTAACTGTGCTGTCAGGCTCGGTATGGATATAACCGCCGGCATTCATCTCGACATGACCTTTGAATACTTCCGTTGAAGGCTTATGGCCTATAGCGATAAAAACACCACTTGTTTCACGCTCATAGACTTTGCCCGTTTTGACGTCTTTAAGGCGTACGGCTGTAACCCCTTTCGGGTTTTCATCACCGAGAATTTCTTCTAGTGTAGTATCCCACAAAATCTCGACCTTTTCGTTTTTAAGCAAGCGGTTTTGCAAAATCTTTTCGGCCCGTAAACTATCGCGACGATGGATAAGGGTGACGCGGGAAGCAAAATTTGTCAGAAAAAGCGCTTCTTCGACAGCCGTATTGCCGCCGCCGACGACGACAACCTCTTTACCGCGGTAAAAGAAGCCATCACATGTTGCACAGGCTGAGACGCCAAACCCTTGAAACATGTCTTCAGAGGGAAGACCTAACCATTTGGCTTGGGCACCTGTGGCTATAATAACGGCGTCGGCGGTGTAAAGCGTACCGCTATCACCTTTCATTTCAAAGGGACGTTTGGTGAAATCCACATCAATGATAATATCTTCATGAAAGGTCGTGCCGAATTTCAAGGCATGTGTCTTAAAATGCTCCATGAGTTCAGGGCCTTGGATTTCAGGAAATCCGGGATAGTTCTCGACCTCGGTTGTTATCGTTAATTGCCCGCCCGGTTGTAGACCCGCGACAATACCGGGTTCCAACATAGCGCGCGCAGCGTAAACAGCGGCGGTATATCCGGCCGGGCCAGACCCAATGATAAGAACACGATGATGGATGATTTCAGACATATCAAGACCTCAAATTATGTGCCTTACACATAAGCAGGCTGGCCCAGATTCGCAATATGCTGACCAAAGATGTTTGTGAATGTTTTGGGTCGTCATACGGCCTGTATAATGCCAGCCAGAACAGACCCGGTGCAGGGTTTAGGGATCAGCAAGCCTATTTTAAGGCTTATAATGTATCATAGGTTCAAACTGGACTGGAATGGGTACGAGTACAATGAAAAATACAGGCTCTTATCTCGAACGTGTTGTCGCTAAAGGGCGTAATTTTGCGACCCGCAAAATCAATGATATCCGGCAAGATAAAGGAGCAGGCTCGCTTTCCGACTTAAAAGCCAAATGCGCGTCATTGCTATCTGCCAGAGGTCAGGCATCGGGCATACATGTAGCGGGTGAAATATTAGAAATTTATGTCGGAAGCACGCAAGCAGATAAGTTG
>CAZSKN010000045.1:0-19080 GCA_964607445.1 uncultured Caulobacterales bacterium
GCTTTTTGCAAGGCAAAAACTGTCGGGGCAGAGACAGACAATAAAGCTTGTACGCCGCGGCGTGCCGCCTTTTCAACAATTTCGTAAGAACACCGCGAGGACATCAACACGAAACCGTCCTTGACGTCAGTATTGTCCTGCGCCATAGCGCCGAGTAATTTATCGAGCGCATTATGCCGCCCGACATCTTCTCGCACATATTTGATAGTGCCAGAACGGCTGACCCATGCTGCGCCGTGGACAGACCGCGTTTGCATATTTAACGGCTGATGAGTGTCCAAATCTTGTAAGGCTTTTGACAAAGCCGTCATATCAAGCCCTACGGGTTTTGGAGCCACTTTGGGCAAGATCTTGAACAATGTATCGGCGTTCTCAAGTCCGCAGAGACCGCAACTGGCCGACCCAACCAGATTACGCCGTCTTTGTGTGATATCCAAGCGCTCAAGCGCGGTGTCCGTGATTTTAAACCGTAAGTCCGCGCCTTTATCTGAGAGGTGAATGTCAAGGGATTTTATCTCGTCAACCGACTTTACCACCTCTTCGGTCAGAGAAAACCCGGTGGCAAAATCCACAAGATCGTCAGGCGTGCCCATCATCACCGCATAATTTCTGCGGTTATAGACAAAGGCAATGGGCACCTCTTCGGGGATAAACCAAGTCTTATGCCCTGCCGAAATTTTTTGGGCTAAGACAGGACGCTCCCCGTGTATAGTGACGGGGAAAGACATTATTCGGCGGGTTCTGCTATTTTGCGATATTCCGACAATTCATCTTGATAGTTCATTTGCCAATCTGATTTATGATTAGCCGGTGCGACCGCAACCGCCGTAACCTTATATTCCGGACAGCTTGTCGCCCAATCTACGTTTTCCGTGGTAACTACATTCGCCCCCGTATCAGGGTGATGGAAGGTTGTGTAAACCACGCCCGGCGCCATACGCTCCGAGAGTTTAGCCCGTAATGTGATTTCGCCTTTACGCGATTTGAGCGACACCCATTGACCATCCGAGACACCTTGGGCCTGCGCGTCACTGGGGTGGATTTCGAGCACGTCTTCATCCCACCATTTATTATTTTCTGTGCGCCGTGTCTGCGCCCCCACATTATATTGCGAGAGTATCCGGCCCGTTGTCAGGATAAGCGGGAACTTGCGGTTAGCCCGTTCCGGTGTGGGTTGGTATTCGGTCGGGATAAATTGCCCTTTGCCGCGAACAAATTCTCCGACATGCATCACTTCCGCACCTTCGGGATTATCATCATTGACCGGCCATTGCAGACTTCCGGCCGCATCTAAAACGTCAAAAGACACATTGGTAAATGTCGGGGTCAGGTCGGCAATCTCGTCCATAATTTCAGAGGCCGAGCTAAAGCCCATATCAATACCCAAAGCCTTACCGAGGTCTTGGGTGACTTCCCATTCATGCTTGCCTGTCGCGGATTTCATTACAGGGCGCACACGGTTGATCCGGCGTTCGGCATTAATAAACGTGCCGTCTTTTTCCAGAAAGCTTGTCCCGGGCAAAAACACGTGGGCAAAGCGGGCCGTCTCGTTCAAGAAGAGATCTTGCACAATTAAAATATCAAGCGCCTTTAGCGCGGCCTCGACATGCTGGATATTCGGATCGGATTGCGCCACATCTTCACCTTGAATATACATGCCTTTATAGGTTCCGGCGCAGGCCTCATCAAACATGTTGGGAATACGGTAACCGGGCTTGCCGTCCAGCTTCACGCCCCATTTTTTCTCAAACAGACCGCGCGCGGAGTCATCACCCACAGGACGGTAGCCGGAAAATTCATGCGGGAAACTCCCCATATCACATGAACCCTGCACATTATTTTGCCCGCGCATCGGGTTCACCCCCACGCCAGAGCGGCCAATATTACCTGTGGCCATGGCAAGGTTGGCCATGCCCATCACCATGGTCGAGCCTTGACTGTGTTCTGTCACACCAAGACCATAATAAATAGCGGCGTTTTTCTGGGCCGCAAACAGGCGTGCAGCCCCGATAATATCGTCTTTGGGAACACCGGTAATCTCGGAGACGCTATCTGGGTCGTTAACCGAATCCAGGATCATCGCCTTCCACGCTTTATAACTGGCCAAATCGGTACGGTCTTTAATAAAGTCCTCATCCAGCAAGCCTTCTGTCGCCGCGACATGGGCGAGCCCGTTAATCAGAGCAACATTGGTACCGGGACGAAGCTGGAGATGGTAATTGGCTTGGATATGCGGCGAGCGCACAAGATCAATCGCGCGCGGATCGACGACAATGAGCTTGGCCCCTTGGCGCAAACGACGTTTCATCTGGCTGGCGAAAACAGGGTGGGCATCCGTTGGATTAGAGCCGATCACCATAATACAATCTGCGTCCATCACACTGTCGAAGTTTTGTGTCCCTGCACTTTCTCCAAACGTCTGTTTCAGCCCGTATCCCGTGGGCGAATGACAAACACGCGCGCAAGTATCAACATTATTATTGCCAAAGCCTTGCCGGATAAGGCGCTGGACAAGCCAGACCTCTTCATTTGTACAGCGTGAAGACGTAATGCCACCTATAGATTTGACTCCGTATTTTTTTTGCGCCGCTTTCAGACGGTCCGCCGAAAACGCATAGGCCTCTTCCCACGACACAGGTCTCCAAGGATCGGTAATATCTTCGCGGATCATCGGTGCGGTGATACGGTCTTTATGCGTTGCGTAACCAAAGGCAAAGCGGCCTTTGACGCAGCTATGACCGTGATTGGCCTTACCATCCTTATAAGGCACCATGCGGATAAGTTGATCGCCTTTTAGTTCGGCCTTGAACGAACAGCCAACACCGCAATAAGCACATGTCGTCAGAACCGTTCTATCTGGCACGCCGTGCTCAATGACGGATTTTTCCTGCAAGGTCGCGGTTGGGCAGGCCTGCACACAGGCCCCGCATGAAACACATTCGCTCTCCATAAAGGTCTCGTCCATTGACGCGGAAATTTTGGATTTAAAGCCGCGGCCTTCTACTGTCAGTGCCAATGTCCCCTGTACTTCATCGCAGGCCCGAACGCAGCGCGAGCAGACAATACATTTACTTTCATCAAAACTAAAATAAGGATTACTATCATCTGTAGGCGCATCATTATGGTTCTCGCCGTCATAGCCGTAACGCACTTCGCGCAGGCCGACAGCGCCGGCCATATCTTGCAACTCGCAATCGCCGTTATCAGAACAGGTTAAGCAGTCAAGCGGGTGATCAGAGATATAAAGCTCCATCACGCCTTTGCGGATTTTCGCGATCTGATCGTCTTGGGTTGTCACCTTCATGCCAGCCTCGACCAATGTTGTGCACGAAGCGGGCGTCCCGCGCTTACCTTCGACCTTGCACACACACAGACGGCAAGAGCCGAACGCGTCCAGACTATCTGTGGCGCATAATTTCGGAATAGGTATACCGGCTTCAGCTGCGGCGCGCATAACCGAAGTGCCTTCGGGGACAGACACCGTGTGGCCGTCAATCTCAACCGAGACCGTTTTTTCCGACTTAACTTTCGGTGTGCCGAAATCTGTTTCTTGTAATAAAGCCATAGTCTACTTCTCCATTCCCTTTAAAGGGAGGCCGCGTTTTTGGGGCCTGTAAATTCTTCCGGAAAAGCCTTCATCGCCGTGCGTACAGGCATGGGGGTCAGCCCGCCCATCGCACATAATGAGGCCTCTTCCATAAGATCGCATAAATCTTCAATCACGGTCAGGTTCAAAGCCACATCTTCACCTGCTGCGATTTTATCCAAGCTCTCTTTGCCGCGTACAGACCCGATCCGGCACGGCGTACATTTACCGCAACTTTCAATCTCGCAAAATTCCATAGCGTAACGCGCCATTTTCATCATGCTGGTATCTTCATTATAGACAACAATCCCGCCATGACCAAGCATGCCGCCCGCCTCAGCCAGACTTTCATAGCCCATAGACACGTCGAACTGCTCAGGGGTGAGATAGCCGCCCAAAGGCCCGCCAATCTGGACGGCTTTTAACGCCTTGCCCGAATTTGTGCCGCCGCCAAAATCTTCAATCAAGTCTTTGAGCGTTGTACCAAAGGCCAGTTCGATAAGACCACCTTGTTTAATATCTCCTGCAAGTTGAAAAGGCTGGGTGCCGCGGGAGCGGCCTTGGCCGTAATCAGAATAGGCTTTCGCACCTTTGGAAAGAATATAAGGCACGCTTGCCAAGGTCAGGACATTATTGACAATGGTCGGCTTGCCAAACAAGCCGCTAATCGCAGGGATGGGCGGTTTGACTTTGACCTGTCCGCGCTTGCCTTCAAGGCTTTCGAGCATAGAGCTTTCCTCGCCGCAAATATAAGCCCCGGCCCCGACACGGATATGGAGATCGAAATTTGTGCCCGAGCCTTTTATATCACTGCCAAGCCAGCCCGCCTCTTCCATAATATGAACGGCGCGGCGCATGACACGAATGGCATGGGGATATTCAGAGCGGATATAGATATAGCCGGTATCGGCCCCGATAGCGCGCGCCCCGATAATCATGCCTTCAATGAGAGAAAACGGGTCACCTTCCATAAGCATTCTATCGGCAAAGGTTCCGCTATCGCCTTCATCGGCATTCGCACAGATATATTTTTGCGTCTCAGTTTGCGCCAGAGCCGTTTTCCATTTTATGCCTGTAGGAAACCCTGCCCCGCCGCGTCCGCGCAAACCGGACTGCGTAACCGTTTCCACAATATCTTCAGGCGGCATTTTCAAAGCCTTTTTAAGGCCTGATAACCCGTCATGTTTTTCGTAATCAACCAGACTTAACCGATCAATCACCCCGACACGGGCAAAGGTTAGCCTGTCTTGTTTGGCGAAATACGCGATCTCTTCTGTCAGGCCGTGCCCCAGAGCGTGATCGCCGCCCTCAAGAAACCCCGCTGCAAAAAGGCTGTCAATATCATCAAGGGTGACAGGGCCGTAAGCCACGCGTCCTTTATCGGTTTCAACCTCGATTAAAGGTTCCAGCCACAACATACCGCGCGTGCCAGTCGAGATAATCTCGGCCTTATCGCCAGCTTTATCGGCAATCGCCTCTGCAACTTCATAGGCACCCACTGACAAGGCCGCCGCGTCGCGCGAGATATAGACTTTAACGCTCATATGCCCGACCTTGTTTTACGCGGTTGCTTTTTACGTGACCCTTCGCGGTGCTTTAAGGATAAATGTTCAAGCCGTTTCACATCAACACGACCATAAAGCTTGTCGTCAATCATCACGGCTGGCCCGAGCGCGCAATTCCCAAGACAATAAGTCGCTTCAAGTGCCACGTCTTTTGCAGCTGCGTCCAGTTTTGTCCCAAAGGCCGTTTCCGCAGCCTCAATCAAAGCTTCGGCCCCGACCGCTTGGCACGCTTCCGCCCGGCAGATTTTAATCGTTAGCTTGGCCCCTGGAGTACGTTTGTAGTCGTGATAAAAACTAACAACACCGTGAATATCAGCCCGTGTTATATTCAGAGAATTCGCAATGGTGCGCAGAGCCTCATCCGAAAGATATCCTGCCTTGGCCTGCACCGCATGCAAAATCTCTAAGAGAGCCCCAGCACGATCCCCATGCTCAAGACATATATCTCTCGCCAATTTATCGGAAATCGTGTTTACCAATGTAACCATTTTCAGCCTTTAATTCTGAAAGACGACCCGCTTAAGCGTATAAGATGGCTATTGGCTAATCAAAGACTAAATTCAACATTAAGCCAGCACCATAAGCGGAACAAATATTATACATCTTTAATCCTGTTTGACAGGAACGACATAACGCGCCACCCATTTGTGAAATTTATGTGTGCCCCCGTCCGTCACAGGGAGAGGTTTTCCCCCAGCTGATCCAAAACCTGATCCAGACCCTTATTCTGTGACGACATGTGTTTTTAAAACCCATTGCGCGCTCCGGCTTTGGTTCCAACACACAATAGGGCTATATCCATCAAAGCCATATCCATTAATTCTATGGCTACGGCATGAAGCAAGACCCTCACGGCCAAAAGCTATAGCGGTCCAATTCTTAAAAAAACCTGTCGCGGTCTGCGCCTATATGCCCTCAGATATCCAATAGGCATTGGGCTAGCCTTGCCGGAGGCTATAGATGAAATTTATAGGAATAAATTTAAAGGCGACAGAGTTAAATTGTCTCGCTAGGGCCGCAGGACGAGCCTAGGCTTCCCCGGATAGATTAGGGTCATCTTCTTCCCAATTCAACTTTTCTTCCAGCCAAGGTACTTGGTCATATAGATAAGGCAAACATTGTTCGCGGAGAATTTTACGAGACTCAAGTGCCAGTTTTAACGGAATATCCCCTAAATTATCTTCACGCCCTAAAAGATCAAAATGTCGGCTAAACGCGCCTTTTGTAATCGGGTGTATTTGCACATTTTCAACAAGGCTGGGTTTCTCCAATAAACATAAAGGCGTCGTAACCCCCCATCCCATACCGAGGGCAACGGCCATGGTATGCGCGGGTGCCCGGTCAAATTCCGCAACAACTGGATAGCGTAACCGTAATCGGTTTAACTGGCGTTCAATGCGCAACCCCATCGCAGATCGCATAGAAATGCGTAAAAAGGGTAGAGATTTTTCATCCCCGTGCAATGTCACATCCCCTTTATAATCCTTGGGGAAAATCAACACGTAAGGTTCATGAAATATTTTATATCGTACTAATCCCGCCACATCATCCATAACACTACTTGTCGTTATCAGAAGATCAATATTATGGGATAAAAACTCTTCCCTGTGATAAGGGGCCAGACCCGACCAAAACCGCCAATAGCTGGAAAGATCATTCATAGTTTGATAAAGGCGAGAGCCCAACACAGCCGCCATACTGTCGGTCATGGCCAAAGTCAGAGAGGCCAGACGCCTATGCTCCATAGTACGGGTTTCGCGAAAGGTTTCACGCGTGTCGCGCAAAATTTGCCGTCCGCGTTCCAACAATATCCGGCCCGCCGATGTCAGCACAATAGGGCGAACGGAGCGATCAAACAATTTCGTGCCCAGCGCATCTTCCAGACCGGCAATGATTTGCGACACTGCCGATTGGGTCATATTTAAGACTTTAGCGCTCTGCGTCATACCACCTTGATCGGCCGTGACGACAAAAACCTGTAAAGACCGGAGATCAAAATTACCGGGTATCTTCATAAATCACCACTACTCGCATTTATATTAGCTTGCCTTATTATAAGATGAGCTAAACAAACTCCTCAATAATTTGCTTCAACATTAATAATATTGAAATAGCAATTAAAATATTTGCATCAGCGTCTCTGATATTGAGGATTATTTTGCATGATGCGCATTGCGACAAGAATATAATTTCGTAAAGGAAAGAAGACAGTCACGGGATATGCCATAATTCCTATGACCAAATTCGGATATCACAGCTGATTCAAGAGATTGCATGCCTCCACTATTATCCATTTCGCGACGTACACGGTCCACCCCATGGACGCAAAAAAACACAGAACACGGGGTCAAAGCCTATACGGTTTATAATCATATGTTACTCCCGACCGTATTTGAAAGCCTCGAAGCCGATTATCATCATTTAAAATCCCATGTGCAGGTGTGGGACGTATCCTGCGAGCGTCAAATCGAAGTTCGCGGCGCGCAAGCGGCCGAACTTATCCAGATGTTAACCCCGCGCAATCTTGCAAAAATGAAAGATGACCAATGTTATTACATTCCCGTGGTCAATGAGAAAGGCGGGCTTCTAAATGATCCAGTGACCGTAAAACACGCCGATAATCATTGGTGGATTTCCATTGCTGATTCAGATCTTTTGTACTGGATTAAAGGGCTAGCCTTAGGACGGGGATTAAATGTCGATATTATAGAAGCTGATGTTTTCCCTCTGGCCATACAAGGGCCGAAATCTGATAGTTTGATGGCAAAAATATTCGGCGAAGATATAACACATTTGAAATTTTTCCGACACGCAAAATATAACTTCGATGGTCATGCCTACACAATTGCGCGCTCGGGATATTCCGTACAAGGCGGTTTCGAAATTTATGTCGACAAGCTACAACATAGCGAAAGGTTATGGGACGCCTTATTCCTTGCCGGTCAAGAGTTTAATGTCAGGGCCGGATGCCCTAATTTGATCGAACGCATCGAGGGCGGTCTCTTGTCTTACGGTAATGATATGACATCGGATAATACGCCATTTGAAGCCGGGCTGGGACGATTTTGTAAAGGCAAAACGGCGAAACTCTGCATCGGCGCCCAAGCTCTACAAAATGAGCAACGCAAAGGCCCAAAACGCCAGATACGCGGGATTAAGATATCTGGCGAGCCTGTGCCTTATTGTCAAACACCTTGGCCCGTTACGACACCCGGCGCGCACCACATTAAGGCTCAGAATACGGGGCAGGTTTCCACCTCTATCGGCCACGTTACATCCGCAGCCTGGTCGCCTGATTTAGGGACTAATATTGGCATTGCCATGATAGATAAAGACCATTGGACACCCGGCACGCATGTCGAAATACACTGCCCGGACGCCCGCCGCCAAGGCACAATCACCACATTACCCTTCACAGCTGATTAAATTTGGACCCTGCGTCTTTCTTACAGTTTATCGCGTTTGGATATCATATGCCTATCCCGTCCCATCAGGCTCTTTATCAATGATACTGCCATGAGGGCTGTAACAAGCGAAAACGGTAAGGCCCCGACAATCATCGCCGAGCGCAAGGCATCTATGCCACCGACACTTAACAGTGAGGCTACAACCGCAATATAAATGAGTCCCCATATCACAATATGTTTGGTATGGGCTCTGGCGCGATTTCCCACAGATGCGATTGTATTCACCACCAAAATAGCGGAGTCTGCGGACGTAACCAAATAGGTCAACAACAAGATAACAATGACTAAGGACATCAGCTTTGCCATAAGTGGTGACAAAATGAGGTTTATGGTCTGGTAAAGTTGTGCGGAAATATCAGCCTGAATGATACGGCCTTGCGCGACACCTGAAAGCTCAAGATCAATAGCTGTGCCGCCAACAAGGGTAAACCAGATCAATCCCATAACCGACGGCACAAATATCGCCCCGAGAACATATTCTCGCAAGGTTCGCCCTTTAGAGACACGCGCCAGAAACAAGCCGACAAAGGGCGCAAATGCTATCCACCATGCCCAGTAAAATATCGTCCACGCCCCCTGCCATTCTGCAAGCGCCCCTTCAGGCCAAACCGTGAACGACATCGCCGGCAAGGCAATGAGGTAATCCCAAATCGTAATGAAAAACTGCTTGAAAGCGAAAAGCGTAGCGCCAAATAGCGCAAAAAATATCAATAGAAAAAAGGACAATCCCATATTAATATTAGAGAGCCATTTAATCCCCTTATTAACACCCGAGATCGCCGACAATATCGACGCGAACAAAATAACAAGCAAAGCCAATATTTGTGCCAGCAAGGTCGGCTTACCATCTGACTCCGTTATCCAGCTTAAACCGGTTATATTAAAGACGCCTGATGCAAATTGCGATACACCATAACCAATGGTGACACTCACCCCAACAATCGTCGCCAAGATAGCAACTATATCCACAATATGCCCAAGAGGCCCGCGCAATAGATTGCCAAATAAAGGCGTAAGCGCAGACCGAAAGGACAGCGGCATGTTTCGATTATAGGCAAAATACCCCAAAGCCATTCCGACAATGCCGTAACAAGCCCAAGGGGTGAACCCATAATGCAAGATCGCCCACTTATATGCAAAACGTACATTATTTACATTTTGACCGTCAGCCAGACCCTTAATCACGTCAGGATTATTGGCAAAATGATAAATCGGTTCTGCCGTAGAATATGTTAACATACCCACGCCAATTCCGGCACCGAACATCATTGAAAACCACGAAAACCGCGAAAACTCGGGTCTAGCATCGGCCCCACCCAAACGGATACGGCCCGATCGCGGCCATAGCGCAATAGCAAAACATGTGAACGTATAAAACGCCGTAACCCATATGTACCATCCCCCGAACTCGGCTGTCGTCCAACTCTGCGCAGACGATAAAGTCGTCGCGGCTTGTACTGGAAATAAAGCCGCATAGACGACAAACAGGCCTATTAAAACCTTGGCCCCCACTACAACCGTTTTACTAAATCCGGCGTAAAACCCTGTCGTCTCTGTATCGACGTTAAATGTCTTGCCTTGCAGCTGGTCAATATCGGCCATGAACTTCCTTTGTTTTACGTCTATGCATTAAAGCTCGTGTTGCCGCAAATCATATATCGAGACTGATCTGCGTAAACCTAACCCGCTACCGGCCCAATCGACGAGAAATTTCAGCAATATGTTCCGGGCCGACTTCACAGCACCCCCCGATTATCTTCGCACCTTTGCGGCACCAATCCAAAGCATAATCTGCATATTTTTGCGGGGTTAAATCTTCGCGGGCCTCAAGACCGGCAACCGTGCCCCCTGCCTCTAAAGCCGCAACAGATTGAAATCCATTAGCGTAAGCGCCGACTTTCGCAAATTTATCAACCAATATACCCATAGACATATCGACCGTTTCTGGCATGGAACAATTGACCATAACAGCTTCAACACCCAAGGGTGCAACGGCATCTATAGCGTCTTCCAGACTTTCACCAGACCTTAATGTTGCCGGCGCGGCATCATCCAATGTAAAGCTCACCCAGACAGGCAAACCCGTTTCACGACCTGCCATCACGGCTGCTTTGGCTTCGCGTATCGTGGCGATTGTTTCACACATAAAAAGATCGACACCGTCTTTCTGTATGGCGGCAAGCCTGCGGTATGAGGTCAAACAGTCCTCGAAGCTCGGCGCGAGTTCTGGTTTATAGCTCGCCATAATGGGCGGCAAGCACCCCGAAATTTTGACATCACGACCTGTGGCTTTACGCGCACTATGCGCAACTTCGATCGCGGACTTGTGAATAGGCTCAAACAAATCAGCTGAGGCATCGCGCGCCAGACGTTCGGGTGTCGCCGTATAATTATTTAACCCGATAACTTGCGCACCTGCATAAATAAAATCTTTGTGCAGATCCAAAACAAGATCCGGCGTATCCAATAAAACACGCGTTGACCACAGCGGGGTGGCTATTGTCCCTGACCGCCGAATAAGCTCTTGGCCCATACCGCCATCAAGCAAGGTGATTTCGGTCATACTCAGACCCCTCTTGTGGATACAATACGGCTAAAATAATCGCGCAAATAAGGCGCAAAAGACCGCCAGCACTCTAGATGGAAACTGTTATCACCAGTCCTGATTAACACAATAGAAACACTTTCAAACACGGTGCGACACGCGCGACCTTTAGGAAAGGATTGCGAGGATAAATCAAGCGGGCATCCCGCAGATAAAAGGCGCTCGGACGCCGGACCGGAAATCTCGAACCCGACATTACGGTGAGAGATATCAACCCCGCTACAAACATATGTTTGGGACAGCCTGGCCCACGTCTTTTCCATTTTGGCGGCGGCGGCGGGCGGTGCGAGCCATAGCCATTCATCCGGCCCCAGACACGCCTCTATCTGGGCTTGCGTAATCGCCGTCTGTCCGATTTTTCGTGGAAATTTCAATCCGGTCAGTTTTTTAACAGCGGTAACGTCTCCGGGCTTGACCCGGAATACATATCGCGTGCGCGCCTCTATAAGCCCAACAGAAAGCCCGCCACGGTTCAGCATGTCCGGCACTGAGACGGCCTGATCGAACATATCAGATTTAGACAACATTGAGACGTTCCCCTTTGGGATCATAAAAGACCGGCTTGACCACCTTCACCTTATGGGTTTTATCCGCCATGGGCACATATAATGTCGTTTCAAAACGTTCAAATCCATCCCGGACCAAGGCCATAGCGACAGAACGACCCAAGGTTTCACTCCAATAACTCGACGTGACATGACCTAACATATCCATTGGGATCACTTGATTGGGATCAGCAACAATTTGCGCGCCCTCTTCAAGCACATATTGCGGGTCTTCGGTTAAAAGCCCTACTAATTGCTTGCGTCCTGTTTTTTTAACCAGATCTGGTCTGGCCTGTGAGCGTTTACCGACAAAATCTTTCTTCTTCTTAGACACGGCCCAAGACATACCAGCATCTTGGGGCGTCACCGTGCCGTCCGTGTCTTGTCCGACAATGATAAAGCCTTTCTCTGCGCGCAAAACATGCATGGTCTCAGTCCCGTAGGGACAAATATCATAAGCCTTTCCAGCATCAAAAAGTGTTTCCCAAACCGCGCGGCCATAATGGGCCGGCACATTAATCTCAAACCCCAACTCGCCCGAAAAACTAACGCGGAAAAGCCGTGTTGGAACCCCGCAAATCAAGCCTTCCTTGAGAGTCATATGCGCAAAGGCGTCTGGCGCCAGATCAATCCCTTCAACAAAGGGTTCGAGCAGGTTTCGCGCATTCGGCCCGTTCAGCGCAATCACGGCCCATTGTTCTGTCGTCGAGGTGAGCCAAACATCCAAATCGGGAAATTCGGTCTGGAGATAATCTTCCATGTGACGATATACACGCGGCGCACCGCCTGTTGTAGTCGTGACATGGAACCTGTCTTCCGACATACGCCCCACGACACCGTCATCATAAATATAGCCGTCTTCGCGACACATAAGACCGTAGCGACACCCCCCTATAGGCAATTTGCTCCACGGGTTCGTATACATCAAATTCATAAATTTGGCCGCGTCAGGCCCGACAACCTCAATCTTGCCCAAGGTCGAAGCATCAAAAATCCCAAGACTTTCGCGGGTCGCCTTACATTCGCGCGCCACGGCCGCATGCATATCCTCACCGGCCTTCGGGAAATACCAAGCACGGCGCCACTGACCAACGGGTTCGAAAATAGCCCCGGCTTGCACAGCCCAGCCATCTATCGATGTTTGGCGGGTCGGCTCAAAAAGTTCATTATCACGATAGCCGCCCAAAGCTCCAAAACTCGTCGGCGTATAAGGCGGACGAAATGTCGTCAAGCCAACCTGTTCAATCGGCTTGCCAACAGCCTTTGCCGCAATTTCGAGCGCGTTGAGATTGGAGGTCTTGCCCTGATCGGTCGCCATACCATTGGTCGTATAGCGCTTAACATGCTCTATGGATCTAAAGCCTTCACGCACGGCCAATTGAATATCTTTATCTGTCACATCATTTTGGAAATCGACAAAAGCCTTTTGCTTGGTGCGCTCAATATAATTTGGCAATTCATGAAAGACGGTCCCCGTGCCAAAATCCGGCTCAGAGACTTTATATCGTTTCCGGCCTCCGCCGATTTTTGCGCCAGCCTTAACACCTGAATGCAGGGCCGCCTTTACACCGAAAGCTCCATTACAAGCGCCGATACAAACCGTGTTCTCATTAGCCTTATCCGGCACGTAAGCGGCCAAACTCTCATCCCATATTATAGATCCTTTAGACTGGGACCATAAATGCAGGCTGGGTGTCCATCCCCCACTCATCAAAATCACGTCACATTTAATTATCTGCTTGGCGCCTGTATTCGGCGTATAGGCTTCCAGAGATTTCACACGTAAACCGCCCGACGTCTTGGAAATAGATGTCGCGGGTAAGACATCAATTCCACGCTTTCGCGCCTTTGATAAAAGGTCAGGCGATATCGTTTCACGCGGGTCAATAATAACCGCAATACGGACATTGGCATCGGCAAGATCAAAAGCGGCCTGATAGGCGCTATCATGGCTGGTAAAGACGGCAACTTCGTGACCCACCGCAACGCCGTATTTATTCAGGTAAGTCTGCCCCGCAGACGCCAACATCACGCCAGGGCGGTCATTCCCATTAAAGACTAAAGGGCGTTCTATCCCGCCTTGTGCCAAGATAACGTTCTGAGCACGTAGACGGTGAAGTTCTTCTCTGGCCCGACCGTCTTCAACGTCATGCACGGGCAAATGATCCGTCAGCCGTTCAACAAGAGCGACAAAATTATCATGGTAATACCCAATAGCCGTTGTACGGCGCATCAATTTTACATTCGGTGAATTTTGCAATTTTGCAATGGCTTTTTCCAGCCAAATCTTCGCGGGTTTTCCGTCAATCTCGACATAGGGTGTCGACAGTAAACTTCCGCCCATATCCGGATTTTCGTCAACCAATACAACGCGCCCCCCTGATTTTTGTGCTTCAAGCGCAGCTGCGATTCCGGCAGGGCCAGCTCCAATGATTAAAGTCTCGCAATGGCTGTAAGAGCTGGCGTAATTATCAGGGTCTTCGGATTTTGGAGCCGGGCCAAGACCTGCCATATTTCGGATAAAGGGTTCATAGACCTTATCCCAAAAGCTTTGCGGCCAAAGAAATGTTTTGTTATAAAACCCTGCGGGAAAAAAGCGCGAAAATACATTGTTAAATGCGCCAATATCAAATTTCAAATTCGGCGTCCGGTTTTGACTCTCGGCTTTCATACCGGAATAAATCTCGACACAACTCGCCCGCATATTAACAGATATTCGACCCGTGTCGAAAGCCGCGTGCGCACGGTTTACCGCGACCAAGGCATTCGGCTCCTCTGATCCCGCCCCGACAATACCGCGCGGACGGTGATATTTGAATGAGCGCCCCATAAGATGCACGCCGTTCGCCAGTAAAGCCGAGGCTAATGTATCCCCTTTCACACCCTCATAAGAGACACCATCAAAGGTAAAACGAATGGCTTCATTTCGGTCAACATTGCCGCGTTCTAGCTTGCGAAAACTAGGCATTGGTCGCCTTTTGAGTTCTAGCCGCTTCAATCTGTTTTTGAGTCCGGCGTGGCAGACCCATTTTATACGTCATAACAAACTTATCTGTCACCGTATTTCGAATGGCATTAAAAAACATATTGCATCCATGTTGATGCCACCACCGTTCTGCATGTTCGCCGCGAATATTATTACGCATAAACAAATAACGCGCCCAGTCTTCATCACTGATATCATTTTGTTCTTGCGCGCTTGGACGCACATAATGCGCCTCGCCGGCATAGGAAAATTCGATCTCGGGGCGGCGCTCATCGCAATAGGGACAGTGAATTAAAATCATACCGGCCTCCTAATGCGCCACAGCAGCGGCGGCGGCTTCGTCAATAAGGCGCCCACCGACAAAACGGTCGAGATTAAACGGCGCATTGATTTTATGGGGCGCATCATGCGCAATAGTATAAGCCAGCATATTGGCCGCGCCCGGTGTGGCTTTGAACCCGCCCGTTCCCCAGCCACAATTCACATAAAGCCCTTGTACCGGCGTCTTGCCGACAATCGGTGAGCGATCCGGCGTAACATCAACGACCCCGCCCCAATTTCGAAGCATGCGCATACGTTTGAAAATCGGGAAAATTTCATAAATCGACATGAGATTATGTTCGACCAGATGCAAGGCCCCGCGCTGGGAATAGCTTGTGTATTGGTCTGTACCCGCACCAATAACCAGTTCACCTTTGTCTGATTGACTAATATAGGCATGCACGGCATTGGACATCACCACACAGGGCATAACGGGTTTAATCGGTTCTGACACCAAGGCTTGCAATGGATAGCTCTCAAGCGGAAATTGTAGTCCTGCCATTTCCATAACGACAGAGGTATTGCCCGCCGCCGAGACGCCTATTTTACCCGCACCGATAAAACCTTTGACAGTTTCAACGCCTTCAACGGCCCCGTCCGGCCCGCGCTTTATACCCGTGACCATACAGTTCTGGATGATATCCACACCGAGTTTTGAGGCCGCGCGCGCATAGCCCCAGGCCACGCTGTCATGACGGGCCGTACCAGCGCGCATTTGCAAAGCCCCCCCCATGACGGGATAGCGCCGATTTTGCGATATATCCAGAATGGGTAAAAACGCTTTACATTGCTGCGGGTCGAGCCATTTATTATCAACCCCGTTTAGGCGGTTGGCATGGACATGGCGCTGGAAGCTTTGGACATCATGCACATTATGGGCGAGCATTAAAACACCACGCTTTGAAAACATGAGGTTATAATTGAGTTCTTGACCCAGCCCGTCCCAGAGGTCAACCGCATGATCATAAAGGGCGGCACTTTCGTCAAAGAGATAATTCGAGCGAATGATCGTTGTATTTCGCCCCGTATTACCGCCGCCCAGCCAGCCTTTTTCAAGGACAGCCACATTAGTGATCCCGTAACGTTTAGCCAAATAATAAGCCGCGCCTAAACCATGCCCACCCCCGCCGACAATGACCACATCATAAGACGCTTTCGGGGTTTTGTCAGGAAATTGCACAGGCCATTTTTTATGACCCGACAACGCATTGGCAAAAAGACTAGCTGCTGAGTATTTCACTTAGCTAACTCCGGAGTTTTTCATTTGTTGGATCATGAGGACTGTCTTCTAAAACGACACAATTATAGCGTTTACCTAAAATTTCAATCTCAAGTTCCGTCCCAATGGCAGAATGCTCGGGCCGCACCATGCCGAGCGCCAGCGACGCCTGCATACGCCAGCCATAACCGCCGCCCGTCGCACGCCCGATAACCTCTCCGTCTTTGTAAATCGGATTATTGCCGATCACATCCGCATCCTCTACATCGAGAACTTCCAGCGTCACAAAGGCATTTTTAAATCCGCGCGTCTCCCATACCAGCAAAGCCTCTTTACCGACAAACCCGTTTTTCTTTTTCAAATTAACAAACCGCCTAAGACCAGACTCATAAGCCGCATATTCAATCGACATTTCTGTACCCATTAAGCGGTAGGATTTCTCTAGCCGCAAACTGTTCATAGCCCGTATGCCAAAGGGCTTGAGACCGTGCTTATCACCATGTTTAAACAAAGCATCGAAAATATGGTTTTGATATTCAATAGGATGATGGATTTCCCAGCCCAATTCCCCGACAAAATTGACCCGTAAAAGTTTGACCGGAGCGTGCCCGACATAGGTTTCTTGACCCGTTAGCCACGGGAAGGCCGCATTAGATAAATCCGCGCCCGTCAAGGGCTGCATAAGTTCACGCGCCTTTGGCCCCGCCACAACCAATACACCCATCGAATTGGTCAAGTCGGTAAATTGCACAGAGCCGTCCTTTGGCATGTTCTTTTTAAGCCAATCATGATCAAGCCTGTGCAGCGCGCCCGCCGAGACCATATAAAAACTGCTTTTATGTTCGCGCTGAATGGTAAATTCCGAATGCACGCCACCTTTAGCGGTCAGGCCATGGCACAAAGCCAGACGGCCATGGGTCACAGGCATTTTTTGGGCGAAAATCCGGTTAAGAAATTTCAAAGCCCCCGGGCCTTGCACACGGCATTTGGCGAAAGCTGTCATGTCGAGTACGCCGACATTTTCGGCGACGTTCTTACATTCATTGCCAACATGCTCGAAATAAGATGAGCGCCTAAAGGACCAATCATCCTCTTGAAGTACACCTTCGGGGGCAAACCAGTTCGCGCGCTCCCAGCCAAATAATTGACCAAAGACCGCCCCGCGCGCCTTTAAACGCTCGTAACAGGGCGCCGTGCGCAAAGGACGTGCAGCAGAGCGTTCTTCATCTGGATAATGCACTGTGAAGACATCGGCATAAGCCTCTTCATTTTTTTCGATCAGATAGGATTTGGTTGCATAAGGCCCGAAACGTCTGGGGTCGACGCCGGTCATATCAACAGTCGGCTCCCCCTCGACAATCCATTCGGCCAATTGCCAGCCTGCCCCGCCAGCCGCCGTAATGCCGAAACTATGGCCTTCATTTAACCAGAAATTTTTCTTATCCCAAGCCGGCCCGACAATAGGGTTGCCGTCAGGCGTATAGGCAATCGCGCCGTTATAAACCTTTTTGATACCGAGGTCTTCAAAGATAGGTACGCGTTTAATCGCACTTTCAATATGAGGCATAAGACGGTCAATATCTTCTTGGAACAATTCATATTCAGAATTATCATCCGGCCCGTCGACATAACAGGCAGGCGCGCCGTGTTCATAAGGCCCTAATATCAAGCCCCCTGCCTCTTCGCGCATATACCATGAACCATCCGATTCTCGCAGCACGCCAAGCTCGGGCAGGCCATCTGCTTTTCGTTTCTGAATTTCAGGATGGGCTTCCGTGACAATATATTGATGCTCGACAGGTACCACCGGAATATCCAGACCGATCATGTCTCCGGTTTTACGCGCAAAAGAGCCCGTGCACGAAACAATATGTTCGGCAATGATCTCGCCTTTATCGGTCGTCACTTTCCAACGTTCATCCTCTAATTGTTCAATCGCAAGCACAGTGGTATTTCGATGAATCTTTCCCCCGCCTTCCCGCGCACCAATCGCCAATGCCTGTGTCAAATCAGCGGGCTGGACATAGCCGTCTTCAGGGTGGCGGATAGCACCGACAAGACCGTCTTTTTTGGCAAAGGGCCAGATATCAACAACCTCGTCAGGCGTTAAGAAATCAACCTTGACGCCAATCGTCTGGGCCACACCGGCATATTGGTAATATTCATCCATCCGGTCTTGGTTCGTCGCAAGCCGGATATTGGAGACAGTCCGGATACCGACATCTTGCCCCGTCTCGGCTTCAAGGTTTTGATACAGGTCGACAGAATATTTATGAAGCTGCCCGACAGAATAGCTCATATTAAACAAGGGCAATAGACCTGCCGCGTGCCATGTCGAACCAGACGTGAGTTCTTTACGTTCAAATAATACGCAATCCGACCACCCCTTTTTAACGAGATGATAGAGAGTGGACACACCAACGACACCGCCGCCGATGACCACTACTTTTGCCATGGATTGAATTTCGCTCATTACCGTGCCTTACCGCTTAAGTCATTCTCATTATCTTATATTAGCCCCTATTATGTTCACCAATTTCCGTCAAACATCAGACAATACCATTAGCTGTATTAATGTTAAAAAACAGGTTTACCCCTGCACTTTTAACGTTTGAATCCAGATTTATGATGTCTTGAGGGTGGCAATAACTGTCCGTCTTTAAAAGGGCGACCTTATAACAGATATCGAAAAACCGATATCCGTGTCATTATGCGGGAGCGCCCGTCTTCTAAGCGGGCAGGGAGCAACGATATTCTAGGAGTCGGGGCGCAGATTAATTCATTTT
>CAZSKN010000046.1:0-17385 GCA_964607445.1 uncultured Caulobacterales bacterium
TTTTTTAATATTTAATCCACGCGTTTTAAACGTCGCTTATTCTTGCGTGATGGAGTATTTACCACAATTAGTATCTTTGGGGCGGGCTTGCCAACTCTGGCAAACGGCACAGTGGCCGCATTTTTTTCCTGAGGAATTTGCCTGTAGGCATTGCGGGGAAAGTTATGTTTGGGATGAGTTTTTAACGCGCTTGTCTGAAGCCCGTCAAAAAACAGCTTACCCATTTCAAATATTATCAGGGCATAGATGTGCCTTACACAATGCCCGCGTTGGCGGCGCTCCATTATCGCAGCATTTAAAGTTAGCGACAGATATTTCCTTACACGGACATAGTCGCTCAAAAATTTTAAAGGCCTGCCAGCAAGCCGGATTTACAGGATTCGGGTTTTACCAAACTTTTTTACATGTCGACCTTGGCCGCAAACGCTATTGGTTTGGCTCTCAACATGCGAGGACACAATGGCAGAGATTTTTGGATTAGGATTGGACGCTGCGGCGGGTGGGGTGTTTGGAATTGTCGGTACCGCTTTGGGACGGATTTCCAATTATTTCGAGCGTAAACAGGATTATAAACAGGCACAAGCGCGGTGGAGTCATGAGTATAAATTACACGAGTTGCAAATGCAGATGCGCTCACAAGAGGCTGAATTGGAACTAGCTATTGCCGCCCAGCACGGGTCGTGGCAGGGCTTGTCTGCGTCTATTGAAGCTGACGCCAGAACGGGTGTTGCAAGTCAATGGGTGATAAATATTCTGCGGCTTGTCCGGCCTATTTTAACCTTATTGCTTTGGTTTATTACGGCCTGGATATTTTTTGTTACCCAGGAAAGCTCTATTGTTGAAGCGGCCGTCTTTGCGGCAACCGCAGCCACATTGTGGTGGTTTGGAGATCGTGCACCTAAACCTAAAACGATTTCCGCGAGGTAAACGTATCGGGCAATATTGATAAATAGACTCTGCGCCAGCCGCTCTCACAGAATAACGAGGGCTATCAGGCTAGAGGAGATGATGATAAATTATAACGGAGGCATAGCGTAACGGGCTCAAAATCGTTACGCCAGCTTTGGTTCATCCCAGCTTTGGTTGAAAATATTACCTAGGCTCAAGGGTGAAAATATCAGTAAAATTATAAAATTATTTGTGTGACCACTGATCTCGGAAATAGGCGAGTGAGGCTAATATTAAAAAATATGCAACAAGTTGCATAAAAGCTTGCCGCTTGAGTAGAGATTGTTATGTTGGGTCATGTTTAAGACAAAAAGTGTAGCCGTCACGGGAGCGGCAGGTGGAATTGGTTTGGCGATAGCTGAAATGTTCCTTGAGCAAGGCGCGAAGGTTGCAATTAGCGATCTTAAGGCGCCTATGGATGTGGCAAAAAAGATTGGAGCGTCGGCATTTGCTTGCGACGTTTCGGATGAAGCGGCTATACAGGCGTTTATAGCCGATGCTGAAGCCGTCAATGGCCCCATTGATGTATTTGTATCAAATGCCGGTGTAGGTTTTGGCGATCCCAAACATGCGGCGGACGCCACAAATAAGCAATGGGAACTCAGTTGGCAGATTAATGTCATGTCCAGCGTATATGCGGCACGGGCTTTATTGCCTCATTGGATGGAGCGTAAGTCCGGACGCTTTATAATAACCGCCTCTGCAGCGGGTCTGCTCAATCAAATCGGCAGCGCTTCATATTCTGCGACCAAACATGCCGCTGTGGGCTTTGCCGAGGGCTTGGCTATTGAGCATAAAAGTGATGGTATTTCCGTGCATTGTATCTGTCCGCAATATGTCCGTACGAATATGACAAAAGGGCAGAAATTTGCAGAAGAAAGTAAAGACGGGTTTATTGAACCATCTGACGTCGCGAATGCATTGAAGCTGGCGATTGAAAAAGACGAATTCTTGGTGCTATCCCACCCCATCGTTAAAGATTATTTCTATCGGAAAGCCGCGGATTATCAGGCCTATATTACAGGAATGGCGTATTTGAAAAGTAAAACACCCAAAGAAGATTTACCGTTATAGGGATATATTAGGAGAAATAGAATGGCACGTTTTGATTTAACCGGAAGAGTTGCGCTTGTTGCGGGCGCTAGCCGAGGGATTGGTGAAGCTATTGCCCATGGTTTAGCAGAGCATGGGGCAATAGTCATTTGTACGAGTCGTAAATTGGAGGCTTGTGAAAAAGTGGCTGATGATATTCGCGCTAAAGGACTTAAAGCGGAGGCTATGACATTACATTTGGCGGAGTTATCGGACCATGATGTGGTTATTGCAGACATTGAGAAAAAGCATGGCCGTCTGGATATCCTAATTAATAATGGGGCGACAAACCCTTATTTTGGACCCGCGCATAAAACGCCGGAGACGGCTTATGACAAGACCATGGATGTTAATCTCAAAGGGCCGTTTTATTTGACGTCCAAAGCTATGCCATTGTTAAGACAAGACGGTGGAGGTGCCGTTGTCAATGTCGCCTCTGTTGATGGTATTCAGCCCGGCGAAATGCGTGTGGTTTACGGCATGACTAAAGCGGCCATGATTAATATGACAAAAGGTATGGCCAAAGAGTATAGTCATAAGGGGGTTCGGGTGAATGCGTTATTGCCCGGATTTACCGATACTAAGCTGGCAGCCGGTCTTAAGAAAGTGCCGGGAATTGATCAGTTTATTCAACAAAACCTTGCCATTAAACGTATGGCGCAGCCAGAAGAAATGGTTGGAGCTGTCTTGTTTATGGTCTCTGACGAAGCGAGTTACTTCACCGGTCAGGGCATGGTTGTTGACGGCGGGTCCATCATTTAATGTCTTCGGAAAACCCGACAGTCGATGTTCGTAAGGGCGAGGAATTAGATGCGGGAGCTGTGGATGCGGCGTTAAAATCTGTTCTGCCTGATCTAAAAGGTAAGCCGCGTGTCGCGCAATATTCCAGCGGGGCGTCAAATTTGACATATGCGCTGGATTATCCCGAGCGGCGTTTGGTATTACGTCGACCGCCATTTGGTACCAAGCCGAAATCGGGCCATGATATGCACCGCGAATATAGGGTTATGACAGCGCTTAAAGGTAAAATTCCTGTCCCTGAAACCCTTTTTTACACGGACGATAAAGATATCATTGGCGCCGAATTTTATGTAATGGAGCGTATAGAAGGCCATCTTATTCATCAATTCATTCCCAAAGATTGGAATTGGAGCTCTAAAGAAGGGGCTAAACTTTGTGAGAACTTTTTTCAAACGCTCGTGGATTTACACCAGATAGATTACGAAGCCGTAGGTCTTATGAATTTTGGGAAGCCCGAGGGATATATCGAGCGACAATTTACCGGTTGGAACCGTCGATTTGAAAATGCATGGACGGATGATGTTGATAAATTTGAAGATGTCAGAAAATGGTTATTGGATAATATGCCAAAAGCAGAAATGGGGGCGGGTATTCTTCATGGCGATTACCGCATTGATAATTGTATTTTAAACCTTGAAAACCCGACGCAAATTGATGCTATTTTAGATTGGGAAATTTCGGCGCTCGGGGATCCGATGATGGATTTAGGAAACACACTTTCGTATTGGATAGATGATGATGATCCTGAGTTTATGAATCTGATGGTGCGACAGCCGTCAAAAGCGCAGGGCATGATGCGCCGTAAAGATATTCTGGAGTTTTACGGTGATCGTACTGGAGCGGATATTTCTAATTTTCAAGTTTATTATGTGTACGGTATTTGGCGTCTGGCGGTTATTATACAACAAATTTATTATCGTTATTATCATGGGCAAACCGATAATCCGAAATTTAAATCTTATGGCCAGATGACGAGTGCATTGGGCGAATTAGCGCGCATGAAAATTAAAACGGGCACGCTCTAAGCGCCCATATTTCAAACGGCTGATACCCATATAAAAGGACTGATATATGAGCGATCTAGAGTTATTTGCGAAAGAGACCCGGATATGGTTGGAAGAAAACTGTCCACCGGAAATGCGCGAGCCGGTTTCGGGTGATAAAGACCTATGTTGGGGGGGACGTAATTTTGTCTTCCAGAGTCAAGCGCAAAAACTTTGGTTAGAGCGTATGTCCGAACGTGGCTGGACGGCCCCGATGTGGCCAAAGGCATATGGCGGGGGCGGTTTGTCTAAAGGTGAAGCTAAAATTTTAGCTCAAGAAATGCATCGGATTCAAGCACGCTCGCCGCTCTCTAGTTTCGGCATTTGGATGTTAGGCCCAGCATTATTGAAATTTGGGACAGAAGCCCAAAAGACCGAATTTCTACCTCCAATAATCCGAGGCGAAATACGTTGGTGCCAAGGATATTCGGAGCCGGGAGCCGGGTCTGACCTTGCGGCCCTAGCGACGAAATGTGAAGATAAAGGCGATCATTTTCTGGTAAATGGGCAAAAGGTATGGACGTCTTATGCTGATAAGGCGGACTGGATTTTCTGCCTTGTGCGAACTGATTTTGAAGCTAAAAAACATAACGGTATCAGCTTTGTTCTGTTCGATATGGAAACGCCCGGTGTCGAGGCGCGGCCGATTAAACTCATTTCCGGAAAGTCACCTTTTTGTGAAACGTTTTTTGAAGATGTTAAAGTCAAAAAAGAGAACCTTGTCGGTGAGCTTAATAAAGGGTGGACGATAGCCAAATATCTTTTGACGCACGAAAGAGAAATGATTGGCGGTCAAAGTGAAGGTTTGACGCGCCCGCTTTATGAAGTGGCGGCGGGGATGCTGGGGCTAGAGGATGGAAAATTACCCGAACCTATGTTGAGGGCTAAAATTTCGGAAATCGAAATCGACGCGTGGGCCTTTAATCAAACGATCGCGCGTAAACTTGGCGAAGCGAAAGCGGGTGCGAGTTTGGGTGCTGACTCGTCGATGCTGAAATATTACGGTACTGAATTAAAAAAACGTCGATTTGAATTAATGATGGATGCCGCAGGTCATGAAGGCTTGGAATGGGAAGGCGAGCGATCCAATGATGGGCAATTGGCAAGCTCTTGGCTGCGTACAAAAGGGAATTCAATTGAAGGCGGAACTTCTGAGGTGCAATTGAATATTATTTCAAAACATATTTTGCAATTACCGGGAGCCTAATGTGGGGTTAGTATTAAACGAAGACGAAAAACTTTTGCAAGAAAGTGCAGAGGGTTTTTTCATCGATAAATCTCCTGTTAAAAACTTGCGGGCATTGCGCGATAATCGTGATGAAACGGGCTTTGATAAGGGGTTATGGCAAGAAATGGCGGATATGGGTTTTACCGGTGTTTTGATCGACGAAGACCATGGCGGCGTGGATATGGGGTTTATGGCCGCGGGGTTAATTGCTGAACATATGGGGCGTAATCTTGCGGCTTCGCCTTTTATTTCAACGTCGGTTTTGGCTGTAACTGCGCTCAATACAGCCGGGTCTCGTGAACAAAAGCAGGCCTGGTTGCCCGAAATAGCCTCAGGTAAAGCCTTAATCGCATTGGCGGTTGACGAAGGCCGGAAACATGCGCCCGGTAAAATCGAAATGACGGCTGAACGCTCAGGTAACGGATTTAAGCTTAACGGCTCGAAAGCCATGGTCATAGATGGTCATGTTGCAGATAGGCTGATCGTTGCTGCGAAAACATCTGAGAATAAGCTGACATTATTTTTATTGGATCCCAAAACAAAGGGTGTTGATATTGAACGGACAATTATGATCGACAGTCGCAATGCTGCGCGGGTCGAGTTTAAAGATGTCAATGTTACCGCTGACGCTGTGTTAGGGGAGGTTGACGGTGGCAATGATGTGCTTAAGAGCATTTTAACCGCAGGTCGTGCAGTAATTTCGGCAGAGCTGTACGGGGTCAGTGATGCCGCTTTTAAAATAACAACGGATTATATACGTGAGCGCAAACAATTCGGTACTGAAATCGGTAGATTTCAAGCGCTTCAACATAGATCATCACATCTCTACACTGAATTAGAAATTGCCAAATCTGCGGTTCTAGCCTCTTTGACAGCGTTGGATGCGGGCGATGTGAATGCTGAAAAATATGTGAAAATGACCAAAGCCAAGGTTGGGCAAGTGGCGAAATTGGCCGGATTGGAAGGCGTGCAAATGCACGGCGGTGTTGGGATGACAGATGAGTATGATATAGGATTATATCTTAAACGTATTCGTGTGGCGCAAGAATTGTTCGGAGATACTCACTTTCATATGGAAGAAATCGCCCGAGCATCGGGGTTTTAAAGGAAACGGTGTTATGACAATGGATTTAGGAATGACTGAGCGGGTTAAGCCGCTTGTAGAAAAAGTGCGTCAGATGATGCAAGAAGAGATCATGGCGGCAGATAAAGAATATCATGCCGAGGTCGGTAAAGCTGGAGATAGGTTTGTATTTACGGACCGACAGGTTGAAATTCGGGAAACGTTGAAAACCAAAGCCAAAGAACAAGGGTTATGGAATTTTTGGCTCACAGATTCAAAACGCGGTTACGGTTTAACAACAGTTGAATATGCCTATCTCGCGGAGGAAATGGGATATTGCACCTTAGGGCCGGAAATTTTCAATTGCTCGGCACCGGATACGGGGAATATGGAAGTGCTGGAGCGGTATGGCACTCCAGAGCATAAAGAAAAATGGTTGAAACCTTTATTGGAAGGCAGGATCCGGTCGGCCTTTTTGATGACAGAGCCTGATGTAGCCTCTTCTGATGCCACAAATCTGGAATTCAGCGCTGTTAAAGACGGTGATGAGTGGGTCTTCAACGGCGAAAAATACTGGTCTTCAGGCGCAGGAGACCCGCGTTGTAAAGTCTATATTTTGATGTGCCGGACAGCTCCGCGCGATGGCGATAAGCCGCGACATAATCAGCATTCTATGTTTGTTGTTCCCGCAGATTTACCCGGAATCACAAAATTACGAGCCATGGAAGTGTTTGGGCATGATGATGCCCCGCATGGACATTTGCATATGCGGTTTGAGAATGTTCGCGTTCCTGCGGATGCCCTTTTAATTGGTGAAGGGCGCGGGTTTGAGGTGTCCCAAGGCCGTCTTGGGCCTGGCCGTATTCATCATTGCATGCGCGCTGTGGGGCAGGCAGAACGGGCTCTCAAACTCATGTGTGAGCGCTCTTTAAACCGCACAGCCTTTGGACGTCCTTTGGCGAAACTGGGTCAAAACTATGATATTATCGCCGAATGCCGGATTGCGATTGAGCAAGCACGACTGCTATGTTTGAAAGCCGCATGGATGATGGATCAAGGTGATGCCCGCGCGGCGGCGCCGTGGATTTCACAAATTAAAGTAGCCGCTCCGAATATGGCGCTTAAGGTGATTGATGAAGCTATGCAAATGCATGGAGGGACAGGTGTTTCGCAGGATACACCTCTCGCCACTATGTATGCAGCTATGCGGACTTTACGTTTTGCAGATGGCCCAGATGCGGTGCATCGTATGCAAGTCGCTCGAAAAGAGTTGAAACCCTATACGAATACGAAAGTTTAACCTTACTTTTAAACCTTTAAGCTAAACGTCTCCCTAAACGGAGAGGGATTACCTTCTTTTATAATCGGGGAAGGACTTCCTTCTCCTATAATCGGGGAGGGGTGTATGCCTCAGTCTAATATGAATGCGGTGATTAACACCAGAAAACTACCCTCTCTTCCTCTTGTAATGGGCGTATTTACACTCTCCATTTTTCTGAGCGCAATGTTGCTGTTTTCCGTGCAACCCATGTTTACGAAAATGACGCTGCCTTTACTCGGTGGTTCGTCAAATGTCTGGAATACAGCCATGGTGTTTTTTCAAGGCACGCTTTTGGGCGGTTATATTTACGCACATTTGATTTCAACATATTTTCACTTGCGTACGCAAGTCGGCATTCATTTACTTGTATTGCTATTAGGGTTGATATTTTTACCCTTAGCCATTGCCTCTGGATGGACGCCGCCTGCAAACGGTGCGCAGGCCTATTGGTTGATCGCTTTGTTCGGGGTTTCCATTGGGGTGCCGTTTTTCGCAGTTTCTGCTAATGCGCCTCTACTCCAACGCTGGTTTAGTTATACAGCACATAAAGATGCAGGCGATCCTTATTTTCTATATGCAGCGAGTAACCTCGGTAGCCTTTTGTCACTGGGTTTATATCCGGTTTATTTCGAGCCTGTTATGCGCTTGCAAGAACAAACCGGACTTTGGGCTACAGGGTATCGCGGGCTATGCTTGATTGTTTTAATCGCTGGAGTTTTTGCATTTTTACGAATGGCTCCAACCAAATCTGATCGGTCTGCGGGGATGAAACATGGTGACAAAATTACCATTGAGCGTCGGATCTGGTGGGTGTTTTTGGCCTTTATACCCTCCAGCTTGATGTTGGGGTTAACGTCACACATGACCAATAATATTGCGTCCGTTCCTTTCTTATGGATCATACCGCTCGCGCTTTACTTGCTCACATTTATTATTGTCTTCGCCAAAAACCCTATCTTCAAAATTAAACCCATGCGCCATTTCTATACGGGGGCAATTGTTCTCGCATTGACGGTTTCAGCCTTTTTCCGGCTGGATATGTTCCTATCTGTAGGGGTTGGGATTGTAACCTATTTCTTGATTTCTCTTATGTGTCATGCCCGCCTTGTGGATAATCGTCCTGATGTATCCCGCCTGACGGAGTTTTATATCTGGATGTCCGTTGGAGGTGTCATGGGGGGGATATTTAATGCACTTATTGCACCGTTGATTTTTAATCAAGTTTATGAATATTTATTTGTTTTGATACTCGCCGGTTTGGCCCATCCGTACTTTAATTTCGGGAAACCAGGTATGTTAAAACCTGTCCTGATAGTATTAGGCGGAAGCCTGCTGGCGATGTGTGTATACGGCCTATTAGGGCGTCTTTCATTAGATACGTCATATAGCTTGATATTGGCGCTTGCCGTCTTTCTTGCCGGTTTGGGCATGGCACGGGGTGCGGGAGCCAAGACGCTTATAGATATTGGTATCATGGCGTGTGTGATGATTACATTTAATAAAGTTTCACAAAATATGGTGTTTCAAGATAGATCGTTTTTTAGCGTTGTAAAAGTTGAAGCGCTTGAGCACAAATTAGGGACAACGCACAGATTTGCCCATGGTGATACCATACATAATTATCAATTACGCGCGCCTGATTTACAAACTATTCCACTTGCTTATTACACGCGTGGCGGCACTTTTGACAAAGCATTGAGCGGTAAACGCCGGGTCCAAGACGCGCCCTTGAACGTCGCTATGATTGGGCTGGGGGCCGGAGCTATGGCCTGCTATGAGAGGGCTGGAGATGACTGGACCTATTTTGAAATTGATCCGGTCATAGTCAAAATGGCGACGAACCCAGAGATCTATAGTTATATGGATAAGTGTTCAATCGAATCTGATATTCGGATAGGGGACGCGCGGCTCAAACTCAACGCGTTAAAAGAAAAATCTCAAGACATTATCATGATCGACGCGTTTTCATCAGATTCAGTACCCTCTCATTTGCTTACAAAAGAAGCTATGAAACTTTATCGCAGCCGTTTGAAAGACGACGGTGTGCTGTTTTTTCATACTTCCAACCGATTGTCGGATATTTCTTCCGTTGTTATGCGACTGGCCGAAGATTCTGGGCTGAAGGCACTTTATATGAAAACCTTGCAAGATAAATTCAAGGACAGACCTTATAGTGAGTTTACAACCCCGAGTACAGGTTTGCTGATCGGGGGGCACGCGCAACTTGATAAGATTGCACAACAGGATTCAGAGTGGCAGACTTATGTCCCAAGCCCAAATGTAAAGTTGTGGTCTGATGATTATACGAATGTTATAGCGCCGATCGTCTCGCACTTTAAGGGCGAAGCCTATGGTGTGGACATTGTACGTGAAAACGATTTGCAAATAGTCTCGACAGAATAGCTGAGACGGTTTAGTGAAACCGTCATTGCGGGAGAAAAATTATGCCATCCTTTGATATTGTTTCCGAAGTTAATCTCTCAGAAGTCGATAATGCGATACACAATGTGATGCGAGAAATCGCCGTACGTTATGATTTTAAAGGCTCGAAATCCACAGTGGAACATGAAGATGGGGTTATCAAGGTCTTTGCGGATGACGATCTAAAGCTTAAGCAGATGCAGGAAATTTTACGCGGTAATTTGCATAAACGGGGCGTTGAGCCCGGCCAATTAGATTATCAAAAAACTGAATCTGCCGCAGGGCAATCTGTGCGTCAGAATATAACGCTTAAAGCCGGCATAGATAAGGAAACGGCAAAGAAAATCGTCAAAGCCATCAAAGGGGCAAAACTGAAAATTCAGGTCTCTATCCAAGGAGATAGTTTGCGAGTTACTGGTAAGAAACGTGATGATTTGCAACAGGCCATACAATTTGTAAAAAATTTAGGGTATGAGCAGCCCTTTCAGTACAAAAACTTTCGCGATTAAAGCATCACTAAATTAGGGTGTTTTGGCCTCATAGGCGATATTACCATCAACTATCGTCAATACCGTTTTTACGGGCAAAACATTCTGAGCAATAGGGTCAAACAAATCTCCTGAAAATATACTAAAGTCGGCAGATTTACCGACAGATATCGTGCCCAGACTGTCTTCTTGAAAGCTTGCGATTGCAGGCCATAGCGTGAACATCTTTAACGCATTCTGGGTCGAGACTTTTTCTTCTGGACGCCAAGAGGCTTGGCTAAACCCTTTTAGGTCTTTGCGGACTGTGGCGGCATAAAGCTCTATGCGCGGGTCTCCCACTTCAACAGGGGCATCTGATCCTCCGGCAATAATTGTTCCGGTATCTATCAAACTTTGCCAAGCATAGCCGCCTTTAAGGCGCTCTTCACCCAGCCGGTCAACCGCGAAGTGTAAATCTCCAATTGCATGAGAGGGTTGCATTGAAGGTATAATGCCGTTTTCAACAAATTCGGATAAATCTTCAAGGTTGAGGATTTGCGCATGTTCAATCCTCCAGCGCGGTTCGGCTATCGCCCGCTCTTTTTCCGGGACTTCGTTTAAGGCCTGCTTATACCAATTGAGTACATTCCTGTTGGCTTTATCGCCAATTGCATGTGTGTTGACTTGGATGCCGTTTCTAAGTGCCGCTTTCATAATCGGGAGGGCTGTCTCGGCCTTGAGTGTCATCAGGCCCAAATTATCCGCATCATCGCTATAGGGGGCCAGTAAAGCTGCCCCGCGAGAGCCTAAGGCGCCGTCAGCATAAAGTTTGATAGCGCGGGTCGTCACCAACTTATGCATTAGAGACTTTTCCATCTCCATTTTGGGTAATTTGCGACCATCTAATAAATCGATGGAGTTATAGACTCTGATTTTAATTTTTCCATCTTGCGCTAACCGGTTAATGAGAGGGATATCGTCGGGGTCGACGGACATAGAGTGTATATTTGTCCACCCGCGTGAAGCATAAACATCTGACGCTTTAATATAAGCTTGCTCGCGCCGCTCCGGTGTCATTTTAGGTCTGAGGTCTTCGACAAGTTTAACGGCATTATCCACCAAAATGCCACTGGGTTCGCCAGTCTCTAACTTACGAATGTCTCCGCCAAAGGGCGAGGGCGTGGATTGCGTTATCTGGGCCTTTTTGAGCGCCAAGGAATTGGCGACCATAGCATGGCCATCAGAGCGCTGTAAAATCACCGGATTGTCCGGCGAGACTTCATCCAGATCATACCGCGTAGGAAACCGTTTTTCCGGCCAATGTGTTTCTATCCAGCCGCGACCAAAAATAGGCTCGCCTTTGGGGGTTTGCTCAACAACTTGTTTCACGGCGTATTTAAGCGCCTCGATGGAATTAATGTGGTCAAGGTTGAATTGTAATTCGCGAAGGCCAATACCGATAAGATGGGCGTGCCCGTCGGTTAATCCCGGATAGAGAGTTTTTCCCGCAAGGTTAACAACACGCGGATTGGGCCCGGCATATTTATCGCACCAGTTTTCTTCTGCAGCCCCTTGGGCGACATAGCTGATTTTTCCATCCTGAACGGCAATGGCGTCTGTTTTTGGATTATCATCTAGGGCCGTATAGAAATTTCCGCCTGATAAGCACCAATTACGTGATTCTAGGACTTCGGGGGGCGTATTTGAGTTTTGACAAGCGGTCAGGCAAATACCCATTAACACGCTCGCGAGACTGAATTTATCTTTCTTAAGAGATTGATGCATTTAATGTCCTTATGCTGAATATATACAACATATTGAAAGGATTTGAAATTTCTAGAGTAAATTAACCAGACTCTACGTCGTCTAATCCGTGTGATAATTCATTTGCATCTAAATCCTTTTGTCCCAAAACTTTATCAAATGCCGTTAAAATAGACGTAAGCTTAACGGGTTTCGATAACGCGGAGTCCATGCCAATATTAACGCAAAGCCTGTGTTGTTGATATTGCGGGTCAGCGGTGAGCGCGATTATCGGGACATTGGACCAGGCTTGTGAACTGTTTCGAATAGCGAGTGTCGCTTCAATACCATCCATAACAGGCATATGAATATCCATCAGAACCACATCAACCTCATGCACTTCTAAAACGTCTAGCGCTTCTCTGCCATTATTGGCTGTCAATATTTCACTGACAACGCTCGAGAGCAGGGAGTTAACAACCAAATGGTTCGTTGCATTATCATCAACGATTAAAATCCGTAAATTATCATATTGCGTGGGTTCGGGTTTGGCTTCATCGATAAGTTGCGAGACGAGATCGGTAGAGGTTTTAATCGTTGGAGAGGGTTCTCTGATTTCTTGTTCAATAGGGAGCATAATCACAAATAATGTGCCTTCTCCTAGTTTTGAATTCACATTGATTTTTCCCCCCATAGCCGAGACAATTTCTTGTGTGATATTCATGCCTAATCCGGTGCCGCCAAAACGTCGTGATATTGTGTCATCAGCTTGTGTATAAGCCTCGAAAATATGGGCTTGTTGTTCTTCGCTCATGCCAATGCCTGTATCCTTGACGGCTAATACAAGTTTTGGCGGGCCGTTTTTATGGATGCGGGTGAGGACGACATCAACCTTTCCGCCTCCTGAAAACTTGATGGCATTAGAGATAAGATTATTGAGGCATTGCTCAAACCGATAAGCGTCAAAATACATCTTGGCCGGTATGTTTTTATCAATTTTACAGTTAAGCGTAACATTATTTTTTTGGGCTTTTATTTCCCAGAGTTGGCAGATATTTTCGACAACCATGCCAGGTTTGGACAGGGTAGGGTCAACTGTTATTTGGGTGGCATGAATCTTAGCATGATCGAGCGTCTCATCCAGTATTCGTAGAATACTATCGGCAGAATCTTCGATCAAGCGGAGCTTTGGATTTATAGCCGGATCATTATGATGTTGTAATAGGGCATCAGTTATACCAATAACGGCATTCATCGGAGTTCGGATTTCATGGCTCATTCGAGCATGAAAGTCAGATATAGATTTTAAAGTTTTCTCAGCGCGCTCTTTCGATTTTCGAAGGTCATCCTGAATTCGCAGTGATCGACTCACATCTGTGAAAAAGCAAATAATACCCGTTATTTTTCCAATTTCTGAAAATTGTGGGCATAGGTAGAATTTCAACCACAGAGCATCTGATTTTTGAAACTTGATACGGATAGTTTTAACGCGTGTCTGTCCATTTTCTGCGACGTGCTTCCATATTTCACGCATGGATTTTCGATCACCTGGATGGATGAGCATGTAAAGCCCTTCAAGGTCCAAAGATTGCACCTCTTGCGGCGTCAAATACTCCGTGAAAAAGAGACTTTCGAGTGAAAATTTCTGAGTTTTAAGATTGAAATGCCAATAGCCTGATGCGGCGGACTGCAAGGCCGCTTCTAATGTTTCTTTTTGAAGTGTTTTTTCAGTTGTGTCTTCAATGGCGATTGTCAAACTTTTGTCGGTATTAATCATTTGACGTATGCAAATATTTCGTCCCTTTGGGGTCGTCATATTAAAGACTTGGGCTTCCGTAATTTTCTGATCTCGCCTAAAGTTCATGTCTTGCAACATGGCGTTTTCGAGTAATTCCGGATCTTCTTGTCCTAAACGTCCATTTTGAGCCATATATTTGATGACGTTTTCATAAGACAGATCGCTTTTAACCGTTTTGATATCGAGGTCTAAAAACTCAATGGCTTGATCATTTAGATTTACAAGTTTCCAGTCTGGATCAAAGATAGCGAGGCCGACATCTAAAAGTTTCCCAAATGTATTGGATGTCTGGTAGTCAGCCTTGGTTGAAGTGGTCGTTTTCCCCAATGCATTCTCAAAATCTTCCAAAAATGGGACGGGCTTTGGAAGCGGTTCAGTAGGCTCGGACTCGGGTGGTGTCACATTCACAAGATATCTCGTGGCTATTAAAGTTATAAAAATGTTAGCGCTAAAATGACAAGAGTTTCTTAACTCAACAGAGTTTATCGAACATTCATAAAATTATTAAAGCCCTAAAATTAAGGCATGTTCTCACACGTTAACGTTATGAATAGTAACGATAAAATTCGTTGGGAGGGTGTTTATTTATGGTGTTTGACGTGAGAATTATATGTTTACCCTTTAAAACCTGCGTAAAATATTTTTGTTCATTTATGTAGAGAAAGTTTTGGAGGTCGTATTGTAAAGCTTGATTCTAGCTCTATATCCGGGGCACCAATGAATTTAGTAACACGGGTTGGACGCCTTTTGATGCCTGTGGGTTGGAAAGACCTAACGTGTTAGGCGCATATGAGAGCAAATTCGGACTATCTTTTATTAACTATTTAGCCGAAACTTACTCTCGGGTTATCCTAGGACAATTTGCTAAGACAGGAACAAGATAGGAGAGGTAGATTTGGAAGCAACAAATAAACAAGATGCGGCAGGGTACTGGAAAGCCACGATACGGCTAACTATATCACTGCTCGCCATATGGTTTCTTGTATCTTATGGGGCGGGAATTATTTTTAGAGAGACCCTCGATAATTTTTCATTGGGTGGAGCACCGCTTGGTTTCTGGTTTGCCCAAAATGGTGCAATTTACGTTTTTGTTGCGCTCATCGTGGTCTATTGCCGCAAGATGACCCAATATGAAAAGAAGTTCGGGATAAAGGGGTAACGTCATGGATCAGGCCTTCTGGACATATTTTTTCGTCGTACTGACTTTCGGTCTTTACATTGGTATCGCTATTTGGTCGCGCGCCGGCTCGACTGAAGAGTTCTATGTTGCCGGTCATGACGTCCACCCAACGGTGAATGGGATGGCGACAGCCGCCGATTGGATGAGTGCTGCTTCATTTCTCTCAATGGCAGGTTTGATTGCTTTTCTTGGATATGGCGGCTCAGTTTACCTTATGGGCTGGACGGGTGGCTATGTGTTATTGGCACTCTTATTGGCGCCTTTCCTAAGGGAATTCGGTAAATTTACTGTACCTGATTTTGTGGGAGATCGATATTACTCCAAAGTCGCAAGGGTTATTGCTGTTGTTTGCGCTCTCTTTGTTTCCTTTACCTATATTGCGGGACAAATGAAAGGCGTGGGCGTAGCGTTTTCTGGCTTCCTCGGCGTTCCTTTTAATGTCGGCATCATGATTGGTATGGCAATTGTTTTTGTCTACGCCGTTATGGGCGGCATGAAAGGCATTACCTATACGCAGGTTGCACAATATGTTGTGCTTATCTTTGCGTACACAGTTCCAGCGATCTTTATGTCGCTTGCGATTACGGGTAATCTCATTCCTCAACTCGGCTTTATAGGAAATGCGGCGGGGACAGATGTCAGCATGCTGTCAAAACTTAATACGGTTGTTACTGACTTAGGGTTTACGCAATATACATCAACGACAAAGTCCAAGATGGATGTTTTCTGTATAACCGCAGCCTTGATGTTCGGCACGGCGGGGCTGCCCCATGTTATCATTCGCTTCTTTACTGTGAGTTCGGCCCAAGCGGCGCGCAAATCTGCGGGCTGGGCTTTGATGTTTATTGCCTTGCTCTATACGGTAGCGCCCGCGGTGGGGGCATTTGCGCGTATGAACTTTATCGATACCGTCAATGAAGCCACCTATATTCAAGATGGTGAAAATTATGAAGAACGCGCCGCCGCAATTTTAGCGGATGGCGGCAAACCTGTACCTGTCTGGTATAAAGACTGGGAAAAAACAGGCCTTCTGGAATATGACGACATCAACGGTGACGGTATCATGCAATATCGGGGTCCAGCAGCACCGGACGGCGTTGAAAATGAGGTCGTACCTAATCGTGATATCTTCGTTCTGGCTAACCCTCAGATCGCCAAGCTTCCGGGTTGGGTCGTGGGGCTAGTTGTAGCCGGTGGTCTTGCGGCGGCGTTATCAACAGCGGCGGGATTGCTGATGGTGATTAGCTCGGCGGTCAGCCATGACTTGATGAAACGTACCTTCAAACCGGATATGACGGAAAAACAGGAAATGCGTATTGCCCGTATTGCCGCGGCTGTGGCTGTCTTATGCGCGGGCCTGCTGGGCATATTCGCCTCATCTTTACCTTTTGTTGCGCAGGTTGTCGCCTTTGCGTTCGGTTTGGCTGCAGCCTCGCTCTTTCCGATTATCTTCTTGGGAATTTTCTGGAAGCGTATGAATAAAGAAGGTGCTATCGCGGCCATGTCTGTAGGTCTCATGACGACATTTAGCTATATTTACTACTTTAAATTTGGCGGTGGTACAGCGGATCAGTGGTGGTTTAACTTTGGCGATGGGGGCGTTTCGCCAGAAGGTATCGGGTTTGTCTTTATGTGGCTTTCTGCGGCGGTTGGTATCGTCGTCTCACTTGTGACGCCAGAGCCTCCGCAGGAAATCCAGGACCTTGTTCAGGATATCCGCATACCGGGCCAACGCAAGTTACACGGTATGGCAGAAGGCGGTATGACTCCCGCCGAATAAGCCCATTTAGGTGTAACTATGGGCCGCATCTCACTGAGATTGCGGTCTTTTTAAAAGATCAGGACTTTAGGCGACATAGCCAACAAGTTTCCTTTCACAATTTATGGATGAAGGGAAATTATGCTATCAGGCGCGTCGTCTTCTGAACTTAACAAAAAGGATCTCTGACGAGGTGAGCGGCATCAATGTCGTAACGGATGTGACAAAGGGCAAGGTAGCTTCCATTACGGCGGCTATGAAGTAGATGATAACGGTGATACAGGGATCACGCATTTCCTTGAAGGCGGCGGCAGAATTGATGATGCTCAAAATATTGCTAATCATGCTGACAGTTCCCCGACAAGACGTTACGATCGGCGCTCAAACCAGAGATTAATCAATGTGCTAAAGCAGGTGGACTATTAACGCTACATTACCAGAGGCCGTTGTCGCCCAAAGAAGGCCACTGACGCTTCTTCTCAATGGGGGCCTAGAGACATTAGAAGGCGTGTTAGATTTTT
>CAZSKN010000047.1:0-5325 GCA_964607445.1 uncultured Caulobacterales bacterium
CTAGACCGTCAATTTTTAGAACCGGGCGGCACAGCGCAAGAATTGGCCCTCCGCCCCCTCTGGCAGCACGCTATTCCGGAGAGGCTCGAAACGCAGTGGCTGCGATTGCGGGAATATTTGGAAGGCCTAAATCAGGACTGGGAGGTCTGGACAAAATGGTATGAGGAAAGGCTGTCTGGAAATATCGCCCTCATCGCCGAAATTGAAATTGGCGACCCTGATAAAGGCGTCTTTGGCCGCGCGACCTTCCCGCCCGAGGCATATAAAAACCCTGCCAGCCTCAATGCCAAACTCAAGGCGGTGATTGATAACTATTGGGCCAAAAATATCGAGAAGATTGTTAAAGCTACACCTTTAGCTGAAACGCTTGAGCTCAATGAAGAGGGTTTATTCGAGGTAACATTTTTACCTATCACAGACCTGATGGAAAATAATATAGGTCGGCTAAAAGAAGCCATTCCAGCCAGTATTGGTGGAAATGGGTTTGCCCCGACCTCTAAAGAAATTGAAATTCTTCAAGACCTTGTTGATAGTCATTTAGATAATCCCCAGCGTATTTATGATGAGTGCCAATTTATGCATCTGCATATAACTGAAATGATAGAGAAAGGAGTTTTGGATAAAACATTGGGAGTTGGTCGACTTCTAAGTGCGCTCAATATTGTGGCAACTGATATTCAAACACACGAATCTAAAGTTCGTGAAGTTATTAAAAAGCGATCTTCGTTGAATATTCATATAAATAATGATGCAATATTATTACCCTCAATTGAGTTTGAAATCCATAAATCTGTGATTGAACCTGTTTTATCCGACCGTCTAGATCGTGAGGTAGACGCTGACATAAAGGATATCATGACACTTGGCGTCGGTAGAGACCGTGCAGATGCCATGTACCGCCTTATGAGCCGTTATTCGCGTATGGTTATGGAAATTTATTATCAAGTCGGGGCCGCAACTTTATCTAATGGGACTATAATGGCATTGGTTCATGCCCAACCCCATCTGGAGAAAATGATTACACTGTTAAGACCTCATGTGTTGGGCTTGTGACCCCTCGCATACTCGTCATTCTTGCCGGCGGTGGGGGACGGCGCATGGGCGGGCAAGATAAGGGCTTGCTGGAGTGGGGCGGGCAGCGGTTTATCGACATCATCATTGAACGCGCGCGGGCGCAAAACCCGTCACGCTTTGATCTTGAAATACTGATTTCCGGCCCGCATGATTACGGTCTGGGTCTGCCATATATCGCGGATAATCCCGCTTATATGGGCGGGCCGGTTGGCGGGTTGTTTTCCGTTTCGGACACTATAGCGTGTCGTCATCCCGATCCGTCAGGATTTTTTACCGTGCCCGTTGACGGGCCTCGCTTTCCAGAAAACCTGTTTGCACGGCTATATGCGCAAGCCCATTCCACCATTGCCGCCGATGATACAGGCCTGCATCCGGTCTATGGGTGGTGGCGGCAAGCGGATTTGGCGGCGTTGCGCGCATCTGCGGATATGAAACGCTCGCTGTCTTTGCACGGTCTTGTCGCGCAGAGCCGGGCCAAGCCTTGCCACTGGTCAGGGTCTGAACGTTTTCTCAATGTCAATGACGCCGCAAGGCTGGAGACTTTACGCGAGACCGTTGGGGACTGGCCACGGGGTCAGCCTGAGAGCCGGAGAAAATAATGCAGGATTTACGGCCCGTGTGTGAGGGCTGCGCGAACTCAAGCGCCGTGAAACCACTCGCCGTTAAATCAAGTGCCGTTAAACAGCCTGTTTTTAATTTTATCATATAAAGAAATTCGCATATTGTAATTTGTTTTTATTTCTGTTATTAAATCCCTCTTAAAGGCCTGTGTTTATATGTGATAGAGGTTGTCGATAAATTGGATCTATCATGAGATGTACGCTTGAAGTGCTTTTGGCGCAAAACCCTATTGTTCTGGCAGACGGTGCCACGGGGACGAATTTCATGGAAATGGGTCTAGAACCGGGCTTTCCGCCGGATTTGTGGAATGTGTCAAATCCGGAAAAACCGACGGCTTTGCATCAGCAATTTGTTGACGCCGGTTCTGATATTATCCTGACCAATACGTTCGGGGCCAATGCGCCGCGCCTGAAACTACATGACGCGCAAGACGACACTTATGCTATTAATAAGGCGGGGGCCGAAATTGCGGGCCGTGTGGCCGAAGCGGCCGAGCGGCCGGTAGTGGTGGCGGGGTCTGTCGGGCCGACCGGCGAGTTATTCGAGCCTATGGGCGAGATGACCATGGAGAGCGCGAAAGCCGCCTTTTCCGAGCAAATCAAAGGCTTGCGCGACGGGGGGGCGGATGTGGCATGGATTGAAACCATGTCAGCCGTTGAAGAAATCCAAGCCGCCGCAGAAGCCGCGATAGAGCTGGGCATGCCCTATGTCTATACGGCCAGTTTCGATACGGCTGGCATGACCATGATGGGGCTTGCGCCGTCCAATATTGGCCGCGTTGCCGAGGGTATTTCCAGCCCGCCTCTGGCTTATGGCGCGAATTGCGGTGTCGGGGCTTCCGATATGCTGGTCTCTAATCTGGCCATGACGCAGGCCAATCCTGATGCGGTGATTGTCGGCAAAGCCAATTGCGGGATTCCTGTGGTGAAGGGCAAACACACCGTCTATACGGGGACGCCGGAGTTAATGGCGGATTTCGTTGCTATGGCGGCCGATGCTGGTGTGCGGATTATTGGCGGGTGTTGCGGGACGGCGCCCGAACATATTGCGGCTATGCGTGCAGCGATGGACAGTTACACCGCCGGTAACCGCCCGACTTTGGAAGAGATTACCACACGAATCGGCCCGCTTATGGCCCCGCCTAAAAGTGCGGCGGCCCAAGATCGTGTGCGGGACCGCGCGGCGCGGCGGCGTCGAAAATAAGCCATTTTGCAACGTCTTTTATGCAAGATGATTTTAATAGAGGGGCTGGCTTTTAACAGAGTGTCTGGCCTTTAGGCTTTCTCTTAGAGTTGTCCTGTTGTAGGCAGAGGTATGAACTCTCCGACCCATACATTACTGGCTATGGCTGCCTTTGCAAAGAAGGGAGAGCGACGTCGTAATTGGGCGGTGTTTATCGGCTCGGTGATACCGGATGCATTTATCTATATCGGCTGGGTCTGGTTGACCTTTGTGAAAGGTGAAAGCCAACGGCGCATATGGGACGAAATCTATTTTGATGCGCCCATGCAGCTTGTCGCATCGATCTTTAATTCCCTGCCGCTTTATGCAGGGCTCGCATGGGCTGGTTATATGTTTCGCGCGAAGATCTGGGGCAAGCTCCTGATGTTTTTCGCGCTCGCGGCCTTGCTGCATATTGCTTTTGATTTTCCGGTCCATAATCATGATGCCTATGCGCATTTCTGGCCGATAAGCGCGTGGCGTTTTATCTCGCCCTTTTCTTATTACGAGACAGAGCATCACTCCGCTGTCGTTAGCGTTATCGAGGCGCTTATGGCCTTTGGCGCTATCGTGATTTTATGGCGACGTTTCCCGCGACTTTGGGTGAAAGCCGTATTGTCTCTTTTGGCTGTGTGTTATGTCCTGATGCAGCTTGTGATACATTCTGTCTCCTTTGGCGGTGCGGGATAGCCAGCCATGGCGATTATTACTCTGGACATATTACGTGAAAGCTCAGGCGCTTTACTGAGCCTTGACCCGGGAACAAAAACCTTGGGGCTGGCCATTAGTGATCGCACGCGCCTGATTTCAACGCCGCTTGAAACGATAAAGCGCGAGAAATTCAGTCTTGACGGGGCGCGCTTGCTTCGGATTTACGATGACACTGCCGCGAGTGCGCTCATTGTCGGCCTGCCGCTTAATATGGACGGATCGCACGGCCCGCGCAGTCAGTCTGTGGGGGATTTTTGTACTAATCTTTTGCGCCTGCGCGATATCCCGATCTTCATGTGGGATGAACGCCTGTCTACACGGGCCGTGACCCGCACGATGATAGAGGCGGATATAAGCCGTAAAAAACGCAAAGAAAATGTCGATAAGCTGGCGGCAAGTTATATTTTACAAGGGGTGCTGGACCGGTTGCGCGCTTAATGTGCGCCGATGTTACGGTACGCCAAGAACCGCCAATCCCATATCCCTCGCGCCTTCCAGACGGTCGCGCGTGACAGCGCCCCGGGCCATAATGCGAAGACCCGAATAAATCGATAATAGTAATTGTGCGGTTTTATTGATTTTGGCTTGAGGCCAATCCGGATGGATTTCAGAGACGGGGACTCTGAGCGCATTTTCCAGTTTTGCATAACCGTGTTTGACGCGGTTTTGGGTTTCGCCGTCATGTGCGGCATAGTCTGCTGCGGCATTGCACAAAAAGCATCCCCGCTGATCCTTCTGGTTCCATACGGCCTCTATGGGCGCGGATAAGAACGCCTTTAAACGCGCCCGGGGGTGAACATCGGACAGGGTCAGTGCCAGAACCGTTTGATCTATAATCGTAGTCTCATAGCGCGATAGCGCCTTGATATACATGTCATGCTTATGGGCAAATGCTTTATAAAGGCTTCCCTTTTGCAAACCCGTCGCGTCGCATATGTGTCTTAGGCCCGTGCCTTCATAGCCGTATTTCCAAAACACACCCATAATTTTTTCGAGAATTTCATCCTCGTTAAACTCTCGGGGGCGTCCTAACTGTGGTGCCATTTTATCCTCACGAAACTGTTACGAATAAGTTGTTGACCAATCGGTTCCAAATGCGTATAACCATGTCATGGCATGATGCCATAGCGTATTATTCATTTAGTGACCATTAGGTCAATAAGTAAGGACAGTAAAATGTTAAATAAAAAGAGCCTTAAATTTATCAGCGTTTCAATGTTTGCCATGGCTGTGGCGGCGTGTTCGAATACCAGCTCGAATCAAAACACCCAAAGTCAGGCGCAGCCTGTGGCGACAGTCACGACTCCGGCAGCGACCGAAGCTATCAAAGAGGTTGTCACCGTCTCGTCGGGGACGTTTTCCGGTCGATCTGATCACATCACACTGGGTCAGGTGAGTTTGGAAAAAACAGGCCATGGATATCAATTGCGATTTGCCGCTGATTTTTCATTAGACGGGGCGCCTGACCCTATTGTGGCTGTTGGAAATAATGAAACCTATCTGGCGTCAAACAAGCTCGGTAGCCTTAAAAGCATCACTGGGGGGCAGATATATGCTTTGCCCGCCGATTTCACACCCGCGCAATTCTCAGAAGTCTATGTCTGGTGTGAAAAATTCTCAGTGCCCCTGGGTGTTGCAACCCTCAAAGGATAGTGTCTTAACGCTCTAACTTTTTCCAAGAGCTAACTTTTTCCAAGA
>CAZSKN010000047.1:5425-15353 GCA_964607445.1 uncultured Caulobacterales bacterium
CTAACTTTTTCCAAGAGCTAACTTTTTCCAAGAACTCATCTTCTTCAAGAGCTAGCTATTTTTAAAACGCGATCATGCTAACGGGCCGCATGAGGCGCGTATATAATCAGGCGGCAGGGAGACCTTGCCGCCTTTGTTATAATTTGACATCGCGCGAGGCCGTAATTTGCATGACAATAAATTTAGGACACAAATCGGGACTTTTGTAAAAATTTCAGCTATACGGGTTTTATGAGCCTTGACCCGAATATACAAACGCATCCGCCAAAGCTTATGCGGGCGATCCGGGAGGCTATGGCGGGCACAGAATCCGTCCAAGAACGCTTAAATGACTTTGTCGCGGCGATTTCGAAAGCGATGAAAGTGCGTGTCGCCTCGATCTATCTGCTGCGGGCGGGCAAAGATTTGGAATTATCCGCGACACAGGGATTGAAGCCGTCAGCCGTTCATAAAACGCGTATGAAACCGGGCGAAGGTCTGGTTGGCCATGTGGCCTTGACCGCCCGTCCTCTTAATTTGGCCGATGCGCCGTCGCACCCTTTGTTCTCCTACCGGCCCGAAACCGGTGAAGACCCTTTTCGGTCCTTTCTCGGCGTGCCGATTTTACGCGGCGGACGAACTTTGGGTGTGTTGGTTGTGCAAAGTGAAACCGCGCGCGAATTCAACGAAGAAGAGGTTGAAGACCTTTTAACCGTCGCCATGGTTTTGGCTGAAATCATAGTTGATGATGAACGGGTAGGGGGGCGCAAGGCCGCACTTAAGGGCATTACCCTCAACCCGGTAAAACCCGCGCTTATCACAGGAAAATCCTTTGCCGATGGTTTGACCGAAGGTCATGCCTATTTACATGTCCCTCCGATTGCCCCTGCAAATCTGCTCGCGGAAAATATCGCGAAGGAGGAAATTCGTCTCGAAGAAGGTATCGCGAAATTACGCGCCTCTGTCGATGCACTTGTTAGTGGGGACATCGCAACATTGTCGCGTGTTTCCAAAGATATTTATGAGAGTTACCGCATGTTTGCCTATGACCGTAAATGGGTCGGGCGTCTACGCGAAGCGGTACATTCGGGCCTAACCTCGGAAGCGGCTGTCGAACGCGTACGCAATGAGCATAGAGCCCGGCTTATGAAAGCGCGTGACCCTTATCTGCGCGCCCGTTTGCATGATCTAGAAGATCTGGCGAACCGTCTATTGCGCGCACTTTCCGGAGAATCCCTGACTTTGGGCAATGCAAATATTTCTGATGATGCGGTGATCTTTGCGCGCGATATTGGCCCGGCTGAATTGCTGGATTATGATCGCGATAAACTGCGCGGAATCGTTTTGGAGGAGGGGGCGGCGTCTAGCCATACGGCGATAATTTGCCGGGCCTTGGGTATTCCATTTGTCGGGCGCATGGAAGGGGTTCTGGATATTATCGCGACGGGGGATAAAGTTCTTGTAGACGGCGAAATGGGAACGGTTCAAATTCGACCGCTAAAAACGCAAATTGCGAGTTTTCATCTTCGCATGAATATAAGAGGCGAGCTGTCCAAGGCCTTTGAAGCTGTTAAACATCTCCCGGCAAAAACTATTGATGGGCAACATATCGCTCTTAATTTAAATGCGGGTCTCTTGGTAGATCTGCCCCAGCTAGACCAGATGGGGGCCGACGGTATTGGCCTGTTTCGAACAGAATTCCAGTTTATGGTCTCTGAATTCATGCCCAAGCTCAAAGAACAAACAGAGCTTTACCGTACAGCGATTGAAGCGGCCCGCCACCGGCCTGTTACATTTCGAACGCTGGATTTAGGGGGAGATAAAATCCTGCCCTATGTCGACCCCGTGCTGGAAGAAAACCCGGCAATAGGTTGGCGGGCTATTCGTATCGCGCTGGATCGGCCCGGTCTTATGCGCTATCAATTGCGCGCCTTAATCGCGGCCGGGGCTGGCAAGCATTTACGGGTAATGTTTCCTATGGTCACGACGATTGACGAATTTGTCGAAGCGCGCCGCCTTTGGGATAAGGAAATGGCACGGGCTTCGAAAATGGGGCACGAAATGCCGTGTAAAGTTGAAGTCGGCGTTATGTTGGAAACCCCGTCATTGGCATGGCAAATTAATGCCATGTGTGATCATGCTGATTTTGTATCCGTCGGGGCTAATGATCTTATGCAGTTCTTTTTTGCCGCCGATCGGGATAATATGCGTGTCGCCGATAGATATGACCCCTTACATCCGGCAGCTTTGTCTATTTTGAAATTCATTGCAGATGGCTGCAAGCGTAATAATACGCCGGTGTCTGTGTGCGGGGAAATAGCCGGACGTCCGCTTGAAGCAGCCTGTCTGGTGGCCTTGGGCTATCGATCTCTGTCTATGCCGGTTACGGGTATTGGCCCTGTCAAACATATGTTGCTGGCGTTAGATGTTGAAAAACTGGCCGCATTGATCAAGCCCCATATCACCTTTGAAACCCGCTTGACGACCTTGCGCCCCGAAATATTGGCCTTTTGTATGGAAAATGGAGTTCCGGTTTAGGCTGGTAGTCGTGCCTGTGCGAAAGCCTGTGTGAAGGTTTAGGGCGCTTTGACACGCCCGAGCTTTTAAGTTTAAGCCATGCCGCCCTGTGCCGAAAGCCCTTCAGGGCTGATGCCAATCGCGGCGAGCGCTTTGGTCCATTTGGTGTCCATATCCTGATCATAGATTAAGGCTTCGTCGGCTTCGACGACAATCCAGACATTTTGTTTAATTTCCTTTTCAATTTGTCCCTGCGTCCATCCGGCATAGCCTACCGCCAATACGGCCTTTTGCGGCGCGTTGTCCGAGACAAGGCTTTCCAGAATATCTTTCGTTGCGGTCATACGCAGTGTTGTACTTAAGTGTAAGGAACTGGTAGAGGTGTAATCCGGTGAGTGTAAGACAAAGCCCCGGTCATTATCGACAGGTCCCCCATTTAGCACCGGGCTGTCCGTGACCTTTACAGACCCCGTAATGCCGATCTGTTCTAATAAGTCCGAGAGATGGGTTTGGCCCTTGGGTTTGTTGATGACTAAGCCCATAGCGTGTTCAGAATCATGTTCACACATATAAATAACGGACCGAGAAAACCGCGGGTCTTGCATGGCTGGAGAAGCGACTAAAAGCTTTCCTTGCAGACAGAATGTCTCTGTGTCAGTCATGAGGTTCAACATGAGGGAAAGTTGAAAACAATCAAGTGGTCTTGAATTTTTTTCACCCTCTCCCATATATTATGCAGATAAAACTTAAAAACGAGAATAAAATGACACTCAAAATTGGCGATACATTACCCGATGCAACCTTTATGACAATGGGAGCGGAGGGGCCGACCCCTGTGAATACACAAGATTTATTTTCGCAAAAGCGTGTGGCGTTATTTGCGGTGCCGGGCGCTTTTACGCCGACATGTTCGGCCAAGCATTTACCCAGCTTTAAAAACCGCGCGCAAGCCTTCACAGACCAAGGGTTTGATACGATTGCTTGTGTTTCGGTTAATGATGTATTTGTCATGGATGCATGGGGTAAAGACCAAGGTGTGACATCTGAAATACAAATGCTGGCCGATGGTAATGGCAGCTTTACCAAAGCGATAGGTCTTGAACTGGATGCTTCGGGTTTTGGCATGGGCGGACGCTCACAGCGCTATGCTATGGTTGTCAATGACGGGGTCGTCGAGGCTTTGCATGTCGAAGACGGCGGTGAATATCGTGTCTCATCAGCAGACTATGTCTTGGAGAATCTCTAATACACATAATTTTTACACATCAGAAAAGGGGGCTTCATCATGAATGTAACTGATTTTGTGCCGATATTACTTGTTGTTTTATTTGTTGTTTCGGTGCTGAAAACGGTGAAAGCTGTGCCGCAAGGCATGGAGTATACGGTCGAACAATTCGGAAAATATGTTCGCACACTTAAACCGGGCCTATCGTTCATAATCCCCTTTTTCGAATCTATCGGGTATAAAATGAATATGCGTGAGCGGGTGATTGATATCCCGTCACAAGATGTGATTACCAAGGATAATGCCATGGTCACAGCCGATGCGGTTGTCTTTATCCAGGTGGTAGATGCGCGCATGGCGGCCTATGAGGTCAATAATCTGGATAATGCGATCAAAAATCTGTGCCTGACAAATGTAAGAACGGTTGTCGGCTCTATGGATTTGGACGAAACCCTGTCTAAGCGTGACGAGATTAACGCCAAGTTGCTCAATGTTATTGATCAGGCTACAGATCCGTGGGGAACAAAGGTGACGCGTATCGAGATCAAGGACCTCTCCCCGCCCGCCGATATTACACAAGCCATGAATAAGCAAATGAAGGCCGAGCGTGAAAAGCGCGCCGATATCCTGATGGCGGAAGGCCAAAAGCAAAGTCAAATTCTCAAGGCCGAGGGCGAAAAAGAAGCCACTGTTCGTGAAGCCGAGGGCCGTAAAGAAGCGGCATTCTTGGATGCCGAGGCCCGTGAACGTGAAGCTTTGGCCGAAGCCAAGGCGACAGAAATGGTCAGCACGGCGATTGCGCGTGGGGATGTGAATGCGGTGAATTACTTTGTCGCTCAGGAATATGTCAAAGCTTTTGGCGAACTGGCTAAATCTCCGAATCAGAAAACGGTGATTGTACCGGCGGAACTGTCATCGCTAGCGGCGACAGTCGGAGGTCTGGGGGCTTTGCTAGACGGGGGCGGCGTGTCTAAAAAGAAATAGACCGAGGCAATGACGATATTAAGAGTTAGGCAGGGATTATGGACACGATAGTTAACATGCTCGAGAGTATGAGCGCGACGAAATGGATCATTCTGGGCGTGTTATTATTTATTCTCGAAGTGGTGACAGGCACGACCTATATTCTGTGGCCAGCGGCAGGGGCCCTTATTGTCGGCCTTCTGGTTTACATCCTGCCTTTGGGGTGGGAGATGCAATTCATATTATACGTCCTGCTCTCCGTCGTTTTACTGGTGATCGGTCATACGCATATCCGTCCGAAGATGAAGGGGGGTGAACCTTCTGATCTTAATGACCGCGCCCGCGCCATGGTGGGAATGCGGGTGCGCGCAATTGCCGATTTTGATACGGGCACTGGCCGTGTGCAGGTTGGCGATACGCAGTGGCGTGCTGCAATGGAAAATGGCGACGCTAAAGCCGGTGAGGAACTCAAGGTATTGTCGGTTAAAGGCACAACGCTGATGGTCGCGCCGGTCTAGGACGTCGGCGTGGGGTATCGCCACCGGAGGTGTTGAGTATTGGGCTGTGTTTAATGGGCGCTGACTTAAATGGACATTGCTTAATCAGACATTGCTTAATCCGAATATCTAGATCAGACTATGTTTTGGCATTTTAACGTTCAGAGAGCCTGTCGTCCCAAAACCCAAGACCGTGTGATTTTGTCGTCTTTTAGCGTCAGAGCCGGATAAATAAGGCCGTCGATATAAAATCTATCGCGCTGACACCTTTACAATCAAGGATAAGCCCCTTAAAGCAACGAAAATCTTGATGAGGACATATGGCGTCTCCAAAGGACCATATCAGTGAATACCCGTTTGAAAAACGTCACTGTTTATCAATTTCCGATTTTCACCGTATGGATATTGAGGCCTTATTGGCCTTGGGTGAATATTATCTCGATTTAAACATCCAGAAAAGCCGGTCCACGTCTGAGACTATATCCGATACGCCTTCTGTTTTGGCCGGAAAGACATTGATAAATCTGTTTTTCGAAAACTCGACCCGAACCGAAAAATCTTTTGAGGTTGCCGCCAAGCGTTTAGGCGCGGATGTGATTTCAATGAATGTCGGGGTCAGCTCGGTCAAAAAGGGCGAAACCTTATTGGATACAGCCACAACCCTTAACGCCATGAACCCGGATATTTTGGTCGTCAGGCATAGTGCATCGGGCGCCCCGGCGCTTTTGGCGCAAAAAGTATCATGCGCTGTCGTTAATGCCGGTGACGGCATGCATGAACATCCGACACAGGCTTTGCTGGATGCGCTGACCTTAAGACAGCTTTTCGGCGACAATATGTCCGGACGGCGGGTGGCGATATGCGGTGATATCCTGCATTCGCGTGTGGCGCGCTCGAACGTGAAACTCTTGAATATTCTGGGCTGTGATGTCCGTCTTATCGGGCCGCCGACCCTTATCCCCTCAGATGCTGACCGCTGGGGTGCGGATATTTTTCATGATATGAAAACCGGGCTTTCAGGCTGTGATGTCGTGATGATGTTGCGATTACAACTCGAGCGTATGGGGGGCGTATTTGTCCCGTCAAAACGTGAATATTTTCATTTCTACGGGCTAGACCGAACGAAATTGGCCTATGCCAAACCCGAGGCTAAAGTCATGCATCCCGGACCCATGAATAGGGGGGTAGAAATTAGCTCGGCTATCGCAGATGATCCCGAGGTGAGCCTTATCACAGCACAGGTCGAAACCGGTGTCGCTATGCGCATGGGTATTTTACATGCTTTATCCCAATCCCAAATGCGCGCTGAGGCGGGGGCGTTGAAATGAGTATATTTACGATCACGAATGCCCGTATTCTTGATCCGGAGTCGGGACGCGACGACATTGGGCATGTGCAAATCGAGGACGGGATTATAACAGATGTGCATGCCCACCTAAGCCCGAAAGGTGAGATCATTGATGCCAAAGGCATGATCATCGCACCGGGATTGATTGATATGCGTGTGACAACAGGGGAGCCCGGTCGGGAAGGTATCGAGACTTTGGAGAGCGCGGGGCGCGCGGCTGCAGCGGGGGGCGTGACATCTATGGTGGTGATGCCCCATACCAAACCTGTTCTGGATGACGGGGCTTTAATAGATTATATATCGCGCCGGGCGGCGCAAACCTCAGCCGTGAATGTGTATATTGCAGGTGCGTTGACGCAAAATCTCGACGGGAAACACATGACAGAGATTGGTCTTATGAGTGAGGCCGGAGCCTGTCTGTTTTCCAATGGTAATACGCCGATAAGTGATACGCAATTAATGCGACGCTTATTGTCTTACGGGTCTAGTTTTAACGCTCTGATCGCCAATCGGGCACTAGATGCGTCTTTATCAAAAGATGCTTGCGCGCATGAAAGTGATTTATCTGCACGCTTGGGATTATTGGGTGCGCCCGCAACAGCGGAGCGAATTATGGTCGAGCGTGATCTGGCTCTAGCCGAGCTTACGGGCGGACGTTTACTCATTGACATGATTTCTTCCCGTGATGCGGTTGACGTTGTCCGCAGGGCTAAAACCAAAGATTTGGATATTGCCTGTTCGGTGTCGATAAATCACCTCTGTCTGAATGAATATGATATTGGTGATTATCGCAGTTTTGCCAAACTTGATCCACCTTTGCGCGAAGAACATGACCGTCTGGCGTTAATAGAGGCTGTAAATAATGGCACGATTGATGTGATTGTATCCGATCATCAGCCTCGCCCCGCAGGACAAAAACGACTGCCATATTCCGAAGCCTATCCCGGGGCTGTGGGCCTAGAACTGTTATTAGCGGCGGGATTATCACAAGTCTCAGAGGGGCATTTGGATTTAACGGCCTTTTTACGGGCCGTTACTTTTAATCCCGCGCAATTACTGGGATTGCCTCAAGGGCGCGTGTCAAAAGGGGCGCCTGCTGATGTAATATTAATAGACCCGGACGCCCCGTGGGTGTGCCAGTCTGATATCTTGCTTTCAAAATCTAAAAATACGCCTTTTGACGGGCGCAGATTAACCGGGCGTGTGCTTAAAACCTGGGTGCGCGGAGCATTGGTTTTTGATTTAGAGGCCTATAACTAAAGCTTGAAACCCCTTTATTGGTTTTCTGGACGGATACCTATCCAATGTGTATCGACATAGGTTTTTATAGCGACATTATCTTTATTTATATTTCCGGTCAGTTCCATCAAACGGTCCAGAACGATTTCTTTCTTGGGGCCATCAAAGGCACAAATAAAGACGGGAACATTTGCAGCATAGGCGACACGCAGATAGCCGGTTTTGTAGTGTTCGACTTTTGAGCGTGTTCCTTCTGGCGGAAACCCGATGCAGACGTTTTCCGTCGCTTGGATATGGGCGGTTAATTGTTCGATAACGCTTGCCCCTTTGCCCCCGCTACGATCCACAGGAAACCCGCCCAATGCACGAATGAAGGGGCCTAGAGGCCAGAAGAACCATTCCTTTTTAATAAGAAATGTATAGCGAAAGCCGGATGCGAGCATGGCAAAGGTCGCCGCGATAGCATCCCAATTGGAGGTATGTGGAACGCCAAGGATAACAAATTTCGGTGTATCCGGCATGCGTCCGACAAGCTTCCACCCGATCGCTTTTAAAAGGCATGAGCCGAGTGCGCGCGTGACAGCATTGCCCATACGCGGTGAAGCCGGGCTCATATGTGGGTTGTCATATTTCATGATAGTGGTCTTTGGAGGCTCTTTAGGTAAATCTATGGAAAGCGTTTAAGGGCGAATGCCGATATAATTTTTGTCATAATGGGCTTTTATTCTGCGATTATCAATTTCCGTGTCAAATTTTAAATCCCATAATTTATCCAAGATGACTTCTTTCGTTGGCGCATTAATAGCGACGATGAAAATGGGCACGCCAGCGGCATAAGCTATGCGCAGATACCCCTTTTTGAAGTTTTCAACTTTTGAGCGTGTTCCTTCGGGTGTAATACCTAGCCAGACATTGTCATGGGCGGCAAACCAGTCTGTGATTTGCGTGGTAATATCTGTTTTTTTAGATCGGTCAATCGGGATGCCACCCATTTTTTTAAATGTCTTAGCGAGGGGCCAGACAAATGCTTCTTTTTTCATCATCCATGAGCATTTTAATCCGACATATTGCATAGAGGCCAAGGCTATGATCAAATCCCAATTAGACGTATGAGGGGCGCCTATGAAAATACATTTTTTCACATTTGGTAATTGTCCCCGGACTTTCCACCCCAAGGCTTTTAACACGCGTCCGGCTATCCAACGGGTAAATCGGTTTCCTGTTCTGGGTGAAAATTCCGATTGGTGAATATTGTCGAGTGCGGTCATATTACGTCCTTTGGCGCGAACGTAGAGCCTCGGTTTGAGCGGTGCAAGCCGTAGTATATATATTGTTTAGGAAATTAGACCAAAATTCGAATTTAGAGAAAGTATGGAATTTAGAGAAAATTTGCCCAGACTGCGCCGCTCAGGATTATAAAGGTGCCCAGTATGCCGTCAAAAGCCAGGCTAGAATAGGTAGCTTGCGAGGGCAGGCGGTGAAACCTTTGAATAAGGTCGCGATGTTCCTGAATACGAAATCCCAATCGACACAATACAATAAGTCCAAACACAATTTGGAGGAAGGCTAATATAAGGGTAATCTCTTTCATGATAATCTCCTGCATGCATGTCTCTTGATCGCATGTCGCTTGAGGGCATGTGGTTTGAGCGCGTGTCGCTTCGATAAATCCGAACTTAAAACGGATAGATACACGCCCTGACAAGACGGTCTGTTTCCCTGCCTAACAAAAATGTCAAGAACAGCTGAACAGGTGGAGTGTAGGTTTTTGCGCCCCATATTTCGCCCCGAATAATATGTGAGTACTGCCTATGACGTCATTGGGGGTTTGTCCAGCAATTTAAAGATGCAGTTTTCAATCTCAATGGGGCTTGCGACAATCAATTCCCCCTGCTAATCCGCGCATTGGATTAAAAATCGATCTCCAGATGTTCCCGGAAAGCCCTGTGCTGTCGAAACGGTTTGGAGAGAGCTATGTTGATAAGGTAAGTGGCATGTCCGAACCAAAAGGCGCCGTTAGCGCTGATGATGTTAAGAAGATTGCGCGTCTGTCGCGACTCTATGTCGAGGCCGACCGTTTGCAGCCGCTGGCCGATGATCTTAATGGTATTCTAGGCTGGATAGAGCAATTGGGCGAGGTTGATGTCGAGGGCGTAGAGC
>CAZSKN010000048.1:0-14501 GCA_964607445.1 uncultured Caulobacterales bacterium
CTCGGCTAATAGGTTCAAATGGCGCGACAACAGGTCGACCGTCTAAACTATTAAGATCATTGCCTGCATTGCTCGGGTCGACATTTTCGAGCAAGACAAAATTATGAGCGATAGGGGCTTCGCCGTCATCCTCGAAAAAGTCACTTCCTGTAAAAACAATAACAACAGGGCCGGCTCTAAAAAACGGGCTATCTGAAACCGATGCGGATGCAAAACTGATCATCACGCCTAAACTTATAGACAATAAGGAAAGTTTTTTATGTATTTTTGAATGCCTACCACGCTCATCCCTTTTTAATAAAAAGGGTTGTGCCTGTAATTTGTATAAAAGCTTTTAACGACTAATTTTAATTATAGGTTATTATTGCATTTTTTGAGAGGCGCGTGTTCGTTCAGAATTTGTTATTTGGGGTTCAAGGGCTGACGATCTGACGCATTCGTAAACAGGACATAGCTTGCAAATGCGAATATAGCTAGGCTGGCTGCAAGCAAGAACGGCGCTCCTGGTATGTATAGATGTGTCGTATCTTGCGTGAATTTTTGAAAACTACGTGTCATGATGATGGGGCCGATCATCATGGCCAATCCTTGCGCGGCACCGATAGCCCCTTGGAGTTCACCTTGAACAGTCTCTCCCATACGGTTTGACATCATGCCGGTGAGCGCAGGGTTGGCAAGACCGGCAAAAGCAGCAAATGGCCCGGCAGCATATATCATCCACCCCGCATTTGCACCGCCCATTACGACATAGGCGATGCTGGCGGCAATGATACCAATCATGCCAGCCCAATACAGCCCGATCTTGGGGATGATAATGCGTATCAACCCCCCTTGGACAATAATACTTGCCACGCCAAATGCGCCCAATGACCAACCCACGGCGACGCTGTCCCAACCAAATGCCTCATTCATTGTAAATGTATAGGTTGTTGGATAGACCGTATGGGCGAGGGCTAAAAGAAAAATGACACTGATCAGGCCTTTGATACCTGTGACCTTGCCTAAAGATATCAGAGCCCCAAGGGGGTTGGCACGCTTCCATTCAAAGCTTCGCCGGTTTTCTGGGGGAAGCGTTTCAGGTAGGACAAAATATCCGAAAATCACATTTAATAAAGAGATACCGCCAGCAGCAATGAACGGTACACGCGGGCCAAAATGTCCTAGTAGGCCGCCAATTACAGGCCCGAGCATAAACCCGACGCCGAATAAGGCTCCGACCAGGCCGAAATTTTGCGCGCGTGTTTCCGGGGGGCTAATATCGGCAATATAGGCATTGGCTGTTGTAAAGGTCGCACCTGTTATCCCGACAATGATCCGCCCGAAATAAAGAAAGGCCAATGTCGGGGCAAAGCCCATAATAAAATAATCAAGGGATAACCCAAACAGCGATACCAGCATGACAGGGCGGCGTCCAAACCGATCGGATAACCCTCCGATAATCGGCATGAAGATAAACTGCATAACGGCAAAAACAAGCGTGAGATAGCCGCCATGGATAACCGCATCACTATTGGATAAACCTGAAAGTTCTTTGAGCAGATCAGGTAAGACCGGGATCATAATACCAAACCCGATCGAGTTGATCATCACCGTGATCAAGACAAATATAAGCGCATATTTGCTATGAGATTTATGCGTCATGTTCTCGTATTCCGGAAATCACAGCATCTGAAAACTCTTCAAACTCGATAACAATTTTTTCATATACTTTGCGTTTGAACGGAATGATAAGCATAGGTGTTTCGTGTAGTTCACCCCAACGCCATTCAGAAAACTCTTGCGGAGGATGCGCTTTTAAATCGAAATCTGTCATCTTGCCATTATATCTATAGGCAAACCATTTCTGCTTTTGACCGCGCCAGCTTTTCCCAGATTTTTGTCTTTGATACCCGTCAGGATATTGATAAATTAGCCAGTCTTTTGTGCTTGCCAAAGGGGTTAGGAATTGATGATCCACGCCGGTTTCTTCCCAAGCTTCGCGCAGAGCCGCATCTTCGGGGTCTTCGTCGGGATCAATCCCGCCTTGGGGAAACTGCCAGCAATACGGCCCGTCATGGGCAAACCGTTTGCCCAACCAGACCAAGCCCTGATCGTTAAAGATAACGATCCCGACACAGGGACGATATTCACGAAGGTCCGTCATGGCGTTTGTATAGTGGACGCTGGAACTAATACGAGTCCCTGCGCTTCTATATCTGTTATCCAGTTTTGAATAGCCGCAAGCGTTTCCGGAAAGGCAAAGCCGATACCCAAAGGCGTCGCACCTGAACTGGCTTTGGCTTGTAATCGAGAAAGCTCTATGCGGATCGCCGCTGTTTCAGGTGACGTATCAATCACCGTATAGGCACGTGTAAATGGCAGGCCCGCGTTTTGCGCTACGAGATCTAGCGACGGAGCTGTGCTTGACCCGTCGAAATAAAACCCGAGGCCGGATTGCTTCAAATGGGCCAGTACAGGCCCGACAAGATCCGTCCGGTTGAGAAATTTATCACCGTTATAATTGGTGATGGCAAAATAGCCTTGCGCGCGACTTAAAGACCAATCGAGATTGCGAAGATTTCGGTTGGAATTGGCCGTGGTCATAAGCGCCCGGCTGGCCCCTGGCTCTGTGGGGTCAAAATTTTGGGCCTCCATAGGAATTTCCAGCAATACCTCATGACCGCGTGCACGGGCTTGATTGATCCAGGCTTGCAGACCGGGGGCATGGGCGGCAAATGAAAGGGTTACATTCGCCGGTAATGTGTCAATGGCACGTTGTGTCAGGCCGCGGTTAATACCCAGTCCGCCAATGATTAATGCCACCGGGGATTTACCTGCGACAGGTGTGTAAGGACGCGCATAGGCACTGTGTGGGGTGAGGCCGCGACTATCCGGGGCTGGAACAGGGCCAAAGGCACTTTGTCGAGATAAGCCACCAAAGGGGGCAGGCGGTAAGCTTTCAGCCGGGCCTACAATCTCGCCGTTAATGCGTAATGTCCCTCTTGGCGCTTTTGGGGGCGCTTGAACCGGAATGGCACCGGCTTGCTGCGGCGCGGTTTGAGGGGGTGTGGAATCTGCACTAGAGCTTGTATCAAGGGGATTGCCTAAAGCGTCGACACCGCTAGGGGGAGGCGGGGCCGCGCCAAGCAAAGCTTCTGTCGGGTTTGTATCTAAAGGTACATCGCCGTCTAGGAGATCAGGTAAAGCTTCGGACGATCCAGCCAGCGTGTCAGATTGCGGAGGTAAAGGCCGGGCTTCGACCTGGATACTGCCCGTCGGGATAGAATCATTGATTTTACCGAAAGATTTTACGAATAGCCAACTCCCAATTGTGAGCAAAACCAATACTGCCACAGACCAGAAAAAATGTACCCATACTGAGGGTAGCTTCACAGGTTGTCGGCGCAAGGGCGCGACAGAGCTAGGGGGTAAAGAAGAGGGCTCAAGCGAGTCGGACATAGGCAATTCTTAGCCCCGTTCGATGAAACCGTCTACAACTGCCTACGGTAATATGACGCTGACAATGATGAGAGTTAAGGTGTGTTTTGCGCTGTTAATAAGGTTCTGTATCTTGAGCTTTTCAGTAAAGTTGCAGCCTGACGTAACTGATAATCTTCAGTTTCTGACCATGTTTGAGGGGGGTAGTCAATTTTATCATGATCTTCGCTATAATCTGTTTCGTCAGGGTTCGTTAATGCATTTGGCAAACTGTCTTCGCGGAACCGTTCGCGAATTTCGCCCGTATCAGGTCGCGCGGCGACGAGGACGTCCGGTACGATACCCCGGCCTTGGATAGACTTTCCTGAAGGTGTGTAATAACGCTGTGTTGTAAGGCGGAGCGCCCCGCCACCATTTTGCAAAGGGATTACGGATTGAACTGACCCTTTACCAAATGAACGACGCCCTATGATAAGGCCGCGTCCACGGTCTTGTATCGCGCCGGCTACAATTTCCGCAGCGGATGCCGATCCGCTATTGATGAGAACCGCAAGAGGCATTTTAGGTAAGAGTTCGCCGCGTTCGGCATTATATCTTTCCGTGTCTTCGGGGTTACGGCCTCGGGCGGACAGGACTTCACCCCCGTCAAGAAAAAAGCCCGCGATTTTAACAGATTGGTCGAGGAGACCCCCGCGATTACCACGCATATCAATAATCAATCCGGGCAGGTCTGTGCCGAGATCGCTTTTAAGGGCATCTAGGGCCTGTTTGAAATCTTTATCTAATCGGGGGTGATTAAAGGTTTCGATAAAAATATACCCAACACCCTGTTCTATGCGGTGCCTTACGGCACGCCCTTGAATGACTTCGCGGATTACAGTGATATCGCGCGGTATTTTTCCCGCAGATAAAACCGTCACTGTGATCGGGTCTCCGGCCAGCCCTCGCATACCTTCGACAGCTTCATCAAGTGTTTTTCCAAGAACTTTTTCACCTTCAACGGCGGTTATGTAATCTCCAGATTTTATACCTGCGCGCGCTGCCGGAGCGTCTTGATTGGCATAGTTGACTTTAACCAGCCCGTTTTCCAAAATGACCTCAATGCCTAAGCCGCCATATTCCCGTCGAGACGATTTTTGCTGTTCTTGAAAATCCTGTTTCGGAACGTAGTGAGAATGCGGATCAAGAGATTCTAACGCCCCGTTGAGCGCATCTCCGATAAGTTTTTTGTCCTCTACCTCCTCAACGTAATTGTCTCGGACAAGGGAAAATACATTGGCAAATATTTCCAGCTTCTTAAGTGTGTCCGCATTGCTCTGGTCTTCAGCTTTGGCATAAACATAGGGCACGCTTAAGACGACAAGGGCTATAGAAAGCCATAGCCCGAGTTTTAACTGTGTTATCCATTGATGACTTTTAAGCATTTGCCGACCTAATCCGTTTAGAAAAGAAACTTAACCTGCAATCGCTGCTAGGCGTTTTTTATAAGTTCCATTTTTCAAAATTTCGATGGCTTTTTTCAATTGATAATCATCTTCAACCTTAAAATCTTTGGGTGGATAATCTATAATCAATTCGGTTTTTTCTTCCTCTCCCGCTTCATCTTCGGAAGCTTCATTCTGGATGGAATTCAGTAGATCGATTTCACGACGAGGGGCGCCTGAAATTTCTTTTTCCTGTATGGCCGCTACGGCAATATCAGGATCGATACCAGTACCTTGGATAGACCGTCCAGAGGGTGTGTAATAGCGTTCTGTTGTTAATCGTAAGGCACCGTCACGTCCCCCACGTAAAGGAATGACCGACTGAACCGACCCTTTTCCGAATGATGTCATGCCTATAATCAGGCCGCGACTACGATCTTGTATCGCGCCTGCGACAATTTCAGAGGCCGAAGCGGCCGCGCCGTCAATTAAAACGATTAAGGGAATATTTTTAAACAACTCACCCCGTTCGGCATTGTAACGTTCCGTGTCATTAGCCTTGCGTCCCCGCGTTGAGACGACTTCGCCGCCGTCGAGAAATGCGCTGGAAACCTTAATGGATTGATCAAGTAATCCGCCCGGATTGCCGCGTAAATCCAGAACGATACCGGGAACGTTTCCGTTGAATTCTGTTTTCAACTTTTTAGCAGCTTCGATAAGTGAGTCGTTGGTTTTTTCATTGAATTGCGAAATTCTTAAATATCCAATGCCGTCTTTGACCTCATGTCGAACAACTTTACGTTTGATGATTTCGCGAACCATTGTGATTTCCAAAGGATCTACACCTTCTCTTACAACGGTCACAGTGATCGGCTCGCCGGGTTTTCCGCGCATTTGATCAACAGCCTGCGAGAGGCTTAATCCGACAATGCTTTTTCCGTCAATTTCCGTTAGATAATCTCCGGATTTAATGCCTGCGCGTTTTGCCGGGGTATCATCAATCGGCGAAACCACTTTTACGAGGCCTTCTTCTGTTGTAACTTCCATACCCAGACCACCATATTCTCCGCTTGTAGAGGTTTGGAGATCACGAAAGTTTTCAGGACTGACATAGCTCGAATGCGGATCAAGGGATTGCAACATGCCATTAATTGCATTTTCTATAAGATCACCATCATCTACGGTTACAACATAGTCATTACGCACTCTGGACATTACATCAGCAAATAATTCCAATTGCTGAAATGTGTCAGAATGAGAAGAGGGCTCAACGGCTATCGCCGTTTGTTGCTGGCTAGAAAAAGCAAATAAGCTCACAGCAGCTATTGTTCCCAATGTCGGTAAAAGATATTTCATATATATTCAGTTCCTTAAAACCGTAAATGGCACCGTATGTTCAGGGTTGATAGACAGCCCAGTATATATCTAGCTTACCGCGCGAATTTCGCCCTGACTAGTGTTCCTTTTGAGAATGACTGAAAATTGATCTCATGCATTCGTCTAGCCTGCTTGTGCAAATGTAGTGCCTAACCATGGTTTTGGATTTACAGGTGTACCGTTTTTCCTGAATTCTATGTAAAGTTCGCGCTTTTCTGACGATGTCTTCGACATATGACCTACGGGTTCGCCGCTCTCTAGCGTTTCGCCTGTCCGGGTAAATATTGTGGCTAATCCGGTCATTAAAATAAAATACCCTCCGCCGACATTTAAAATCACCACATTATCATAATTTTTAAACGGGCCGGAAAATTCAACGCGCCCTGCATACGGGGCTATGACTTGTGCGCCGGCCCGTGTTGAGATCGTTATACCTTTTCGTTTGCCGCCATATGATGTTTTTAAACGCCCGGTAACGGGGCTGCGCAAACGCCCGCGGGCATCCGCGAACCGTTTGGTATCAGGGGGCAAGGCCAGAGGTTCTGGCGGACGTCCTGCTTGGGGTTTAAGGCGTGGTCTGACCGTATTGGCGTCAGTTCGACCAATGTTGATGCGTGGGCGGTCGGGTTTAACACGCGGTGCGATATCTTTAGTTAAACGTTCAAATTTTGATATCAGATCCCGTAGGTTAGCGGCATCTTTCGCCAGTTTCCTAGCGCGCGCGCGTTCAGATAGTGTTTGTGCTGAAACTGATTTTTTCAGGTCGTTCTTTTCTTCGACCAAGGATTTTATCCGTAACTGTTTACTGTTTAATTGTGTCTCGGTTGTCGTTAATTTTTTTTGTTCCTCAAGGGTTTGGGATTGCAAATCTTCCAAGTTCTGAAGGGTTTTAGCCAGCGTGTCTGCGCGCTCTTTTAAGGATAGGCTGACGCCCGCCATAAGGTGACGGGTTTGAATGCGTTCTAATGTGTTATTTGTATCGGTAAAGTGCGTTGACGGCGGCGTTAGTTGAATCTGCTGCAAAGCGCCTAAAAGCGACGCTAAAATTTCGCGGTCTTTAAAAATTTGATCGTGAAGCCTGTTTTTTTGGCGCGCAATATCTGATAATCGACCCTGCGTGTGACGCGCCGCTTTTTCATAACTCTCCACCTCGGCCGCCGTCTCTATAAGGTCTTTTTTTAACGCTGTCAGATCATCAGTTAACTGTTGATTTTGCCGTCTTAGATCATCGGCTTTGATTTTGGCGGCTTTTTGCGCATCCTCCAGATTTTCGAGGCGTGCGGGATCGACTTTACCTGATTTGGCCGATTGCGCGGCAACAGGCTCGGTAATCGCAAGATAGAGTAATAATAAACACCAGCGCATAGTAAGGCTCTAAGGTGATTTTAGTCGCGGTGATAGGGGGTAGAGGCTAAAATTGACAGGGATCGATATATTTGTTCGGCCATCATGACCCGAACCAATTTATGAGGCCATGTTTGTGGGCCAAATGCCCAGCGGATGACAGAGGCGGGAATAAGTTCGGACTCAAACCCGTCGGCACCACCGATGACAAAATTTATTTGTTTTTGGCCATCATCGCGCCAATTCGCCAGTTGTTTAGCCATGACGCGTGAAGTTAGAGCCTTGCCGCGCTCGTCGAGTATGACGGTCAGCCCTGTAATTTTATCCATGTCTTTGGGTAAAACTAGTCGCGTTTCATCTGCGCGAGTTTTGGCACTCCGCAAGTCTATCTGTTGTTCTTCAATATGACTAAAGCCAAGATTTCGTGACAGGTGTCGGGCGCGGTTCAGATAATCATTGGTAAGATCACGCTCGGGTCCTGACCGTAAAACCCCTCCGGCACGCAGAACAAGTTTCATCGCAAGGGTTTATTCTTCTGGTTCAAATTCGCTCGCAGACTGTAGGCTTTCCGGTAGAGGTACAGACCAGATCTTTTCCAGATTGTAAAAGGCCCTGACTTCGGGGCGAAAAATGTGTAAAATCACATCACCAGCATCAATTAAAACCCAATCCGAGGCGTCTAACCCTTCAATACCAAGGTCTTTAAGGCCTTCAGCTTTAAGCGCGCGCATGACGTAATCCGCCAAGGCATTGACATGACGATTAGAGCGTCCCGAGGACACAATCATAAAATCGGCAACAGAGGACTTCTCGCTTATATCGATAGTAATTGTATCTTGGGCAGAGTTTTCTTCTAAAGTCGCTAGAACAAGGTCTGATAGGCTTTTCGCCGCGTCTTTTCCAGAAGCAGTCATTGCGGCGCTGGCAAGGGTATTGGTCGTCAGGGGACTCTCCATTATATTCCTATGATAATCATAACACATGTCGTAATTATTGGCTATGGGCGATTTACGATCTGTCATCGGTTTGACGGTTCGTGCGTCGAATAGCGGACGAGGACAGCGGATTAAAGGGCGGGGTTAGAAATGTCCAGGCCGGGGCCGTGCTAAATTGTAATTGATCTGCTGATAATTCCTCGATTCGGGCATAGCTATATGTACGTGCGACGCGGCCTAAGCGACTGCGTATATTGATGTGAGGCGGGTGCGTTGGGCGGGATATGACAGCAATGGGTATGGTTTTTATTATTTTTTGCCAATCTTGCCATTTTGGTAATTGATTGAAATTATCGGCTCCCATTAGAAACACAAATCGGGTATGCGGCCAGCGCCTTTTGGCACGATCGAGCATATCGATTGTGTACTGGGTCCCAAAATCGCGCTCGATATGGCTGACGTTCATACGGTAGGGCAGGTCAAGCGCCTTAACACTCGCAACCCGGCTTTCATAAGAAGGTTGTGCGGGTTTTAAAGGGTTTTGCGGGCTTACCATCCACCAGATACGGTCAAGCCGTAATCGGGTCAGACCACAATTTGCTACATGCATATGCCCGGCGTGAGCGGGATTGAATGAGCCGCCAAATAAACCGATTGAAAGGCCATCATAGGCCATAGGATGTGGTCTTTTTTAAGGTCATATGCGACTATAGATCATGGGCGGATATGCCCTGTGCCTTCCACTATATATTTATAGGTTGTGAGGTGTTGCGCGCCCACAGGGCCGCGCGCATGTAACCGTCCTGTTGCAATCCCTATTTCGGCTCCAAATCCGAATTCTCCACCATCAGCGAACTGGGTCGAACTATTGTGCATAACAATAGCGCTATCGACATTGCGCAAGAACCGTTGCGCTATCTTTGGGTCTTCGGTCAAGATTGCATCCGTATGTCCGCTTCCGTAATGGTCAATATGTGCAAGGGCAGCGTCCAGACCGTCTACGGTTTTTATGTTTAAGATCGCTGCCAAATGTTCTGTGAAATAGTCACTATCTTGCGCTGCGAGGATAGCGCTGTGACACGACCTTGCGAGGTCATCGCCGCGAAGTTCACAGCCTTCGGATATCAGAGCGTCTGCGAGTCGAGGCAGGGCGCTTTGAACGATAGCTTTATCTATCAACAGGGTTTCGGTAGACCCACACACACCCGTACGACGCAGCTTGGCATTGAGAATGATTTTTTCAGCCGCCTGTATATCGGCGCTCGCATGGATATAGGTATGACAAAGACCTTCGAGATGGGCCAAGACAGGGACGCGCGCATCAGATTGCACACGGGCAATAAGGTTTTTGCCGCCGCGTGGGATGATGATATCAACGGCTTGGTTTAACCCGCCGAGTAAATGACCGACAGCCGCGCGATCTGTCGTTTCAATCATTTGAATGGCCGATTTTGGTAAGCCTACGTGGTCGAGTCCGTTGATCAAGGCTTGATGAATTGCGGTGCTAGAGGCCGCGCTTTCCGAGCCGCCCCGCAAGATGCAGGCATTGCCCGACTTTAGACAAAGCGCCCCGGCATCTGCGGTGACATTCGGGCGGCTTTCATAAATCATGCCGATGACGCCGATAGGAATGCGTACTTTTGAAAACTTTAACCCATTGGGTTGCACCCAGCTTTCGTCAATGGAGCCTACAGGCTCTGGCAGGGCTGCGATTGCGCGAATTCCCGCCGCAATGGAATCAATTCGGGCCTTATCAAGCTTGAGGCGATCTAGCATCGCTGCGGTCAAACCTTTGGCTTTCGCGGCGGTCATATCTTTGGCATTCGCTGAAAGAATATGGTCTTGGGCCTTGTGGATTTCATCGGCCATAGCAGTGAGCGCACGGTTTTTTTCCTCCGCGGAGGTCAGCCGTAATGTCTTGGCTACCTGACGGGCTTTTTGTCCTAACCCGTTCATATATGCGACGAGGTCTGTGGAATTTTCTGTCATATCATGTCTACCATATTATCGCGGTGAATAACCGCATCACCATTATAATATCCGAGCGCTGTGGCAATGTCTCCAGATTTGAGACCCTGAATTTTAACAATGTCTTTGGCATGATATGCGCTTATACCCCGCGCAATTTCGAGTCCATCGGACATTATTTGCACAGCGTCGCCCTTGGAAAAATCACCGGAGACCTGCGTTATACCCGCGGCCAAAAGGCTTTTGCCTTGCGCCAATGCGCGTTTGGCCCCAGAATCCACATTCAATTGGCCTGTGGGTTTCAAACTGGCTTTAATCCATTGGCGGCGGGCATTAACAGGGCTGTTCTGGGCTTTAAACCAGCTTGTTTTTGCACCTGTTTTCAGACGTTTCAGAGGATGAAGGTCTGTTCCGTTCATGACACACATATGGCACCCTGCGTCTACCGCAATTTGCGCCGCGAGTAATTTTGTGGCCATGCCGCCAGAGCCCATTTGCGCTGTCTGGTTAATACCTCCGCCCATGGATAATATGTCGGCATTCAGCGTTTCGATGATGGGAATATGTTGAGCCGTATCGTCTTTACGAGGATCTTGAGTGTAAAGGCCGTCAATATCGGAGAGTAAAATCAGCGTATCTGCACCGAGCATTTGTGCCGTGCGAGCGGCCAATCTGTCATTATCCCCGTACCGGATTTCGTCTGTGGCTACGGTGTCATTTTCATTGATAATCGGCACGGCGCCTAATCCAAGCAAGGTCTCTAGCGTCAACCGCGCATTGAGCCAGCGTTGGCGATTTTCGGTATCGTTGAGCGTGAATAAAGCTTGGGCCGTGATGATGTCATGCGTGCCAAGGCTGCGCTCATAGGCTTGGGTTAATCGGGATTGCCCGGCGGCTGCACAGGCTTGTTTATCCGAGAGTGATAATATGTGCGTGGATAACCCCAGTCTTTGTCGTCCAATTGCAATTGCACCTGACGAGACGATTACAATGTCCAAGCCTTGCGCTTTTAAGTCCGCAATGTCATCGCAGAGACTTTGTAACCAATCTGTACGAATACCGGTGGAGCCGTCAACGAGAAGGGCGGATCCAATTTTTATAACGAGGCGGCGTGTCGCGGTGAAGGGGTTTAGGGATGCCATCCATCTGTCTCTTTGATGTGAACTTTTTCTGTGGCGTGTTCTTTTATGGCAAGTGCTTTGTTGCGCGCTTCGCGGTCTTTGTCTTCGCGTATGCGCCTTTTCGCGACATGTTGATAGACCGCAGAGAGAACGGGGCGCAATCCTTGGCTCGCGACGCTGGAAATAGGTAAGGGGGTCTGTCCGCAAATATCCGTAACCGCTTTTGTCGCTTGCGCGATTTTTTCTGCGCTTAAAGCATCGCATTTTGTCAAAACAACGATTTCGGGTTTGGTTTCCAGCCCGCCGTCATAATTGATCAATTCTTGACGAATGGTCGCATAGTCATGGGCAGGGTCTTTTGTCGAGGCGTCGACAAGGTGCAGGATTGCAGCGCAGCGTTCGATATGTCCTAGAAAACGATGACCCAAGCCGATGCCTTCACTTGCGCCTTCAATGAGGCCCGGTAAATCCGCTAGCACAAAGCGCTCGGTCGGGCCAAGATTGACCACACCCAAATGTGGATGCAATGTTGTGAACGGGTAGTCCGCTGTCTTGGGTTTAGCCGCCGTCACCGTAGATAGAAATGTTGATTTTCCGGCATTGGGAAGACCGACAAGTCCGGCATCTGCAAGAAGTTTGAGGCGTAACCATACCCAGCGTTCCTCGCCGGCTTCCCCCGGATTGGCTTTACGCGGCGCTTGGTTGGTCGAGGATTTAAACCGGGCGTTACCCCACCCACCATTGCCGCCCTTCGCCAGAAGGGCACGCTGGCCGTCTTCGACCATGTCAACCAGCAGGCTATCATCCTCAGCATCAATCACCTGTGTTCCTACAGGAACTTTAAGCTCTACTATATCGCCTGCGGCTCCGGCCCGATCACGGCCCATGCCGTGTACGCCGGTTCCGGCTTTGAAGTGTTGCTTATAGCGATAATCAATTAATGTGTTGAGGTCACGCGTAGCTACGGCCCAAACATCGCCGCCTTTACCACCATCGCCACCATTAGGGCCGCCAAAGGCGATATATTTTTCACGCCGAAAAGAGATGCATCCCGCACCTCCATTTCCGGATTTCACAAATATTTTAGCCTGATCAAGAAATTTCATGGTTTATGCCTTTAATCAGCTTCTCATGGCGGCATTTTTAACAATGCGCAAGGGACTTGGGGGAGGTGGTGCACTTTGGTCCGAGGCCGTTGAATTGTAATGCGCATTCAGGTCAAGGGATAGATTCAACCCCTTTGCTTTTTCCAAGCGCGCCATGGAAAACATATAGGTATAATTTTCGTCTCGATTAAATCCCAATTTATATAAGACAGATAGGCTGGCCGGATTGTCAATATAAACACCCGCCTCGACACGGATGGCTCCAAGTGATTTATAGGCCTCTTTTAAAACAGCGCGACAGGCTTCAGTGGTGAAACCATGACCCCAGTAAGGACGTCCTAACCAATAGCCCAGTTCCAATGTACGGTTGGGACCGCGCTTAAATATATCGACCATACCCATAAACTCTCCGCCTGTCTTCGTAATAACATAAGGGTAGGCTAGGGCGCGATGCTTAAGTGTACGCATATGCATGAGCTTGAATTCGGCCGATAATAGCGGGAAAGGGTGCGGGAAACTCGCGGTCATGCGCGCGATATCCATATCATTTGCTAATTTGGCGAAGGCAGGTGCATCTTCAAGTGTAAGCGGACGTAAGACGAGGCGGTTGGTTTTAAGGGTTTCTCGCATTTTGACCTCCATAGTATAGGTCTGTGATGCAGGCATTAAAAAAGGGAGGCCGCGATCCGGTCTCCCTGCTGTGGTCGGATCGCTTTAAGCGGGCGATCCGTATGTTTTAGGATCGTTATTCAGCGGCTAGAGTTGTCGGGTCCACTGACACATAGGTACGCTTATTTCGTTTCGTTGCAAATGTAACACGGCCTTCTGTAAGCGCAAAAAGCGTATGATCTTTACCCATACCGACATTTACGCCCGGATAGAATTTCGTGCCGCGTTGGCGAATAATAATGTTACCCGGAATGACGGCTTGTCCACCAGATTTCTTTACGCCAAGACGACGACCTGCACTATCGCGACCATTGTTAGACGAACCCCCTGCTTTTTTATGAGCCATGAGTGTCTCCTATCCTACTATTAAGCTTTGATGGACGTGATTTTCACGACCGTCTCGTTTTGACGATGACCGCGTTTGCGGCGATAATTTTGGCGGCGCTTTTTCTTGAACACAAGAACCTTGTCACCTTTGCGTTGCTCAAGCACCTCACCTTTGACTTCCGCACCTTTAACAAGGGGGGAGCCTACAGTGACTTTCGCACCTTCGCCGCAGATTAAAACATCTTTGAAAGCGACAACTTTGCCGGTTTCTGTGTCGAGCTTTTCGACAATAATCACGTCGTCTTTAGCGACCCTATATTGCTTACCGCCTGTCTGTATGACTGCAAACATAGTCTTTTCCTTTTATGGGCAGAGGCGACGTTAACCGACGCAAAACTGCCAAATACATGAAGTTGCCAGAATATTCTGGCAGCCAATTTGAGCGCTTTATACAGGCGAGTCGGTGAATGTCAACGCGCGTTTGATAAAGTCTTTTGACCAAGGACCCGCCCGGATCATCCAAAAACCGTTTATGGTTTCAATAAAAAAGCCCCGCCTAATGCGGGGCTCTATATTTTTATAAGCTAGAGTTTAGTTGCCTGTAACCTGGCCGATGATTTGACCGGCTGAGTTGAGGATGTTTCCACTTCCGTCAACACGTCCGATAACGAGCCCTGTCGCAGCGTTCACAACGGATCCATCAGCGCGAACTGTAAAGCCTCCAACTGAGGCTCCGCCTGATGACGCACCGCCACCAATGACTGACCCTGCGCTACCGCCGCCGGAGATGACAGACCCTGCGCTGCCGCCGGA
>CAZSKN010000049.1:0-14494 GCA_964607445.1 uncultured Caulobacterales bacterium
CCAAAGCCTTTAATGCCAAAAAGAAGTTTCCAGTTCAAATTACCAGAGTTAAAAGCAGCCCCGTTTTCGCACGCGCCTTTTTCGAAATAATCCGCCATGCCGTGCGATAATGAGCTTTCACGCGGATGCCCTACCCATATAAATATTTTAGCGCCCATTATTCATCTCCGTAATATGCTCTATTATACGCGGAATATATGCTAAATTCCCTCCGACTTGGTCGATATTAAGCCCAGAGATTATGCCCGGACCTATCAGTCGGAGAATATATCTCTTACTATCTTCCTGCATTTATACTTTCCGTCCTTTGCGCGGGCATAACCCCGATCAAGTTCAAAGCGTGCTTCTCAGTCTTGGAAATATAGTTTCCAGACGCCGCTCGGCACTCTATGTATGGGCATTTTTTTTCAAAGCGGCAAGTCTCTATTTCACAGGTCGCGTTTCCCCGGCTTTCGAAAAATAATCAGCGCCGCTATCTTTGAGCCCTTGCGGTATTTTAATAGGCACATGAACACCAATCGAGTTTTTAACATTTATTATATCTGCTAGAATCGCCTGCCCTTCATCGGATCCATAAAACCAATAGGGCGGAAAAGCGGTATCGGTTGACCGCACGGCCCAATGGGCTTTGTACGGGGTGTAATGTTGAGCGCGCGGATCAGCATCCCCCATATGCATAACGGTCGCGGTTTCATTCAAAGTCACACGATAAACCAAGTTTTGTATCGCCGCGCGTCGCGGGTCCGGCCACCCAGAATGCGGAATCCGCACTGCACTTGACGAAATAGCGCCGATCCCGATGGAAATCGTGCCATCTTCATAAGCTAAATCTAATGCCATGACCCGTCTTAACAAATTTTCTTCCCAAGTTACCTCGTCTTGCATCATCTCCAAGGCTTGTTGCGGAGCCACAATGCGGACGGCTTTATGTGCCTTCATATAGGCGATTATCTGGCTGGCCGAAAAATGATCTCCATGTGCGTGACTGATGAAAACCGCATTGATACCGTTATAAGGCGCAATGCCCTGCATTATCGCATTGACCTGCTCCGAACTCGGAACAGAATATGTGTCAAAGCCATTATTAAAAAACGGGTCAAACAAGACCTTGGTGTCCCCTTGGCTCACCAAAATACCCGCATTTGCAATATATTGCGCTTGGGCCGTCTGGGGTGACGCATGTGCTGCGCTCTCTATATCCAAGGTCGATTGGTTATTTGGATGCGCCGATTGATCTTGTGCCGGCGCACCGTTGGAATTTGAGTTGCCGCACGCCGCCAATAACACCATCGTACTGCAGGCAACACAACTCGTGAAAATTGAACGTGTAACAGAATTTGTTTTTAATCGCATTTTATCTCCTATTCAGCTCTCAAATTATACGCCCCCACAAAACCCAATCATGATGTGACAAGACTCGCCAGGGCGGGCCGTCAGAACCGCACCCGTCATTTGAACTCACTAGATATAGATTTAAGCCATGATTCTGGATTGCCGAATAGGTCTTTTCTGTAATTTGGCGGCACGAGATCAACTGCTGCTCGCAATAGGAATAAATCCCGAGACGATTTCGCGCGCTTTGCAAGGTAAAATCGCGCGGCCAAAAGACTATCCGAAGACTGTATAAAGTGGATGTAAAGAGGGCGCAAAGAGGCTAGCCAAATGCGTATTTTCGAGTTAACTGAAAAATCACGAAGTCGTCACTAGGCATTTTTATCGTGAGAGGCTAAAATTGACGAAATTCGAGAAGGAGACATCATGGACGGTTTTAACGAAGTAGACTCTACAAATGCGGATGTACGTGATGACGTACAAGATCGCTACGGCGCGGGCGCCCAAGCTGTCGAGGCGGCTCTGTGTTGTCCGATTGACTATGATCCGCAATATCTAAAAATCATTCCACAGGACGTACTTGATCGCGATTATGGCTGTGGTGATCCGTCGCGTTATGTCCGCGAAGGCGAAACCGTGCTGGATTTGGGATCAGGCGGCGGAAAAATCTGCTTCATTGCCTCCCAGATTGTTGGCCCCCAAGGCAAAGTCATCGGTATTGATATGACCGACGAAATGCTGGATCTGGCGCGAGAAAATGCTCCGATTATTGCCGAACGCGTTGGCTATGCCAATGTAGAGTTCAAACGGGGTCATATTGAAGACCTTAAACTTGACCTAGACCAGTTAAATGAATGGCTTGCCAAAAACCCGGTTAAAAACGCCGGTGATATGGAACGTATGGAAGCCGAAATTTTACGCATGAAAGCGGAAATGACCATGATACCGGATAATTCGGTCGATGTGATCGTTTCGAATTGCGTTCTTAATCTTGTCTCAGATTCGAAGAAAAAACAGCTTTTCACCGAGATGTTCCGCGTATTGAAAGTCGGCGGTCGCGTGGCTGTGTCTGATATCATTTCAGATGAAGATAGTCCCGAAGCGCTTAAAAATGATGCCCGTTTGTGGTCAGGATGTATCTCGGGTGCGTTAACAGAGACCGGATTTATTACAGCGCTTGAGGAGGCTGGTTTCCATGGTATCTATATCGATAAATTCGAAACTGAGCCTTGGCAAATTGTCGAGGGTATAGAATACCGTTCAGCCACCTATCTCGCTTACAAAGGTAAACAGGGCGAATGTTTGGAAAAAAATCAAGCGGTTATTTACAAAGGCCCATGGCGGCAAGTCCAAGATGATGATGGGCACGTCTTTTTGCGCGGGGAACGCTCGGCTGTCTGTGAAAAAACTTTCAAGCTCATGCAGCAAGAACCGTATGAAGATATGTTCTACACCGTTGTACCTGCAGTCGCTGTGCAGGACCGGATCGAATGGCCTGCCGAGGATTGCGGCGTAAGGCGACGCGATCCACAAGAAAGCAAGCAAGGCAAGCCAAAGCTTACCACGGATCCCAGTCAGGGGAATTCTTGTTGTTAAGAACGGGCTTTAATCGCAGATTAAACACAGTAAAGTGGGGAGCCGCATTCGCGGCTCTTTTATCATGCGCAGCTTGTGCGCCTGTTAATATTCTCAATGCCATCACCCCGTCCGGCAGTTATAATCTCTCGAAAAACATGGCTTACGGCGATCAGGATCGACAAAATCTGGATGTCTACAACGCTATTTCAGCCAAGGCCGACAGCCCCATCATTATGTTTATCCATGGTGGTAGTTGGGACTCAGGAAGTAAAGATATTTACAAATTTGTCGGGCAAGGCTTTGCCAAAGACGGGTATACCGTCATCATTCCGAATTACCGCCTCTATCCCGAGGCCTTGTTCCCGGATTTCATCCATGACATTGCCCTCGCCACAGCATGGACACATAGAACATATCCAAAACGCAAAATCATTCTTATCGGCCATTCTGCGGGTGCGCATACAGCGCTTAATCTGACGCTAAACGATGTATTTTTACGTGATGCAGGAGTGAACCGCTGCGCTGTTATCGCAGGCACGGTTGGTCTGGCTGGTCCTTATGGCGAACGTCCATTTGCCAAAGAACCCTTTATAACGATTTTCCCGGATAGAAATACAGGAGATGACGCGCCGCTCAATCTGGCTCGCCACCCGAGCCCCCCGCTTCTTTTATTAACCGGCGCCGCCGATACAACGGTACATCCGGATAATGCGTCTTTATTGGCGCAAAAGGTCACAGCACGAGGTGGCTTGGCTACCTCCCGCAGCTATGCCGGGGTGACACATACAGATATTGTGAAAGTATTGTCTAAATTTTTCGAAAAAGACGAAACGGTCAAAGCGGATATATTGGCATTTATTGACGCTTTACCAAAATATGCGGATACCCATTGCCAATAGGCTATCGGCGTTCACCACCTTATAAAAATCAAGCTATACTTTCGAAGCTAAATGCGGTTAACCCGTGCATAAGCCTGTGTAATCGTAGCTAAAATAGGGCTTGGATTTAACGGCATGGTTTTGGCGAGACTGGCGGAAGAAAGATTAAAAATAAAATCCTTTTTCTCTAACCGCGATAAGGTTTTATACCCCATAGCCCAATTCGGGAATTCACGACGCTCTATATATCTTTCTATCAATACCATAAGTCCAGAATGTCGGATATCTTTTTGAATATTGTCATAAAGCGTTAATACATCCTTGGCGTCGCCTTCGAGAACTTGCATAATCGTTCCTTCACTGAACAATAAAAGGCCCGTAACATTAAAAATTATATTATTTTCGTGGGATTGCAGCGCGATATCGCTGACGTCTTCTGCTGTCAAAGCCGGGCTCGCATTACTTGTATAAATAAGCTGGTAAACCATGGGACCCCTTCGACCCGTTTCTTATCATCTGTCGACTATACCCACATTGTATATTATACGCAATCCCTCATCAATGACACAATATCAGGCATTAATTATAAATACATTAAAGGCGTCTTACAAATATTACCCATATCCTGACCCCGACGACGCTATGATCGGACTTGGCACAAGAGTTGAATAGCCTCTGCCATGATGAACACGATCTTCAAAATCTGGATTACTCTGGCACTTGGCGCTCTGGTTTGGCTCAGTTATACAGATCATAAATCCCAAAATAAGACTGTTAGCGCCCCTGAATACACGCCAAGCTTAACAATCCCCGCCGGGCACGAGCCTAGCAAACACCGGGCTTATGTTCCCGAAACCCCAAAATCTATCGTATCAAAACCTGTAAAAACGCCTAAAAAGGCCGTCAAAGCTAAACCCACAGATGAAAAGATTAAAGCTGCAAAAAAAGCGCAACTCGCCGCACTTGAAAATCGATTCCCAGAGTTTCCTGCCGTTTTAAACGAAAATCGCTGGATCAGTAGCACGGCGGGCCTTACCGCCTGTCAATCCCGGCCAGAGGAAACTTATATTTTCGGCGCCCCCCCCTCTACTCGCGAAGATATCGCTTGCGAACTTCGTATTTCCGCCCCCAATCCGACCTATCAGTGTCAAACGAAAAAAGGACGAAAGCAACGGAGTTACACGGTAAAATCTGGCCATAATTATCTTGAGGCCTATACTCTAAGCCGCCCACATATTACTTTGATTGATGTGAAACGCCCATCGCGAAAAATTTCGTTGAAACTCTGCAAAAAGGGTAATGTTTGAGCATCGCCTAAAAGGCGGCGCTCAATAGCTACAGTTGTACATAGCCTATAGTTATGCTAGAGGTCATCCTAAATAAGATGACTTTTTAAAGTCCGAGATTTAAGAGAGAGAATAAATGTTTTCGCACGATGACATTTTAATACCATTAGCGATTACGATTATTATTGATACTCATATTCGTGATCCCGAACTCACAGAGTTTTGCGTACAAGCCGAACATTTAATTGAATTATTTTCGCTCGCCCCCCTCACAAATGCAGAGCTTAGAGCTTGGTTTAAAGATCATTTAACCTCTATCAAAGCTTCAGTAAACGGCGCGCGCAAAAATACCTTTATCTTGCGCGCTTTAACCAAATTTAAAGAAGACTTGCACGTTGAGAACATTTACGATGCTATGGTGTCAATTTCCATTAGTGATGATGAATATCGCCGCGAAGAGTCGGAATTGATTAAATCAGCCGCCAGCATATGGGGGTATCAACGCCCGCCAATTAAAGTGATAGATTAATCCCAGACGCCAATAATCGCGTGATCTCGGTAAACTATCTTAAACCTAAATTCTGAAACCCATATCAGGCTTAATAGACAGATATTGACCATCAAAGTTCAAATATCCCAACTAGCTATCTAGCTATCTAGCTATCGAGCGCGTCTTGCTTGCGCGCGGCTTTCTTACGTTCATGCTCTAATAAAAACCGTTTCCGAATACGGATACTCTCGGGTGTCACTTCAACCAATTCATCATCATTGATAAATTCAAGCGCATATTCCAATGTCACTTGAATAGGTGTGGTTAAAACAACGGCCTCGTCTGTACCGGATGCGCGTACATTTGTCAGTTGCTTCCCCTTAAGGGGGTTAACCACTAAATCGTTTTCCCGCGCATTAATCCCGATAATCATACCCTCATAGACTTCGGCGGCATGACCAATGAACATTTTACCTCGGTCTTGAAGGTTCCAAAGTGCAAATCCTGCCGCTTTACCAGTTTCCTTAGATACCAAGACGCCTTTTTGGCGCCGACCAATACCGGCTTTGGTACGGGGTTTATAGGAATCAAAATTATGATATAGCAGCCCGGTTCCCGATGTCAGTGTCAAAAACTCTGAACGAAATCCGATCAAGCCACGTGTCGGGATCTGATAATCAAGGCGTACGCGCCCCTGTCCGTCCGGCACCATATCTTGCAGATTACCTTTGCGTTCGCCCAGTTTTTCCATGATCGAGCCTTGGTGATCACTCTCAACGTCCACGGTCAACGTCTCCCAAGGTTCACACAAAACACCGTCAATATCCTTATTGATCACCTGCGGGCGCGAGATCGCGACCTCATAACCTTCACGGCGCATGTTTTCGATTAAGATAGACAAATGCAATTCTCCGCGTCCCGAGACCCGAAACTTGTCGGCTTCACTGAGTTGTTCGACACGCAAAGCCACATTATGGATGAGTTCTTTTTGCAAACGATCATTGATATTTCGCGAGGTTACATATTTGCCTTCGCGACCGGCAAAAGGACTATCATTCACCTGAAAGGTCATCGAAATAGTCGGTTCATCAACGGAAAGCGGAGGGAGTAATTCGACGTTTTCAGGATCACAAATCATATCCGATATGCCGAGTTTATCTATGCCGGTAAAACAGCAAATATCACCGGCTGAAACCCTATCCATTTCAACCCGTTCCAATCCCATAAATCCATATAGTAATAAAACCTTGGCCTTACGCGTGGTTCCGTCAGGTTTGGCGACGATGACGTTTTGATTCTTCTTTATCGTACCGCGCACAACCCGGCCAATACCAATCACCCCTGTATAACTATTATAATCCAGCGCCGAGACCTGCAATTGCAAAGCTCCCTCCGGGTCAACATCAGGCACAGGCGCATGCTGGACAATCGCTTCAAAAAGCGGCGTCATATTTTCGCCAATATTATCGACAGTGTGAGAGGCCCACCCGTTAAGCGCCGACGCATAGACAACCGGAAAATCAAGTTGTTCATCCGTCGCACCAAGGCGGTCAAATAAATCAAAAGTCTGATCCACCGCCCAATCGGGTCGCGCGCCCACGCGATCAACCTTGTTAACCACAACAATAGGCTTAAGGCCTTGAGCCAAGGCTTTCTTGGTCACAAAAGTCGTTTGCGGCATCGGACCTTCAACCGCGTCCACCAATAACACAACCGAGTCGACCATAGATAATACGCGCTCGACTTCACCGCCAAAATCGGCATGTCCGGGTGTGTCGACAATATTAATGCGCCAATTTGTCTTATCACTATCCGTCCAGCGGATAGCAGTGTTTTTCGCCAGAATGGTAATACCGCGTTCTTTTTCAATATCGTTAGAGTCCATCACGCGCTCTTCACGCACGCCGCGTTCATCTAACGTGCCCGACTGGCGCAATAGCTTATCGACAAGCGTCGTTTTACCGTGATCAACATGGGCCACAATCGCCACATTACGCAAAGTTTGGATAGTATCAGTCATAATTCTGCACGCCTGCTGTCTTTTCGCGCCCCCTTTAGGGGTTTGAGACAAAAAGTCCAGTCTTTATACTCAGGTCAGGATACTCATGTCAGGGCGAAGACAAAACATTCGAAAATTGTCATCCTCAATCACCAACATTGGCTAGCCACAGAAATGCAATGATACCCGACCAGGTTGTAGCGGCTTCTGGTCAACTCTATTGACCAAAGGTTATCTCTGGCGAGGCGCGTCATTAGACAATTCCACATTATCCTATGATTGCAAAACGCCCCTTGACGAACGGATTGACCTCAATGAACGCACGTAAAGCGCTCTGTGCATAGCCCTGAACTTTTTCACTGATTTTTCAATATACTGACTTGTAATTTTGACGGTGGTCGTCACATTACGCCTTCGCCCCCTCCTCACCCTTCGGAGTTTATATGCGTACTGATACCGCCCCAACTGTCACACAACTTTCAGATTATTCCCCACCTAATTTCAAGATTGAAAGCGTCTATCTGGATTTCAATCTTGCCCCTAAGTCAACTCGCGTACGCTCGACCCTTAAACTTACACGGTTACGGGGCGGTCCACTTATACTGGACGGAGAAGATATATCACTCAAATCCGTTACGCTGGATGGCAAAATACTCAATCGTCGTGATTACCGTCTAACCCAGACACAGCTTATCCTCAAAAACCTGCCTGATACATGTACCTTAGAGATCGAAACGCTGTGTAACCCCGAGGCGAATTCCACTTTGATGGGACTGTATGTTTCAGGCGGTCGGTTTTGCACCCAATGCGAGGCAGAGGGCTTTCGCCGGATTACCTATTATATGGACAGGCCCGATGTTTTATCTGTGTTTAAAGTCCGGATCAATGCGCCCAAAACCTATCCCTTTTTATTAGCAAACGGTAATATGATCGAAAGCGGAGATATATCCACGACCCGCCATTACGCGGTCTGGGAAGACCCGTTTCCCAAGCCCTGCTACCTGTTTGCCTTGGTTGCTGGGGATTTCGATATTCTGGAAGATGAATTCAAAACACGATCAGGGCGTGAAATTCTACTGACAATATATGTCGATCAGGGCGATGCCCCGCGCGCCGAATATGCCATGGACAGTCTTAAACGCGCGATGAAGTGGGATGAGGACGTCTTTGGGCGTGAATATGATCTCGATCGTTTCATGATCGTTGCTGTACGGGATTTTAATTTCGGCGCGATGGAAAATAAAGGATTGAATATTTTCAACTCCGCCCTCCTGCTAGCGGATGGTGCCAGCGCAACCGATATGAATTTTGAACGAATAGAATCGGTTGTCGCACATGAATATTTTCATAATTGGACTGGCAATCGTATCACCTGTCGTGACTGGTTTCAACTGTGTCTCAAAGAAGGGTTTACCGTTTTCCGCGATCAGGAATTTTCGGCGGATCAACGCGGGTCCGCAGTACAACGTATCAAAGATGTTCGAGCTTTGCGCGGGCAGCAATTTCCCGAAGACGGCGGCCCGCTCGCCCATCCCGTTCGCCCAGATAGCTATGTCAAAATAGATAATTTCTACACGGCAACAATCTATGAAAAGGGTGCAGAGCTTATCCGTATGCTCAAAACCATTTTGGGGCCGGAGGCGTTTCGTAAAGGGTGTGATCACTATTTCGAAAGTCTCGATGGAACCGCTACAACAGTAGAGGCATTTCTAGCCTGTTTTGAATATATTTCCGGTCAGGATCTCTCTCAATTTATGCGGTGGTATGAACATGCAGGTACACCGCATCTAACGTGCACTTCGGTTAATCGAGACGGAGATGTCGGGACTGTAATCGTGGAACAATCAGTCCCGACTCAAAAATCCAAAACCGCTACGGCCCCGCGTGTTATCCCGATCCGGTGGCAATATATTTACGACCATGGACCTGTCAGCCCCCCGAATTTAACAACTATGACTGATACAAAATGTCAATTGACTGAAACGATCCCGTCAGTCGGTGACAGACCTACACTGTCTATCCTTCAGGATTTTTCGGCTCCGGTCATCCTTCATGTCGATTATACCACGCGTGACCTTATTCGCTTGATGACACATGATCCTAATAGTTTTACCCGTTGGGAGGCTGGACAATCCATTGCGCGCAAGCTTCTTGCTCAAATGACCACGGCCATTGAAGCCGGTGAAACACCGCCTATAAATACCGCCTTGAGAGATTATACCCACGCCTTAAGAACCACCTTAGTTGATGACAATTTTGATAATAATTTTAAAGCGTTAACATTAACCACTCCAACGCAGGTCGAAATCACGCAAACGCTTGAAACCTCGGACCCGATTGCGGTTCATCTCGCGAGCCAATGGTTAAACCGGGCTATATCTGACCATTTAGAGTCTGACCTCCTTGACACCTATCATGCCTTGCAAACCAAGGCCCCATTTGACCCAAGCGCCGAAGCCGCCGGACGCCGCGCCTTGAAAAACAAAGCCCTGGCCCTTCTGGCCTCTGGGCTGAACCCGCAAGCCGCTCCTCTCGCGCTATCCCAGTTTAAAATGGCGCAAAATATGACAGATGAGTTAAGCGCACTTGTCACTCTGACACGACTTGGCGGTCGCCGGGTCGACCACTCTATTGATGAATTTTATGAAAAATGGGCGTCAAACCCTCTGGTCATTGACAAATGGTTTGCCGTACAGGCCAGTCGTGAACATGACACGGCTATGGCCGCGATTAAAGCGCTTAGCCAACATAGTGCGTATGATTCACGAAATCCCAACCGCGTCCGGGCACTTTTAGGTAGTTTTGCCATGTCAAACCCTGTACTTTTTCACGCCATTGATGGCTCCGGCTATACCTTTTTTACCCAGCAGGTTCTAGATATGGACGGACGCAATCCACAGGTTGCGGCCCGTTTGCTGGGGGTCTATGAAGTCTGGCGTAAACTGGATATAAAACGACAAATGATGATCCGGGATCAACTTGCACACGTCATCGCTGCAAAGCCTTCGAAAAATGTCTTGGAAATCGCAACGAAAACCAGAGGTTAGGCCGGCTTAGAACGGACGAAAAAATATTCGATCTTGTAAGGGTTTTGTTTAGGCCCAATGTATAGGGTGGAACCTCATGCCAGACCCTAGAACAGCTCAAGGTTTTCGTACCCATGTTTCAGAACAGCTTTATTCTGTTCTGCGTCAACCGATTGTGGAATTGAAAACAGGCGCACTTTTACACTATGAATGGCTAGTACGTTTCAATAATGAATCGAAGTTGGAAGGTGTGTTGCGCCCGGCCGAAATAAGCGGTGTTATCAAAGATCTTGACCTCTCTATGCTTTTGCAAGCTATTTTAGTCCTCAATGCCGCACCTGAAAGCCCTAGTATCGCGATAAACCTTTCAGGCGCATCTATTGATAGGCCTGAATTCAATACCTCACTATTGGCCTGTTTATCAGCCTATGAAGCCCCGCCGGAAAAACTCACAATAGAATTAACCGAAACATGGGATATGAAAGATTTGGGCAAGGCAGGAGCTTTACTCACAGAACTCCGTCAACGTGGTCATCATATATGCCTTGACGATGTGGGAGCGGGAGCGGCATCCATTCGTTACTTACGCGCCCTCCCTGCGAACTGGTTGAAAATTGACGGAGATTTTGTTGTTGCCGCATTTAATTCGCCTCGAGAGCGGGCCATTTTGGAAGCTATTTTAACACTTAGGGAACCCTTGAATTGTCGCTTCATTGCCGAAGGCATAGAAACAGACGACCTGCACAGCTTTGCTGAATATCTTGGCTTTGATGCTGTACAAGGTTACGCCATTGGTAAACCCGAACCAGAAACGCGAATTTCTTAACTATTTATGCGGTTTTCCAAAATATAAAACTAACAATCGACAAGTATGAGAATACACGGCTATTCTTAATTTTGATTCGTAGGGGATGTGTGTGACCAGACAATCTACAAGATTGCCTCAAAATACGACGGATATGCGCGGCCAGACGGCCCGCGTAGACATGCGCTCACATCTTTTAGGTCAAAGTCAACCCCATGCAGCCCCCCCGCATATTAATCAGGCGCCACTACCGCCGCACGCACACGGTATTGAGGCGACCTCTTATGACAATAATTTGTCGGAACCACAGAACCCGAGTAGTTTCACCCAATCCTTCTCTCGATTTTCAGACCAAATGGACCAGTCTTCTGTCAAGACGCTGATATATGTGGCTATTGCGTTTCTGTTTTTCTTCATGGTCATGGTTGGCAGCAAGCTGCTTTTTGACCACAATAAATCCCAATCAGCCACCACGAATGGATTTAGCAATGAGATGTCGACCAAGGCCGGGTTTGTTTCAAACAGCTTGCGGCGTCAGGTCGAATGGAGTAGCACGGCCCTAAATGGAACCCGTTCCCCCGCGCAAATCATCAATATTATTTCTCGCGGACAAGGGATTGTCGGGGCCGCCATGCTAAATGCTGATAATCAGGTTTTAGCCGCGTCGTCGGATATTGTCGCAAATGTGCTGAGCAAAACGGACATTAGTAATTTTCCGCAATCTGATTTGCGAATTTCGTCGCTTATCGCCGAAGATTACTCTGTAAACCCGCTAATTATTACGAAATCCGGATCAAACTTTTTAGTGGTCGCTCTGGCACCCGGCATGCTTATGGGAGAATTTGATGAAAATTCAGCCATTATAACCACGTCAGGTCGCGTGATTGACGGTTCAAAAATGATTGCAGCAGCCGGACCTGTTAAACATTTTAATATCAGCCCGGGGCAAATAAATAACTTCGGTGCCCAAAACAATGTCCTAGGCCATAAAAGTCCCTCCGGTAAAGTCTGGTTAGCCCATCACACGATTCCCGGCGCCAAGTCTCTTTTTATTATATCGTCTAAACCAAAATCTCTGGCCACAAATTGGATTTTTAACCTCATATTCTTTCTGACCCTCTTTATGGCCACCGGAGCTCTGGTGGCGACTTTGATGAAAAACATGCTTGAACAAGTCCAGCGCATCCAATCGACTAAAAGTAATATCGAGGTTTCCCAACAAAGATATCGCGCAGCGGTTGACGGTAGCCATGGTGGCATTTGGGAATTGGATATTTCCAAAAATACGGCCTTTTTAAGCCGCGCTCTTAGTCGGTTAATTGGCTTGCGGGATGTTGAACAAACTATCACAATCCCCCAATTTTTAGGATTATTCCATGAAGACGACAGAGAAAAACTATTTTCCCTGGTCAGACGCGCTCATATAAATGGTGAATTTGACGTAGATGTAAATGTGGCCCGGCGTCCAGTTGTCTTATCATGTCGGGGGCGCCCTTCGGTTAGAGGGTCGGACTCTGCACGTGTGATCATTGGCATGGCGATGGATGTCAGTGAACAAAGAGGGGCACAAAAAAGTTTGAAAATTGCAGAATATCGACTCAATAATGCTTTGGGGGCCATGACCGACTCTTTTGTGATCTGGGACCCTATGAACCGTCTTGTGACCTGGAATCAACGGTTTGAAAATTTTTTCAATTTTCTACCAGGCCAACTTCAACCCGGCATAGATCATGCGACATTGTCATTCTACTCTAAAAAAGCAATCAAAGACACAATCCGTTCGGAAGGTGAAACCTCCTATGAAATTAGTCTTAAAGACGGGCGCTGGATACGCTATCAAGAGACAACTACATCTGAAGGCGGTCGCGTCTGCACCGGAACAGATATTAGTGAAATACGCCTGCGCGAAGAACAATTGCAATCCAATCAGGTCGTTCGGGAACAAACCATTAGTGTATTGCGCGAATCCCAAACCCGAATCATGGAATTAGCCGAAAATTATGAACAAGAAAAAATTCGCGCCGAAGAAGCCAATCAGTCCAAAAGCGAATTTTTGGCTAATATGAGCCATGAATTACGAACACCGTTAAACGCGATTAACGGATTTTCCGATATTATGAAAAAAGAGATGTTCGGCCCGCTAGGTGATCCACGGTACAAAGAATATGTGAATGACATTTTATTTAGTGGCCAACACTTACTCTCATTGATCAATGATATTTTGGATATGTCGAAAATCGAAGCCGGTAAAATGTCTCTCAATACCGAGGCTATCCAGATTAATGATATTGTCCAACAGGTTATTCGGATCATTCGTGGGCGCGCCGAAGAAAATCGGTTAAAACTGATCTATCAACCTCGTGATTTACCGGAAATTGAAGCCGACCCCCGGGCGGTTAAGCAGGTCTTGATCAACCTATTGACCAATGCCATTAAATTTACACCCGAAGGCGGGGTCGTGAGCGCCGAAGTGACATCTAATTCTGCCGGGTTGATAATAAAAATTTCCGATAGCGGCATTGGTATTTCGAGTGAAGATATCGAACGTCTTGCCAAACCTTTTGAACAAATTGACAGCCAACACTCCCGTAAACATGAAGGTACAGGGCTTGGGCTGGCTTTGTCTAAATCCTTTGTTGAATTACATGGCGGCAATTTCAAAATCGAGAGTGTTGTCAATGAAGGCACAACCGTCACCTTCACCCTACCTAACACACCCCCGACAGCCAAAACCGATACATCTGAGAACATTGTGGGTACGGAAATTTCTCGCCTTGCCCGCGATATTGCAGATGTCCTCATGGCTGACGGCGTTACTGACCCCGCAGACGCACAAATCGAGACCGGCCATCCGACCGCGGTCGCGCCGCCGCCTTCTGCCGCCATGGCCGCGCATATGCAGCCCGGTACAACAGTTCCCGTAGCGCCGCCGCCCATGCCCCAAGAGCCATATCACGCAACGCCGCCGCCACCTCACCCCTTGGGAGTGGGAGCCATCTCCGAGGACGCCGGGCCGGTGAAAACGCCGATATCACCTGCGGCCTAATTTTTTAACTGGGCGGTGAAACCCTCTCGCCTAAGACGTATCCGTTTTACCTAT
>CAZSKN010000050.1:0-13120 GCA_964607445.1 uncultured Caulobacterales bacterium
ACAGCCTTTTTTGAAATACATATTGTCCGAATATTCACCTGTCGCGTTTTCAATACGGGTTGCATTTGAGCTGGGCTTAGCGTCCTGTCCTTGCGTTTGCGTTTGCGTTTGCGTTTGCGTTTGCGTTTGCGCGTGGGCGATTAAGACACCATATCCCGGAAATGAAAAAATTAACCCGGCAAATATTGTGAGTGCCCATCGGTTGGTTTTACTAAGTTTCATCGGTATTGCCTTTCTAAGCACTGACTTTATCTAGGCTGACACACAACATCGACTAAGGCAGGTTGACCGCTCTTGACGACCTCCACGGCTCTTTTTAAAACGTCCGCAAGGTTTTTAGGGTCTTCAATAGGACCTTCTGACCAAATCCCCAAACTACTGGCTAACTGTGCAAAATCGATATTCGGATTTTCAATGGCATTGCCGATTTTAGCCTGACCATCTACACCACGTTGCCGGCGTGCGCTAATACGTTGTAAATGTATGATTTCCTGATGGTAAGCACGGTTATTATGCATCACATATAAAAGCGGAATTTTATGATGTGCGGCGGTCCATAATATGCCTGGAGCATACATCAGGTCGCCGTCAGATTGAATGCTAACCGTAAATCGACCCTTGTCTCGATTGGCGAGCGCAACGCCGACTGCGGCCGGAGCAAAATACCCAATGCCCCATCCGCCAGACATGCCCGTATGTCGGTGGTGTTTGTCAAAATCCCATAAACGCTGTGCCCAAAAGCTTTGAAAGGGCGCCGCTCCTAACATGCTCCAGTCCAAATCTTTAATCTGCTCCCATACCTCCATACAGAGGCGCGGTACACTGACAGGGCTGGCGTCCCATCCACTCGCGGCGTGACGCGATGAAACATTCATCATCTCTTTATGCATCTTACGGAATTTATCTTCACGCTTAGAGAGACGAACACTATCCGCTGCTGTCAACTTACCTTTAACCAGCTCAATTAAACTCGGCAGCGTTGCCTCGCCGTCTCCGGCAATGGATAAGTCAACAGGAAGGTATCGTTGGAAATTTTGATAATTAGACTTAACATTAAGATTGCCGGCTCCAATATTGATTAAACTAACATCTTCTCGCGCAAATCTATGTGTTTCATGCGCTACTGTATCCGGCGTTGCATACACAAGCCCATGCAGATCATCAATTTCCAGTCCTAAAATGACATCGGCTTCCGGCAGTAATTTTTTGCTGTTTACAAATTGAGCCAAATAATGACGATTGGGAAAATTCATACGCCCAAAACGATCTAAGACAGGGGCTTGTAAGAGTTCAGCAAGCTCTACCAATCGCTCCATCCCCGCCGGCGTGCGGGCAAGCCGCTCTGCTACAATGACAGGATTTTCAGCTTTCACCAGCTTGTCTGCCGCCTGTTCAAGAGCGACCATATTACCTTGGGAGGGTAGCGTCGGTGATAATTCGGGGATAGGGGGAAGCTCTCCCTCCATCTCTTTTTCCTGTAGATGTTTATCGATACTGATAAATACAGGCCCAGCGGGTTCCGTGGTTGCTATTTTATGGGCACGTATAACGGTCTCGGCAAATTGTTTAGCGGTTTGTGGTGCGGCATAAAATTTTATGTAATCTTTAATCGGAGATGCCGCGTTTTGCGCGGCATGAAGCCATTCGACAGGCCGGCTTCGATAGGCAGCATCAGTATAATTTCCGCCAAAAATAATCATAGGGGCACGATCACAATAGGCATTATATACGGCCATGGCGGCATGTTGCGTTCCAACTGTTCCATGACACAGAACAGCCATCGGCTTACCTTTAGCCTTGGCATAACCATGCGCGATACCGACTGCACTTTCTTCATGTAAACAGGTTAGAAATTCAGGCTGCGTATTTCCGCCATAATTAACGAGCGATTCCTGTAAACCCCGAAAACTCGACCCTGCATTAATGGCAATATATTCAATTCCGACAGATTTTATTACGTCGACCATAAAATCGGATACGGGTTTTTTTATGAAATATTGGGCCTCTTCTTCTGGACTATATTCAAGCTCATCAATGATCACCTCGCCGGTTTCATTTGCTTGTTCTTCATGAGATGGCAGACTGGCGAGCGTATCAATTTCAGCGGGGGTATCCTCTGTGGTACACCCAGCTAACGATGCCGTTGCTGAAGCGGCAGTCGCAAGTGTGGCTCCTTTTAGGAAGTCGCGTCTATCTCGTTTCATACCCTAATCGCCTTCATATATCATATCCAACTAGATTGCCACTCCGGTATTCTATCAAACCTACCCAGTGTTTTGAGAAACATATTCTGGAATATCAATCCCAAAGAAACGCGCATTTTCCAAAACGTGCTCAAACAAAGGTAAAACGGCTTCGTCTAAAAGCGTCCCGTCATCAGCTGAAATCGCGCCCAGTCCTTTTTTCCGCGCCTCAGAAAATTCCCCAATATACCTCACAGCTTGCTTAATTTGCTCGTCAGAAGGAGAAAACTCTTGTGTAGCGATGGGAATCTGAGAGGGATGCAAAGCCCATTTGCCAACGCTACCTAAGGATTTAACCATACGGCATTCACGTGCATAACCGTCAAGGTCTGGTATGAGGGCCCATGGGCCGTCGATATAGTCACAACCGGCCACACGGGCAGCCACTGCTAAAGTAGAGCGTTGGAAATGCCATAAATCCCCTGGATAATGCGCAGCGGGGCCAAAAGCGTCGCTAAAAGGTACGCCCTGAGACCGTGTATAATCACCAATGCCAAACATGAGTGATTCAACCCGCTCACTGGCTAAGGATATGTCTTTAATATTCGCAATACCTTCGACTTCCTCTATTAGAATTTCGAGGCCAATTTTCTTTTTAAGTCCTATCTTAAGCTCTATCATCTCCAATAAACTTTCCACGAAATGAACATCGCGGGCATATTTAACTTTTGGAATCACAATCGTATCAATGTTGTCTCCGGCGGCTTCGACGAGCTGTATGAGGTCATCATATGCCCAAGCCGTATCCAAGCCATTCATTCGAAAACATCGCACCGCACCGTTCCAATCTAAATCATTAAAAGCGTGGATGACGAGGTCGCGGGCTTCTGATTTTTTATCAGGTACAACAGAGTCTTCTAAATCCAGAAAGACATGATCCACACCAGAGGCCAGAGCGCGATTTATTTTCCGTTCACTTATCCCTGGAACAGATAAGACACATCTTCGGCGACGTCGAATTTTTGAACTCATTTTTAAATCTTTCTGGCGAACAAATTTGTTAAACTAAAAGAGGTTAGTGATTTTTTTTCTTATGAGGGCTGTGCGGTCCCCCTGAAACACGACTTCATCTTTTTGATTTACGCCGTAATGCCGAAAGGTGATTTTGCCAGCTAAAGGCCTCTCATCGCTTTCGATTTTTTCTAAAACTTCAGTATAAGCATAAAGTGTATCTCCGTGAGATACCGATGACTTCATTTTGATATTGTTTAATTCCAATTCTTGAATAACTTGCTCACCTGTGTCCTGATACGCCAAACCGATCACAATTGACAAAGACACGCCGCCATAAACAATAGAGGCACCTGAGCCTATGTTTGCTTTCGCCATTCTTTCATCATTGAAATGGGCGTCTGCCGTATTCATTACCATATGGCAAAATGTGACAGCCTCGTTTTCTGTAATAGTCTTGCCTCTGGCATGTCTGTAAACAGCTCCAATCTCGAAGTTCTCGAAATAATTATCTGATCCCGTTATATGATCACCTGTCATGTGGTCGTTATTCATGAGATTATTCCTCCCCCATTAATCCGGGAATGAATAAATTTGACCGAACATACTCAAGGACTTGTTTATTATCTTGATTAAATCCTTTGGTTTTCCATGTCACAATCGTATTTTTTTTATTTGATTTAGGTGTTCGCTTTCCGAGCACCTTACTTTCAGCCCGTAAGGTATCGCCAACATAAACAGGTTCAAGAAATTTACAGTCATCAATACCCAAGAAGAGGCCCCGGTTTTCACTCAAATCTTCAACTGATTGTCCAAATATGATATTGAAAACCAAGAACGGGTTTACCACAATGCTTTTATGACCCATTTTTTGAGCATAGGGTTCGTTAAAATAAAGCGGATTATACATCTGACTCAGCATCGTAAAAAGGCTATTGTCTCCTTCGGTAATCGTTCGTCCCCAATGATGGGGTATCGTTTGCCCAAGCGTAAATTCTTCTGCATCACGCCCTTTGTTCCAAAGCACTGCTTTTTTCATAAATTCAGGTAAGTCAGATGTGTTTTTGATAGTTTTTTCCTTATTGATATTGTGATTACTTCAAATATACTTACTGTTCAACCACTTTGTAACATTTCAGAGTGACTATCTGCAACAACGTACCCAGAAAGATTTCCTACCGGGATTTACAAAGCCTGATTTACTTAGGCAGCACATGAGTTAAAGAATTGCGGATATCGCCCTGCATTCAGCCGAACAATATAATTGAAATCAGGGCCTATAGGAGATTTTAGTGGATTATCAGCCGTCACCACATTCTTTCGTTGAACTTATTGAAAAAGCCTTTGAAATATATGCGGAAAAACCTTGTATTCGTTTTATGGACGTAAGTTATAGCTATGCTGAAGTTGACAGAATATCTTCCTCTATCGCGGCAAACTTAATCAAAAAGGGTTTTAAAAAGGGTAATCATGCCGCAATATATAGTCTGAACTCTGCATGGGTCTTGATTGTAACATTAGGTATTTTACGCGCCGGTGGCGTTTGGATACCGATAAATCCCCGAAATTCAGAAATCGAAAATATACGCGCATTATCAGCCGTTGGATGCACCGCTATTTTTCATCAAGATAAGTTCGCTTTAGCCGTAGATCAGGTCGAAGAAAAGAGTGCTAATCTCTTCATTCGCGTTAATCTTGATCAAGAAAATTTCGCTGATCACAACATCTCTATGGCGGAATGTATAAATATACCGACTGCGCCGGAAGATCTGATTTCATTACCCATGACAGGCGGCACTACTGGATTACCAAAATGCGTTATGTTAACTCATGCAAATTTTAGCGCATTGGCATATGGGTTAAAGAATTGGTATCTGGGATATAATGATACGCCTGTTATATTATGTGTCGCGCCTATGACGCATGTTGGTGGACGTATTGCCTTAACCGCCATGATATCTGGAGCGTGTGTGACAGTGCATGAAAAATTCCATGCCAAAAATATTTTGGAAACCATACAAAATGAGAATGTAACGGATTTGTTTTTACCTCCCACAGGTATTTATTCATTACTCGAAGAGCCGTTTCTTAAAACATATGACCTGACTAGTTTAAGAAATTTTCTATATGGCTCCGCACCTATTTCCGTAGAAAAATTGAAACAATGCCTGAAAGTTTTTGGGCCTGTTATGCGCGAAGCTTATGGACAAACTGAAAGCCCGTTATTTATAGCGGGTATGGCTCCCAAAGACCACTTAATCAATGGCGAGATCGCCTCCGATGACAGATTACGAAGCGTCGGGCGTGCTACTCATTTATCTGAAATTAATATTCTGGATAATGAGGGCAAGGCGGTTCCACAAGGAGAATTGGGAGAAATTGCGGCAAAGGGGCCGATGATCTGTCAAGGTTATTATAATAATCAAGACGAAACAGAAAAAATCCGATCCGGCGGCTGGCATTTAACGGGCGATATAGGGTATTTAGACCCTGATGGATTTCTATATTTAATGGACCGCAAAAAAGACATGATTATCACAGGTGGATTTAATGTCTATTCCGCTGAAGTTGAAAGTATTATCGATAATATAGCTGGCGTGCATTCTTCTTATGTAATCGGCGTGCCCAGCGAACGGTGGGGTGAAGAGGTCAAAGCTCTGGTGCAAAAAGAACCAAATAGTACTTTAACAGAAGATCATATTTTTGATATTTGCCGTAAACACTTGGGCAGTGTTAAAACACCAAAATCTATTGAATTTCGAAAAACTTTTCCTGTAACCCCGCTTGGAAAAGTAGATAAAAAAGCTCTTAAAGCGGCTTATTGGAACAAGAGTAAAGAGTCTTAAAGACCTTATTGTATTAAGCTTTTAGATCCAATAACATATCGCCGACCATGCTATCAATTTTTTTGAGATCTACGTTCTTTTCATCGATAAAATATTGCAATGCCGCCCCGCGTAAAATTGCGATATAAAAAACAGCTACCCCGCGTGGGTCGATAGACGCTTTAATTTCCCCGGAGGCTATTCCTTTTTCGAGCAGCTTTATGATAATACTTCGAGCCTTATTATCATATTCAGAAAATTGTGACTTGAGTTCTTTATGTGTACTGTAACTGTCATTCATGAGACGAAACAAAGCCATAATCAAATCATTCTTGGCTTTGACACTTTTGAAGTAAAGTGTCCCTAGGGTCTTAAGGTCATCTATCGCATTTTCACCCGAAAGCGCCGGTTCCAAAACCCGTCTTTGCCAAAGTTCAAAAATACGATCTGCGACAGCTTTCAGCATATTACTTTTTGTACCAAACCGGTAAGTAACTAACCCTCCGCTAAAACCGGCTACCTTTCCCAGTTTTACAAGTGACATATTTTTTGGGCCGTTTTCCGCTATCAATTTTATAGCGGCTTTAAAAATAGCTTTATCTGAGGCTTGTGTACGCTCGGCTTGTGTGCGACGTGATTTTGATTGAACTGGCATGTGGCTTTATATTCCCGTTCTGAGCCTAGTCAATATTAGTGCGTTTTAAGGTTTCAATATTTCCGAGTAGTATCATTTATCTTTTGTCCTAGTCCAGTCCGGGGCATTATTTAGAAAACGGGTTACGGGCGTTACTTCGGACTCGTCCTATAGGGTCTGATGTATGATCTTGATAGCGTGAGTTTGCAATTACACAGAATGTTATCAATTCTATTCGACGGGTTTAACCTGGCTTTTTATCAAAGACGCGTCCGAGGCTCAACCGCCGAACCCATGTTGGGATAGCTCTAGTTTTTCATCACGATCTTTGATGTTTTCATAGAGTGCCCACATGCCGGGAAGCATATCTTGTGCGGGGTAAGTCTTATCGTCTTCAAATTGCATATAGTTTTTTGATGCGTTGTCATATGCAGTCCAAGAGGGCAGGTCGGCATGGTTGGAATTTCCAATCTTTATAAAACTCATCATATAATCACACATGGTTTTCGCTATTTTGTGATCGATTTCATCGGCGCCTTTTGCGGATACCATTCAAAATTTTTATCATCTGTACAATGTGCCACGCCTTTATTTTAAAAAATGCATCTGGAATATACCGGCATTGCTACATAGGGGCGCTGCACTGTGAAACAATCCTTCTCTAAAGGGGGGTAACAGGACACCAACAGCCGTCCCGCCGCCGGATGGTCCCAAAACCGTAACAGAATCAGTATCACCGCCTTAAATATCTGCAATATAATTTACGAACCGCATTGAAGTTGAACTGTTGAGATTGAGAGGACTAATTTACTCGTATTTCTTAAGTAGGTCATTGTATTCGACGAAGAGATCATAGGCTTTTCGGGATTCAAGATTTGATGCCTCTGGTCCTTGCCAATCATAGGCAACAAATTGTTTTTTCATATCAGTAATAAAAGCCTCGCTTGTTGTCACACGTCTAAAAGCGTCGACTATTTTTTGATAGCGGTCAGGATATTTGGCTTGAAAACTTTTTGAGGCGATGACACTTTTCAATGAACTCGGTACAAATTCGACATTTTTTCCCTGATCTTCAAGCATTTGATTGATGGTGGGAACATCGGTTCCGGGTCTAAGGCCTTCAGGGGCAAATACGGATAACTCAGGTTGGAATGCGGCCAATAGACGAGCAAATTCGCGAATGGAAACATAACTCTCATGCGTTACAATACCAAAGTCGACCTGTCCGCCCGCTACGGCAGTTCGCAATTGACTCCCGGACGAATAATACACCATTCGTAAGTTTTCGGGTGGAATACCCATGGCTTCCAGTGTCAGTAAAACATTAATCTGGCCACCTGAACGCGGTAAAATAGCCGCGGCATATTTTAGAGGGTTCTCTTTAATGTCTTGAAAAAGCGATAAGGCGTCTTTGTGATTATGCTTATTATTTAGCATTAGACCTGCCATGCTATTCCACTGATTGTTAATAAAAACGAAGTCGTCTAGTTCAAATTTTACGTCGTCATTATTCATGGCCCAGACCATGAATGGTACGGGAGCAGAGACGAGATAGGTGTAACCGTCATCCGGTTGACGCAACAGATAGTTTGCCGCCTTTGTTGTCGCGCCGGAAATGTTTTGAACTACGACAGTGACGCCGAGGTCTTGTGACAAATGTTTCGCTAACCCGCGTGCCATTATATCAAACACGCCGCCAACACGATTTCCGGCGATAATGGTAATGGGTCGTGAAGGCCAGCTTCCGAGGGGGTCAGTATCTCGTTCCGATGACGACACTTTGGGAAGCCCTGTGGAGTTTGATGGGTTTACAGATACACCGTAAATGACAAATGGAACTATAAGCGCTAACCCCAATACGCATAATCGGCCCAATAGGGTGCCAAAGAAAAGTTTAACCGAATTCACATTGAAACCTCAGAGTTATAAACCCATAGACGCTGTATTTTGTCTTGGTGTTGAAATTTTTTGATCTTATCCCGATAGGTCAGTCCCAATTTAATAGGTTCTAGTCCTTTTAAGAGGCTTTCGCGCCGCCATGAGTCGACCTTAAGGACAAAATTCCCTGTCGGAGTTTTAATGTGTTCGAGTTTTAAATTGATGTGAAAGTCTCCTGCTCCAATTTGCGTCGCAAGGTGCTCAACGATCTTTACGGGTAAAATACAGACTAAAAGACCGTGTTGAAAACAATTGTCAAAGAAAATATCCCCGAAGCTACTGCCTATTAAACATCGAAAGCCAAGATCCTTGAAAGATTGCGCGGCTGTTACTCTTGAACTGCTACAGCCAAAATTTTCACCTGTAAGCATTATTTTGGCGCTTTTATTGGCCGGTTGATTTAGCCAAAAATTAGGATTGGGTATTTTTGTCTTACTATCTCCATCAATGTAACGTAGTGCGGTAAAGGCGACATCGGCTACGGATTTTTCGGTCGTTAACGAAACCAAGGGCGCAATAATATCCGTATCAATATCGGGGGGCAGCATAGCGACAGCTTTATTGGAAACTGTAGTGAATTGCGCCACTAGTTGACCCTTGCCTCAGATTTATTATCGGTTGTAAAGCTACCAAGGCTCTCAACATCGGTTATTTTCCCTGCAATAGCAGCCGCGGCAGCCAATCTCGGATTGGCGAGATGTGTTCGGGATAACGGTCCTTGTCGTCCCATATAGTTTCGATTGGAAGTTGAGACGCAGCGCGAGTAAGGGGGAACTAAATCACCATTGATCGCCGAGCATAAAGAACAGCTGGATTCACGCCATTCAAATCCGGCATCAATAAATATTTTATCCAGTCCGCGCTGCTCGGCCTGTTTTTTGACCATTTGTGAGCCGGGAACAACCCAAGCTACAATATTGGGCGCTACGTGATGTCCTTTTACAACAACAGCCGCCGCTTCCAGGTCTGAAAGCCGGCCATTTGTGCAAGATCCGATAAAAACCTGATCAATTGGGGTGCCTATAATAGGCTTGCCTGCTTGTAAGCCCATATAATCAAGCGCTTGTCGCCAGCTATCAGCTACCGCTTTATTGGGGGCCTGCTCCGGAGACGGGATGCTATCATGAATGCTAATGGATTGAGACGGGTTTATACCCCAGCTGACTTGTTGATTGAGATCGCTGGCATCAATCGTAATTTCGTGGTCAAAACTGGCGCCTTCATCGCTATTTAATGTACGCCAGTGAGCGACAGCGTGTTCGAATTCCTTTCCGGTAGGCGCATAGGCGCGTCCGCGTAAATACTCGAACGTTAGGTCGTCGGGCGCAATCAAGGCGCGCTTAGTCCCCATTTCAACCGCGAGGTTACAGACTGTAAGTCGGGCTTCGATACTCATATCACGTATAACTTTACCTGCAAATTCGACGACGTAGCCAATACCGAGTTGCGATCCATAATCAGAAATTAGCTTCAAGACCAAATCTTTCGCTCCGGTTCCAGAGGGGAGTTGCCCATCAATAGTGATTCGCATGGATTTCGGTTTTCGTTCAATAATACATTGCGTTGCCAATAAAGTGGTCGTGTCGCTCGCCCCGATTCCCCAGGCTAAAGCCCCGATGCCGCCATGTGTGCTCGTATGACTATCTCCGCACGCGATCGTCAATCCCGGCAGTGTGATGCCTTGCTCCGGGCCTACGACATGGATGATTCCTTGCCGATCATCTCCTATATCGAAGAAATGAAACCCTTGGGTGGGGCTCTCTGTCCTTAAAACCGGAATATAGTCGGGATGTCCTGCTAATCCGTGTTCCATTTTACCGGGCATTGATGACACAAGATGGTCAGGTATTGCATAGGTCAGCTCTGGATTTGCGATAGGAAGGTTTCTTTGTTTTAAATCTCTCAATGATATCGGTCCCACCAAATCATGAATAAAAGACCGGTCTATATGTATCATCTGATACCCCCCGCCGAGGTCTTCAATGACATGTTGATCCCAAATTTTATCAAATAGGCTTTTTGGTGACGACATAATTAACATTTCAATTTAATCTGGAACACGTAGTTGCACAGAAAGCTTTACATTCCTGAATTGTCCTTATAAAAGAAAAATCAATGTTGAGCAATATTGATTTTTAAATCAAAGTCGGCAACAGCAGAGATGTTATTTGAATATTAAATCTTGACTATGGTTCCAGATGGAACTTATAGCTTTACGTAAGGGCTTTTATTCGGTTTAATAAGAACATACTTAATGTATGTTTTATCATTGATATCGAAAAACGAATTAAGACAATAAGAAATTCAAGGGAGAGATTTATGTCGTATAAAACCAAATTAACAGCTGGAACAATATTAGCCGGTGCGGGACTGTTCTTGGCCCCAGCAATTCAGGCGCAAGATGGGTCTAGTCGGTTTGATGAAATCATCGTAACTGCGCAAAAAAAGGCTGCAGGCGAAAGTATTCAGGATGTGCCTGTTGCGATTACAGCTTATGATGGGGAGCTTCTTGAGAATCTACAAGTCCGGACTATAAACGACATAAGTTATTCAATACCAAATGTCGGACTTGATGGGTCTGGAACTGTTAAGGGGTTACAAAACTTTATTATCCGCGGATTGGGGATAGTGTCATCAACTCCCGGTCCTGATCCTACAGTCGGTACATTCGTTGACGGTGTCTATCAGGGGACAAATTTTGGTATTGTTCTCGATACCTTTGATCTAGATGGCATTGAAGTTTTGCGTGGACCTCAAGGCGTTTTGTTCGGACGTAATGTAACCGGCGGTGCCGTGTTGGTAAACACACGCAGGCCAAGTCATGAGCCTTCAGCTAAATTGAAAGTTGGTATTGAGTCAGGTCTTGATTATACCGTAGCCGCCAGTGTGACAGGATCCATTGTTGAGGATGTGCTATCGGCTAAATTAGTAGGATATTACAATAAGGATGAAGGTTACTTTACAAACCTTGCAAATGGAAATGATAACTTTGGCGGGGATGAAACATTCTTGCTTCGAGGCGCTTTTAATCTTTCAGCATCACCGGATGTAGACTTTTTGGTAAGGTTGGAAACGGGTAGCACAGAGGGTGACGGTCCAATCAACCAAAACAGAGGTTTTGCATCAGGACATGACGTAAACCTAGATAATGAAGGCTTTACAGATATTTCATGGACAAGTGCGTCGCTTGAAAATACTTGGAATGTTGATTTTGGGGATGGTTTAATAACAAACATTCTGGCTTGGAGAGAAACGGACAATATAAATAATAGCGATATCGACGCGGGTCCGAATTTCCTCTTCAATTTCTCTCTTAACGTAGACGCGGTGCAATACAGTGCTGAAAGTCGTTATACGGGGTCTTTCTTTAATGATCGTTGGACGACTACCGTAGGTGGCTATGTCTTCACGCAAGAAATCCAGTACCGGGAATTCCGGGAATTAGCACTTTTCGGTGGCGTTAGCAGTACATTTGGCGGCCAACAACACCAAAACACTTATGGTATTTTTGCATCAAATGATTTTGCTGTATCAGACGCGTTAACCCTGACATTAGGGGGGCGTTATACGGTTGAAGAAAAAGACGTAAGTGTCGCGAGGCAAAACTTTGGAGTATCACCGTGTACCTTTGATACAACCGAGACTTGTACTTTTGATTTCGAGGATGATGAAGATTGGAACAATTTTTCACCAAAAATTGGGCTTAAATGGGATGTAAATGATAGCTCTCAACTATATGGTTCATGGTCTCGAGGCTTCCGAAGCGGTGGTTATAATTTACGTTTGACAGGTCCTGCGGATCCCGGACCGGTTGACGAGGAGAAGCAATCCGCTTTTGAGGTCGGATTTAAGGGTGATCTATTTGATGATCGTTTACGCACAAACATTGCCGTTTTTAGCTCCAATATTGACGATATTCAGCGTCAGGTTACAACAACCCAGATTATCGATAATGTAGAAACTGTCGTTCAGACCGTTGAGAATTCGGCGGATGTTACAATCCAGGGGATTGAGATCGAGGCGACAGCTATTGTTAGTGATTCACTCTCAATTAGCGGATTTCTCGGACTTATCGATGGCGATTATAATGAGGTCGGTGACCTCAATAATGATGGCGTTGCTGACGAAATCGACTTGGGACTTGGCTTCCCGAATTTGGCTCCTGTCTCTTGGGGGGTGTCGATGGATTATACGCATCAGCTAGCAAGCGGAGAGCTTGGGCTTTTGGCTTCTTATAACTTCCGGGATGAGGCCGAATCTACTGAGGCCAATATTCCTAATACGGTTCAGCCGACTATTAACGTCGTAGATGCGAGTTTGAGATATGTATCCGAAGACGAGCGGTGGACATTTGCCGTTTATGGTCAAAACTTAACGAATGAAGTTATTCTTCAAACTGTCAATGATTTAGGGGGAATTACAAGGGCTCCGAATGGAGATGGTAGTATCCAAACGCCACAAAAAGGCCGTGTCGTTGGCGCAGAAGTGACATATAATTTCTAACGCTAAATAAAATACGTACTTTCAAC
>CAZSKN010000051.1:0-12274 GCA_964607445.1 uncultured Caulobacterales bacterium
GGATGAATAAGCCGGTAGGCGTGATAGGCCGATAGGCTTTAGAGGTCTTGTCTTAATGATAGTAAGGCCTTGTTGAGGGCCGGGTCTTTAAAGCGCGGCGGCAAAGCGTTCAAACAGGTAGAGACTGTCTTGCGGTCCTGGGCTGGCTTCGGGATGGTGCTGGACCGAAAAGACCGGCTTGTCTTTTAGGCGAATACCGCAATTTGTGCCGTCAAACAGGCTGACATGGGTTTCTTCAACGCTATCGGGTAGGCTGTCGCGGTCAACAGCAAATCCGTGGTTCATAGAGACAATTTCGACTTTATCTGTCGTGTAATCCATGACCGGATGGTTAGCCCCGTGATGGCCTTGTTCCATTTTCATGGTCTTGGCCCCTAGCGCTAAGGCCAGTATTTGGTGGCCCAGACATATGCCTAAGACCGGCATGTTGGCTGCGATGAGGCGCCGTATCACGGGGAGGGCGTAATCCCCTGTCGCCGCGGGATCACCCGGGCCATTTGACAGGACAATACCGTCGGGATTGAGCGCTAAAATATCTTGGGCCGAGGCCGTGGCGGGCACGACTGTGACGGAGAGGCCTTGGCTGACAAGATTACGTAAAATGTTACGTTTCACGCCGTAATCAATCAAGACGACCTTTTTAAGGCCTGTTTTGTCTTCATATCCCTCCGGCCAGATCCAGCGCGCTTCTCGCCAGTCAAAAACATCGTGGGTATGGACATTTTTGGCGAGGTCGTGTCCGACTAAACCACGCCATGCCTGCGCGGTTTCGATCAGGGCATTTATATCAAATTTACCTTCCGGGTTATGGGCTATGACGCCGTTGGGCATACCCTTGTCGCGGATGAAGGCGGTTAAGGCGCGCGTATCAATGCCAGAAATGGCGATAATCTTACGTGCCTTTAGCCAGTCATTTAAATGTGATGCCGAGCGCCAATTTGATGGTGCCGTGATCGGGGCTTTAAAAATAGCGCCTCTGGCGGCGGTCATGGCCTGATCGGTTGCGGCTTCTTCGTCTTCTGGATTTGTACCCGTATTGCCAATATGGGGAAAGGTAAAACAAATGATTTGTTCGGCATATGACGGGTCGGTCAGAATTTCCTGATAGCCTGTGATCGCGGTATTAAAACACACCTCGCCGACGGCCTGGCCGATATGTCCGCCGCCCTGTCCGTATAAAACATCGCCACTGGCGAGGACTAAAACAGCAGTGGGGGCGGGGACGCCGCTGTGGCGGTAATCTGAATTGCCCATAATATTTGCCTTTAATATGACCCTGACACATAAACCCCGCAGGGTTTGGCGTAACCAATAAAAAGACGCAAGAAGAAATGTCAACAAAGCGAAAATTCTTATAAAAAGCTTGGCCTTTAGCTATTTTACCTGTATTTTGGGTGATTATCATAACGGCAGGTAATGGGGAGCTTGCAGAAATTTAGGTGCGGTCATGCATTATGACAGCCAAAGGACATATATGTCATCACATCCAGCCTCGCTTAGAGACGCATTGTCGGCGTCGACAAAAGCAGCCATGAAATCCAAAGAAGCCCTCAGGGTCTCTACATTAAGATTGATTAGTGCCGCTATCAAAGATCGTGATATTGCCGCCAGATCAGAAGACCGTTGCGATGGCATTGATGACGGTGAAATTTTATCCTTATTGTCCAAAATGGTTAAGCAGCGCGAGGAAAGCGCGAAGACCTATGAGGATAATGGGCGTCCCGAACTTGCAGATCGAGAACGGTCTGAAATTGAAATTGTGCGGGAGTTTATGCCTCAACCTTTAAGCGATACGGAAATGAAGGCTGCGGTGGCTGCGATTGTCGAAGAGACGGGTGCGACATGTCTTAAGGATATGGGTAAAATTATGGGCCGCTTAAAAACCGATTATGCGGGACGTCTCGACATGGGTAAGGCCGGCGCTTTGGTCAAAGGCCATTTGTGCGAATAAACCCGGCGCGGCCGTCTTCGGCGGCGTTATAAAATCATCGCATAATACAACAGGCCAGATGCCAGACGGGCAGAATTATATCCGGGGCCTAGACATGGATGATACAATTGGATTGATGTGAAAGCTTGCCTATAATCTGCTCATGTTGAAAATGCTTTTATTGATGCGACACGCCAAATCGTCATGGGATGATCTGACGCTAACAGATCACAAGCGCCAGCTTAATGCACGTGGCCGTGCGGCGTCGACCTATATGGGGGCTGTCTTGAGCGCGCGTGGCTATGCGCCCGATCAGATTTGGGCCTCAGATTCACAGCGTACAGTGGAAACCGCTAAACGGCTTATTCGGGTCATACCCGGGGCGCAAGGGATTCGTTATTTTCCCGAATTTTATCATGCCAGCGCAGAGGATGTGTTTGCGGTGTGTGCAAAAGAAGTTGAACCAGAGGGAAGCTTAATGCTCTTGGGACATAATCCGGGGTGGACGACATTATATGAAATTTATACCGGACAATATAGGCATATGCCGACAGGCGCCTGTCTTATATTGTCACGTAAAACCGAAAGCTCACCCTGGTATGATCCTGATAATTGGCGGGTGCGAGATTTTTTAACGCCAAAGGATGTAAATTCGGATGTCCCATCAGACGGGATATTATGAAAGCGGTTTGGATATCCCTGTGGCGTTTGTTTCACGGCCTTGCGTTTTATCCCGTTTTAATCGGTATATTTATCTGGCTTTATATAAAACAGGCGCATTGGATTTTTGGCGCGGTTATTATCGCTACGATTTTATGGTTTGACCCCATGTGGCGCCTGATAGCCCATCGTGTATTTAGCTGGCGCCCGAAAGGGTAAAATTCGGCGTTATTTTGTTTTATGAGACGATTGGGAGTGGCCTCTTTCTGGACGTTATAGTTAAAGAAGTTTTAGATAATGACAGCGCAACGTCTTTTGACGGCTTAACGGGCTGAATTGGCGCAGTTCTTAACAATATTAACCTATTCTCAACTATAAGTATATATTTTCAATTTAAAGCCTGACTTTTTACAACCTATAGGCTATAAGTGATTCGGCGTTAACAATCATCCCAACTACAGTTAACGTCGCTGACAGCGGTTCCCACGCCCTTGCTGTCAACTTACGGTGGGTTGGTCATTATTCTCGATCTCATCCCGGTGAGCGTAATGACCAACCACCAATAAGTTTATAAGCCTCACGACAGATTAAATGGTTTTGCGCCGAAAAGCGCGCCTCATTGCGCGCCTTTCATGTGGGCTTGATTTTGCGTCTATTTTTCGATTGAAAACATTGTGTCTTGATCACGTAGACAATAAAGCAATAGCATTGCCCCTATGGTCGGGATCGCCGCGTAAAACAGGGGTCTGAAATTTTCGGTGCCGGGTATCATAAACGGGAGTGTGGTAAGGGTTCCAAGCGTGTGTAAAATCAGAACAAGTCCGTAGCTAATGCGCTTTTTAAACCCGACAAGGAAGGCAATGATCAGGGCCATCATAAAAACGCCCGAAATCTGGCTGCCAATAGCGGGCATGCTGAATTTATAATATTTATTGGAAATTGTATTGATAATTTCAGGGTTGGAAAAGCGTGTGATTTGCCATGGCAACATGAATATAAAAACGCTTAAACGCGTTAAAAAAAGTGGAAGGCGTAGTTTTTGTGTGTCCATTGGAAGTCCCTCTATATTATGGTTAAATAATTATAATAGGAATTATGGCGCGAGTATTGCCTATGAGGCAAGCCTTAATTTATCACAGGCGATCACGCGCTATAGGGAATGCGATTATATTATCACGCGACGATGGCCGGAAAGAATAGCCCCAGATCATAGTATTTGTGGATGTGTTCCGGCGAAATGGCGGAGCTTTTAGCCGGTATCGCCGTTCAGACGGGCTTTGGCTTTATCCGCGCCTAGTAAACTCAGCATAGCCCCCATCTCAGGCCCGTGCGGACGCCCGGTCAAGGCCATGCGCAGGGGCATAAACAAGGATTTACCTTTACGCCCCGTGACCTCTTTTAGATGGGTCGTTAGCTCTGACCATGTCTGGTCTGTTATGGTATCCGGGAGCGCGGCGGCGGCTATTTTGCAAAATTCGACGTCCTCATCTGCGATTTGTCCCGGCATGGGGGCGTTAACGACGGTGGCCCAGCCCGCCATGTCAGAGACTTTCTGGATGTTAGACCGCATTAAAGTCCACAGCGCCTCTGCGTTGTGAATACCCATCTCGGATAATGGCGCTTTAACAGCGTCATAATCTGTGGCGTTTAAGAGACGGCCATTTAAGAGTAAAAGCTCGTTTTCATCAAATCTGGCCGGGGCGCGCCCGATTTTGGAAAATGAAAACTCTGATGTCAGAGCGTCAAGAGATGGCCGGGCTTCAATGGCATCAGAAGTACCGATTTTTCCTAAAAGTGAACAAATCGCCAGAGGTTCGAAGCTTTGGTCTCGCAATTGATCCATTGATAAGGAGCCAAGCCGTTTCGACAAGCCTTTACCATCTTTGCCCACTAATAAGGGCGTATGGGCAAATGTCGGCACAGACCCGCCGCCCATATAGTCTATGAGGGCGTTGAAAATTTCGATTTGCGCGCCGGAATTTGTGACATGGTCCTCGCCGCGAATAACATGGGTGATCCCCGCCTCAAGGTCATCGACCACGCTAGGCAGTGTATAGAGGAAGGAGCCATCAGCGCGGATCAAGACCGGATCAGAGATTGAACTGGTCTCGATAGCTTGCGCGCCGCGTACCATATCCGTCCATGTTACCGCATGACCCGAGAGCTTAAAGCGCCAATGGGGCTTGCGCCCTTCGGATTTATAGGCGTCAATCTGCTCAGATGTGAGATCAAGCGCGGCCCGGTTATAAATAGGAGGCTTGCTTTGCACGCGCTGTAATTTACGTTGCCGGTCAAGCTCCTCTGAGGTTTCATAACACGGATATAATAGTCCGGTCGTAATCAGATGCGCGCTCGCAGCCTCATATTTTTTAAATCTGTGCGATTGATTAAAGGTCTCGTCCCATGTCAGGCCAAGCCAATTCAGGTCGGTCTTGATCCCGTCCTCATAGGCGTTGGTCGAGCGTTCCAGATCGGTATCATCAATGCGTAAGATAAATTTCCCGCCCTGACTTTTGGCAAAAAGCCAGTTCATCAAAGCTGTGCGGACATTGCCGACATGAAGCTTTCCCGTAGGGGAGGGGGCAAAACGAACAATAACTGACATAGGGTTTATTTCCATTCATGTATTTCGTGGTCTTATGGTAAAAAAATGGATATTCCAAGAGTGGATTTGGGAGGAGTGAGTAGAGGGCGGTATTCAGTCAGAGATCACAGATGAAATCTATGATCTTTTATAGAGCTATACGAAATATCCTCTGACCAGCCCACCCGAATGATAGTCGTTTGACGTATAAGCTCAACACCATTCATACTGGTTTTGAAAAATGTGCAATACTATATCTCATCCCGGTAGCCATTGGTAATCGGGTAGCGACGGTCTTTACCGAAATTTTTGTTTCCGATTTTGACGCCCGGCGGGGCTTGGCGACGTTTATATTCGGCAATATAGAGTAAGTGCTGTATCCGCTTTACATTTTCAGGCGTGTGGCCGCGCGCCAATATATCTTCGACGGGGAGTTCTCGTTCAATCAGGCCAAAGAGAATATCGTCCAGCACCTCATATTCCGGCAGGCTGTCACTATCTTTTTGATCTTCGCGCAACTCGGCTGAGGGCGGTTTGGTAATGATATTGTCAGGGATTGGATAATCTCCGCCGAGCAAGTCATCGGGGTTATTTCGATTGCGCCATTTACAAAGCTTGAAGAGTTCGGTTTTATAGATATCTTTTACGGGATTATACCCCCCGCACATATCACCATAAAGCGTGGCATAGCCCACCGCCATTTCGGACTTATTACCGGTTGTGACTACCATTGGCCCGAATTTATTGGATATCGCCATCAGGGTCAGGGCCCGCGCGCGCGACTGCATATTTTCTTCGGTTGTATCAAAGGGTAAGTCTTTGAACATTGGCGCGAGCATATCTTGGAAGGCATCAAAGGCAGGCTTAATCGCGATAACGTCATAGCGACAGCCAATACGGGTCGCGCAATCTTGCGCGTCGCCAAGGCTCTCCCCTCCTGTGAAACGCGACGGCATCATCACGCACCACACCCGCTCCGGCCCAAGCGCGTCTGCGGCAATAGCGGCCACAGCGGCACTGTCCACCCCGCCTGACAGGCCCAGAACAACCTGCTTGAACCGGTTCTTATTGACGTAATCCCCAAGGCCCAGACACATGGCGCGCCAATCGGCTTCATGCCCCGTGAGCTGTTTTTCAAGCTTGGCCTCGGTGCAAATCCAGCGGCCGTCTCGTTTCTCCCACGTCGCGATATCGTAATCTTCGACGAAAGATTTAAGGGCTTGAACAATCGTGCCGTCCGCGGCCATAGAAAAGCTCGACCCGTCAAAGACCAATTCATCTTGGCCGCCGATCTGGTTGACATAAATAAGGGGCAAGCCTTCGTTATGGACTTTTTCGCCCAGCGCCTCGACCCGCTCGGACAGAGCCGTTCTGCGCCACGGAGACCCATTGGGCGAAATTAGGATTTCCGCGCCTTTATCGGCAAGGTGCGAGGCTACACCCGGCTGCCATAAATCTTCGCATATCGGCAGACCGATTGTGATCCCTTTAAATCCAATCGGGTCTGGGAGAGGGCCGGCGGTGAAAATTCGTGCTTCATCGAAAACGCCGTAATTGGGCAGATGATGTTTCAGGCGCACATCGGTAATCTGACCGTCTTGCATAAAGAGTGCCGCATTATAAAGCTTATCATCGCCATTTTCATCGGGCGCCGTCCACGGCAGGTTAAACACCACGGCGGGTCCATTTTTAGTCAGCTTGGCAAAGCTTTCCGCCTGAAGCTTGCAATCCGCAATTGCGGCGGGTTTAAGCACAAGGTCTTCCGCCGGATAGCCAATGACAAATTGTTCCGGCAAAACCAGAATATCGGCACTGTCAGTCTTGGCCCGATTATAAGCCTCGCGCGCTTTTTTCATATTGGCGTCAAGATTACCCACATGGGCGTTGAGTTGTGCGGACGCGATTTTAAGCTGTGTTGTCATGAGGGGGGTGTAGCGAGGCTCACCGCGTGTGGCAAGATGGGCTGAGTAGGCCTAAATCATCTTATCTCTTTAAAAATTTTCAAAACCCGCTAAACCCCGCTCAGAGATAGAGATGACATATGAGCAAAAAGAAAAATAAACCCTTTCGCCCCAAGGCTCGCCGACCGCGTGGTTTTGAGGATAAACCCTCTGAGCTTTTAAGAGCGGAGCGGGATCTGATTTCCAAAGCCTTTGCGGTTTATGATGCGCGGGGGTTTGAGCCTTTACAGACTCCTGCTTTCGAATATGCCGATGCTTTGGGAAAATTTCTGCCAGATGAAGACCGGCCTAATGTCGGGGTCTTTGCCTTGCAAGACGATGATGACCAATGGCTGTCCCTGCGTTATGATCTCACAGCGCCCTTGGCACGGTTTGTCGCCGAACATTATGACGCGATTGCCAAACCTTATCGGCGCTATCAGGCGGGCAGTGTATTTCGTAATGAAAAGCCCGGGCCGGGCCGGTTTCGTGAATTTGTCCAATGTGATGCCGACAGTGTCGGCGCGCCGGGGGCCGCAGCGGATGCGGAAATGATTATGATCGCGGCAGATGTCATGCGGGCGGCGGGGCTCAAGGACGGGCAATATGCTGTACGGGTCAATAATCGCAAATTACTGGACGGTATTTTAGAAAGCTCCGGCGTAGCAAACACAGAAGCGGGGGCGGTGCAACGCTTGCAAGTCTTGCGCGCGATCGACAAGCTTGATCGTCTCGGCGAAGATGGTGTGGCAGACCTGCTCGGTGCGGGCCGCAAGGATGACAGCGGTGATTATACGCAAGGCGCGCAATTGGGGCCAGACGGCATAAAGGCCGTACTGGGCTTTACGACGGCGTCAAGTTCTGATCGCGGCCAGACGATTGCGACACTAGAAGGTCTTGTCGGGACTTCGGAACGCGGCCAAGCGGGATGTCAAGAACTCGCGGATATAGATAGATTACTAACCGCGACAGGCTTTGGCCCTGAGCGCGTAAGTTTTGATACATCAATCGTGCGCGGTCTGGGATATTATACAGGGCCTGTGTTTGAAGTCGAGCTTCTGGCTGATATTAAAGATAAAAAAGGTCGTCCCGTGCGCATAGGATCTATTGGCGGGGGCGGACGTTATGACGGGTTGGTCTCGCGTTTTCGTGGCCAAGACGTTCCAGCCACCGGCTTTAGTTTCGGGGTTTCGCGCTTTTTATCGGCGCTTGACCGCATGGGGGCTTTAGAAAAATCTATCCAGCCGCCGATCATTATTTGCGCCTTTGACCGTAATCTGATGGCGACTTATTTTACTCTGGCCGATGAGCTGCGCGCGGCAGGTTTGCGCGCCGAGGTCTTTATCGGGGCCGGTAATGTGACGAAACAAATGAAATATGCGGATCGGCGCGGGGCGCAAATTGCGATTTTAATGGGTGAGGATGAAATGGCGCGCAATGAGGTGACGATTAAAGATCTTGTTCTCGGGGCAGAGGCTGCTAAGGCCATTTCGAGTAATGAGGAATGGAAATCCGCGCGCCCAGCGCAAGTCACTGTCACCCGTGAGGGGCTGATCCCGGCGGTGAAAGAGATAATGGGGTGAGCTTTCTCATCCGGTCCAAACCACCATCATGGGCAGATTATAACATGTTCCGCTCCGGTGAAGGCTGGGGACATATTTCTCAGGCCCGTGCGGTGAAAGCGATAGAAAATGCACTGTATTGGGTGAGCCTTTATGACGGCGACCCGCGCGACAAGACGCCGACGCTTGTTGGGTTTGGACGGATTATAGGTGACGGCGCTCTGAATTATTACATACAAGACCTTATTGTGCATCCGGCATATCGTGGGCGCGGCGCTGGCTCGCAGTTAATGCAGGCTTTGATGCGTTGGCTACAGATATATGCTAAAGGCGCGACGGTCGGTCTGATGTCTGTGGCGGGCGCAGAAGACTTTTATGCCCATTATGGATTTAAATCCCGTCCCATTGGCAGGCTGGGTGCGGGTATGACATTGGATATTTCCACATCTTTTGAGAGTCGTTGACGAGGTCACGGGGCTTAACTGTGAGTGGCGTTTATAAAATAGACGGGTCGGCACCGTTTATACCGACCCGTCAGGGCAACCTTATCGTCTGGGCTGGGGGTTGACGAGACAGGGTTGTCCAAATCTACTGGGAGTAATGTCAATTTTTCCAGCACCAATGGCTATTAAAGCAAGGTCAATATAACATAAGCCCTACGGCTTGGTGACAAATTCGTAATATTGAAAAAATAGGCGACGACTCATATGAGCCGTTCGCCAGTTCGAAGGGAGTCTTGTTGCCAAGACAGACTATGTCTATCACAGCGATCATGACCTGAATCTGAATAGCGTTGGCGTTAGGTTTTATGAGTGTGCGAATGGATCAAAAAAAATCCGCCAATACAGGCGGATCAAGGAAGAGAGACAACTTATCAAATAAGTTAACTGCTTGTAGAGGGCGTGAGTTGAACGTAAGGTGAATGCGGTTTAGAGCTAGGTTAACACAATTATCACCTCGGGATTTAAAGGTAGAATATGTCTGTAGCAACGCTTGACCTCAAAATATTGCCTGTGACGCCTTTTGCGCAGAATTGTAGCCTTTTATACGATAAAGAGACGCGCGAAGCCGTATTGGTGGATCCGGGCGGCGAGGCCGATAAATTATTGGCTGAATGTGATAATTTGGGGGTTACGCTCAAAGAGATTTGGTTGACGCACGGACATCTTGACCATGCAGGCGGGGCTAAAGATATTCGGCATAAATTGAGTGTTTCAGTGGTTGGCCCGCATAAAGCGGATCAGTTTTGGATGGATACAATTGAAGAGACATGGGAGAAATATGGCCATAAGGGGATGGGCAAAAATATTGTTCCGGATCGGTATCTTGAAGACGGGGATGTTCTGGAACTGGCGGGGGTTAAGTTTCATGTCTTACATACACCCGGACATACGCCCGGTCATGTCGTGATCTATAATCAGGCGCTGAAAATTGCCTTTGTCGGTGATGTTTTATTTCGCGGCTCTATCGGTCGCACGGACTTCCCCAAAGGCGACCACCAACAACTTCTACAATCTATCCAGAAGAAATTATGGCCACTGGGTAAGGAAATGCGCTTTGTGCCCGGTCACGGCCCGATGAGCACCTTCGGACAAGAGCGCCTAGATAATGCCTTTGTTGCCGATGATATTATCGGGCATGCCGGACCAAAAACATCTGGCGTAATGTAACCCTCTACTAGATGTAACCCTCTAACCGTGCCGATAATAGGGTGTCCGGCGAAATCAATTTCGGATGTCGGGGTGAATATTCGGACGCGCGCTGTGCGAGCCGGGTTTTGTGGCGGAAAGATAAATATGACTTCGGAAAAATTAAATTCCGCAGTGATGCTCTGCAAGCTTTCTTCTGGCAATTGGGTTGCGTCTGGAAAAACAGCAAGTTGATTGCCACCAAATGCCTTATCGGTAAAGACATCATACACTAGATATTCTGTCATCACTTAACGCTGTCCGTTAAATGGCGATTATTCCGCCTGAAAATCCGCTAGCTAGACGATTGGATCGGTTAAGGTAATGGCTTAACTATATTGTGTTTGACCGTCTGCCCGTCTAAAATGATATATGAGAAAAATATATCACAGAGTCATATGTTGGGGTTTGAGTGCTGTTTTAACGGCATGTACAGTGAACGGCGAGCGCCCGGTTGCAGCCTCAGACACGCGCGCCGCCGTGAGCCCGCAAGATGTTTTCTTTACCGCCCTTCTAGACTTATGTGGTCAATCGATTTACGGTGCGGTGACAAGCCAAGACCCACGGGACGAAGATTGGCGCCGGTCCGACTTAAAGGTCGGGCCTATAAGGTGTGAGGCCGATAGGATCCATATGCCTTTGGCTGTAGGAGAAAATAGCTCACGCACATGGATTGTGACAAAAGATGCGCAGAGCCTGACCTTGAAACATGATCATCGTCATGATGATGGTACGCCGGATAGGGTCACGGATTATGGCGGTAGGACCAAAACACCCGGAACGACAGTACGACAAGAGTTTCCGGTGGACAGGTTTTCCGTTGAGATGTTCCGGCGAGAGGACCTTGCGGCATCTGTAACAAATATATGGGCGTTGGAGATCAAACCCGGCGAAAAGCTTGTTTATGAACTCAGCCGGGCCCATCGATTTTTTAAAGCTGAATTTCCATTAACAGCGACAAAACCCTAAGCTATTCCATGTGTGCCAAAGACTTGATCCAAAAGATCCAGTGTTGCGGCCCAAGCCCGGCGTTCGCTATCGGCATTATGTTTTAGTACGCCGTCTCCACTATCCGCACCCGCCACCATAAAGGCATGCGTGGTTTGACCATAGGCGTGTAATTGCCAATCACATTTGGCCGCTGTGAGTTCTTTTCCCAGCGCCGAAACATGCTCGGGTGGGGCCATGGGATCATCCCACCCATGCGCGACAAGAATTTTGGATTTGATCTTTTTTCGCGGCAAGTCCGGTGCGTCGAGCAATCCGTGAAAGCTGATTGCGGCCTTAAGGTCAGCCCCTGAACGGGCCAGATCAAGCGTGCAGAGGCCTCCGAAGCAAAACCCCATCATAGCCATATGTTTTTCGTCAATTTCGGGCTGTTTCTGTGCGGCTTTCAATCCGGCCTTTAACCGGGTCAGCAAGGCTTTGCGGTCGTCTTTGAGTGGCATCATCATAGCTTGCTTGTCTTCAACGGTTTCAGGCAAAGCCCCGTCGCCATAATTATCCAGAGCAAAGCCGACATAGCCTAGCGCGGCCATCTGGATGGCTTTATCTTCGGCAAAGCCGTCCCGCCCACCCCACGCATGACTAATCAGAACGCCGGGCTTGGGATCGGCATAGGTTTCGTCCCATGCCATATAGCCGATACATGTCTGTTTTCCGTCCTTATATTCGATAGGTTTTGTCGTGATATTCATAAAGTCCTCTTGGGTTACTTCGCGCTAGGGCTTGGGTTGTCTTGCGCTATGGCTTGCGTTGTATTGCGCTAAGGTAAGTCTTGTATTTCACATAATGTCTAACCTGTTGTGCAAAAACTGTCACCTTATCATAGGCTTTTCCTTGAGCTTTTCCATAAGCGTTTTCATGCGCGTTTCTATACGCGTTTTCACGGGTTTCTTCACGGGTTTTTT
>CAZSKN010000052.1:0-4829 GCA_964607445.1 uncultured Caulobacterales bacterium
TTCGGGGCGAGGGGCGTTAATGTAACGTCCTTAAGGCCATTAGCTTGGGTCAAAGCCTGAGTTCGTAAATGGGCAGGCCTCTTATGCGCGTGTTTGATGAAGACATTATCCTCGACCTCGCTGGATAAGATAGGCATGAGTTGCGCTACTCCTAATATATAGCCCGTGCTTTCACGCCGCCTGTTAGCTAGATTTTTAATATGTGAGTCGTTTCCATAGGTGTATCTTGCGGGTCTATGTCGCAGTTAAGGTGCGCTAAAGGCCAGGATATTGGCAGATAATAGCGAATATCAACATATTTTATATGTTTTGCAATAAATATTTATTGATATTCAATAATTAATTCGATATAACCTTCTTAAAGGCCAGCTTATCCGCTGGCGGGAGGTGATTATGAATACAACGCACGACACGCATATACGCGAGGAGAAGGCATCAGGCCGGCCCAGATTTAAAATCAGTGGAGCGCGCCGGGCTAAACCCGCAACTTCGTCCCCGCGAAGAACGCTTTGGATATGGCGGGTTATAGTGTTTCTAATGCCGGTATTGGTCATTGGCGGCGCGATCGTCGGCTTTATGATTATGGGCGCTTTTAAACCCAAGCCCGAAGAAAAAGCCGATGTGATTAAGGCCGTGCCAGTCTTGACGGCTCAGGCCATACAGGATGACGTCAGATTAACGGTCAATGTGCAGGGCGAAGTTCAACCGCGAACTCAAATCAATATTGTACCGCAAGTGAGCGGGATAATAACCTATATGTCGCCCAAATTTATCGAGGGCGGACGTTTCAAGAAAGGTGATCTGTTGGTACAAATTGATCCTCTGGAGTTTGAATTACGCGTGACCCAAGCCAAAGCCAATGTTGCTCAAGCCGAAACGGTTGTCAGTCGTGAATTGTCTGAATCATCTATAGCCCGCCGGGATTGGGAAGAATTGGGGCGAAGTGGTGAGCCGACGCCCTTGACGTTACGGGAACCGCAAATGGCCGAAGCCCGGGCCCAGCTGGCCTCGGCTAAAGCTCGACTTGCCGAAACGGAATTACAATTGGCCCGAACCTCATTGCGCGCCGCGTTTACAGGCCGTGTCATCAGTCGAAGTGTGGACCAAGGTGAATTTGTATCTGTGGGCACAGATTTGGGCGAGGTTTATGCCACTAATCTTATGGATGTGCGCTTACCGATGACGCATGAAGAATTGCGCCGTGCCGGTATGACATTGGGGTATGAAGCCAGCCGTAAAAATTCCGGAATTCCTGTAACTTTATCGGCCAATGTTGCCGGCGAGTCTCATAGATGGCAGGGGCATATCGTCAGAACGGATAGTCGGTTTGATCCCACGACACGCGTCCTGTTTGCCTATGCAGAAGTCACGGACCCTTTTGGCAAGGGAGCCAGTGACGGGACGCCGCTGGCGCCGGGGTTATTTGTCAATGCTGCTATAGAGGGACGTCAGTTAGAGGATATTATTGTGATCCCGCGTGCGGCTTTGAGAGGAAAAGATAAAGTCTATCTGGCTCAGGAGGAAACTTTATCGATTAAATCTGTAACCGTCATATCATCCGATATCAACCATGCGATTTTGAGCGCGGGTCTGTCCATTGGTGCGACTGTCATTACCTCTCCTATACGCGGGGTGGCCGATGGCATGAAAGTCCAAATTGTGAAATCCCGGAGCGGAGCCGAGGCTGTGAATTCCGTCCAAACCTCCACATATGAGGGAGCTGAATAATGCAAAAGATTATCAAATGGTGGGCCAGTAATCCGGTTGCCGCCAACCTCTTAATGCTGATTTGTTTTATCGGCGGGATTGTCAGCTATATTCAAATTGAGCGCGAGCTTGATCCTTATGTCGAGTTTCCGGGCGCTCGGACAACTGTCGCTTGGCCCGGGGCCTCGCCGCAAGATGTGGAAGAACAGATCATTGTACGCATGGAAGAGGCGCTGTCTACCGTAGACGGGATAAACCGCATGTGGGCCTTTGCCGGAGACGGCAGTGGCTCTGTGACTGTGGTGGGTAAAAACGGTGTTGATGAAGCCAAATTGCTGGCGGATGTCAAACGTCAAATCGACGCGATTAATTCTTTTCCACCGGCCGCCGAAGCGCCGCAAATAAGCCTCTTTCGTAACCGGAATGAAATTATCCGGTTGGCTGTATCCGGGGATGAGAGTGTTTCGGAACATAGTTTAAAACGCTTTGCCGAAAAAACTCGTCGCGAGATTGGCCTGCTGGGCTTTATTCCTGCCGTTGAGTTATTTGGTGTTCGGGACGAGGAGGTGTCTATTGAGGTCTCCGAGAGCGCTTTGCGCCAATATGGGTTGACACTCTCTGAGGTGGCACAAGCCGTGCGGGGAACATCGGTGAATGTTTCATCCGGTTTGGTCCGCACTGAAATTGGCAATATGCAATTGCGCACACGGAATCAAGCTGACACGCAGGCTGAATTTGAAAATATCATTGTCAGTCAGGATGCGGGCGGGGCGACTATTCGTGTGCGGGATGTCGCGACTGTGATTGACGGATTTGAACAGGTCAACCTTCTGGCAACTGTTAACGGAAAACGTACGATTCTTGTTCAGATTCAAAGTGGGCCGAAAATGGATATTGTAAAGGCTTCGAACAATGTGAAGACCTATATTGAAGGGCTGGAGGGGAGCCTTCCTGAAGGGATTTCAATTACGACATGGGAAGATCAAGCCGAAACTTACGCCGGGCGGATTACGTCAATTACCAAAAATTTCTTTACCGGTCTGATTTTGGTGTGTTTGACATTAATGCTGTTTCTACGCCCCATTATTGCGCTTTGGGTGTCTGTTGGAATTGCGACGGCATTTGCTGGTGGCTTGGCCTTGTTACCGATATTTGATGTCTCTTTTAATTTGATCTCAACCTTCGCATTTTTATTGGTTATCGGTATTATTGTTGATGATGCGATCATAGTAGGAGAGGCTATCCACTATAAAACCGAGTCAGGTGATACGGGTTTAGAGGCGGCTGTGAACGGTACCACAATGGTTATGAAACCCGTTATTTTCGCGGTTTTGACGACAATGATATTCTTTGTCCCGTGGATGTTTCTTTCGGGCGGAACAAGTGAATTCACCCGTGCCATATCATTAGTTGTCATATTGGCTTTGGTATTTTCACTTATTGAGTCGCTTTTGATATTACCTGCGCATTTAGCGCATCTTAAGCCTGTGAATCCGCAAAGTCGTATTATGGTGTTTCAAGCAAAGATATCCCATAGTTTGACATGGGTGGCTGAAAATATTTATCGTCCGCTTATTACAAAAGCGCTGAAACGTCGCTATTTGACCGCCTCATTATTTATAGCCTTAATGATTATGACGATCGGTGTTGTGGCGAACGGGCTTGTGCAGTCGTCCTTTTTTCCTGAAAGCGAAAGCGATCAAATCGATATTTCCGTAGAATTGCCCGAGGGCACGCCTTATTCACGCGCTCTGGAAGTCTTGGCGCTATTGCAACATGCCGAAGAGACATTGCAAGAGGAAATTTCGGCCAAGGATGGTGATCTGATCGAGAATTGGTATACGCGCTCACGGGATAATAATATATTGGCACTGGTCAAACTTGTACCGCCTGAAACGCGTTCACTTTCAGCTAAGGAAACCGCTGAACGCCTTCGTGAACTTATCGGCGAGATCCCGGATGCGGAATCTATACGGGTCAATTATCAAAACATAAATGACGGCCCGCCTATTGAATATGTGCTTAACGCGAAAGCGTTTGATGACTTGGAATTGGCGGCCAATGATTTGATGGATCGTCTGCGAAGTTATGAAGGTGTCTTTAATGTCACCAATGATATGGAGAGTGCATCCGAAGAAGTGCAATTTGATCTTAAACCCGGCGCAGAAGCTCTGGGTGTTACGGCCGACATTGTGGCGCGTCAGTTGCGCCAAGGATTTTTTGGAGAGGAAGTGCAACGATTACCGCGTGACGGGGAAGACGTAAGAGTTTATGTACGGTATCCCCGCGCAGACCGTGAATCTCTGGATTTCTTGAAATCTGTTCGTATCCGAACTCCGGACGGACGCGAATTACCCTTAGATGCTGTCGCTGATTTGCGATTTGAAAAAGGTACAAACCAGATATTACGCCGGGAAAGACAGCGCGCGATTATTGTATCTGCGGAAGTGGTTTCAGACCGGATAGAAGAAATCCGTAAGGAACTAGATGATGGGTTTTTTGATGAATTTGACAAGCAGCACCCGAATGTCAGACGCGGCAATATTGGCCGCGCGCAGGGCGAAGCGGAGTTCCAGCAAGAACTCCTGACATTTTTCCTTATCGCGATAGGGACAGCCTACTTCCTTGTTGCCGTGTCCTTTAAATCATATTTTGAACCGATCTTGATCTTATTGGCCGCTATTCCGTTTTGTTATTGCGGTATGATTATCGGCCATATGACCATGGGGGCGACCATGTCCTTATTGTCTATATTGGGCATGTTCGCCGCCGCAGGCGTGGCCGTGAATGATAATCTTGTATTATTGGATTATGTTCATCGCTTGCGCGAGCAAGGCATGGATGGGGCCGAGGCGTTAGTTCAAGCGGGTACACGTCGCTTTCGCCCTATTTTGCTGACTTCATTAACAACCTTTGTCGGCCTTCTCCCCTTATTGACAGAGAAATCCTTGCAGGCCCAATGGCTCATTCCGATTGGTATTAGTTTAGCCTTTGGTGTGTTGTTTGCCTTATTTGTCACCTTGTTTTTTGTCCCCGCCTTATATGGTATTGGTGCAGATATTGGGCGCGGTATGAAATATCTGATTAAAGGTCAACCACAGCCGAAGTTTTCCGCACAATTG
>CAZSKN010000052.1:4929-11919 GCA_964607445.1 uncultured Caulobacterales bacterium
TGGCCGGACTTTGGCCTGAGTTTGGCGTGGCTTGGTTTTACGCATATCCACGCCAAATCTGATTGACGATGCCTTGTAGGTGACATTTTGATATGGCCGTAAATTTCAATCCTAGTGTGATATTTGATTTGTTGCTGGAATTTTTTTAAAGCTGGCCTATGTAGAATAAGACGAGGGGTGCGCGTGACGGATAACATTAACAATGATTTGCTCGATGGTATTTATACTGTTGCCATGGAACCGGAACGGTTTCGAGAGTTAAGTCAGATATGGGAAAGTTATCTCTCGGAAATTGACGCCGAAATTTTCCCCGAACTTAAGGGTGATTTTTCAAAGCTGGAACAACATCTGGATCGGGCGAATTCGATTTTGGATATGGTCGGAAAATCTACACATGCCACGATTATCGCCCTTGAAGAAAAATTGGAACAGGAAACTAAACCCTGTTTTGCAATAGACAAAACGGAAAAGATTATTGCCGTGAATACGGCGGCGTATTCCTTGTTTGGAATACAGGCGGGGCTAAGTCTGTCAGATTTACATTTTACCGACGACTCGCTTCATAAAACCCGAGGAGAATTAGAACAAAGGTTCGAGACGGGGCATTCTGAGCAGCCAAGCTTATTGCACATACGGCGTCAGGATAGTTTGAACCCCATGATTGCGTCATTTTCCAATTGGCGGACCGCCGGAGGGCGCGAACTTGTATTGTTGAAAACAACAGATTTTACATGGCCTGATTATTTAACGCCGGTTATTACCAAGGCTTTTGGATTGACACGGGCCGAGGCGGATGTTGTGCGCCTGATGGTGGAAGGCGCGACGATACAGGAGGTTGCCGAAGTGCGCGGCAGCCAGGTTGCAACTGTCCGGGCCCAAATTCGTACGATTTACACGAAAACCTCAACGCGGAACCAAACGGAATTTATTCGCATGGCAGTTGGTCTTACAACACTGCAATTGATTGAACGCGAAAATTTATTAGGTATTGTTCGCCCGTCAGCAATAAATATGCCCATTGCTTATCCGCATATTGAACATATGTATCATTTGAGACTGCCCGATGGACGTCTTGTGGAATATGCAGTTTTCGGGGCGTCAACCGGCAAGGCTGTTCTGTATTTTCATAATGAGTTATTAGGCAATATCTGGCCGTATAAATTGGTAAAATATGCGACAATGCAGGGGTTAAAAATCATTGTTCCCTCGCGTCCGTATTATGGAAACAGCGATCCTTATCCAAAAGATGTTTTCCATCCTACGCAAACGGCCCACGACTTTGCCGCAATATTGGATGACCTTAATATTAAAAAAGTCCTTTTAATGGGGCAGACTTTGGGCGGTATGTTTGCCATGGCATTTGCCGATCTTTATCCCGAGAGATCGCTGGGCCTTTTGACCTTAAGCCCAATGTTACCGCACCCTAATGAAAGCACAGAAGTGAAAATGCCCGTTATGCACCGATTTATCTCCTCGGTTCTGCGGCGCAACCCAGTTTTGTTGGAATTTTTAGGTCGGGCGGGTCATGCCTATTATAAGCGTGTCGGGCCTATCCGGTTTTTACATCATGCGTTTGGTGACCTTGAATGTGATAAACCGATATTGGAAGACCCTAAGGCCTTGGAGGGGCTTGTAAGAGGTATTGGATTTGGCACACGTTATGGACATAAAGGGTATGTCGCGGGCTATAGCGATCTAATTTATAACGCTCAAGATATGTTAAGTCAGCTTGATATGCCTTTACACGTCATCATTGGCGATAGTGATCAAAATACCCGGGTGCTACGCGCTCAAGCTTTGATGAATAAGGGTATTGCGCTTAAAATTATCATAGCTAAAGGGGGAGGAGAATTGCTGAAATACAGCCATCCTCAGCTCATCGTCGATAGTATATGCGAAGTGTTTAAAGAAATATGAGGCTGAAAACGACGCCCCGGGCGGATTTATAAAACCGAACGGCTAAATTATTTTCCATTTATACCTAATTTTGCGGATAGATGCCGATTTGTAATCTGTGTAAATTCCTCCTGATTACAGTAATCATGCCTTTTGGCATAACGGGGGGCAATATGGTAACGACACCAATTTTATGGGGTGACTTTGATATTATCGGAGCTTGGGACAGTCTTATAAGGCTGGCCAATGGAAATTATCTGGCGAGCCGGATAAGCGATAATAGTGGCTCTCCACTATTTGAAACGCAATTATTTGATGCCGTGGGAAATGCACTCTCCGGTCAAACGATAAGTCTTGTGAATACTCAAGGTAATATAACGGCCTTGGCAGGGGGTGGTTTTGCCCTTGTGAACCCGGATCTCGTTGATGACGAATTAGATGTTTTAGTCTTCGGCAGTAATGGTCTACTTTCGGCAACCCATGTCATTGATGCCAGTAGTCTCGGTGAATTGGCAAGTGAGCAATTTCCTGATCTCGGTCAATCAAATTATGACATTGCCGAAAATGATGCCGGAGATTTATTTATAACAGGGCGGGTGTTAATCTCCGGTCAACCCAATATTTATGGATGGACGATTAGCCCGGCAGGCACGATTAGCAGTGCTATACTTGTAGATAATAACGGGACTATCTTTTTCGATGCCAATGCCGAGGACCCTGACCTTGTCAGTACAGTGGCCATTGGCGACGATGGATTTGCAAGTTTGATTTTCGAACGTGATGCTAGCGGCCTTGTTTTACAAGGGTCGTTAAATATACAAATTTCAAATGCTGACGGTAGTAATGATGTCACAATTGAACTTACAGATACAGGTGGATTTGTTCCGACACAAGAAACCGGTTTTGCTTTTATCGGTAATGATACATTAGTTACACATGTAGAAAATCGTATTGTATTTGCTGATACGGACGGCACGCTGGGCGCAGAAATCTTCGCGAGTACAGGCAGCCGTCGGCGCGAGGTTACGGCTCTTGAGGATATTAGCGGCAATCTTACAGGTGAATTTTTAATCAGCGGAGTTGGCGCAGACCAGCTTATCATTAAACGCTATGATAGCACAGGCACGCAAATCGGGGCCACCATTACGATAGATAATGTGAGCGGGCTTGATTATAGCATCGACACGGTGCAGCCGGGACGTTTTGTCGTTTATTATAATGATTCTGTCGCTGGGTCTCAGGCTCTTGTTTATAGCTATATTGACACGGGACAACTTGATGAAGTCGGGAATTTCATAGGGCTTGCCACCTCGGACGTCTTTACGCTCGATTCCAGTTTTGATAATCTATATTTTGGTAATGGTAATGACATTATTTCAGAAAACTTTACCACCGATTTTGACATTGTCGATTTGGGTTTGGGCAATGACACCTATATCTCGGACGGGGGTATTGGTTTGTCACAGGATGGGTCGATCGTTGAAGGCGGTGCCGGGGTGGATACGTTTGATCTGTCCGCGGGTTTGAACAATAATATCATTATTGATTTTCAGGCCGATGGCGTGCTGACTATAGGTGGAGCGTTGACAAGTTTCACTTTATCAGGGTTTGAAAATTTTATTGGCGGTAATTCCGAAGACGATATTCGCGGTGATGACGCAGATAATATTCTGGTCGGGAATGAGCAAGCTGATTTTCTGTCAGGGCGCAATGGAGATGATCTGTTAAATGGCGGGGATGGCGATGACACGCTGATTGGTGGGGGTGGCGTAGATGACCTGATTGGCGAGGACGGCGATGATATTCTGGTTGGCGGTTCAGGGGATGACATATTACGCGGCTTTGACGGCAACGATACTTTTTATCAATGGAACCATTCAGGCAGTGGGGCAGGGTTTACAGATTCCATTAATGGCGGTTCGGGCATAGATACATTGCGGCTTCAAGTCTATGACGAGAGTGGGCCACAAGGTATATCCGGGACAGATTATACGTATAATTTATCTACTGGTGTTGTCACGGGGGGCGGTGAAACGCTTAATCTCGTGAGCATTGAAGTTATTTATGATGGGAATGGTGACGCTGACTTTACGGGTAATGCTAATGCGAATACGTTTTTCGGCCAAGGCGGAAATGACGTCATAAGTGCAGGCGCGGGTGATGATGTTTTAGATGGCGGGGCTGGTAATGATACATTGTCGGGCGGGTCTGGCGCTGATATTATAGACGGCGGTTCGGGTGATGACACATTAAATGGCGGTACGGGGGCTGATACGTTGGACGGCGGAGCCGGCATTGATACGGGTGATTACACATTTACAAGTGGGGACCTAACCGTCAATCTTACGACTGGACAAGCTTTTGGTACATCCGCTGGCTTTGGCGGCGAGACCATCACCAATGTCGAGAACCTCATTTTAGGAAGTGGGGACGATATTATCACTGGTGATGCAAATGACAATGTGATTAATGGCGGCGATGGTCTTAATATTATTGAGGGCTTGGCGGGTGACGATCAATTGTTTGGCGGTGCGGGCGCAGATACTCTTCGCGGCGGCGACGGGGATGACCTCCTGAGTGGGAATATTGGTGTCGATATACTAGATGGTGGTGACGGTATCGATACAGGTGATTATAGCTACTCGAGTGATAATCTAACGATTGATCTGGAATCAGGGACGGCCTTTCTGACATCAGCGGGTTCTGGGTCTGAACAATTGATATCAATTGAAAATGTGACAGGCGGCGCGGGTAATGACGTCATTATCGGGGACGCAGGCGATAATGTCCTCGATGGCGGCGCAGGCGATGATCTGTTTACTGCCTCCCTTGGCGATGATGAATATGAGGGCGGTTCTGGTACAGATACGTTGGATTATTCAGACTATGCGCTGGGTTCAATAAGTGTAACCACAATTACAAATGTAGTATTAAATACATCAGTAGCTCAACCTGCTCTATCTCAGAATTTCTCCAATGTTGAGCGCTTTATTGGGACTGAGAATTTTAGCGACGTCTTCTTTACCACGGGCCAAGGCGGTTTCCATTTTGACGGTGCAACCCCGGCTGAGGGGTCTGACGTGCTTTTCTTTATCTCATCGCAAGGCATCACGGTTAATCTGGTTGACCAGATAGCTTATGTCACAGTCGACGGCATAACAGATGAGGCCATTACCTTTGAAAACATTGGACAAATCACTGGTTCTAATGCGGCTGATATTATTTCAGCCGAAAATGGAATGACGACTATTTTGACGCGATTTACGGCTTTTGGCAATGGCGGAGATGATATTTTAACAGGCGGTAATTCAAGTGATACTTTATTTGGGAATGCCGATAATGATACATTACGCGGTGGATTGGGCGATGATACTTTAAACGGAGGGGACGGTGATGATCGCTTTGTCTATTTGTCCTCTTCAGATATCGATACCGGAGAAGATATTGACGGCGGGAACGGGACGGATCGTCTGATTATTGATATTGATGACGGGGATGATATAGATTTCAGAGACACAGACAGCCTTCTATCTATCGAAGAATTGCAATTTGATACATCGGCACAAGGCGGTGATACAGGCGTAAATTTCGACGCTGCTCAATTCGGTTCAGGTGGGCTTTCTGAGAACCTTCATATTATCGGAACGAGTTCGCAAAACCCCGGCGCGTTTGATTTCGTCAATATTATTTTGTCAAGTTCAGAGAGCTTTAGCGCGGCAAATTTCACATTCACAAATTGGAATGGTAGGGTGATATTATCCGGTGATGGGTCTAACGAGACCCTCATAGGTTCCACAGGTGACGATAGACTTAATGGGAATGGCGGGAACGATAATCTAAGTGGCGGTTCAGGTGCAGATATTCTCAACGGAGGGGCGGGCAATGATATCCTCAATGGCGGCATAGGTGCGGATACGCTTGATGGCGGGGCCGGTATTGATACGGGCGATTATACATTCACCAATGGGGATGTGACGGTTAATCTGGATACGGGTCAGGCTTTTGGGACATCTGCGGGCTTTGGCGGTGAGACTCTCACCAATGTCGAGAACCTTATCCTCGGCGGGGGCGATGACCTTGTCACGGGTGATGCGGGTGATAATGTCATTGAAGGCGGCGACGGCGATGATGTCCTTAATGGTGGTGGCGGCGAAGATACGGCCTCTTATGCGGGCGCGAGCAGCGGTGTTACGGTCGACCTTGGAACGGCTACGGCGCAAGATACAATGGGCGCAGGGACGGATACGCTGAGCAATTTTGCCAATCTGACAGGCTCGGCCTTTGGCGATACATTATTTGGTAGCGCAGTAACAAACACGATTCGCGGCGGCGGCGGCGATGACATTATCCTGCTCGGAAATGGAGCCGGGACAAGCTTTCCGAATCCGGGCGATAACAACCAAATTTTCGGTGACGACGGAGATGATACCCTCGGATTTGCTTTGGTGGGTGTGGGGCAAAGTAATCTCGGTAGTGGACAAAGCTTTAACGGCGGCGATGGGACTGACACATTTGTCTTTGAGAGTTATAACCAAGATTACAGCGCCGATCTTGACGACGGATTATTTACCCGCATTTCTACGGGGGTAGAATTTGCGAATTTGAACAATATCGAAAATATTAGCGCGGGTAACGGCGACGATATTTTGGTTGGCAGTCTGGTTTCAAACACGCTTGAAGGCAATTCAGGTGATGATACCCTCACAGGGTTGCAAGGCGATGATGTCCTTGATGGCGGGGATGGAAATGACACGGTTGAGTTTGGTTTAAACGCTTCTGTTGCCGCGAGCCTGACAACCGGCATGGCCAGTAGTTTGGTGTCTGGAACCGACACGCTTATAAATATCGAAAATCTGACGGGCACGAATACAGGCGATACTTTAGAAGGCAATGCGGACGTTAACATACTCAGCGGCCGCGGCGGTGATGATATACTCAATGGCTTTGGCGGTAATGATACGCTCATCGGCGGGCTTGGCGATGATGATCTTGATGGCGGTGTCGGGTCTGACACGGTAGATGGCTCGGCGCGCACAGAAGACTGGGTGGTCAACCTCGGCTCTGGCGTGGCGCTGATTACGGGTGTGGAGAATA
>CAZSKN010000053.1:0-11521 GCA_964607445.1 uncultured Caulobacterales bacterium
AACCGTATTCACTCATAAAGCGGGCTTTAATGGCGTCGGGCAGTTCCGGCAGATCGGCTTTGACCTTATCGACAAAACTCTGCTCGAGCTTTAGCGGCAGCAAATCAGGGTCGGGGAAATAGCGGTAATCATGTGCGTCCTCTTTGGAGCGCATCGTACGTGTCTCCCCCTTCACACTATCAAAGAGCCGCGTTTCTTGATCAATCGTCCCGCCTCCTTCGATGATTTCAATATGGCGGCGCGCCTCATAATTAATGGCTTGGCGGATAAAGCGCATGGAGTTGACGTTCTTGATCTCGCAGCGCGTGCCCAGCTCTCCGCCTGGGCGACGCACAGAGACATTGACATCAGCGCGCAGATTGCCCTTTTCCATATCCCCGTCACATGTACCCAGAGCACGTACAATCCCGCGCAGCTTTTCGACATAGGCAGAGGCCTCTTCGGGTGAGCGCATATCAGGCTTGGAAACGATTTCCATAAGCGCCACACCGCAACGGTTCAAATCGACATAGGTTTCGTCGGGCGAGAGATCATGCACAGACTTGCCAGCATCTTGCTCCAAATGGAGCCGCTCAATCCCGACAGTGACAGGCTCGAGCGTATTGCCGTCCGCATCTATAGGCAGGATTTCTATCTCGCCCTCACCCACAATGGGATGCTCGAACTGGCTGATCTGGTAGCCTTGTGGCAGATCAACATAGAAATAATTCTTACGGTCAAAGCGCGAATAAAGATTGATCTGCGCGTTCAGGCCCAGCCCCGTGCGCACAGCCTGTTCAACGCAAAATTCATTGACCACAGGCAGCATGCCCGGCATGCCGGCATCAACAAGACTGACTTGGCTATTGGGCGCGGAACCATATTCCGTCGAGGAACCAGAGAAGAGCTTAGAATTACTGGCGACTTGGGCATGAACCTCAAGGCCAATAATGACCTCCCAATCCCCGCTCTCGCCTTTAATATAATCGCGAGGGTCACCGACCCTTTTAGCTGTAAACATTTTACTCTCCGCTCACCCCACGCATTTACGTTGGGGTTTAATCTTAAAAACTCCGCTCACCCCAAACTTGATTTGGGGTCCAGCCTATACTCCATTGCCTTATCATAAAGCTCAGGAAACATAATTTTATCAGGCAATGGCCAAACTGGCGCTTGAATAATATCAATCCAATGCGGATTTTCTTTTTCAATTAATTCCAATTTCCATTGTCGTTTCCAAACCTTCATTTGCCGTTCTTTTTTAAACGCCGCATCTCTTGTTTCAAAACTCCCAAACCAGACAATGTGTTTTAAATTATAGCGCTTGGAAAACCCTTCAAAAACACCTTCTTTATGTTGCTCCATTCTTTGACCCAAATTATCCGTATGGCCAATATATAAAGTTCCGTTTCTTTTATTCGTTATGATGTAGACATAAAAACCTTTATTCCACATTTTAACTCACATTAATCCTTGATTTTACCTTCCGTCCATCCCAGCGAAAGCTAGGAACCAATTAGCCCCTTAAGCTCTGGACCCCAAATCAAGTTTGGGGTGAGCGGAGATGATATTCAGATATACATAATTGAGAAAATTTCGAAATATAAATTACAAACTCTTTAATTAGTTAAAACACCGCCCATCCCAGCGAAAGCTGGGATCCAGTCTTTTTCATCTGGGACGCACTTAGCTGTAAACATTTATATTCCTTTATTTTAACAAGGCTGGCGAACAAAGAGACTTAGCAAAATCCACCCATTTTTCATCGGGGTTATCAAAGCTGCGTATTTTTTTCAAATATGTGTGTTCTTTACCGTAAGAAAAGCCTAAAAATTCACCCGTATTTTTATCAGTATAAATATTACTATAATCACCATTCTTGGTAATCACCCTGAGCTTTCTAGACTCTCCCATAATATCAACCGTTTCGTCACCTATATATTCATAGGTAAAGTCCGGGTTATACCCCTCCTGATGGAACGTAATGCGATTTACCTCACCGCGACGTAATTGAATTAATTTTAGTCTTGCTTCAGTCGATAATGGCAAATCACATTCGGAAGCATGCATGCCGCTATAAATGATATTAAAGTCTCGCTTCGAAAGGGCCGGATAACCATCGGCTAATATACCTGTATATGTAACTACATAGTCACCTTGAGAAATTAAAACCAGATCTGTCATGCCTGCTCCCCAGAAAAGTGCCTTTCCCGGAGTTTCAGTAGGTAAATGCCCTGATTTTATAGTATCCGAGCACGCAGAGGTAAATGTGATGCCACATGCGACCATCCATAAGCAAACCCGTTTCACTACCCCCACCACTTCTCAGGCTTGGTGTTAAATCCAGCTGCGTCTTCAAGCGCGCTGGCGGCTTTGAAAACTGTCTCCTCGTCCAGCGCTTTGCCAATGAGTTGCAAACCAAGCGGGAGGCCGTCTTTGTCGAGGCCCGCAGGGACGCTAATCCCCGGCAGCCCCGCCAGATTTGTTGTCACTGTGAAAATATCATTTAGATACATTTGCACGGGGTCTGTCACTTTGCGCCCAACAGCAAATGGTGCAGAAGGCGCTGTCGGTGTAAGGATAACATCACAGCTCGCCCACGCATTTTCAAAATCCTCGACAATCCGTGTGCGGACTTTCTGGGCGCGCAGATAATAAGCATCATAATAACCCGCAGAGAGCACATATGTCCCGATCATGATACGGCGGCGAACTTCATCTCCAAAGCCTTCTGTACGGGTCCGGTCATAAGTATCGTTTAAGTCTTTACCGTCCACGCGCAGCCCGTAACGCATACCGTCATAACGCGCGAGATTAGAGGAAGCTTCCGCTGGCGCGACGACATAATAAGCAGGCAGCGCATATTTTGTGTGGGGCAAGGAGATAGGCACAATCTCGGCACCTGCCGCCTTCATCATCTCGCAGCCCTTATCCCAGAGCGATTGAATTTCGGCGGGCATACCGTCGATAGAATATTCTTTGGGAATACCAATACGCAGGCCTTTGACCGAACCACCGCAGCTTTGTGACCATTTCGGCACGTCCAGATTAAGGGATGTGCTGTCCTTGGCGTCATAACCCGCCATGCTTTCAAGCAAGATGGCGGCGTCTTTGACGGTCTTGGCAATCGGGCCTGCTTGGTCGAGCGAGGACGCAAAAGCTACCGTGCCCCATCGCGAGCAACGGCCATAGGTGGGCTTAATCCCGACCGTGCCCGTAAAACTGGCGGGCTGTCTGATCGAGCCGCCCGTATCTGTCGCTGTTGCACCGAGACATAAATCTGCAGCCACTGCTGCCGCTGAGCCGCCGGATGAGCCGCCCGACACAAGGTCTTCACCTTTGCGCCACGGATTAATCACAGGGCCGTAAGCGGAAGTTTCATTAGAAGACCCCATGGCAAATTCGTCCAGATTGAGCTTGCCCAGCATGACCATGCCGTCAGCTTTCATATTAGCCGTCACAGTGCTTTCATATGTGGGTGTAAATTCGCCCAAAATCTTAGAGCCCGCGCAGGTTTTCACACCTTCGGTACAGAACAAGTCTTTGACGCCGATAGGTGCACCTTCAAGCAGGCCGACCTCGCCTTTTGCCCGCTTTATATCTGAAGCCTTAGCCTGCTCTAAGGCCAGCTCATGCGTGTCTGTGATAAAGGCGTTTAGCTTCCCTGCTGATTGGCAGGCTTCTATATGGGCTTGCGTAAGTTCGACGGAACTAAATTCGCCTTTTACCATACCGTCCAGCGCGGCTTCGAGTGTGAGTTTTGTAAGATCAGACACGGCCTACTCCACTGAGCGCGGGACAACAAAAAACCCGTCATCTTTTTTCGGCGCGTTTTGCAGCACATCATCGCGCATGGCGCCGTCTGAAACTTGGTCAGCCCGCATAGGCGCGGCCATATCAACCGCAGATGTCATAGGCTCCACGCCTTCGACATCAACCTCGCTTAATTGTTCAATCCAGCGTAAAATACCGTTAAGATCATCAGCAAGGTTTTGCAGATTATCATCACGGACATGCAAGCGCGAAAGACGTGCGATTTTTTTGACGTCCAGCGCCGTAACGGCGGTTGGGTTTTCAGTGTCACTCACATGAGGCTCCATAGTATTATATCCGCGCGGATTAGCAGGGCTAGAAGCTAGTCGCAAGCCCTTAAGACCAAAGAAAAATCAACTTAAAGTCTGTGGACACATAAAAATAATTCACTTAACTTGTAGTCTAGTTTATCGGGGCGAACGATAACCAATGAAATAATGAACCAATAGCGAAATAGTAAGGTTGCTGCTCGACTTTTTATTGTTTTAGCCTCTCATAAATGGAGCGCTAAAATTGGATAACTTAACTATAATAATACCCTTGCAAATACTTCTCGGCTTAATGGTTTTTTGCCGCTGGGGATATAGGGTATTTGTACGCGTTGATATATATCAGCGCCATCAGCGCCTGCCATCCAGAGGTCTTTACACCAGTTTGGCATTTGACGCGGTTTTAGGATCATTCTTAATTTTGACAGCCTTGCATTGGGCGAACTTTATCTAGCCCTTTACCGGAGCTGCATTTTTTATCCCAATAAGTCTATAGATGATTGCCACACGCCTGAGGACGTAATAGTTCTAACCCAAAGGTTTAGCTATGAAAAAATCATATAGTAGGCAGGCTTCAGAGTTTTCACCCAAAACGGGGAATGCTTTTACACGAGCGCTCGCAGGCGGGGTGTTAAAGTCTATGGGGTGGAAAGTTACGGGACAACTGCCCAATGTGAAAAAATGCATTTTCATTGGTGCCCCCCATACCTCAAATTGGGATTTGTTAATCGCTCTGGCCTCCATGCAATATGTCGGATTGAAATGCTCTTGGATGATGAAGAAAGAGGCTTTCTTCTGGCCACTCGGCGGTTTGTTTAAAAAACTGGGCGGTATTCCGATTGAGCGTAGAAAGAAAACCGATATTACCCAGCAAATTACGGAGTGGTTTGCCAGTAATGATAATGTTTGGCTTGGGATCACACCTGAAGGAACGCGCTCCAAGGTAGACAGTTTCAAAAAAGGCTATTTGCGTATGGCCTATGCGGCAGGTGTGCCTGTCTTGCTGATTGCGATTAACGCCAAGACGAAAGAAGTTGTCATAGACAAGTTATGGGAGCTGACATTTGATACGGATTTGGATAATCGAAAAATCAAAGCCTATTATGATAAAAATTATGTAGGCATACGCCCAAATTCATAATAATAGAGCCTGAAATTAACGTAATTATTGGCCTTCATGAAATACGACAATCCACATATGAGTTCTGTTTCACCCAGAATGGGAAATGGCTTAACTCGCGCTATAGGTTCCATCGGCCTCAAACTCATAGGCTGGAAACTTGTAGGCAAAATGCCGGACACTCCCAAATTTGTAATATTAGGTGTACCCCATACCTCTAATTGGGACGCAATTGCGGCCACGCTAGCCATGCTTGCCTCAGGTTTTCGCTATACGTTTCTGATTAAGAGAGAATGGTTTTTCTGGCCAATGGGCCCTATTTTCAAAGCCTTGGGTGGTTATCCTGTTGATCGTAAAAAAGGCTCAGGCCCAAATGTCGTCCAACAACTCACCGCCTATATCGACTCTGTTGAAAAAGTCTGTATTGGTTTTCCGCCAGAAGGTACACGCTCGAAAGTCTCCCAATATAAAACCGGCTATCTGCGCGTAGCCTATGCCGCAAAGGTACCGGTTTTTATCTGTGCGTTTGACGGTCCGAACAAACGTGTCGTGCTTGACAGACTTATAGAACTTACGGGCGATATTGAAACTGACAATAAAAACATCAAAGCCTATGTTGATGCTAATTGGGTCGGCATTAGACCTGAAAATCAATAGCTGATTTCATCCCCTTGGACTGAAGGGGTTGTTTAATCCCGACTAAAGACCAGCTTCCCACCTACCCAAGTTTTAACAGAACGCCCCGTCAGGCGGCGGCCATCAAAGGGCGTATTTTTCGATTTGGACAAAAGACTGTCGGACTGACAGACCCAAGGTAGATCAGGGTCAATAAGGGTAAGGTCAGCAGGCGCATTTTTACTCAACCTACCACTGGGTAGCCCTAGAATTTTAGCCGGGTTTATCGTGACCGCCTTTAAAAAGGCTGTCAGGTCCAAGGCGCCGTCATTAACCTGCGAAAGGCCTGCTGCCAATAACAGCTCTAAGCCAACAGCCCCCGGATAGGCCTCAGAATATGGCAAGCGTTTTTGTCCGGCTGGGCGCGGATAATGATCCGAAACGATTACATCAATATCACCAGTGCCAATAGCTTCGAGCAAAGCCTGACGGTCATCTTCCTCGCGCAAAGGCGGGTCTAGCTTGGCAAATGTCCGGTAATCCCCAATATCTATTTCGTTTAAACACAGATGGTTGATCGACACGGAACAATAAATATCCGTCGATTTTTTCTTTGTTCTACTGACAACCTCAACTGCATCACGTGAAGAAATCATATCTATAAATAACCGCCCGCCCGTTAATTCCGCCAAAGCCACATCGCGCTCTACCATGATGCGCTCTGCCGCGGACGGTGAACCTACCAAACCCAAACGCGTGGATAAAGCGCTTTCATGGGCGCATGTATTTTCGGCAAGAGAAGCATCCATGGCCCGGTTAGAAATCAGCACTCCGAAGTTTGATCCATAAGATAAAAGCCGTCGCATGAGCTGTGTATGGGCGATCGGCACATTACCATTAGAGAACATAACAGCCCCCGCCTGCGCCATAAGACCGATTTCGGTCATGTTTTCTCCGCCGAGATTTTGTGTCAAAGCCCCTGCAATATAGACATTTACATCAGCACTTTGTTCTGAGCGGCGCGTAACATAATCCAGCAAGGCCGTGTCATCTATGACAGGCTTAGTATGGGGCATAACAACCATTGATGTCACGCCGCCAGATGCCGCAGCCTGCCCGGCGCTTTTGAGCGTTTCAATCCCCTCACGCCCCGGCTCGCCCGTCGTAACACGCATATCGATTAAACCGGGGGCCAATATCAATCCATTGGCATCTATCACCTCGCCCGCTGGTTTTACCTTTTTACCCAAATCCGTGATTATACCGTCTTGGACTTGTAAAGCGCCGATCTCATCGCGTCCCGTTTCCGGATCAATGAGGCGGGCATTTATGATCGTTGTCTTGCTCATCTCCCCGCCTTCTTAATAGCTGGGAATGGGGTTTTAGACAGCGCATGTAAAATACCCATGCGCATAGCGACACCTGTTTCGACTTGTTGGGTAATGAGGCTGACATCCGGATCGTCAGCGATGGCCGAGCTTATTTCCACGCCCCTATTCATCGGCCCGGGGTGCATGACTTTGGCATTAGGTTTAGCAAAACCCAGCTTATTGTGATCCAGTCCGTAAAAATGGAAATATTCCCGCTTTGAAGCGACAAAAGCTCCGCTCATGCGCTCTAACTGCAGTCGCAACATCATAACAACGTCACAGTCCTCTAATCCAGTTTTCATATCATGAAAAATCTCAGCTCCCCACATATCTGCATTGGCCGGCATTAATGTGCGCGGCCCGACAAGACGTACCTCACACCCCAGTAAAGATAAAAGTTTCACATTTGAGCGCGCCACGCGCGAGTGGAGTATATCGCCGCAAATGGCAATGGTTTTACCGCCCAAATCCTCCCCAAACACGCGTCTGAGGGTTAAGGCATCCAATAAGGCCTGTGTCGGATGTGCATGCATACCATCGCCAGCATTAATTACCGCACACGACACTTTTTGCGCCAATAGAGCCGGCGCTCCAGACGCATTATGACGCACAACAAGCATATCTGGGTTCATGGCATTTAGAGTGGCCGCCGTGTCCAGTAATGTCTCACCCTTCTGAACGGAACTCACACCGACATTCATGGAAATAACGTCCCCGCCCAGCCTTTTGGCCGCCACTTCAAATGATTTTTCTGTCCGGGTCGAGTTTTCAAAGAACAGATTAATCAGCGTCTTACCTGCCAATACATTGGCTGGATCAATCTGTTTTTGAATGTTGAGATCAAGATAATACTCGCCTAATGCCAATAAGGCTTCAACATCCATGCGGTGAAAATCAGAAATAGATAAACAGTGACGCTTCTCAAACGGGTATTCACTGATATGGTCTTTCACAGACGCCATATATCCTCGACAAGATTTTCGTTGCTTTATCGGGCTTGGCCAGACTTGTAAAGCAATGACTTGTAATGAATATAATTTTGAGCGGCTCTGGGGCCTATTTTGTCAAACGAACCGCAAAGAGACGCCTTCCAATATCCTCAAAGGCCGCAATCAGTTCGGCTCTGTTTTCTGCATCAAAAAACTGGCTCGGCGTTGAGGCACAAGTTCTAAGAACGGCTTTGGTATCTGTCGAGGATTCCCCTTCAAATCTGTAGGCAACTGACCAGATATCAATATTATCATCTTTGACATTTGCGCATATTGTAGCCGTTAAGTCATTTGCAGCATCTTCATCTTCATCGTCATGACGTCCCCCATTATAAGGATCGGAGATAGAGCGCGTATTTTTCCCATCCGTCATCAGGATGAGTGTACGACGACGCCCCTCATCAACATTTGAAAATGAATCAAATGGTAAATTCGGGTTCAACATTCTCCAACCATTAATCAGTCCCACCGGAATATATGTAAATCCGCCAGTCGAAAGGCTATTAATTCTCGCTTTCACAGCGTCCAAATCTCTGGTGAGTGGCAAAATTTCTTCTCCGCATGTCTCACCCAATATTCCAGGAATTCTACGGTTATTAAAAGCGGCCTGTTCATTTAAATTACCATTGCGCGAGCCTATACATCCATTCCAGGTTTGTGTTTCCGTTTTTTCAGCCTCGCAAAACTCTTTTGGCCCATTATTAGCCCGCGCTACACATCTATTAACAGAGCGTGTGCGATTCACACCATCGACTGTGCGTGTTACGTTTGTTCTTTGACGTTGTATACAAGGTCTATCGTCTCTGATCTCACAAAAAGCCGGGGTCGTTGTGGTTATATCTGCTGGAACATCGAGCCAGCGTTCATTTCTGCGCGAAGTCCCGACATTGACATATTCAGAGAAAGGCACAACAGCGACCTGTGTTTCTGCAGAATAATCTGCGAATTGGTCAATTAGAACGGAAGAAGCTGCACGTAAGGCGGAAATATTTTCGCCTTGCATGGAATCTGTACGATCAAGCACCATAGCCACATTTATCGGTACATCTTCAGGTATGCCCACTTGTGAGAGGGCATTCACATTCAATTTATCTTTACCTATAAAACCCAAAAGTTTGGTATTGTAAGGCGAGTTGACATTTAATGTTAAATTCCTGTTCTCGGCCACAAGGTCAAAATCCAGTACCAAACCCTGTTTATTGTTAACCGCAAGAGATTGCTCGACAATCTTGTTTAAGACTTTGATATCGTCTTCCCCCGTCGAGATCGCAGATATTACCGCCGCGTCAGCCATGTTTTGTAAACTTTGTTTCTGGCTTGTAATCCCAAGAGAGTCGATTGCTACACCTGCTCCAATGACCAAAACGGTCACGCCAACTGCAAACATAGCACTAAAATTACCGTCTGTGTTTTTTAGAAATTTATTTAGCATCTTATCTCTCACCCACAATTTTCTCATCTTGATGATGGGAGACAAAATGACATAAAGGCGTTAGAATTAGATTAAATAACAGGCTTAAAAATTCCTTAAGCAAGCATAAAAAAATCTATATGTGGGCTTAACTTAGGCCAGCTTCACGTGATTAATCTATATGGCCCGCAGCCTGTCTAAAACGCCTTGTAAAATATAACTCGCCGCCAGTTTATCAACATTGTCTTTACGTTTTTTCCGGCTCATATCAGCTTCAAGCATGGTGCGAGTTACAGCAAGAGTTGAAAGACGCTCATCCCACATAAAAATGGGCACCTCCTTATAGCCTAGTAGGTTCTGGCAAAAATCCTGAACGGACTGCGCGCGCGGCCCTTTAGACCCGTCCATATTGAGCGGCATACCAATAATCATAGCCGCCCCTGCGCGGCGCTCATAAATCGCAAATAAGTCTTCGGCGTCTTTTTTAAATTTCGTGCGCTCTATCGTCAGTAAAGGCGTCGCGATGAGCCGTGTTGAATCGCTTATAGCCACCCCGACCGTCTTTGTTCCCGGGTCTAATCCCACAAGCGGCCCTGTGGTTTTGCGCAATGCCTCTAGCGTGATAATGGCCATAGGGCGAGCTAGCTTGAAATCAAAAGCGGCGCAAGACGGAAAGCAATCTGCGCTAGAATGTAAAGAGCTGCAAAAAATAAGAGCAAACCTCTTATCCACCTCTTGGGAAACCGGCGCCACAAAATCGTAATCGAACCCAAAACCAGAAATAGCTCTACCAAACTTACAATCCCAGAATGATGATCCTGTTCGTAATATGAAAGGGGCGAAATAAAACGCCAATCATGAATAGGCCAGAAATGCGCGTAAGCATCATGATTATGTACGGGAAAATCAAAAGCGATATGCAATAATGCGGCGAGAGCAAAGAACATTAAGAGATAAGCCCCCATACCAGCGCGGTCTTTGGCACGCCACATCACATAACCGATAAGAGCCAAAGCCGTGTAAATGGGTATGGAATTGAAAAAGGAAGCCAAAAGCTGCATGGGCTCTTCGAAATATATCTCGTCCCATATCCGGCTCTGGCTTTCGCCTTTGATAAATGTCAACCAGATCCAACCCACATAAATAAATGCATCTGGGATGATTGAACCTATAAAGACGGCACGGTTGCGCTTGGGATGCCCGCTTTTAGAGAAAACAGCCATTGCCATTAAAGTATGTGTCGGGGAGTTCATAGGCCCTGATTAACCCAGTCCGTCACGAAACGAAAGACTTTAGAATGCGTCTCGGGCCTTGTTTGTTTCTACTTTATTTTCTGCGGCGACGTTCAGCGCGGGCTTTAACCCGGTCCTTTGCCGCGGAATTTGTCGGCGGGGCGACGAGAGGGCCAATCCGTGTCGTGATTTCCTCGAGCGTTGGGCGTTTACCCGCCTCATAATTATCAAGGGCGACACGCATGGCCGCAATATGTTCCGGCGCAGTCCCGCAGCATCCGCCAATAATGCGCACGCCAGCATCGGCTGCCATAGAGACAAAATCTGCCATAAGTTCTGGCGTGCCTGTATAGACGGTGTTCTTACCTTTCACGACAGGTATACCGCAATTGGCTTTGCCAACAATCACCGCCTCGGGTTCAGCCTCTGACATGGCGAGATTGGACACAAGCATATCAGATGCCCCCACCCCGCAATTTGCTCCATAAGCCAGAGGCGCTTGGGAAATTGTCTTGGCTACATCGCCAATATTGGCAGGCGCCAGTCCCATCATAGTTTTACCAGCCGTATCAAAGCTGGCTGTGTAAACATATGGTATGCCTAAATCTATCGCCGCCTGCGCAGCTGCCTGTATTTCTTCTGTGGCGGACATCGTCTCTATCCACGCTACATCCGCTCCGCCGTCACGCAAACCTCTGATTTGTTCGGTAAAGGCGGCAATGG
>CAZSKN010000054.1:0-11008 GCA_964607445.1 uncultured Caulobacterales bacterium
GCAGATAAAGCCTCTTACGGTTCAGATAAGATGCAGCATAAAGCTGATAAAATGGATCATATGAGTGATAAAATGGAGCCTGCGACGTCTACAACTACGGTTTTAAATTGCCCAGCGGGGACTAAAGGCCAAGCTGACGGTACGTGCATGATTGTCGGAAATTACGTTCCCAGATCATAATATAAGTGTCGTATTAAACAGAGATAAAAGCCCGCTAGGGCGTCTCTCAATATCTTTAACCGTCCATCTGCCCCGATGGGCGGTTTTGTTATGGGGCGTAGGTTAGGATAAAACTTGGGTTATTCATTCACATAGCCACCCTAATGCATAACAAAGCCCGTTTCACAGTATGAAACGGGCTTGTTCTGAAGTTTGGGTCTTGCCGGACATCATGCCGGTTTCAAGATAGTTAATTCTTTACCAAATTTCGTTTTTACGAAAGAGCTGATCTAACAGCTTCGGGCAGACCCCTCAAAATAGATAGACAAATCAGACCTCCTTCCATAAATGCGGCCCCACAATGGGACGGCTAATATGTAAATCTTGCGCTAGATTTTTACAAAAATCAATGCTGAAATTTTATCAAATGGGGGGTGGGGTTTACGGTTGTTTAAACGAATCCTCTAAAATGTGTAACCCTTTGACAGTTCAAAGCACGGCGTTGACGACGTTTAAGCGTCGGCAATGAAATCCAATGCAATACCATTATTACAATAACGCAGTCCTGTAGGGCGTGGCCCGTCTTTAAAGACATGACCCTGATGTCCGCCGCAACGCGCACAATGATATTCGGTACGAGGAGCGATAAGTTTGAAGTCTTTCTTGGTTTCAACAGCCCCGTCAATGACATCGAAAAAGCTCGGCCAGCCTGTGCCGGAATCAAATTTTTGTGTCGATTTAAACAAAGGCAGGGCGCAACCGCTACAGACAAATGTACCCGCACGTTTTTCATCGTTAAGCGGACTTGTAAACGGGCGTTCTGTCCCATCTTTCCGAAGGACATAAAATTCTTTTTCTGTCAAGCGTTGTTTCCAATCGTTAGCAGAAAGAGTGGCCCAGTCATTATCGCTCAATGTTACCTCCGTGGCTTGCGCCTCAATTTGAGTTTTTGTGCAGGCGGTGAGTGCTATCGCAGCTGCGCCTAACCCTAATGTACGTCGTGAAAGCATATTATACTCCTCTTTGATGGTAATATAGGCGCAAAAGATATTAATTTCTAATTACGAAGCCATCACGAAGGGGTGAATGGCGGGGTCGTCGATAGGACTCGTAAGGTGACAAGCGCTGCGATCAGGAGATAAGCACTCCATTGATTAGCCTTAAATAGCATTAGGGCATTTTCGCCTGTCGGCTTTAATATACGTGTAATCCAGAACAGTTTTACCCCCATTATGCCAAGAAAAAGGAGTGTCGGCCATAAAAGGTGTGTCGCGGCAAAGGCGTGGAAAAAATAATCCCAATTCCCGTCTTGATATCTGGATTTAGCCAGATTGATAACTTCTAGGCCGGTGGCCCAAAAAATTAAGGCCAACATAGCGAGATAACTAAGTCCAACGCCTGATTTAACATGTTTACCAAAGCGCCGCGCAGTGCTTTTTACTCCGATAAGGGCATCATCTTCAATATCTTGGCAGGCATAAATAGTATCATAACCTATAGTCCAAAACATAAGTCCGCCGTATAAGATAAAAAGAGGTAATGAAACCGTCCCGGTTTTAGCCGCATAAGCGACCAGCACAGCCCAATTAAATGTCAATCCAAGCCAGAGTTGTGGCCACCAAGTTATCCGTTTCATAAAAGGGTAGGCCGCAACAAGAGGGATAGAACAAAGCGAGATGATTTGCGAAAGGCGCGGCAAGCAGAGCAAGACGATAAGCCCGATACAACATTGCACGAATAGCCAAATCCACGCTTGCCGCGTTGTGACGGTTTTGGCTGGAATAGGCCGAAGCGCGGTGCGACTGACTTTCAGGTCAAGGTCTTGGTCGATTATATCATTATAGGTGCAACCCGCACCTCGCATGGCGATAGCCCCGATAAATATGAGGGCGGCCCATTTAAAGTCTGTCTGTGCAATGCCGTATTTGAGGCTAGCAAAAGCCAGCCCTATCCAACCGGGCAATGTCAACAACCAATAACCGATAGGGCGGTCAAGACGTGAGAGCTGCAAAAAAGGTCGCCAAGCTCTGGGCATTCGGTAGACCCAATGCGTATTTTTGGCATCTTGCACGACATCTGACATAGGGGGTGATTAGCGCGATATTTAAGGCTATGAAAGCGATATGCGAGAAAATTATACTTTAACCCGATTATATGTTGACGCAGATTTGTCAGAACAGGCCGAGTTTGTCCTGCCCAAGGCCCAATTGCACTATCTGGCCTCTGTTTTGCGCAAAACTACGGGTGAAAGCCTACGCGTGTTCAATGGGCGCGATGGAGAATGGCAGGCCGATATTATAAGTTTGACCCGTAAGTCTGCGCAGTTAAGATGCGTCAAATTTTTACGCTCCCAAATCCGTGGGCCGGATATAGAGCTAATTTTTGCACCTATACGTAAACATCGTACGGCCTTTATCATTGAAAAAGCCACTGAGTTAGGTGTGTCTGTCCTACAGCCTGTATTAACAGAGCATACGCAGTATTCGCGCTTTAATCACGAGAAAGCCCGATTACAGGCCATCGAAGCGGCGGAGCAAACAGAGCGCTTGGATGTGCCGCAAATTCATGTGCCCGTTAAAGGTATTCGAACTGTGGTCGAGACACTGGCGCGCGCGGGCACCCGAACCGTTATATTTGCTGATGAGGCCGGGGGGGCGGCACCTGCGCGCAATATTATTGCGGAACTGGACGGTCCCGCGGTCTTGTTGGTTGGGCCGGAAGGCGGATTTTCTATGCGTGAACGTGATATGTTGCGCGCTCAAGACTTTGTAAAACCTGTCTCTCTGGGCCCGCGTATTTTACGTGCAGATACGGCGGCTTTGTCATTACTGACTTTGTGGCAAGCGGCTCACGGTGATTGGGCATAAGGCGATTTGAATTTAAGACCGGATGCGCGCTTGGGGTGATGGGTTAAAACTCTTAAAATTGTAACACCCATTTTGATCTTTAATGTAGCGTCTGCAAGACCGTGGGGAAGCGGCTCAAATCGCTAATCGAGGCCAAGCAGACCATTGGATATTGGCAAATAAATGTCTCGAAATCGCGTTGATGTTGAAAAAGTTCGATCTATTTTGAAATCAATCAGAGTTTTTTGAAATCGATCAGCAATTATTGGGAAGCTTTGCTAGCTTTATGTCATATTGTTCTCAAGGGGATCACAATGTTCATTCTTGATGTGCTTTTACGTTATGGGTCTGTCACCTTGTTGTTTTTGATAGCCTTTTTATCTTTGCGAGATGGACGAGAGACCAAGCTTGCAATATATGTATTTCTAACCACCTTTACCGTTGCGGCGATGTTACTCACGACCGTTCCACCCGACCTGCAACTCCCGCGCCCGCTTCATGCCTTTTTTCGTTTTGTCGATGTCGGCAACATTGTCTTTATTTGGTGGTTGGGACTGGTCATGTTTCAGGATGATTTCCGTTTAAAGTGGTGGCACTGGGTCGTCTTTGCTTTGAATTACGTGATCTTGGTTCCTTCAAGGATTATGGAATTACGCGGCGTAGATTATTTCAACCCTTTCTTAAATTACGGGCTCGATATAATGACGTTCGGTATCATGGGCCATTTAATGTATATTGCCCTAAGGGGGCGGGCGGATGATTTAATTGAACCTCGACGTCAATTCCGCTTGTTTTTTGTTTTGGCTCTGGCTGTGACAACATTGAGTGCTGTCATGGCTGAAAATCTACTGTCTGCAAATCACAGCGTATTTTTACAAACTTTGCGCTGTATAATTATATTTCCTATGGCCTTATGGGGTGTGGTTTGGCTCACAAATATGCATCCGGAAAAACTTATTTTCGAACCGCCAAAGCAGAATCCGCAAAAAAAACCTAAAATTGATCCGCGTGATAAAACATTACTAGAGGCCTTGATTTATGCCATGGAAACAGATCATATTTATAAAGAGCCGGGATTGACCATTCGGCTATTGGCAGACAGGTTAGAGACTCCCGAACATCGATTGCGCAGTTTGATTAATAGTGGGCTGAATTACCGGAATTTTTCCACATTCTTGAATACATATAGAATTGACGCGATAAAAAAGGCTTTTGCAGAGCCGTCTAATAGTCGCATTCCAGTGCTGACGATTGCGCTCGATCATGGTTATAATTCACTGGCGCCGTTTAATCGCGCTTTTCGGGACGTCGTGGGTAAGACCCCGACTCAATTTCGACAACAGATTCTATCTCAGACTGATTGATTTTAAAAAACTGGTGTCGATTTCAAAATCTAAAAAAGTTTTTTACTATCGATAAGATTTTACGGCTTTGATCCGTCAATCTCCAGTCATACCCCGCCCGTACCGGTTGGGACTGACATTAAAGGAGATTACCATGGAAAACAGAAAAACACTGACAATTATTGGTCTTGCCGGCACCATTTTAATGGCACCAGCTGCCCTTGCTGCGACACAAGGTGATGTTGTCGCCTGCCGCGCAGCGATGACCACACAATCCCCAGATGTTCTGGAGGGCTTTCGTTTGCGGTTTAAAAAAGAACGCGGCTTTCAAAATAGAGTCATAAGTTTCGAAGCCATTCCTAACAAACCTTCAGCCGGCCCGCGTTTTAATGTGACATGTTATCTGAATCAGAAAAATATCGTTCTCGCGATTAATACCCATAAAGCTGTCAAATACGTCTTAAACAAATAGTGTTAATCGTCTTTGGTTCATCGCTGGGCTTGCCTTGAGGTTAATCCAAATGGGCAAGCACGCTAGCCGTAAATTCCGGCCCGTTGAAATAATTCCCGCGCCAGTCATAACCGCGGCGGACAATTACAGTATTTCGTTTTGGCACAATGATCAAAAATTGTCCGCGATTACCCAGAGCGGCATATGTGTCCTCGGGTACGCCGGGATAGTTTTCATAACGCCAGAATTGCGCGCCATATCCGCGTCCCGGCTTTGAGGCGTTCTCGCCCGACCGGTTCGGGGGCTGTGTGCTGGCAGGAGAGGCGACATAATCCGCCCAGCCTTTGGGGAGTATCCGGTCGGCGCCTTTGCCGTTCTGATGTGGCCATATCCCGTCATTGAGATAAAGCTGGCCGAGGCGGGCCAGATCTCGCGCTGTTGTCCAGACTTGGCTTGAGAGGATAAAATCGCCGCCCCAATCCATTTCTGGAAATGTATGAAACATACCGATTTTATGTAGCAAATGCGTAAAGGCAAAGCTGTGATAGCGGCGGTCATTATCTATGGCTTCGCGTAAGGCCCGCATGGCGAGCATGGTATCATTATTTGCATAGCGCCAGCGGTGTCCCGGTTTGGCCTGAAGATGGTTTTGGGTCGCGTATTGTGCCATCAATCCGCCGCCAAAATAGACATTATCCGTACGATTGCCCGCAGGCTCGCTTTCAAGCCCGCTATTCATATGCAGTAGATTTTCCAAAGTAATTGCGCCACGAGGGTCGCCCGTGCGTGACCATGCCTCAAGCCCGGCGCGGTCTTTGACATTGATATATCCCTTGCTGACAGCAGCGCCAATGATAGAGGCGCCAATGCTTTTGGCGACAGACCATGTGCGTTGCGACGTGTGTGAATCAAAACCGTCACGATAGCGCTCTGTCACTAATCGCCCATTTTGCAAGATAACTACAGAGGACGTTTCGCCTTCGAATTTTCCGTCAAAGACTGCGTCCAGCAAACCCTCCAGACCTTCTGCATTGATGCCTTCGGGCATGGGTGTATTAGGCAATGTATCACCATGGGGCCATGGCGTTTCTTGCGGGTCGTAAGCAGGGGCGCGGAGTTTCACTCTTGGCAGGTGTTTGATGAAATCTACATCTGCGCCTTGCGGAAGGGCCGTACACCCCAGATGCTCGCGCCACGCTGCGATACGGGGCGGCATAGTCTCTGTAAATTTTACACTGACATATTTTTCTGCCGCATTCACAATCGGCTCGCCGACATTATTGATGGCGTCACCATAGTCACTGTAAATATTGGAGAGTTCCTGCGCCTTGATCTGTGGCACTGTTTTTCCGGCATTAAATGTCGCAGAGCAGGTGAACATGGCTTTATAGCCCGCCGCCAGTGCGTTCTGGGCGCGTGTTGTCTCTTTTGCCGATACGCTAGGTGAGGCGTATAATGCGAATATGACGCTAAGAGCAGGGACTAAACGTAAAGATTTATACATGGATATTTTCGTTATTTATTTTTCGTATGGATTTTATAATCACTTAGCACTTTCGGCCATGTCGTAGCAAAATAATCGCGGGCTTCGCGCCAGTTCTGTGTGTCACCAAACCCCGTATGAAACAGGCGTATTCGGGTTTTGTCAGTTTCGGGAATGAACCACATTTGCACGACGGTCATATGTGTGTTGATCTCGGGCATATAAGGCGGCATTTTCCAAGTGAACTGTATCATTTTTGTCCCGTCCTTTGCATCTGTTTGTAGACCGAGAATGACACCGTCTTCGGCCCCGCGCTGCCCCTTGGGCGCATCAGGTAAAAACCAGACTTCATATGCCCCGCCAGGACGAAGATCGATCACAGCTTTAGGCGCGAAATGCGATTCAAGTCCGTCCACGCTCGTCCAGTCTTGCCATACGTCATCTACAGTTCTTGTGACCGTTGTTTCAGAATAGACCATGGGTCTAAGCTGCGCATGTGCGGGTATAGCTGCGAGTAGGCTAAGGGCCATACTCGACAGTAACCAGATTGTGGGGTGGTTATATTTCTTTTTGCGCATAATATCTTGTGAACATATTTGTCGATATTATCAAGTTTGGTTAAAATAGCGATACCGATTTTAAACCTATACGCGTGGTTTCTTGCAACCTTAAAGCTGGACGGTTAAAACGGGCTGTGTTACCTCGCGCTTATGTTTGATTTGATCCCATCCATAACCGGTCAGCGAATTATTGGCCCGGTGCGCCTGTATTAAGTGTGCCGGGAGTTTTTGACCCTTTTTTCAAACACATTAGAGACAGTTATGACTGAGACAAAACGCGATTACCGCGAGACGCTATTCCTACCGAAAACAGATTTTCCTATGCGAGCGGGCCTGCCTAAAAGAGAGCCGCAATGGCTGGAACGCTGGACGCGTATCGGGCTTTATGATCGTCAACGCGAACACTCAAAGGGCCGTAAGCCCTATACGCTGCATGACGGTCCCCCTTATGCTAATGGCCATATCCATATGGGTACCGCCTTAAACAAGACGCATAAGGATATTATCAACCGTTCGCATCAAATGGCAGGATTTGATGCGAATTACGTTCCCGGCTGGGATTGTCATGGCTTGCCGATTGAATGGAAAGTCGAAGAAGAATTTCGTAGTCAGGGGCGCTCTAAAGACGATGTCGCCCCGAGCGAATTTCGCGCACGGTGCCGGGAATATGCCCAGCACTGGGTCGATATTCAAAGCGCGGAATTTCAACGCCTTGGCGTTGTCGGGGATTGGAAAAACCCTTATTTGACCATGCGGCCTGAATCAGAAGCTATCATCTGTTCTGAACTCTTGAAAATTGCCGCTACAGGTCAGCTTTATCGTGGCTCGAAACCAGTGATGTGGTCGCCGGTTGAGCAGACGGCTCTGGCCGAAGCCGAAGTCGAATATGCGGACCGCAAAGCCACACAAATTTATGTGAAGTTTCCTTTTCATCGGCTCATAGAAGGGGCTAACGAACCTAATATTGATCAAGATTATATTGGAACGTCTGTTCTTATTTGGACGACAACACCCTGGACAATACCAGCCAATAGAGCCGTTAGCTACGCATCCAAAATTTCTTATGGCTTATATGAAGTCATGGAAATGGAAGAGAGTGAGTTTGACCCGTGGTCAAAGAAAGGTGATAGATTCATTTTTGCCGATGACTTGATCGAACCCATAAAAAAAGCCGGTTTGATTAAATCCTTTAATCGTCGGCGCGATGTGCCAAATGAACATTTGTCGAAAATGATTTTAAAACACCCTCTGGAACAGATGAAGAATGCTGACGGGAAAAACGAGGGTAAATATGATTTTCCTGTTCCGCTTCTTGAAGGCTCTCATGTCACGGCTGAGGCGGGGACGGGCTTTGTCCATACAGCGCCGAGCCATGGCGAAGATGACTATGTGGTCTGGATTTCAAATCAAACAAAACTCGAAAATCTTGGCATTGATTCTATAATTCCGATGACGCTTGATGATGGCGGTTGTTATACGGATGTTATGCCCGAGCGCTTCCAAGGGCTTGATGTCATCCGTACCTCGGGTAAAAAACGCGGGCAGGACGGCAAGGCTAATGGTGAAGTTCTCAAAGCGCTTGTCGAATGTGGTAATCTTTTGGCGCGCGGTGTTTTAATGCTGCGCGACGCACATAGCTGGCGGTCTAAGGCGCCTGTTATTCGTCGTGCGACCCCGCAATGGTTTATCTCCATGTCCAAGGGTGATTTACGGGGTAAGGCATTATCTGCGATTGAAAAGACCAAATTTTGGCCAGAGCGTGGCCGAAACCGGATTAATGCCATGATTGGTGACAGGCCTGATTGGCTGATTTCGCGTCAGCGGGCTTGGGGTGTTCCGATCACGCTTATTGTAGGGCCAAAGGGCGAATTGCATACAGACCGTAAGGACGCTGCCGAAATTAACGCTCGTATTATTGCGGCTGTAGAGGTCAGCGGCGTGGAGGGGTGGTTTGAGACCTCTTTGGACGACTTTATGCCTGATGATAATGACGGGTGGGCAAAGGTCACAGATATTCTTGATGTCTGGTTTGATAGCGGTTGTACCCACGCGTTTTGTTTGAAACAGCGAGATGACTTACCTGACCGCGCAGACCTTTACCTCGAAGGCTCTGACCAACACCGTGGGTGGTTCCAAAGTTCGCTCTTGCAGTCTTGTGCTATTTACGGTGAAGCGCCTTATAAAGGGGTGTTAACGGACGGATTTGTCGTTGATGAAAAAGGTCTGAAAATGTCCAAATCTCTGGGCAATACAATGAGTCCTGAAGATATTAATAAGCAGTACGGCGCAGAAATTCTGCGTATCTGGGTTGCAAGTTCAGAGACGACAACGGATTTGAAAATAGGTAAAGAGATTATTCAGACTAATGTCGATGCTTACCGTAAGCTACGCAATACTTTGCGTTACATGATCGGCGCACTGGATGGTTATGATGCAAAAGATGCCGTGGACTATGCTGATATGCCAGCGCTTGAGCGTTGGGTATTGCACCGTCTGTCGGAGTTAACCGAAATGCACGGCAAGGCCGTTCTGGATCATGATCATAAAGGTATTTTTAATACATTGTTTAATTTTTGTACTGTGGATCTGTCGGCCTTTTATTTCGATATTCGTAAGGATGCGCTGTATTGCGATCCGGTAAACGGTACCCGCCGTCGGGCGTGTCGCACAGTTATGCATGAAATATTCTTACGCCTGACAACGTGGCTCGCCCCGATTATGTGTTTTACCTGCGAAGAGGTTTGGCAGGCCCGTTTCCCGAGCGAGGACGGCTCTGTGCATTTGGAATTGTTTTCCGATTGCCCGGAAAATTGGACAGATATTTCCTTGAGTGAACGCATGAAACATATTCGTGATTTCCGAACCCAGATTTCGGAAGCGTCAGAACCTCTGCGCAAAGAGGGACTTATACGCTCCAGTCTCGAAGCGTCTGTAACGGCCCCCGCTAGCCCTGTGCTGGTGGCGGCGCTGACAGCTTTGGGAGTCTCGCGTCAAGAACGTTACGCTGATGCAAGTGATCCTGTTGATAATCTGGCGGATTATTTGATTGTTAGTGATTGCACACTTAGCCAAAAATCTGACCGTGTTTCTGTCGTTTCATTGAAAGACCGCTCGGGTTGGACGAAATGTGAACGCTCTTGGAAATATTTTAAAGGCGGTGCCGATATCACCCCGCGTGATGCTGCGGCTGTCAAGGTTTGGGACGCTATCCAAGGAGAGGTGTCAAATGGGTAAGCTGTTGTCCGAAATGAATCCATTTAAAGGGTTCTGGATATATTGTCTCGCGATCCCTTTGGTCGTCATCATAATTGATCAATGGACAAAATATAAAGCGATTAAGTTTTTCAAAGCCCCGATGAATATTTGTGAAATTAATCCAATGCCAGGCTTGGCGTATGAATTTAGCCCTATCGTCGATTTGGCTCTCGTGTGCAATCAGGGGATAAGTTGGGGGCTTTTACAAGGTGATAGCTCGATTAAGCGTTGGGGATTGACGGTGTTTGCGGCCCTTATGTGTGGCGTGCTTATCTATGTCTTGGCTAAATCCAAAGATTGGATGAACCGACTGTCTATCGCCCTTATTATTGGCGGGGCCATCGGGAATGGTATTGATCGTGCCCTTTTTGGTGCCGTCACGGATTTCATCAATTTTTCCGATATCGGGTTTAAGTGGGTGTTTAATGTAGCAGATAGCGCGATTAGTGTTGGCGTTATCGGGCTTATACTGGCCAGCTTCATTTATAAGGATGAGGCTGAAGACTAGCTTGTCTACTCCTGACAGGTTGTGATACGGGCCTTGCATGTTCCTTTGACGGCTGCGAAACCTTCGCAATATTCTTTGGCCGCGCGCCGTGTTTGACGATAGCTGTCACCTGTTGCAACACCGATATAATAGCCTTCTTTGCGTGAGCGGGCATAGGCGTGGCAAATAGCTTGGCCTTCATTGACGATCTCGCAATTGGACCCGCAGGCCCGCAGCGCAATTTTTTGCGCTTGGCGGCGATCAATATGCACGCCTTCGCGCGCACGACTCTTATTATCTGTCGCAATGACCATCCATTTTCGCGGTATATCTATGCCTTGCGAGCGACACGAACCGTAAAGGCCGGGCTGTTTTTCATAGGCATAGCAAAGCTCGCCGCCCCACATAAATCCGGTTTTAGACC
>CAZSKN010000055.1:0-9823 GCA_964607445.1 uncultured Caulobacterales bacterium
GGCGCTTCAGGGTTTAGGCGCGTGTTTTCAGACAGGCTATCATATTGTGCGCCGGGTTGAAATAAATACGGCCCCCTATATTAGGGGCTGCATTTGCGGCGCGTTCATGAGAGATGAATCCGATAGCACGCCCCTGAATGTATAGCGTAAGAGCGTGATGATATACAGAGAGTTGATCGGGGGATTATAGAGGGCGATTATAGATCAGAGAGGGTTGCAATACCTTTGCGCGCCAGAGCATCTGCGCGTTCGTTCCCCTCTACACCCGCATGACCTTTGACCCATTTCCAGTTTACATTCAGCTTGGCATTCAAAGCATCAAGCTCTTGCCAGAGATCGACATTTATCACAGGTTTTTTGTCAGATTTCTTCCAATGTCTTGCTTTCCAACCCTGTATCCATTCCGTGATGCCTTTAAGCACATAGGTACTGTCGGTCCAGAGGGTCAAGTCAGCCGTATAACCCGGCTTTATAGCCTGTAAGGCTTTAATAGCGGCCATTAATTCCATGCGATTATTGGTTGTCGAGGCGTCCCCGCCGTAAAGCTCTTTTTCCGTGTCACCAAAGATGAGTAATGCGCCCCAGCCTCCGGGGCCTGGATTGCCTGAACAGGCTCCGTCCGTATAGATAACAAGTTCTGTGCTTTTGGCGGCCGAAGACGGGTTCATTTAAGAGGCTTCTCGTAATAATCGCGGTAAGCGGAAAATAACTTCTTCCTTTGTGACTTCGACCTCTTTGATGGTCAAATTGTAACGTGATTTTAGCGCTGCTAAAACGCCATCAGTCAAATATTCCGGCGCACTGGCACCCGCAGACAGGCCTATAGTACGAGCCTGGTTGATCTTGTCCCAATCCAGACTTTCAGCATTAGAAATCAACATGGCATCTGTGGCGCCCGCCTTGGCGCCGACCTCTACAAGGCGTTTTGAATTTGATGATGTGACGGAGCCGATAATCAAGAGAAGATCGCATTTTGATGCGATAGCTTTGACGGCCATTTGGCGATTTGTTGTCGCGTAACAAATATCTTCTTTATAGGGCAGGGCAATATTGGGAAAGCGCGCTTTCAAAATATCGATCATGGCTTTGGTATCGTCAACCGATAAGGTGGTTTGTGTGACCAAGGCCAGATTATGAGGTGTATCTGTTGTGAAGTTACGAGCGTCGTCCTCTGTTTCAATCAGGGTCATGGCCCCTTCGTCTAATTGGCCCATTGTGCCAATAACTTCGGGGTGGCCCTTATGACCGATCAGTAAAATATGGTGCCCATTACTAAAATGCTTTTCTGCTTCAACATGGACTTTGGACACAAGCGGACAGGTTGCATCCAGAAAGGTGAGATCACGCGCTTGCGCGGCGCGTGGGACAGATTTCGGCACGCCATGTGCTGAAAACACGACGGGGCGGTCGTCCGGGCAATCATCAAGCTCGTCGACAAATATAGCGCCCAGTCCGATAAGTCGGTTAACAACATGTCGATTATGGACAATCTCATGCCGGACATAAACCGGTGCTCCAAACTTTTCGAGCGATTGTTCGACAATTTGTATGGCCCGGTCAACACCAGCGCAAAACCCGCGCGGGGCGGCCAGAAGAACCGTCTTTTCAGCGAATGCCGTTTGGAGCCTATTTGGGGTCGACTTTGACATTAATTTCTCCTCATAGGGCGATACTGGCATTGCAGCCCAGCCTTGAACTGGTTAAGACCCTTAACAGATGTACCGCAATTGGACTATAGGTTAAGCTGTTCAATTGGGGAATAATATGACAAAATTCAGGATGTATGCTCAGGATGTTTGCTATGGCTTTATCTTCTCGTTTCACGCGCAGTCTCTCAAGCGGGCTTTTTATGGCGTGTCTGGCTTTAACAGGGTGTCGTTCAACGCAAGAGGTCTTGCAAATCGGTGCGGCGGCTGAAAAAAATCCGGGCCCATGCCCACGCGCCTTTTCCTTATATGATGCCTCCCGCATTGTGGATTTTGGCAATGGAGAGGAACGGTTTGCCAATGTTCGCTTTACCGGCGAAATAGAAAAAGTGCGAAGTTTATGCCGTTATTACGGTGACAAACCGATCGAAGGGGATTTGGAGTTGGAATTTTCTCTGGGCCGCGGCCCAGCGTCTGAGCAAGCCAATGCCGTGTATGAATATTTTGTCGCCGTAACCCGCAAAAACATAGGCGTGATTAATAAAGAAGTCTTTCCTTTACCGGTAGAATTTCCGGCGGGAAAAGACAGAATACGGGTTGTGGAGCGTATAGATAAAATTTCTATTCCGCGCGCATTAGAAACGACATCAGGTGAAAATTTTGAAATTATCGTGGGCTTTGTTGTCACGGATGAACAAAGAAATTTTAATGCCCAAGGCAAGCGGTTCCGTGTGTCTGCCGGACAATCGCAGTAAATTATGGCGTCTATATTATTGCGTCTGGATGCCGTATTTCGCATGGCTTTTGAAAATTTGGGGTTTCCCCCGAATGCGGGAGCCGTACGCGAGTCTGACCGTCCCGACTTAGCCCCTTTCCAATGTAACGGCGCCATGATGGCGGCAGGTATTTTAAAAAAGCGCGGCGAGACCGCCAACCCGCGAGAGATCGCGCAGGCTGTGATCGACCGCGTGAAAAATCATGCCGATATTGCAGAGCTCGAAATTGCCGGCCCCGGCTTCATCAATATTCGACCCTCGCAACAGGCTTTGACACATCGCGCGCAATCGCTGGCCCGTGATGAGAAAACCGGCGCACAAATACAAACTCCTCAAACCATTATTATTGATTATGGCGGTGCAAATGTCGCCAAACCCATGCATGTCGGACATTTACGGTCTGCGGTTATTGGCGAGTGTCTAAAACGGTTATTACGGTTTCGGGGACACCGGGTGATCGGGGATGTGCATCTCGGTGACTGGGGGTTGCAAATGGGCCATTTGATTACGGAATTGTCTGACGAACAACCGGATCTGCCTTATTTTGATGCCGGTAAAACCGACGCTTATCCGGAGGTTTCGCCTGTCACTATGGAGGATTTGGCGCGTCTGTATCCTGCCGCCAGTCAAAAAGCGAAATCTGACCCTGCACGTATGGAACGCTCTCGTCTTGCCACGGCTGAATTGCAATCCGGGCGTCCGGGTTATCGGGCCTTGTTAGAGCATTTTATTGCGGTTTCGATTAAGGCGTTAAAACAGGGCTATGGCAATTTGGGTGTCGATTTTGACCTCTGGAAAGGGGAAGCGGCAGTCGATCCCTTGATACCGGGCATGATCGCGGATTTGAAAGCTTTAGCTATTACGGAAGAAGACGGGGGGGCGTTGATTATCCGTGTTGACGACGAAACCCAAAAACAAGATGTCCCTCCGGTGATGTTACTCGCGTCAAGCGGAGCCGTGCTATACCATACAACGGATCTAGCCACATTACTTGACCGGAAGACCGCATATAATCCGGATTTGATCCTATATGTTGTCGATCAACGCCAAGCCCTGCATTTCGAGCAGGTCTTTCGGGCTGCGGTTAAGGCCAAGTGGTATCAACGTGAACAGATGCAGCATCTCGGCTTTGGCACTATGAATGGTAAGGACGGGAAACCTTTTAAAACCCGCGAAGGCGGCGTATTGCGGCTTGAAGATTTACTGGTCATGATGCAAGACGCGGCAAAAGCCCGGCTTGGTGAAGCGGGGATAGGGGCGGATTTTCCACAAGATGAACAAGATGATATTGCCCATAAGGTGGGTATGGCCGCGCTTAAATTTGCAGATTTGCAAAATCAACGCACAACGAATTATGTATTCGATCCAGAACGCTTCACCGCATTTGAAGGTAAAACCGGCCCTTATCTTCTTTATGCGACAGTCCGGATTAAATCTATTTTACGTCGCGCCGCACAAAAAGGTGTGACCGCCGGAGACATTATTGTGTCGGACCCCTCAGAACAGCAGCTTGTTTTAGCGCTAGATAGTTTTGACCGGGCCTTACAGACTACGGCTGAAAAATATGCCCCCCATATTTTATGTGATCATGTCTTTCGTCTCGCTCAGAGCTTTTCGCGTTTTTACACAGAGTGCCCAATTCTCATAGAGGGCACGCTTGCGAGTGTGCAAGCCTCGCGGCTGGCCTTGGCTGAAATGACATTACGTCAATTAGAGCAAGGATTGCATATTTTAGGCATAGAAGCCCCGGACCGCATGTAAGCTAGAGTCTGAAATTGGCATCGGTAATGGCAAAATAAGCGGGTTTGGGCGCTCCGTCCCGATCAAATAATAAAGGGTGGTTTATACGGGTTATGGGGGCTGTATTGAGCCAGCTATCTCCGTCACGTACGCCCCAGCTCGTTACCGATTCCACAGAGGGCTTTAAAATTAAAGCGTTAAATAAATCCCGCAAAAGCTGGGCTTGGCTGGTAAACATTTCGGGCGGCGGGGTTAATCCTAAATCGGCTTGGCACTGCATTTGGGTTTCGTAACAGGAACCGGGGTCTAGATAAAATGTTGTATCCAGCTCTGTGACATGATTGATTAACCCGGCAAATTCATTGTCCACAGCGTCAATCGCGGCCATAGTTTCCGAAACCGGCGTGTTCAGTTTAAGATGAAATTGATGGCCAACCCCGTCAATGGGGATATCGCGACTGATCAGGCGTTGCACGATTTCAATCATCCATGCGCGCTTTTGTGGATTTTCTGTTTCGAAATCATTTAAAAATAATTTGGCCGCCGGATCAGCTGCGCGCGCAGCCAGAAAGGCCCAGTCAATATAATCCGCATTGCCTACGGCTTCAAACCAGGGTGAACGCCGGTCCGGGCCAATAGCTGCGTCACCTGAAAAAAGATCGACGGAGATGACTTCATTGACCACATCCCATATGCTAACACGGTCTTTGAAATGATCGACAACCGTGGTGATATAGGTTTCTAGTCGCGCGCGTATATCCTCGCGTGTGCCTTGCAGGAAATAGGCCGGTGTCGTCTCATGCCATAAAAGCGTATGCCCTCTTACTTCCATATCATTTTCCAAAGACCAGTCTACAATGCGGTCGGCCCCGTCAAAGTTAAATACACCTTCCTCCGGCGCGATGATATCGGCCTTGAGTTCAAATTCAGGTGTAATGGAATTAAATTGTGCCTGCGCCAATACAGCCGACGGATCCATAACATCGGATTGCGAACTGGACAGCGCTACTCCCATCTTGAAATTAGGTCTGAAATTATCACGTAGAAGACCGTCGACAAAGCCAATGGGCGCTGCGGGTGGTGGTGGCGTCGGGGTTGGCGGGGCGGGCGGGGCTGGCGGGGGTAGCGGAGTTGATGCTGGGCTGGTGCTGACGGCCGGGGCGGAATTTCCACTGCCGCCTCCGCAAGCCGATAGCAAGAGCGCGCTTGCCCCGCTCAGTAATTTCAACCGATCTCTGGCGGTAAATTCGATCATATTATATACTCTCACATCTGTTGGGGTATTCCTGTTATACAGAGCTAGGTTTATGGCGCTTTGGACGCACCGTGTTTACGCAAATGCGATACAAAATACCAGCGTGTTGCGCGCAATTTGGATATTTAAAATACCCTTTGCCTTTGAGCAGGCGGGGTACGACTAGCCGGGTTTGAAAGCTTGCTGTAAGGCGTGTTGTTGCATTTGCACCGGCTGTTGCGTGGCGGGTTCCGATGGGACCCGCGCTGCGGCGCGGGGTGACTGCGGCGAAGCGGGTGCCGACTGCGGGGGGCGCGGGGATGTAATAGGGGTCTGTATTCGATTTTGACCTTGATAGGCCCGCAGACCTTTTGTCGCGTCCAGACATTCTGAATACATATCCAAAATAGCATCTTTGTTGCGTTCACCCCAAACCCCTTGCCCTTTTAATTTATTGAGTAAATCAAAAGCGACTTCTTCTTGGGATTTTCCAGACCCGCTGGCGGTAAGGGTTTGCGTTTCCGTATCTGACATAATAATTCCTATAATCCGTGTGTATCCGCGAGGTCTGAACCTGTTAGCAGAGCGAGATTAATGTTTCGTATCCATCTCTGAAAATCTCGAAGACGCAAATGTGGAATTGACTTTCTCTATGAATGCCGTCATATCATGGCCCACTCTTCCAAGCGGGAGAGCGTTTGTGATGGCATTGTGATTACAGACCGCCGAAGGAGCAACCGCCACCGGAAACTCTCAGGCCCCAAGGACCGCTTGGCAGACAAAACGCTGGAAAGCGGGCTTATCTTGTGCATCAAGATGGTTTGAAAGCCCCGCCGACGGAGTAAGCTATAGGCCGGTCATAAGTCCTATATGTGAATCTCTCAGGCCCAAGAAGACAGCGGGTGGCACTTTAACGCGAAAGCGAGAGTGCGCCGATGTCTGAAATTTTAAAAACCCGCTTACATGCCAAACATATCGCTCTGGGGGCGAAAATGGTGCCCTTTGCCGGATATGACATGCCCGTGCAATATCCTTTGGGCGTAATGAAAGAGCATTTGCACACACGCGAAAACGCCGGATTGTTTGATGTCTCCCATATGGGGCAGTGTTTTATTTTTGCCGATGACGGCACGTTCGAGACCGCCGCCAAAGCCTTGGAAACACTGGTGCCAGCCTCTCTTCAGGACCTTGCGCCCGGGCAGCAACGTTATTCGCAATTTCTAAACGCCGAAGGCGGCATTCTCGATGATTTAATGATAACCCGCCTTGGTTTTGCCGGACATGAGCATAAGCTTTACCTCGTTGTCAACGCGGGGTGTAAGGCCGATGATTTTGCCCATCTCGCTGCACATCTGCCCAAGGGCATCACGCTCGATGTCGCAGATGACACATTGTCATTAATAGCCTTGCAAGGCCCGAAAGCTGCCGATGTTCTTTCTGATTTTAATCCTGCCGTCAAAGATCTCATCTTTATGAACTCGATTGATATTCCGCTAACCCCGACGATTTGGTGCCATGTCTCCCGTTCGGGTTATACGGGTGAAGACGGATATGAAATTTCGGTTAAGCATGATGATGTCGATATTTTAGTCGATATGCTTTTGACCCATGACTCTGTTGAAATGATTGGCCTTGGCGCGCGTGACAGCTTGCGTCTTGAAGCCGGGTTGTGCCTCTATGGTCATGATATTGACACATCCGTATCGCCGATAGAGGCCGGCTTGTTCTGGTCTATTCAAAAGCATCGTCGCAGCGCGAAGGCCGGTTATCTGGGCGCCGAGCGCGTCGCGGCAGATATTGCGGATACATCGACAAAACGCCTTGTCGGGATTCAACCCGAAGGCCGTGCACCGGCGCGCGAACATACAGAAATACAGGATATGGACGGCCATAGCATTGGCGAGATTACAAGCGGTGGCTTTGGCCCCACGGCGGGCGGCCCTATCGCTATGGGCTATGTCGCGCGCAAATTTGCCAAGGCCGGCACGCCCATACAGCTTATGGTACGTGGCAAGCCCCGCGCCGCAAAAGTCACGAAAATGCCATTTGCACCCCATAATTACTTTAGAGGATAGGAGGACTTTATGTCAGTCAAATACACAGAAGACCATGAATGGATCAAAGTAGACGGTGATATCGGAACCGTTGGAATTTCGCCATATGCGGCCACTCAACTTGGTGATGTTGTCTATGTCGAACTGCCAGAAATTGGCAAAGAGGTGGCTAAGGGCGATGAAGCGGCAGTCGTTGAATCCGTTAAAGCTGCCTCCGAAGTTTATGCGCCTGTGGGCGGCGAGGTGACAGAGGTCAACGGTGTTCTTGAAGACGCGCCCGAGACGGTTAATGCATCTGCCGATGATAAAGGGTGGTTTTTAAAAATGAAAATCACAAATGCGGACGAGTTGGAAAGCCTGATGGATGAAGCCGCCTATAAGACATATTGCGAAGGTTTATAAACCATGCACCCAACGCCTAGTTTTCACTATGACGATAAAGGTGAAGCTTTAGCATTTATGGCCGCCCATCCATTTGCGACGGTCGCGGTCAATGGAGAGGCCGGACCTGTGACGGCCTTGGTACCGCTGGTTATAGATTCTGACGCGAAAAGCGTTTTAGGGCATGTCGCGCGCGCAAACCCGTTTTGGAAAGCCGCTAGATATAATGAATGTAAAGCCGTTGCTGTATTTCACGGCGCCGATGCCTATGTGTCCCCGTCTAATTACCCGTCCAAGGCAGAACATGGAAAAGCTGTACCGACATGGAATTATATGGCGGTTGAGATAAGAGGCAGGATTACACTGGAAACACAGGTGGGGGCAATGATGCCCTATCTTGTGGCCTTAACGGATAAAATGGAAGCCCACCGTGAATTGCCTTGGCAAGTTTCCGATGCGCCCGAAGAATATATTGCAAATCTATCGCGCGGGATTGTTGGGTTTAGCTTGGAAATTGAAGATATTACCTATGTCCGCAAACTCAGCCAAAATAAGTCGGATGCAGACAAACAAGGTGTCATTGCGGCCTTGGATCTATCAAATAAATATGAAGAGCGCCGTGTTGCGCATGAAATGAAACAGGAAGATTAAATGCGTTACCTCCCTCTAAATACCCATGATCGTGCGCAAATGCTCGATGTTATCGGTGTCGAGAATATTGATGCCTTATTTGAAGATGTACCCAAAGCGGCGCGTTTAAACGGGTTGATTGATTTACCGCTCCATCAAAGCGAGCAGGCGGTCGAGCGCCATATGACGCGGCTCTCGAATAAGTCAGTCTCGGCCTCATCTGTGCCGTTTTTCTGCGGGGCCGGAGCCTATAAGCACCATATCCCTGCAACTGTGGATCACCTGATACAGCGTTCTGAGTTTTTGACGGCCTATACACCCTATCAACCCGAAATCAGCCAAGGCACTTTGCAGGCGCTATTCGAGTTTCAAACCCAAGTCGCATTGCTCACAGGAATGGATGTCTCTAACGCCTCTATGTATGATGGCTCGACAGCGTGTGCTGAAGCCGTGGTTATGGCCAAGCGTGTGACGCGCAAAACACAGGCTATTCTCGCGCCCGGCCTGCACCCGCATTATTCTGCGGCGACGCAGACATTGGCCTCGACGTTGGATATTGATATTACCGAGGTCACGCCGCAAATCGGGGCAGACGCTTCTGTTATCGATATGATTACCGATGCCACCGCCTGCGTGGTCGTCCAAAGCCCGAATGTGTTTGGCGAAATTGTTGATCTCGCTCCGATAGCCAAGAAAGCCCACGCGCATAAAGCCTTATTGATTGCCGTATTTACCGACCCTGTGGCATTGGGCGCGATTACGTCTCCGGGCGAACAGGGCGCGGATATTGTTGTCGGCGAAGGCCAAGGCCTTGGTGTGGGGTTGAATTTTGGCGGGCCGCATGTCGGCCTCTTTGCCTGCCGCCAGAAACTCGTCCGGCAAATGCCCGGTCGTGTCTGTGGACAAACCGTAGACGCTGAGGGGAAACGCGGATTTGTGCTGACGCTGTCCACGCGCGAGCAACATATTCGCCGCGAGAAAGCGACCAGTAATATCTGTACCAATAGCGGGCTGTGCTGTCTGGCGTTCACCATTCATATGAGCTTGCTGGGCGATGCGGGATTGAAACGCATGGCGGCGCTTAATCATGAAAACGCCTGTGACCTCGCCGATGTGATCGATGGTGTTCACGGCGCCGAGGTTTTAAACGAGACCTTTTTTAATGAGTTTACAGTCAAGCTGGATAAGCCCGCCGCGCAGGTGGTTGAGGCTATGGCGGATAAAGGCGTGTTAGGCGGCGTGCCGTTTTCGCGCATCAGCGCTGGGCAACATGAAGACTTGCTCCTCGTTTGCGCGACAGAGGTGGTGAGCGATGAAGATATAGCCGCCTTTGGCACGGCACTTGAGGAGGTGTTGTCATGA
>CAZSKN010000056.1:0-9141 GCA_964607445.1 uncultured Caulobacterales bacterium
TTATATTGAAATTTGAAATAAAGATTGATTTACATTGATTTGCATTGATTTGTGCACTAAGAGTTATCGAGTCAAACATTCGTCCTGTTTGAATGCCGAGACAGTTTCTTACGGCAAGATCGATTAACAGGCCAGTTAGAGTTAGTCATTATGAGTGCGCCAAAAAGTCTCTTTGATAAAATATGGCAGCAACATGTTGTTGAGGATTTGGGAGGGGGCTACCAATTAATCCACATTGACCGTTCTTTTATCCATGATTTAAGCGGGCCTCTCTCATTACAGGATTTGCACGATAGAGGTCTTGAAATAGCGAACCCGGAGCTAACTTATGCAATTCCGGATCATCTTGTGTCTTCAGCGCCCGGTCAGATGGAATCGGGTTTGGCGGTTAATGGTGATCAGGTCCCTCCCAATTGGCGCTGTGTTTCCACATCTAACCGAAATTATATGGGACGACAGGGGCCGCTATCGAGGACGCACCTAGCCAGTCCGCAATTGGCCGCCGCAGCTGCGATTGCCGGAAAAATCACGGATATTGAAAGCCTGAAATATCCTTCTTTAGAAACAAAAATTGAAATGCGAGCTGTCTCATGAGAAAATTCGATACGATCACCAGCAAAGCTGTCGCTATGTTAGAACCTGATGTCGACACGGATATCATAGCGCCGCTCGAGTCTTTAACGACGGATAAATCAATTGCCGATGTCGCCTTTGCAGCCTTGCGTTATATTGATGGTGATACAGACAGGCGTATTCCCAATCCGGACTTCTTTCTTAATCAGCCGGCTAATGACGGTGCCAAGATTATGTTGACCGGAGAGAATTATGGCTGCGGTAGTTCGCGCGAAATGGCGGCGCAATCATTTAAAGATTTGGGTTTTAGGTGCTTGATCGGAAGTAGCTTTGGCGATATTTTTTATGATAATTGTTTCCAGCAAGGTGTATTAGCGATTGTGCTACCCAAAGACAAAGTCGAACAGATCGCAGCGCAAATCTATGACGGGGAGATCACAGTCGATCTTGTATCACAGAAAATAACATTGCCTGACGGGGCCTTTGTCGCCTTTGAGGTCGATGAATGGCGCCGGGAAAGTTTATTAAAGGGGTTGGATATGATCACGTTGAGCCTGACGAAACGTGAAAAAATCAAAGCCTTTCAACGTCAAGACAAAGCAAAGCGTCCTTGGGTCTATCAAACCCGGTTCGCCCAATGAGCACGCCTTGCGCGCCTATGTGGCGACACCCGCTTTTTGCTTTAGCTTTAATGTTGATATTTGCCTTGGTCACACCAGCTAGTTTTGCGCAAAATAAAACCGAAGACGCCCTAAAAGATTGGTCATCTCGTCCTATAACTATTTTGGCAGGTAGCCATGTCGGGGGTATTTTTGATAAAATGACCTGGGGCTTTGCCACCCACCTATCCAAAGAATTGGCCCGGCTCGTTATTGTGCAAAAAATATCAGGCACCCCGATCAAAGCCGGCAACTACCTTCTGCGTCAACCTGATGATGGATACACATTTCTGATTTCTGCGCCTGTACCCTACATGGTTTTATCAATCGATAATAAAGACGTAAATTTCGATCTTAGTGATTTTGCAATTATCAATAACCAGTGGAACAGCATGTCTGGTCCGATGCTTAACAATAAACATAGCCATAAGGATGTCAGGGCATTATTTGAAGATATCAGAGAGAACCCTCTAAAATTGTCAGTTGGTGTTTTGCCGCGTTCGGCCAGTCAGGTAAATCTTTTGCTGACCCTCGAAGCCATGGACATACCCGTCAAAAATCTTCGAATTATCTATTACCCGTCAGGTAGCCAGTTACGCACCGCTGTTGCGGGCGGGCAAGTTGATTTTGGCATTGTGACGCATGAGGGATATACCTCTATTCAAGATTTTGCGCGCGCATTGGCCGTGTTCCAACCGGAAACGCCCGTTTATGCGCCTGATGACCTAAAGCCTGTTATCAATGTGCCAACAGTTAATCAAATGCTAGAAGATCAAGGTAAGTCGGTCATTTTTTTACCCAGTTCATTGAAAAGCATCATTGCTCCCAAAGGCTTTCAAATGAAATATCCTGATCGCTATAAAAAAATCAAAAAAATATTTGAGAAAGTCGCCAAAAGCAATGCTTTCATCCAAGACATGAAGAAGCGAATTGTCGGTGTTGACTGGCAAGGTGAAAAAGCCTCAACCATAGAAAGACTAAATGCCTATGACCTCTTTGTCGGCTATAATGACTTGCTTAAAAAATACGAATAAACTTAAAATAATAAATAGAACTGAGTTTTGAAAACAAATTTAGTAGATAAGGACACTGGCATCGTGCAGATATATAAATGGAGATTACAAGCCGATTGGGGGCATATTTCACTCGCAACTCTGTTGGTAGTCGCGTCAATCTGGTATTTTTTTGATGCCAAAAATGTCTCTGACAGTATTTATAATATTATTCTAATTGCCCCCTGTGTGGCGGCGATTACGATTTTATATCTTATCACCTTAATGCTCGAAGTTCGTGTGCACAGCGTAGATAATGATGATATACAGAGTGGAAAAACTTTACGAGACTTTCTACAACCGGAAACGATCCGCAATGCAGGTATGATGGTATTGTTAGTGGTCTATATATTGGTCTTAACACCCCTTGGGTTTGAAATCGCAAGTTTCCTTTTTATCGCTCTGAGTTTGTTGTTACAGGGAGAATTTAGGTTTGGACGCATATTGATTTTTTCCGCGCTTTTCTCTGTCTTTGCGACATGGTTGATAAAATTATTATCGCTTGCCCCCATTCCCACAGCGTTCATGTGATCTTATGTTTGATGTAGATTCAATAAACGGCGCGTTTTCAATTTTAACCAGTTCGTGGAAACCTTGGCTCGTCATAATTCCGGGTTTGATGGCGGGTCTGGTTGGCGGGGCGATTCCGGGGCTGTCAGGCGTTATGGTTCTGGCCTTATTACTGCCCATTACGATCCATATGGATCTTTTCACGGCGTTAATGTTTATGACAGCTATGTTTACGGGGTCGGGTTTCGGGAGTTCCATCCCAAGTATTTTGATGGGACTGCCGGGCTCGTCCAGTGCCGTGGCAGCCGCCTTTGACGGATTTCCAATGACTAAGAAAGGGCGTCATAATGAAGCCCTAGGCCTGTCCCTTATGTCATCTGTGACCGCCATGATTGGGAGCTACTTAATACTTTTACTCGTCATCGGGTTTCTAGCCACTGTTGTATTGAAACTGGGGCCTTTAGAAAATTTAATGATAATCTTCTGGGGCCTGACCATGATTGCAAGTGTTAGCGGTGAAACAGTGCGCAAAGGCCTCTTGGCAGGGCTTTTCGGTATTTTACTAGGTACAATAGGGACGAGTTTACTTGGGTATTATCGTGGCACGATGGGATTTCAAACGCTGCAAGACGGTGTGTCGCCCATACCGGCTTTGATGGGCTTGTTGGCGTGTAGCGGTCTGTTTGATATTATGAACCAGAAGTTCATCGTCGAAGATGAAGCTGACCGTGTCGTCTCTATCAAACGTATCATGTCCGGTATGAAACAGGCTTTTCTCTATCCGGTCGTCCTTATCCGCGGCTCTATCATAGGTGTTGGTATTGGCGCCTTGCCGGGTGTCGGTGCGGCAATCTCGAACCTGATTTCATATGCCGAAGCAAAGCGTCTGGATAATGATCCGGATAGTTTTGGTAAGGGTAATCCTAAAGGTGTCGTCGCGGCTGATTCTGCCAATAGCAGTGCAGAAGGTGGTTCACTCGGCACCTTATTGGCCCTTGGCATTCCGGGCGGCGGAGGTACGGCTGTATTGCTCAGTGCGTTCACCCTGCATGGTGTGGTTGTTGGGCCGCGTTTTGTGTCTGATCATCTGGATATGGTTTATGCGTTAATTTTCGCAAATATTATCCAAGGATTACTTTTAATTATTGTGGGACTTTTATTGCTACGTATGATTTTGGTGATGGTTAAAGTTCCCATTCAATATCTCGTTCCCGGAGTTTTTGTTCTGGCGGTCTATGGTGCTTATATTACGACGTCGGATATTAGCGGTCCTCTGACATTGATTTTCTGTTCCATATTGGGCTGGGTCATGACCAAATATGATTATCCCGTGGCGGCAACAGTTGTCGGTTTATTATTAGGCGGGATGGCCGAGGACTCTTTGATACAAGTTTCGCAATTAACGGCTGGATTTAAATGGCAATTTATATCTGACCGACCGATTGCAATGGTATTGTTTGCGATGATTATATTCGCCATGTTCTCTTCGCCGGTAAAAAAATACTGGCAAAAACGAAGGCATATAAAGTTGAAAGTCTAAACTCCACAATTAAATACACATAATTGCTATTGTGTTTTCCTATAAACGAAGGTTGCAAATATCACATGAAAAAAGATTTTTATTACAAACCCGGATCATCCGTAGTCAATGTCCCGGAAGACGCCACGCCACTTTCAGATGGGGTGTCGCAAAAACCGATTTTTGAAAATGATAAAATCGCCATTCGGCAATTACAGCTCAAGGCTTTAAAAAACCTTCCCAAAGGTGAAAAGTCATATAGTCGATTTTATATTGTGTTAAATGGAAATGTGATAATTGATAAAGGGGACAATGACCCGGCGGCATTACATATTTTGTCGGAAAATGGGTTGGTTTATATTCCGCAAAATGTCGACGCGGCAACACGGTTGCGCGCCGGTCAAAGCGAGGCCCAGATATTAGAGGTTCAAATTTTAAACCCAAAAACCAACGCACAATCTCTAAAGCTAGAGCAGGGCACATGGGTGGATCAACAATTTATGGTCATTGAAAAAGCGCAAGCCAAGACCTATGTGCCAGCCCATCACGTGAATACATTTAATCACTGCTTGCTTATAAATGACGATATTGAAATATTGCACTCCTGCATTGATGTTGGCGGCGGTGCAGATGTTCATGCGCATGAAAATGAAGATCAGTGCACCTATGTCATGGAGCCTGCGCCGTCAAAATTGCTCTATTACCCTATGGGTGTGCAACACGGCGGGATAACCAAGATAGAAAAGCGCCACAATATGATTTTGATGTATTTTCCGCCACAGGGCGAATGCCTCGAACAGGCATAGGTTGAAAATTAAAGGTGGGTCATGACTTTTAGAATTAAAAAAATAGCCGCAAAACATATTTTTTTATTAGCCTTACCTTTGGCATTCATACTGACGGGCTGCGCGAATACAAAAGCTGATCCTACGCTTTTAACAACGCCATTGGGGACACTCCAAGGTGAGCTTGGCGCCGAGCAACAGGACGTTGTAACCTTTAAAAATATTCCCTTTGCCCAGCCCCCAATCGGGGATTTGCGTTGGGCACCGCCCCAATCCGTAGAGCCTTGGTCAGGACCCCTAGATAACGTGCGTGAACCTGTTGCCTGTATGCAGCAATTAGTAGCGGCCTCGCGTGAGGTGTTTAAAACCATACCTCAAAGTGAAGACTGTTTATATCTTAATGTCTATGCCCCCGTAGACGCCCTTGACGGGCGCGCTAAAGACCCTTTACCTGTCTTGTTCTTAATACATCCCGGGGGGCGCACGGTTGCGTCGGCCAGCATGGTGAGAGCCGATATCGCGGCCTATAACCGCCAAGGTATAGTTGTCGTTGTTCCCCAATATCGTTTAGGCATATTTAGCTTTATGGCCCATCCGGAATTGTCCGCTGAAAGCCCGCATAATGCCTCGGGGAATTATGGTGTATTGGACTTGGTTGAAGCTTTAAACTGGGTGCAATCTAATATCACAAAATTTGGAGGAGATCCGGACTCCGTCACGATAGTCGGGCCTTCAGGGGGGGGAACAGCGACAGGGACGCTTTTGGCGACGCCTTTATCCAAAGGTCTTTTTCACCGCGCCGCGGCCATGTGCAGCAATGCCGGAATTTCTCGAATGCATAATTTAAAACAAGCTGTTTTGGATCAACCCTCGGCCGAAACATTAGGCCTTGAATTCGCTAAAAAATTAAATGCAAACTCGATTGCGACTTTAAGAAATATTCCAGCAGAGACAATACAGGCTTATATTCAAACAACCGATCTTGAAATTTACGACCCCCCCAGCGGGGCAGGGGATGTTATCGATGGGTGGGTCTTCCCGCGCTCTATAATAGATGCCCATAGGTCCGGTACGCGCCACGACGTACCTGTTCTGGTTGGATTTAATGCCGATGAAGCTTCGACATCTGCCAGAGCCGGCTTAGTGGACGAAATTCCGCCAAATTCCGCGTCTTATGAAGAGGTACTTAAAGATAAATATGGAGACCTAAGCTCGCGAGCTTTGGCATTATATCCGTCTGATAATCCTGTTGCCTCAATTTACGCGGCAGCGCGTGACCGTATTGCGGGGTATAGTGTGCAGACTTTGGCGCGACATTCCCACAAAGTCACTTCACCTACATATGTATATTATATGGCCCATAGCGCCCCAAATGGCGATGACCCGGTGGTCGGAACGCCTGTCACGCGTGGTGTCGCCCATTGCACAGATTACCAGTATTTTTTTGATTGGTACCAAAAAAAGGACGCAGATGACGCCGATAAGGCCTTAGCTGTGACAATGTCGAGCTATCTCGTCAACTTTATAAAAACCGGCAATCCCAACCCGCTTGAAACAAACCGGACAGGGCTCGCGCAATGGAACTCATATGCGCTGTCTGAAAAACCTTATATGCACTTTACGGATGGACAGGCCCGACCCTCACAAAACCTTCATCCGGACATGTGGGAGTTTTATGAGCGTGTCGGGTTGGCAGATGATCAAAGAGGCGTATTTCGTCACTGGTCAGGCGGTTGGGCCTCCGATGGCTTGTTGATTAAAAACCGTCGTTACCGCGACTAGCTCTGACTTATGGGTACTGGGTGAGAGCCAAAAAAGCATGATTGTAGATGATCTCATGGCCCAAAAGGTGTGAAGTCGACACCGCGCATCACAAGACGATGTAGGCAGATGTTGAATAGCAGCAAAATGTTACCAAAAAATATGTAAAAGTGGTAAGGCCTGCGCACTGCTAGGGTTAGCTTGGTGGGCTGTCTCCAAAGGCTTGTTTTCAATCCGCGCGGCATGTCCGGATTCTACGGAATTTGGAACCCATGGGGACATAAACACAGGCCAAATCCCAAATTCTGCATTTATGTGTCAACAATTCAATGGGTTTGACTTTAGCGGGTTTTTGGCATTAGAGCAGAGGCCATAAACGCTCAAGTAAGGAAACTTAGGATGATATGATCAGGTGCATGTGGATGCATAAACCAATAAAAAATTAAATATTGCAATACAAGTTACCTTGCATTACATGGTGTAAACAAGACTTCGATTTGAGTTAGTAACCATGAAAACTTTCTTTACAGTAATGCTCCAGATTTTAGGGTACTTTGTACTCTTCACCCTTATCGCACTTCCATTCCTTGCTTTATGGTATCCTTATGTAGAAAGGCACTTACCAGACCTTGCTGACACACCCGCAACGCAATGGCCTGTTGAAGCGGTCTCAATCTTGGCGGCACTGCTGGCGGCTTGGCTTATGAGCTTTGCTTCTAAATCTATTCAGGATTATAATTTTGGGCTACGTCGCAGAACCTTTGCTCAACACACATTAGCGGGTTTGCTCATCGGACTAGGTATGATCGTTTTCATATTAACGAGCCTGAACCTGATGGGGGTTTTATCTGGGAACCCGCAATATCGCTTTGTGTGGAACGGCATGTTGGCCGCCCTCATCACGACCGTATCGTTGAATGCGATTGCTCAAGAGATAATTTTCCGCGGTTATTTCATCAACGTCTTGAAACGAAAATTCTCAACTAAAACCACTATCGTTGTGTCTTCACTTATTTTCACAGCTTTTCATGCGGGCGTTTTCATGCAAGCCTTGCCCACGTCGATAATCATGGGGCTAAGCCTTTTCCTTGGCGGCATCTTAATGGCGCTCGCTTACTTGCGCACTAATAGTTTATGGCTGCCAATTGGTTTGCATATTGGCTGGAACCTCGCCCAGGCATTACTGAACCTAGCCGTAACGGGTCAAAAATTCTCAGATGGAGAGGCACCGATTGTCCTGACTGGGCCGGTCATCATTACAGGGGGAACTGCTGGACTAGAAGGAAGTGTTATTGGTCTTTGCAGCGTGATTGTCGGGACTGTGATTGTTCTGATTCTCTATAGACAGACTAAACCTGCCAATAAGATTGAATATGGTTCATATAAAACACGTTTAGGAAAATCATGAATATCGATAGCTGGAAATCACAGTTACGAAAAGGCGCGGCAGAGCTTGCCGTTCTTGCCCTCGTAAAGCGTCAACCGGCTTCAGGGACCGCCATTCTCGACATTTTATCCTCCTATCCAGAGATCGGCCTGTCGGATGGATCCATCTACCCTCTCCTCAATCGCTTGGAGCGAGAAGGCCGGATTTCTGGCAAATGGGCAGCCCCAAAGGGCGGTGGGCGCGGCCAAAAAACCTATACAATTACGGCAAAGGGAAGAACCGCTCTTAAAGAAATGAAAGTGGTCTGGAGTGGCTTTAGAATCCAGCTGATGTCAATCTCGGGAGATACGAATGACTAATCACAAGCGCATAAATGACTATACGGTTCGCTTGTCGCGAATGTTGCGTCTATTGTCACACGAAGAACGCGAGGAGATCGTAGAAGAAATCCACGCTCACTTGGTTCATCGAGCCAAAGAAAATCGACTTGAAGAAGCAATTTCATTGCTAGGTTCACCGCAATCTTGCGCACGCGGCTTCATTGATGAACTGAAACTACAGCAGGCTTTTACAGACGGCGGGGTCGTAAAAACGAATGGAATTTTGATCTCACTGGCATCCCATAGAGCACTGGCTGCCGTTGGTTTGTTCTTATCCATGGTGTTTTTTGTCCTCGCCATAGGGTTTGGGCTTACTGCAATCACAGAAATATTCGCACCAGAGTATGCGGGACTTTGGATAGATAGGGAGCAACACAATTTCATCCTTGGAGTTTCCAATCTGGAGAATACGGCCAAGATGAAGGAAGTGCTCGGTAGGTGGCTCATGCCGGTTGCCTTGGCATTTTCCGTCTTTGCGCTCGTTTGCGGCCATTGGCTAGGTCGATATTTTATCG
>CAZSKN010000057.1:0-9065 GCA_964607445.1 uncultured Caulobacterales bacterium
GGGTGACTTCAGGTTTAGGCAGATCACGCGGAACAACGACTTTTGAGACGAGCCAGATCGCACCTGCGAGGATCGCCAAGAGCAAAAGCGCTCCAACTAGCCAGCGAAATATGGGGGGTCTTTCGCGCTCTATGTCATATGTCCCTGTTGCCGGAATTGCATCATTTACAGGCTTCCAGCCATCATCTGAATCTGGAGTTACGTCTGTTGTAGTCGTCGTGCTGGGGGCTTTAGAGGCAGCGGTCGCTATATTGGTTTGGAGTTCTTCACTGGTTTCAGATTTATCCGCCTGCGTGTTTTCACCTGTCACCTCTTCGAAAAAAGTCTTCTTGGATTTTCGATTTGGTTTTTCCTGCGTAGATTGCTCTATGTTTTTCAACGAAAAGGCAAAGAACAAAAATCCAAATAATATAAGTGCGCTTACTGGTAGAAGTACGGAGGTTGATAACGAAGTTTTTTGGGAATATATATATGCCTCTCCCGCAAAGGTTGATATAAATACGGGTATGAGTTTTGGTATATACAAACTCATGGCAAATATTATAGCAGAGATTATAATCGTAATCAGAAAAGTCAGCGTTGTAAGTATTATTTTTTCTCTAAATACGGGGCTGCGGTTTTCATGATGAATGAATTGCCCAAATGCTAATCCTGCACCCATGATAGGTGGAATGAAAGCTCCCAGCGTAATCCTTTCATTTGCAAATATAAGCAATAATGACAAAATGGTTATGCCAAGCAGTAGGACTACCGTGTGGTTGAGTAGGTAATAACTATAAGATTTTACGCGTTTCATTTTTAGCCTATTTCACGTGCGCAGCTATATTCGCGTCATTTTCAAGTCGTAATATCAGATTATCCAGACAATATTGACCGGCTTCATTTAAGGCACGTTCTTCTTTGGCTTGGACAAGTGATTGGAGTAAAACGAGGACGGCACTCATAATCAAAGCAAGAAGTGTCGTCGTAAAAGCCACGCCAAGGCGAGATGTGACTTGATAGAGAAAGTCTTCGCTTTCAGCATTAATCGGCACACCTGCATATTGCAGCGCGAACATAATGCCCATCACGGTTCCGATAAATCCAAGGGAGGGGATAAGCCATGTCAGATAGCGCAGCATAGAATAGCGTAAATCGATTTCGTGCATGTAAAGTTCGAGCGAAGAATTTAAAACGGAGATCGCTTGATCGCTCCGCCTAGATATTTTGAATTGGTCCAATGTTCGTCGGATCATACGGGGTAAAAATGAATTACGCCCATATTTTCGTGCTAGGATACCTTCACGAATTTTATCTATCGTTTCTTCATTTAGTTTGCGATCATCTGTAGGCAGATAGCCTCGCTTGAGCTGACTTTCTTCATCACTGGCGGCGGACCACCGTATGAACAATTCCCCGAACCCAATAAATAAAGCCACCCACATGACATTTTGAACCGTGAAGGGCCAAAATTGTGAATCGGCGTCTAGTAAAATTTCTTGCAAAACTGGCGAGGCCGTAAAGCGAATAATGCCAATGACGACAATCGCCGCAATAAGCGCTACGGAAAAGACGAAGAGGCGTCGGACTAATCTGGAATGTTTATTCATATCTTACTCTAACCTTCTTTGGTTTAATCGCAAACCCCATTGCGTGTGGAGGCCAAGGCCATGAATTGTCCATTGTTTTGCCCTGCCAGACTTTCCATGAATTCGACAGTGCCGTTATAGTCGAAATAATTTCCGACCACCACGGCATGGATTTCTTTTCGTCCGCCATTAAGCCGCGTGATTTCGCGCGCGAGCCTGCTCGGGCTAAGATTATTATTTGCGCGCGGATTGGGCAGGCCGTCACTGACAAGGAAAATCGCTTCCCCAGGCCCGTTGATCATTTTTCCAAAAGCATCCAGCATAGAGGCTGAGCCGCCAAAACTGCGGGTGAGATTGCCGGCATAATTTGTCGCCTCTTTTTTCGAAGCGGCCGTGATGCGTTTTAACCCGCCTGTGCGAGGCCAGATTTGCGTTTTTGCCCCGCTATCAGTTTGCTGGAACCCGATAATCCGAAGGGCATGATTGTCTTGGAGGGAATTGATGATACGGGAGGTCGCCTTTTTTATCGACTCTTCATGCCCGCCCATACATTTGTTCATATCAAGCGCGATAACAACGTCATCCTGAATGGTTTTGAGGCCCAAAAACCGAAAAGAGACAATGTTTTTTTCAGGCGCAGGTGCGGGTTTGTCTTCAATGGGATCGGGTATGGGAAGAGCCTTGGGCGCGGCGGCGGCCTTTTTCTCTAAGAGGGCGGCTTCAGCGCCGCGTAATTTGTCGAGTAATTTCTGGGCCTCGCTTTTAATATCAGAAACATTACGCGCGGCTGCCGAGCGTTTGGCTTCAAGTGCCTTTTTCTTTTCGACTGTCTCGACCTGACTATTTTCAGCGGCCCGGAGTAAATCGGATATAGCATTATCGGGCGTGTTTTCCTGAATTTCCTTTTGATAATAGGGCAGTAAAATAATCGCCAGCAGGGCAAAAGCCCCCATAGCTGCGGCAAACAAGTCGATAGCCGACATGGAAAAAACCTCAATATCGCGGGCCGGGCGGCGTTTCATCGAGCTCTCCCGACAAAATCCCCGCGATTGCGGTTTGCGAGTTCTTGTAAGAAAATCGTCAAGGCTTTGTTTTTCGTATAATCCCCAATTGCGACGGTGTGTATTTCTGCCCGCCCGCGATTGCGATTGGTGATATTGGCGATAATCTCCCCGGGGGAGCCGTCATCCGGGGCGCCGTCCGATAATAAAATAACGGATTCAGGACGCAGATTAAGTGCGCGCACCATAGCCGATTGCGTAGGCGTGCCCCCGCCAAATTTGCGCGAGAGGCCTGAGACAAAATTACGGGCTTGGTTGATATTGCCGGGATTAGCCGCTGTTAATCGCCCGCCGCGCGGGAAAGTATCATAGCTAGGTCCGCCCCGATAACCCAGAATAGCAAAGCGGTTATCCGGTTTCATCACATCCAGAATTTCGTTTAGGGCTTGAACGACATTTTGCGTGTGGGCTTTCATAGAACCGGACATGTCAACGACCAAGACAACTTCTTTCTTTGTTGTGGCCAAGCCTAAAATAGAAAATTCCACACCTTGATTTACACTGCGAGGCGGGAGTTCTTTGGGATCAGGTTCTGGTTCGGGATCTGGGGCTTTACTGGGCAGAGGGGGCGGGTCCGGGATTTCAATTTCAGAAGTTTGCTTCTGGACTTCTCTTAGCTTGTTTTCGATGTCCGACATTTCGGATTCAATTGTTCTATATTCTTTATTAAGCAGTCGGATTTCAGATTGAATAGCGCGGATTTTGCTGACCTCGGATTGGGTGGAACTGGCGACGAGGCGCCGTTTTTTCACAAGTTCTTCCAACTCTTCAAAAGATTGCTCCGTGCCGCCTTTTTTATAATAGGGAAAAAGTACGAGAACGATCAGAATAAAAGCGCCGAGGGCGGCAGCAAACAAATCAAGGGCGGAGATTGAAAAGACAGAAATGTTACGCCGGTTAGACCGCATTAAAGTCCGCCGTTTAAAATCCGGAAGAGCGTCTGGAGTTGACGTTGCTTATGTTTGTCTCTCTCGGATTGTTCGAGGGATCTATTCAGCGAGAGCGCATCCCCTAAAATTTCGCGGTCCATCTCTTCATTTATAAGATCATTTGAGCGCTTCAACCGTCCGTCCAGGTCTTCCATATAGAGGGATTCAAGATCATCCAGTTCGGCTTCGAATGTTGAAAACTCGGCAATGTCTCGAGTTATAATCAGGGAATCAGCATAGCGCATGGTCACAAATCTATGCACACCATCTTCATTTGCGCCTAGCCGGAAGAGTGCATCAGATAATATCTGGCGCAAGAAAAGCGCATCTTCTGTAATGACGGCATTGAAATTGGCCTCAGATAAGGCCGGATCAAAGGCTTTAAGACTGTTAATTTGCCCTGTGATAAAAGTTTCGCAGATCGAGGCAAAGTCAATTACATAGGACATGTTGGAAATTGTGATTTCCGGGGCTGCCTGACGCAAAACAGGATTGGCTATATCTTCTATCACCTCGAGAACGGGCGTATTGGGGGGCACTTTTTCTGCGCCGTATTCCGATAGAGTAAAACGAAATTCGGGCGTGGCATCGCGCGCCATTTCTTCGGTGAGGCGGAAAAATTGATAGCGGGCTTCATGGTCATCTGCCGGAAAACCGGACATGATATTAATGCAGTAGTCCGGGTCGGGAAGCGTGCCCAGCCTATCGTTTCTAATATTTAATGCCGTTTCAGCCTCTGCATATTGCCTGATCTGGGCGCTGCTTTCAGACTGCGCATAGGCGTGCCCAGATAGATATGAGGCTAGGCCGATAATCAGGCCGCTTATGGTGGGTTTGAGGTAGGCAGGCACGGATTAATTCGTCACTGAAGGGATGTAGGAAGCGATCTGGAAAGCAGATGGCGGAGTGGAAGATGTGCTGCCTGTATCTTGGCCAGCCGTGTAATTACGGAACTGGTCTTTTTGTCCGGGCGAAGTGACCCGCATCGGACCATTGGCCAGCCCGTTAGAGAAGCCACCTTCTAAGGCCGTGCTGCCAGCTGCTGTGTGGATTATCATCAAGCCCGTCCCATTGGCCAGTCCGTTTGAGGCATAGCCGTAATATTCAATAGAGGTTCCGTCGCTTGATTGCACAACACCGACACCAGACCCATTGGCCTTACCCCCATTACATTCGCCCATCCATGTACCCGATACGCCGCCATTATGATCAAATCCGCACCGTGTCGCGATTGTATCAAGTGAGCGTTGGCGGGTTGAATAGAGATTTTGTAATTTTGATTTCAGATCTTCATAGCGAATGGCCGTAATGGTTTCACTACTATCGAGAAGATCAACCGTGACATTGGTCTGCTGCTCAAGAGCGGGTACGATAGATGAGAGGTAATTACGACCGAGAGCAGCTGAGCGGTTATTTAAGGCGATGGCTTCACTTGCCGCGGTGATTGCGCCTTGGATTGCCAGATTTGTTAAGATGTTATTGCCGATATTGGTTCTTTGGCGTCTACGGACGCAATCATTGAACTCTTCCTGTGTACGGGCATTATTACAGGAAGATGATCCGCCTCCGTTTGAAATCGCGGCACCCGCTGCCACTGCGCCCAAAATAGCAAAGGCTGTGGCTTGATTTTGTTGGCGGGCGAGTTTGCGTCGCTTTTCTATAACCTCATATTCGGCGGCTAACATATCGCGCATTTGAACACCCATTTCACCGTTATGGACACCGTCAAAAATCCGCAAGGATTGTACGGACATATATTTCCGTTCTGCATCCAAGAGGCGGTCAACATATCTGAGGCGTGCCTGATAATCCGCTGCGTCAGACCCGACAAATGTCAAGGCAGCAAGGGAGGGGTCATATTCGGCGATTGCGGCGGCTTTTTGGGCCATTATGGCTTTGCGGCTATCGGTTTCATTTATGATACGAATAACATTATCTGCCATGGCATCTGAAAAGACACGCTCAAGCGGATCAACTGACCCGTCGGTCGCCGCGTTGAGTTGTGACAGAGCAACCCCGTCGAGCTTTATTTTTTCTACAGGGTAAGCCAGTACAACGTTTTCATCTAGGCTCGCAGTTAGTTTTTTAGCCGGCACATTTAAGCGTGAATCTTTGGAGATATAAGAAATGAAATCAAGTTCAGGTGCAGTGGTATCAAATTGCCCGCGCTGTATTGTGCTAAGCGATTGCTTGATCTCGTCCTGTCCTGTACCGGCGGCATAAGGTATTAAGGGTGTGCTGGCAAAGAGAACGCCTTGCGTGGCACTTGCGGCGCGGTGATCGGTTTTTACACTGACAAGCGGGGTCACAAGGTCACCAAATGTAAGCGGTTTTGGACCCATCATTTCTTTTAAGTCAGGGAAAGAGTAAGTTGTGAAATCTACACTGACGACGCTCGGGATTTTTTCAGCTTGCGTAATGGGTTCAGATGTGAGCTTGCCATTGGCATCCAGTTTTACAGCATGAGGTGAGAGCAAAACACCGTGCTCGGGCAGGCGGGCTGCCATTTCCTTATAAAGCGAGAGCGCGAAATAATTTGATTTAACAATAACGCTATCAGCAATGCTTTCTATTTCTGCGGCATCCCCTTTGCGTTTATTACTGCCACCAATAGAGACACTTTCAAAGGCTTTGTAATAGGCGTCTTTTGCCTCGTTTTGGACAACGGCTGGATAGCGAATAACGGCCATAACCGTACCTTCGGGAGCTGTGGCTGTTAGTGTGGGGGTCGATCCGCTGCTTAAACTGGTAAGTGTTGATTTTTTAGACCCCGTTGCAGTTGAAGCACAACTGGCAAGGAACAAGCTTGTCGTCGCCAATAATAAGGATGCGTGTTTTTTGGAATGTTTAAAAATTTTAGCAGTTTTATACATATTTGTAACTCCCCGGAAGCGCGTCCGTCACAATTAATATAGTAAATGCAATATTAACCTGATGTGAAGTCGATTATGCAGGCAAGTTACACATTGTGAGCATACAGAGCGCTATATTACCGTAATTTAAGGGGAAATGGCTGTCTTTATAGTGTGCGTTGCCAAATTTCACGCCGTTTGGGGCTGAAGGTCTTGTAATTTTTTGTGAAATTTTGACTTTGACTACGTCATATTTTGACGAAATTTGTACTGAGTCTATTGATCTTCCAGCCAATTTTCTAGCCAGTGAATATTGTAATCTCCGTGTAGAAAATCTTCATTTTGAACAAGTTCAGTGAACAAAGGAATTGTCGTATCAATGCCGGAAATAACCATTTCGCCGAGGGCGCGACGCAGACGTAAAATCGCTCCTTCGCGGGTTTGGCCAAAAACGATAAGTTTCCCGATCAGGCTGTCATAATGCGGCGGGACAGTATAGCCCGCATAAAGGGCGCTATCGAGGCGCGTATTCATGCCGCCCGGCGCGTGAAAATCAATAACCTTTCCGGGCGATGGACGGAAGGTTTTAGCATTCTCAGCATTAATACGGCACTCAATCGCGTGTCCTCTGAACGTCACATCTTTTTGCGTGAATGAGAGCTTGTCTCCATTTGCGATTTTGATTTGTTCGCGCACGAGATCAATGCCCGTGATTTCCTCGGTAACAGGATGTTCGACCTGTAAACGCGTATTCATCTCGATGAAGAAAAACTCGCCCTTCTCATATAGGAATTCGATGGTGCCTGCACCGCGATAGCCGATTTTCTTAATGGCCTTTGCAACGATTTTACCAATATTATTACGTTCTTTAGGCGTTAGGGCAGGCGAGGGTGCCTCTTCCAAAACCTTCTGGTTTCGACGTTGCAGGGAGCAATCTCGCTCACCCAAATGAACCACATTACCGTGTGTATCGGCAATGATCTGGATTTCGATATGGCGCGGGCCTGTCAGATAGCGTTCGAGATAAACGGAGCCATCACCGAAAGCAGCTTGGGCTTCTTGTCTGGCAGCCATAAGAGCCTCGTCTAGTTTCTCGGGTGTTTCGGCAAGACGCATACCGCGCCCCCCGCCGCCAGCTGCTGCTTTTACGAGGAGGGGAAAGCCGACTTTTTTGGCAACTTTTCTGGCCTCTTCCAAAGTTTCGACCCCGCCGTCAGAACCGGGCACAACAGGAATGCCTGCATCGGCCACGGTTTGCTTGGCCATGATTTTGTCGCCCATAATATTTATATGATGGGCTGTTGGGCCAATAAAGGTCATGCCGTGCGCTTCGACAATGTCTGCAAAGCGTGCATTTTCAGATAAAAATCCGTAACCGGGATGAACGGCGTCGGCATCTGTGATTTCGCAGGCGGCAATGATAGCCGGGATGTTTAGATAGCTTTCGCTTGCTGGCGCGGGGCCGATACAGACAGATTCGTCAGCCAGCCTGACATGCATAGCATTGGCATCCGCTTCGGAATGTATGGCCACGGTAGAAATGCCCATTTCTTTACAGGCGCGATGAATGCGCAGTGCAATTTCACCCCGGTTTGCGATGAGAACTTTTTTAAACATGCGTTATAACTAACCGACAATAAAGAGAGGTTCGCCAAATTCGACAGGTTGGGCATCCTCAACTAAAATTTCTACAAGTTTACCCGATTTGTCGGCAGTAATAGCGTTAAATGTCTTCATCGCCTCTACAAGCAATATGGTGTCGCCTTTTTTGACGCTGTCTCCGACTTTGAAAAATGGCGCTGCGTCAGGACTCGGACGGATATAGGCTGTCCCGACCATTGGGCTTTTAACCGTTCCGGGATGATCGCTTGCCTTTGAGGGTGCGCTTGGAGCCGCGGCTTGCGGGGCCGCCATAGCCGGAGCCGGTGCAGCGACTTGCTGTGTTATCGGCGCAGCTTGCGTGGTGCTGGCGCTTACCATAGTGGAGAGGTTGCGCGCGACTTTAATCCGTAAAGACCCTTTTTCTATCTCGATTTCAGATAGATCCGTGTCTTTAAGAATTTCTGCCAATTCTCGCACCAGTTTTGTTTCACTCGTGCCGCGTTTGGTGTTTTTACTCGACGTTTTTGATGGTCTTTTGGGTGTGCTCGCCATTCATTTCTCTTCTGTCTTAAAATAGGTGTATAAGGCTTGATCGAAATTCTTTTTTTTTAGGAATGCTTGTCTTGGGGGTCGACCTCTATATTTATAATATATTTCACCCATAGGGTATAAATATATATGCTGTTATAGGCTTCTATTTCCCCTTTATATAATTTTAAAAGCCGAGCTATAACATATTTTTTAAGCATGGAAAGCCTTTTGAGCCAATAAGGAGGTTTTATCTGCCAAGTTGATCCCAATTTTAAAATCAGTTTTTGAACCTATAGGTCTGAAATGCGCATATATGGCTTTTCTCATTGTCTAAGGCTTTTTTTTTGTGTTAACGCAGCCCAGAAATATCCGTCATAAACGGATGCATTAAGGTATGAGTTGAAATGAATTTGGTGATTAATGGTGAGAGCTATCAGGACTTGCCCAAGGCCTTAACGGTTGCAGGCCTGATTAAGCATTTGGGTCTGCCTGAGACTAAAATTGCCATTGAACGCAATCTGG
>CAZSKN010000058.1:0-8783 GCA_964607445.1 uncultured Caulobacterales bacterium
TTGAACTCTTGAACTCGGGCTAGTGTATGTCTGTTCCATAGGTTGAGAATTGTTCGCGTAGAATTTTTTCATCTAAGGCGTGATCGGCGTTAAATAACAAGTTTAACCGGGTTTTTGGGGCTTGAAATATCTCGACACGGGTTACGTTTCTAATCTCTTGACTATCGGCCGTGGCGCTCACGGGACGTTTATCCGGGTCGATAACTTCAAATATGATTTTAGCTTTGGCGTTAATAAGCGCGCCGCGCCAGCGTCTGGGTCTAAATGCACTTATAGGCGTCAGGGCCAAAATATCTGAACCCATGGGTATAACAGGCCCGTGGGCTGATAGGTTATAGGCGGTAGACCCGGCAGGCGTAGCGACCATTACACCGTCCGAGATCAAGCGCTCAAGGCGAGGTTTGCCATCAACGGAAATTTTAATATGAGCGGCCTGTCGGGTTTGTCGAAATAAGGCAACTTCATTAATTGCGAGTTCTTTAAACGTTCCGCCTGCGCCGTGCGCGATCATTTGTAAGGGGCGGACAGTTGCCAGTTTAGCTTTTTGTAAACGATCTAACAGCCCAACATCGCTATACTCGTTCATCAGAAAACCGATTGTTCCTTTATTCATGCCATAGACGGGTAGTCCGCGCTTCACTAACGTCATATGTCGGCGCAGAGTTTCAAGCATAAACCCGTCACCGCCTAACGGGATAATAACATCTGCATTGGCCGCATCATGATCGCCATATTTTTCGATAAGAGCGCGACGGGCAGCCTTGGCTTCCGGCTTTTGACTCGCCGTAAAAGCAAGTTTTTTATAGGGTTTATTGGCGTTCGGCACATCTACATCCTGATTTCAAGCGAGACTATAGCACTCTAATATTCCGGCAATCAAAGATTAAATCAAAAGGGTATAACCCTATTGGTCTTGCTTTGCTTGCCAATTTAATGGGGGGCTATAATTTCATTATCACAAAATTCGCTGGGATGAATAAATTGTGAAGAAAAGCCGGGCATTTTTTTAGCGTCAAACAAACTCATTAGCCAATCATTTGTTATCTTTACCCGTCCACGTTGGGCGAGATAGGAATTTTGCACAAGCCAGAATTTATAACTATGCGTTATGTCATAGTCTAATATTTTGAGTTGCGGATATTGTGCGGCTAGGATTGTAGGTAGCATTGAAATCCCAGCGCCTTGTAATACAGCTTGTAAAATAAGCGCACCGCTATCCGCACTTAAATTGGGTTCAAGCAATTCCCGTAAAGCATCGGATTTGGGCTGGGCTTTTGCATTTTTTAAGCCTGATCGTCGTATATACATGATATTGTGGTTAACGGCATCATTTGCGTTACGGGGAATGCCATGCCGCTTATGATAGGCATCTGTAACCATGGGCATAAAATGTAAAGATGCGAGTTCAAAAGCTAGGAAATCCATAGGTTTTTCCATATGCGCCTGAATTGATATATCTTGGGCCATATCTTTTTCGTTATAGCCTTGAATTTGGTTATATATAGTGAGTTGAATATCAGGGTGTTGGAGTTGGAAGTCGGCCAAACGCGGGATAATGCAGTGCGTGGAGAGCATATCCATGCAATGAAGGGTGACATTGCCGCCAATATTATCGTCAAATTGCGCCGATAGGTTTTCAATATCTTTCACACTACGATTAATAGAGACGACTTTCTCGAAGATTGTGCGTCCCATGGTTGTTAATTCCATGCCGTTGGTTGAGCGTCGAAACAGGGGAACGCCAAGACGCGCCTCGAGATTATCAAGCCGTTTGCTAATTGTGGGTTGCGTTCGGGCTAATTGTTCTGCAGCTTTTGAAACCGACCCTGTTTGGGCAATGGCTAAAAAGACGGAATAATCTCCCCAATCCACGCGTCTTGCTATTTTGTCTATTTCCGTCATGCGTAATTATTGGCACCCCTTTTAGAACTAGGCTGTAAACTGTTTATCTGGCGCCGTAAATGATAGTCTTGATATCGATCGGTTTCTTATAACATCTAGATTATGTTAAATATCGGATTTTAATATAATACCAAGAGCATTTAGAGATTTTACAGATTATAGCTTTGGCGTAGTTTGAGAGTTGAGATATAGGATGACAGCCTTTCGATCTTCGGCTTTTTTCAGCCCGACAAACGTCATACGGTTTTTGGGGATATATCTGGATGGTTTTTCCAAAAAACCGTCCAGAGTTTCATCTGACCAGACAATTCCGGAATCTTTTAAAGCTGTAGAATAGGCAAAGCCGTCTTGACTCCCCGCTTTCATACCATTGATCATCCATAGATTGGGGCCAATTTTATGTTTACCGCCTTCATTAAGCGTGTGGCACGTTATACACCGCTTATAGAGCTTTTTACCTCGTATAAGGGGGTCTGTTGCCGTCGCCGTTTTTTCTACATTTGAGGGCGGGGAAGTGGTTTTATACGTCGCAGTTGGCGGGCTGGATTGAGTCGCCGCAGGTTGCGATTTAGGCACTGTTGTATCCGCTGATTGACCACAAGCGGAGAGGGCAAATGAGGCTGTAATAGCTGTAATTGATACCCGTTTTATGCATGTTTTAATCATGATCGTGTCCTTGATAGATGTATTTAAAAGCAGGTTATCACTTGATTTGTTGTTATGATAGCGTCAAAATTACGCAGGTTGAGAATAAACTCAACCTGAATCCTTGGTAGATAAATTGCCAAAAAGGGGAAAATTATGGATATTGTTAGTTTAGGCTTGGGCTTATTAAGTGGAGCCGCAGGCGGAAATATTGCTGGTAAAATGATGAATTCGTCGATGGGAACGATGGGGCGTAGCCTGACGGGTATCATCGGGGGGACAGGTCTTGCGGCACTCGCGCCAATGATTCCGGGACTTGGTGGCATGTTTGCAGATCCAACGGCAGGAGCCGGCTTAAATGTCAGTAGTCTTTTGGGCGGCGCCGTGTCTGGAGGCGTCGGTGGGACGATTTTGACCTTCATTCTTGGAAAAGTTATGGGCAATAAAGGGTAAAATAGCTCAAAATTTTTAAAACTGAAGCCTCCCGACTGGGAGGTTTTTATAGCCGTGGTTTATTATGTCGCGGTTTATTATGTCGCGCCAAATTTACTTTCATGGACGCCTCAATTCATGGCATATGATGTGAAAGGAGTCCATTATGACATATATCGCCCCCGTAAAAGCCATGCATTATCTTTTACGCTATGCCGTAGATATCGATATGATTTTGGCAAAGCCTGAACATAGTGAAGTTAATCATGATCTTATTACAGATATTCTCACAGGGTCCGCCTCATTTTCTGAGGAGGTTTTAGCGCCGATTAATTGGGACGGAGATCAAAATCCAGCACAAATAAAAGACGGTAATGTAACCGCCTCCCCGGGTTTTAAGGACGCTTATGCCGCCTTTGTCGAATCCGGATGGCAGGCTTTATCTGCACCAGCAGAAATTGGCGGAATGGGTTTGCCCCAAGTCATTAGTGTAGCTGCAAATGAAATGATCTATGCATCTAATATGGCCTTTGGTTTATGTCCCATGTTGACGACGAGTGCGGTAAAAGCTCTTCACGCTCATGCGAGCCCGGAATTACAAGAGACATATTTAGAGAAAATGGTTATGGGAGAATGGTCCGGGGCAATGTGCTTGACCGAACCACAAGCCGGATCTGACCTCGGTCCGGTAAGAACCAAGGCAACACCGAATGCTGATGGTAGCTATGCGATATCGGGTCAGAAAATATATATTACATGGGGCGATCATGATTGTGCTGATAATATTATTCATTTGATTTTGGCCCGCTTGCCGGATGCACCAGAAGGCTCAAAAGGGATTTCATTATTTCTCGCGCCGAAATATTTTGTTGATGAGGACGGAAGTCTAGGCGCGCGCAATGATTTTCGTCCAATCGGACTGGAACACAAATTGGGGATACATGGCAGCCCAACCTGCGTAATGGAGTTTGATGGTGCTAAAGCCTGGTTGGTTGGACAGCCCAATCGTGGCTTGGCATGTATGTTTACAATGATGAATGAAGCGCGTTTATTTGTTGGCGTTCAAGGGGTTGCCATTGGTGAAAGAGCCTTTCAGGCGGCGTTGTCTTATGCCCATGATCGGGTACAGGGGCGCGTGATCGATAAGTCTGGCACCCAGCCCATTGTCGGCCATCCGGATGTCCGCCGTATGCTGATTGATATGAAAGCGCAATTAATGGGGGCGCGGGCGATCTGTATGGCTACAGCATTCGCAAGTGATTTGGCGGCTGTTTCTGGCGATGATGAAATGCGCAAAGCAGCGCATGATCGGGAGGCTTTGCTGACACCGATTGCAAAATCTTATGGATCAGACAGCGGTGTAGAAACCGCGTCAACTGGTGTGCAAATTCATGGTGGTATGGGGTTTGTTGAGGAAACCGGAGCTGCTCAGCACTACCGGGATGCCCGTATCGCCCCGATTTATGAGGGCACGAATGGTATACAGGCCATGGACCTCGTCGGGCGCAAATTACGCCGTGATGGAGGGAACGCCATGCAGGCCCTGATTGCTGATCTTACAGAGGTTCACACTATGGCAGCAGATATGGCCGGATATGATATACAGGCTCAGGCATTAAGTGAAGGTTTAACGTCCTTACGAACAGCTACGGATATAATGCTCAATGCTACAGAAAAAGACGCGTTAAGCGCAGCAATGGATTATCTCAATATTTGTGGGGATGTTATTGGCGGGGCTTTATTGATAAAGGCGGCATGTCAAGGCGAAATGGCCGGTGATCCGCTTGCTAAGAATATGCAGAAGTTGGCTAATTTTCATGCCGTTTCGATTATGCCAAAGGCGAATTCGCGCTTGCAAGCTTTAAGGGCTGGTGCCGAGGCCGTATTCGACTTTCCACTGGATCACCTTGCTGATTTATAAGAGTTTATCAGGGGATTTCGGGGTTGGATTGATCCCGTTTTTCATAAAATTTGACGCTAGTATCATATAAATTGCTGATATATTGATTCAATCTATTACCGTTTCGTCATGCCCTTTGCTGTTGCGCGAAGCGACTCGGGACGATAGGTTCCCCCTCATATTTAAATGCGGAATCGCATAAGTAGAATAGGGGCCCCGTGTGGTCGATTTTATTAATGAAGTCGAAGAAGAACTTCGCAAAGATGAATATAATGTCTTGCTCAGACGGTATGGACCTTATCTTTTGGGTTTGGTTATCGCAATCGTAATGGCGACAGGCTTTATCGAGTGGCGGAAAGTCGTCACAGATAAAGACGCGCGCGCTACCTCGGCGGCCTTTGTAGAGGCTAATAATTTAGCCCAAGCAGGAGACTTGGAAAAAGCCTCACGGCAATTTTTGGCAATTGCCGAAAAAGCACCCGAAGGATATGCGGGACTGTCCTTATTACGATCAGCTGGATTAGAGCAAGAGCGCGGTAATGTGCTCAAAGCAGTTAGTCTTTATGACCGGGCTGCCGATGTTTTTACGACCTCACGGCATCAACAATTGGCGCAAATTAAAGCGGCTTATATTTTAGCCAATGAAGGCCGATTTGACGATGTGAGTTCACGGGTTGAAGCGCTTGCGCAAAATGATGAACCGTATGAATTTCTGGCGCGGGAATTACGCGGTTTTGCGGCTATGAAATCCGGTGATGTTGCAATTGCGCGTCAAGAATTCTCATATTTGGCAACAATACCGGGGGTGCCAGAGCCGATACAGCAACGCGCTGAACAATCTTTAAGCTTGATGCAGGTAGACGCGCGCAATGCAGCCCTACGGGAAACTGTTGTGCTAGACGACTCTATGGTAAATGATAAAAAAACCATGCCGGAAGAGAGTGCAGCGTCTGTGACCAGCCTTGAGTCCGCTGATAAAGGTTCTGAAAATGAGTAATCTGATGTCCCAATCTTTGCAGTTGAAACTTGTTCGCGCGGTGATTATTTCATCCTGTCTTTTCATCACAGCCTGTTCCACGATTGGTAATGTTGGGGATACATTGGGCAATCTTAATCCGTTTGATAACAATTCTTCTGATGATGGTCAGGGAGATGTGGCGGGCGAAGAAGACCGGATTTCAATACTCGACCTAGAGGATAAACTCACAGTTTCAGGGGCGTTGACCCCTAATGATATTGTACTTCCTCCCGCATATATAAATACGGATTGGCCGCAAGTCGGAGGTAATTCTTCTCACGTTTTACAGCATACGGGTGCGAGTGGGCCTTTAACTAAGGTCTGGTCTAAAGGCATCGGTAAAGGAACAAGTCGTAAGGGACGTGTTTTAGCGCCGCCTGTTATTGCCGACGGGCGTATTTATGTCATGGACGGAAACAACAGGGTGTCGGCCTATGATGCGAATACGGGGTCTAAGTTCTGGGATCATAAAATATCGGTTAAGTTAAAAGGAAAGACCCGTCGAGGACAAGTTGGCATTGTTGAGCGTGTGAGTGACCCTTTATCGATATTTGATCGCGGTGGAACGGATAAAGAGTCTGTGGGCGGCGGGGTCGCCTTTGCAGATGGGAAGGTTTATGCATCTTCAGGTTTGGGTGTGATGGTCGCACTTGATGCGGGAACAGGCGAAGAAGTATGGCGTACAAGTACACGCACACCTATGCACTCTGCACCTGCCGTTGCAGATGGTCGTGCCTTTGCGATCTCAGATGATAATGAACTTTTCGCCTTTGATGCCAATTCGGGCGAAGTTCTGTGGACCTATCAAGCCATTGTCGAAGGTGCGCGCATGCTAACCGTGCCCAGTCCTGCGATTGTCGAGGAGGTTGTGATTTCACCGTTCGCCTCAGGAGAGCTTGTGGCCTTACGGGTGCAAAATGGCGGTGTTTTATGGCAGGATGCTTTAAGCTCCGTTGGGCGTCTTACGCCACTCTCGACGTTAAATGATATTGCCTCTGGCCCTGTTGTTGCGGATGGGTATGTGATTGCAACCGCACAAAGCGGTGTGTTAAGCGCGTTTGATTTACGAACGGGGCAACGTATCTGGACACAGCCGGCGGGATCTATTGGCTTTCCGCTTGTAGCTGGAGATTTTGTTTATACCGTTACAACTGACGGGCAAGTTGTTTGCGTATCTAAACTGGACGGAAGTGTGATTTGGTTACAACAATTGCCAGCCTATAAAAATCAAAAGAAACGTAAAAAACGTATTGCTTGGGCAGGGCCTATCCTAGCCGGTGATCGTTTGTTTTTAACAAGCTCACGCGGTAGTTTTGTAGAAATGAATCCCTATAATGGTGTGATCACCCGGGAAGGTAAATTAGGTGGAGATGTATTTGTATCTCCGATTATCGCGAATGAAACCATCTATGTTTTAACGGATAATGCTAAATTGATTGCGCTCCGCTAGGCGGTTTTATGATCATTGATACCGATAGTAGCGATAGGGTTGAGGACGAAAGTTCTGACGAAACCTTGGAAATGCCGAATGTAGAGCCTACAGAACGCTTGCCGAAAGTCGCGATTGTAGGACGTCCGAATGTCGGGAAGTCTACACTCTTTAATCGGCTTGCCGGTAAACGTCTTGCAATTGTGAATGATACGCCGGGTGTTACGCGTGATATACGGGATACAACCGGGCGGTTACGGGGGCGTAAACTCCACCTTATGGACACTGCCGGATTTGAGAATGCCAAGGGCGATAGTTTGGAAGCGCGTATGCGCGCCCAGACGGAGGGGGCTGTACGTGACTGCGATATTTGCCTATTTGTCTATGATGCGCGTGCGGGCGTGACGTCGCTGGATCGCATTTTTGCCCAATTTGTGCGGAAATCAGGTAAACCTCTTATTCTCGTCGCCAATAAATGTGAAAGTAGCGCCGCTGATACGGGGGTGACAGAGGGCTATAGCTTGGGAATGGGAGACCCGATTGAGGTTTCGTCTGAACATAATATTGGATTTGTCGATTTAGATGATGCACTGGAATTATCCTTGCGGCGTATTGAGCTTGAAGTCGAAGAGGATCCCATCGACAGGACCGAGTCTCCGGTGCGTATCGCAATTGTGGGGCGTCCAAACGCCGGTAAGTCTACATTGATTAATACGCTGATAGGGCAGGAGCGTTTGCTGACAGGACCGGAAGCCGGTGTTACACGGGATTCGATAACTATTGATTATATGTGGCAGGGGCGACGCGTACAGTTTCACGATACCGCGGGAATGCGCAAAAAAGCTAAGGTCAATGAAACGCTGGAAAAGCTTTCAGTTGGGGATAGTTTACGCTCAATCAAATTTGCTCAGGTCGTTATTTTGCTGATGGATGCCCTGAAACCTTTTGACAAGCAGGATTTGCAGATCGCAGATTTATGTATACGGGAAGGGCGCGCCTTGGTGATTGGTGTGACGAAATGGGATCTCGTCCCTAATAAGTCAGCCCTTGCGCAGGATATCCGGGAAAAGACAACCCGCTTGCTACCCCAAGTTCGTGGTGTACCTGTTGTGATGTTCTCAGGTTTGACGGGTAAAAGCGTAGATCGATTGCTGCCGGCTGTCGAACGCGTACAGGTCGATTGGAGTGCCAAATTAAAGACCTCTGAGTTAAATGATTGGTTGATGGAAAAAATACAACGTCATCCGCCACCGGCTGTGCAGGGGCGTCGTGTAAAGCCTAAATATATCAGTCAAACCAAAACACGCCCCCCTACATTCATTTTAAAATGTTCACGAGCGACGTCTTTACCTGAAAGCTATAAGCGTTATCTTATCAATGGCTTGCGAGATGATTTTGACCTTCCGGGCGTGCCCATACGGTTGTTTGTTCGCGCTGATGAAAACCCATATGTATAA
>CAZSKN010000059.1:0-7852 GCA_964607445.1 uncultured Caulobacterales bacterium
ACCACAGCTTCTTAGACACTTCCCGAAACATGCTAGTCACATGACACAACATTTTAGACGCTTCAGGAACTTTTTTTGTGTTTTTCCAAGTGCCTATCAAATTCAGACCTTAAGTGTCTAACAAATTGCAACCTCAAGAAAAGTGTCTAACAACTTGCAACCTCAGAAAAATCATAGCCGAAGTTCTTAGTTTAAGTTATATAAAATAAAAAATCCTTTACGGGATTTTTATCATCCTAGTTGTACCAACGCAGTAAGCAGTAAATTTTAAATTTTTATATGACTAAAATTATATTAAATGTAGTTTATCTACTCTTGTTCCAGGTCTTGTTTCCAGTTTGCGTTTTAGCAGCTGATCTTTCTGTGCAGCTTCAAGGTGATGAAGCAACGAGTATCGTTTTTAGAGTTATTCTTGATTCAGTTAATACCTCTGGCTCTACTCTTTCTTTTGATATTGATCCAACTGGTGGAACAGCTCTAGTAGGTACTGATTATACAGATTTTTCTGGCAGCACTATCTCAGTTGCTAATGGAGAGAGTTATGGAGAGTTAACGGTAAATGTAGTTGATGATATTTTATTTGAGTTAACTGAAACAGTAGAAGCTACAATTTCAAATCCTCCAGCTTCAATTACAATTAACACCTCTAGTGCAACCGCGAATATTTCTGATAATGATAATGCAATTGCTAATTTATCTGTTTCAGCTAATGGTGTTGAGGGTAGTGCTGATGTTGAATTTACTGTAACTCTAGATAAAACAAACGGAACTAGTAATCCTATTACATTTGATATTGTTTCTAGTGGTGGAACAGCAGATTCTGTTGATGATTATGCCCCAATTACTGGACAAGTTTCTGTTGCTCCAGGTTCTAATACAGGAACAAAGATAGTTGGTATCGTTGATGACATTATAATCGAATCAACTGAAACTATTGAAGCTACAATATCTAATCCAAGTAATACTAATGTTGCAATAGGCACAGCTGTTGCAACAGCAAATATTACAGATAATGAAAATGTTACTGCTAGTATCTCAACTCTATTTAATGGAAATGAGGCAGGGCCTGTAAGTATAGCTTATGTAGTTTCTCTAAATACTATAAATAATTCAGGTGCCGCTATTAGCTTTGATATTAACCCTAGTGGGGGTGCTGCTGTTACTGGTGATGATTACACAGATTTCTCAGGTGCTACTGTTAGTATTCCTGATGGACAAATCTCAGCAAATTTTACAGTTAGTGTTATAGATGACTTGTTGCTAGAGAGTTTAGAGACTGTTAGTGCTGAAATAAGTAATCCATCAATTCCCTTAATTAATATTACTACTGCAAGAGCTTCTGCAAGTATTGCTGATAACGATACTGCTAGTGTTAATTTATCAACTACTACAAATGGAGATGAGCAAGGTGCAGTAAGTATAGTTTATACAGCTACTCTTGATAAGGTTAACAATACAAGTAGTCCTATCACTTTTGATATTACCTCTATTGGTGGAAGTGCTGATTCAGGGTTAGATTTCTCTGCAGTCTTTGGTCAAATTAGCATAGCAGTAGGCTCTAGCACGGGGGTTAGAACTGTTGCAGTTATAGACGATAGTCTTTTAGAAGGCACAGAGACACTTGATGTTGAAATTTCTAACTCTAGTAATGCTCTAGTTACCATTAACACTAGTAGTGCAACTGCAAATATTATAGATAATGAAACTGGCACTATCTCTTTATCAACACTTACAAATGGAAATGAAACTGGCCCTGTAGCAATTGTTTATCAAGCAACTCTAAGTAGTGCTAATAATACTGGTTCTGCAATTACCGTAGATTTAAATCCAGCTGGAGGCTCAGCCACTGCAGGTTCTGACTATTCTGATTTTACTTCATCTATCTTAAGCATTCCAGATGGCGCAAGCACTGCGAACATCTCAGTTGCAGTAACTGATGATAGTTTGTTTGAAAACACTGAGAATGTAACTGCGGAAATTAGTAATTTAAGTACTACAGCGGTAAGTATTTTAAATTCTAGTGCAACAGCAACAATCACTGATAATGATAATGCTGCTGGTAGTGTCGATGCTTCTTTAAGCGTTACAACTAATGGAGATGAGGCTGGTTCAACATCAGCAGTTTTTTCTGTAACTTTATCAAAAGTTAACAATACTCAGTCTGCAATTAGTTTTAATGTTAATCCTCTTCTAGGTATTGCAACTATAGTAGATGATTATGCCGATTTTACAGGTTCTACTATTAGCGTTCCTGTAGGAAGTGATAGGGGAACATTCGCTGTTGCAGTAATTGATGATGCTTTGTTTGAAAATGACGAAGATTTTGGTGCAAGTATTTCTTCCGCTAGTGATTCAGCAGTCTCAATTTTAACAGCAAATGCTGTAGCTAATTTAATAGATAATGATAATACAAATGTTGATCTCTCTATTGCTGTAACTCAGCAAGGTGCTGAGACTGGCCCTACTCAAATCGAATATACCGTTACTCTTGCTAATACAAACAGCACTAGAAATGATATTACTTTTGATATCAATCCAGATGGTGGAACATCAACTGCTCTGCTAGATTATACAACTTTTGCTGGAACCACTTTGATAATTCCAGATGGAGAGTCTTCAGCAACGATATTAGTTAATGTAAGAGATGATACTCTTTTTGAAAATAATGAAACATTAATTGCTACTATTTCTAATGTTAGTGATTCAGGAGTCCTAATAGGAACAGCTAGCGCAACAGCAAACATTACTGATAATGACAATGCTCCAAATAGTATTAATGCTTCTATTATTGGTAGCCCTGCAGCGGATGAAACAGGTCCGGGAAGTATTGTTTATACGATTTCAATAGATAAGGCTAATAATACAGGCTCTCCAATCACTTTTAATTTAGCTGCAAGTGGTAGTGCTACAGATGGAGCGGACTTTACAAGCTTTAATGCTAGTACAATTTCTATTCCCAACGGTTCATCTTCTGCAATTTTAACTGTTAGTGTTCTAGATGATGCTCTATTTGAGAATAATGAAATAGTAACGACTACTATTAGTTCTCCAAGTGACCCCGCTGTTACAATTGCAACCGCTTCTACTACTGCTACTATAGTTGATAATGATAATGTAAATGCTTCTGTAGATGCTGTGCTTTCTGTTGCTAGTAATGGAGATGAGGATGGGCCAACAAATTTAACATTTAGAGTGAGCCTAGCTAACGCTAATAATACTGGTGCACCTATAACTTTTACACTTAGAAGAACTGGGGGAAGTGCAAATGTTGGTGCTGATTATGTAGATTTTAATAATTCAATTATTACTATACCAAACGGTTCTGCATCTGGAGACTTTAACGTAACAGTAGTAGATGACTCATTGTTTGAAAATAATGAAAGTGTAAGTGCTTTAATCCTTAATCAGTCTGACCCTGCAGTAAGAATAACAGGCCCTCGTGCAACTGGAACAATCTTAGATAATGATAATGATCCAAATACAATAAATGCAAACTTAAGTGTTGATACCAACGGTAGTGAGTCTGGGCCTATAAATATAATTTACAGAGCAACTATTGATTCTGTGAATAATACTGGCGGTAATATTAACTTTCAACTTCAAAATACAGGAGGAAGCACAACTGCTGGTTCCGATTTTACATCTTTTGGAACAGCTACAGTTGTAATACCAAATGGCTCTAATACGGGAACATTTATCGTAAATGTTAATGACGATAATCTTTTTGAAAATAATGAAACTGTAATTTCTGAATTAATTTCTGTAAGTGATACAGCAGTTAATATTTCATCATCAATTGCTACAGCGACAATTGATGATGATGATTCCCCAGTCGAGGCAAATTTGTCTGTGACAAGAAATGGAGATGAGAATGGTCCTGTTTCAATTCTTTATACAGTTGCTCTAGATAGTACTAATTCAACAGGCTCAGATATTACTTTTAATTTAAATCCAAGTGGAGGAAGTGCTACTGCTGGTACTGATTACACAGATTTTACTGGCTCAACAGTTACTATTCCAGATGGAAGACCATTCGGCTCATTTAGTGTTGTCATTTTAGATGACCCAGATACTGAAGGTACTGAAACTCTTAGTGCTACAATTAGTTCAGTAAGTAATCCAAATGTTAATATTGTTACAAACTCAGCTACTGCGCAAATAGCTGATGATGAATCTCCTACAACTCCAATAACTGCAAATCTAGCATTTATTACAGAGGGGGATGAAGCTGGAACTAATTTAGTCTTCGAAGTTAAACTCTCAGATATTAATACAACTGGAAGTGCTGTAATTTTTGATATCAGCCCTACAGCTGGGGTTGCAATTGCAGGAGTTGATTATAATGATTTTACAGGCTCTCAAGTTGTTGTGCCTGTAGGACAAAGTACGGGTTCTATTTCTATTCCAATAATTGATGATACTTTATTTGAAAATGATGAAACTCTAATTGCTAGTATTTCAAATTCTTCAACTCCTTTAGTTGTAATAGGTAGTGCAAATGCAACAGGAACAATATTTGATAATGATAATACTCCAGGGACTATTCCACTTAGTCTTTCTGTTATTCAACAAGGTGATGAAACTGGACCAGTTGATATAATTTATCAAATAGCTATTTCTGAAGTTAATAATACAGGCTCTGCAATAACTTTTGATATTAATCCAGCAGGAGGTTCTGCAGCTGCCGGGGCTGATTATATAAATTTTGCAGGCTCTACAGTTAGTATTCCAGTTGGTTCTAGTAGTGCAACTTTTACAGTTCCTGTGTTAGATGACACGCTTTTTGAAAACCCCCATACTGTAAGAGCATTGGTCAGTAATTCTTCTGACCCAGCAATTAATTTAACTACAGGTAATAGCTTTATTACAGCTAATATAAATGATGATGATAATCCTCTAGCAGGAATAGATGCTAATATCTCTGTTGCTCAAAATGGAGCTGAATCTGGTTCTATTAGTATTGTTTATAGAGTTGATATTGATCAAGTAAATAATACTGGTGGTAATATTACAATACCATTTACTGTAAGTGGAAATGCGACTTCTGGCTCTGACTTTATAGCGCTAAACAGTAGTTCTTTTGTGATTAATAATGGAAGTGATTTTGATACTTTCACAGTGCAAGTCACAAATGATTCAGTATTTGAAAATGATGAAACTCTAAGTTTTACTTTAGGTGCTCCGTCAGACCCTGCAGTTAATGTTGTAACAGCTGTTGCAAACGCTAATATTGTAGATGATGATAATGTAGCTAACAGTATTAATGCGTCTTTAAGTGTTAGTAGGCTTGGAAATGAAACTGGACCAAGTGCGCTTGAGTATACTGTGAGTTTAAGTCAGACTAACTATTCAGTAAATGGCCCAGTTACTTTTCAAATCGACCCAACAGGTGGAAGCGCTACTGCAGCTGCTGATTATACTGACTTTAGTGCTGGAACAATAAGTATTCCTTTTGGAAGTTCATTTGGCAGATTTGTAGTGCCAGTTGTTGATGATGCTTTATTTGAGAATACTGAAACGGTAGAAGCAAGCATTGCTAATACAAGTGACCCAGCTATTAATATAGTTACTGCTAGTGCTACAGCAAGTATTATTGATAATGATAACCCAGTAAATAGCATTTCAGCTGATTTATCTGTTGATGTTAATGGGGATGAAGATGGGACAACTAGTATTGTTTGGAAAGTCACTCTTGATACGGTTAATAATACAGGCTCAGCAATTAATTTTACAATTAATCCAATTTCTGGAACAGCAACTGTAGTTGATGATTATGCAAATTTTTCTGGAGCAATAATTACTGTAGCAAACGGGGCAAGTGAGGGGACTTTAGCGGTTGCTGTGGTAGATGATGCGCTATTTGAAAATAATGAAGATCTTACTGCAGTAATATCAGCTTCAAGTGACCCGGCAGTTTTTATCTCCACTAATAGTGCAACTGCAACAATCATTGATAATGATAATAATGCAGCAGATGTTAATGTTGATTTGTCAGTTGTTACTAATGGTGATGAAAATGGCTTAGTTAGCATTGTTTATACTGCAACATTAGAAAAAGTTAATAATACAAGAGCAGATATAACATTTGATTTTAACCCAGCAGTTACTGGAAGTGCTACTTTAGGAAGTGATTTTAGTGATTTTAGTGGGACTGTAATTACTATTCCTGATGGAGCAAGCACTGGTAGTGCTACTGTAACAGTTCTTCAAGATACACTTTTTGAAAATACTGAAACAGTGATTGGAACTTTGAGTAATCCTAGTGACCTTGCTGTGAATCTAAACACTCCTAATGCTACTGCTAATATTGCTGATGATGATAATACAAATATTGTAACTACCTTATCTGTGGAGACTAATGGTAGTGAGGCAGGGCCAACTTCAATTGTGTATAGAGTAAGTTTAGCTAATACAAATAATACTCATGGAAACATTACAGTAGAGATAAACCCAACAGGTGGAACAGCTACTGTGCTTAGTGATTATGATGATTTTTCAGGCTTGTTAGTAACTATAGCTGATGGTGCAAATTTTGGTGATATTAGTGTTCCAGTAGTTGATGACTTACTTTTTGAAAATAATGAAACTCTTATTGCAACTATTAGTAATGAGAGTGACCCTGCTCTTAATGTTACAACTGCTAATGCAACAGCGAGTATTATTGATAACGATAATACTGTAGCAAGTATTAATGCTGATATTATAAAAACTCAAGATGGTGATGAGACTGGACCTGTTAGTGTAACTTACGAAGTAAATATTGCTAAAATAAATAACACTCAAAATGCTATTAGCTTTAACTTGGCAGCTAGCGGATTAGCTACTAATGGCTCAGATTATGCTTCTTTCCCTGCTACTTTAAGTATTCCTGTTGGTCAAGATAGCGTGAGTTTCACAAGTTCGGTTACAGATGATGCTCTTTTTGAAAATACTGAAACTGCAATTGCTACAATAAGTAATGCTAGTGATGCAGCTATAAATATTAACACTGCTAGTGCTACAGCAAATATTACTGATAATGATAATACTACAAATTCAATAAGTGTAGATTTAAGTGTGCTAAGAGATGGAAACGAGAGCGCACCAAGAGCAATTCGTTTAAGAGCAACTCTAAGCGAAAGAAATAATACTAATGGGCCAATTACTGTTCAAATTAATCCAAGTGGTGGAACAGCTACGCTTGGAGCTGATTATACTAATTTTACTGGTTTTACTATCACAATCCCTGATGGAGCAATTAATGGAGCTAGAAACATAGGGGTAGTTAATGATACTCTTTTTGAAAATACTGAGACAGTAATAGCTACAATGTCTGCTCCAAGTGATCCTGCTTTGATTCTTGGAACAACAGTTGTAACTGCTGACATCTTAGATAATGATAATCTAGCAGGAAGTGTAAATACTGTTCTAAGCGCTACAACAAATGGAACTGAAGCTGGACCAAGTTCAATAGTTTATACAGCTACAATCGATACCGTTAATAATACAGGAGCGCCGATTACCTTAGCAGTAGATCCAAGTGGTGGTAATGCAACAATAGTAACAGAGTATTCTGATTTTACAGCTAGTACTATTACTATTGCCGATGGAGCCTCAAGTGGTATTTTAACTGTTCCAGTATTTGATGACACTTTATTTGAAAATAATGAAACCGTATTAGCTACTATTTCTTCTCCTAGTGACCCAGCTCTTGGTCTGGACACGCCAAGTGCTACTGCATTGATTATTGATAACGATAATGTTGCAGGAAGTATTGATGCAGATTTAGCTTTATTACAGTCAGGAGATGAAACAGGTCCATTAAATATAGAACTAGAAGTTACTATCTCAGAGGTGAATAATACTCATAGTC
>CAZSKN010000060.1:0-7084 GCA_964607445.1 uncultured Caulobacterales bacterium
GCGCTTTCACCCGAAACCGGCTATACAGCGTGTCGAGACTGCGGCCTCGATCGTCGTGGATCGCGCGCTGCTTTCCGCAGTCGCTACAGTTTCTTTTCGCTCTCAGCAACTCGTCGATCTGATCCCGCAAAATCATTTCCTGTAGCCGATTCAGCAAGCTTTTAGCTTCATTAAGGCGCAAACCAAGATCCTCGGATCCAGCATCATCAAGCGGGCGGCAAATATGCCCCACATCGCGCCGCTGCGTTTCAACCTGTTCAAACGTCGTTTCGACAATGATCCGTACATCCATGATGGCCCTCGTATGATTCCGAAAACCTCAACGTATCAAATCAACCACCAACTTTTGCCCATTCCCCTCAATTCTTTACCGAATTCGTCAGATTTTCGTACACATTTTTCGGACAAATCGCTTGTTCTTTGTCCTAAATGACACTACAAGTTTCGGACATGAACAGATTCTCAAAGACTCTCAAATCCGACATTCTGGCGGCCATCGACGATGGTGCAGCGCGAGGCGTTTGGACACCGCGCGACTTTCTTGATCTCGCCGCACGGGGTGCGGTGGACAAGGCTTTGCAGCGCTTAACCGGTGCTGGCATCCTGAGACGTGTTGATCGCGGCCTTTATGACAGACCCATCCTCAACAGCCTGACGCAGAAGAACAACCCGCCGGATCCCGGGGAAGTGATTGATGCCATTGCGAGGCGGGATCAAATCCGGGTGCTGATCGATGGATTGACAGCGGCGAACGATCTGGGATTCACATATGCCGTTCCAGCCAAGATTGTTGTCCATGCCGACGCACGGCTAAAATCGATCGCGCTCGGCCATATGGACATCGTGTTCAAACCGACAGCAGCCAGCAAACTCTTTTGGGCCGGACGACCTGCCATGCGGGTTGTGCAAGCCTTGCACTGGCTCCGAGATACAATGGGTCAGGCGGAGGATGATCGCGTATTCATCCGCCGTTTAACCGCGCTTCTCAATGATCCCAAAAAAGGCAAAGGGCTTCGAGACGATCTGACATCGGGTCTCTCGACACTGCCCGCGTGGATGCAGACACTGCTGCGTCCACTCCTGACCGAGAAGGCGGGCGCATCGTGAACCTCGCCTATGATAGAATCCTGTCTTCAGATGACCAGACCCGACTGGGGCTCTTCACGACGACCGCACAGCGCCTCGGAACCACGCCGCAGAATGCCGAAAAGGATTTTTGGGGTTGCTGGACACTCGACGCGCTCTTCAACGGATTGCCCGACAAGCCGCGGCTGCTATTCAAAGGCGGAACCTCTCTTTCAAAAGGGTTCGGCCTGATACAGCGGTTCTCTGAGGATATCGACGTGACGGTGTTCCGGGACGATCTGGGGCATCCTGCAACCATCGAAGAATTGCAGGCGTTGAGCGGCAAGCAGCGCCGCAGGGCGCTGGAAACAATCAAGACCGCTTGCGAAGCGTACATAAACGGACCTTGTCTCAGAGATCTCACAGACATTGTGATCGAAGCGGCAGAGCGCAACGGCATCGATGCCGCGCGTTTCACAGTCGAACCAGATCCGGAAGACAGTCAGGCCCTCTTTCTGCGCTATCCGACGGCAACGCTCGCCGATGCTTACATCTCGAAGGCGGTGAAGATTGAGTCAGGGGCCAAATCGGCACTGGTTCCCAACGCGCTCCATATCGTTCGACCGTATCTGGAAGATGATATCCCAGATATCGACCTCACTGTTGGCAACATCGTCATCGTAGATGCCGAGCGCACCTTCTGGGACAAGGTCATTATCTTGCATGGGCTCAAACGCTGGTTCGATATCCGCGGTGAACTCAAGGGTAACGGTCAACGGGTCTCGCGGCACTATTACGACATCTACCAACTGCTTGCATCGGATAGTGGTGCGCGCGCGTGCGGCAACCGGGAACTCGGGGCCGATTGCGTAGCTCATGCCCGGATGTTCTTTAATCGGCCTGATTTCGATCTGGCCACCGCAATCGCGCCGACCTTTTCGATCTGCCCGGAAGGCACAATGCTCGACGATCTGCGGCGTGATTACCGCGCCATGTCAGGCATGATCTTTGGAGACGCTCCTCCTTTCGATACCGTCATCGAGAGCATCGCGGCACTGGAGCAGACGCTCAATTCGTCGCCTGAACTGACGTGACGAAGACGGCGGAAGGTTGAGAAGCGCTTCTATTTACAGTCTTGGACAAAAAAAGAGCGCCCGATCTCACCGGACGCCCATAAAATCTAGATTTACGATGACACGTCTCAGGCGGCTTGCGCCACGTTCTCCTCACACAGGATCGGCAACACAGACAGAACGGTCGTGAGGATCGATAGCGTCTGCGCATCCCCACCGAAGGGAACGACGACCCGCGTGCGATACTGAATGATCTCCGTAAAACACCCCAGCGCTTTCAACGGCCCGATCAATTCATGCGGCGCGTTCTCGATTTCAAGACGATCCGACATCCCGACCCGGCGCAGTTTCAGCGTTGCACCCTGGTCCTACGCAACACGGCGCGATTCAGCTGTGATCGCCGTCAGAACGGAAGCCGGATCAGCAACGACGCTCGGCGCAAGGCGACCTTTCAGTTCTGCGGCCTGTTGTTCGGTCAGCGCAGGCCCAAGGAGTGCAGGCGACCCATCCGGCGTGCCGCGCCAGATCCGCTGTTCGCCCGTGGGCAAGTATTTCCAGATCGGAATCAGCAACCCGGTGAGAAGATAAAGATCGGTGTGCGAGACTGTCGGTAAATCCGCAACGAACTGATCCCAGCGACACGCGAACGCATCCGGGCCAGCCTCGATCCAGTCGGTATCATCCCAGCTCGACCGCGTGATGTACCTGTCGTCCTTGGGGGCACGCAGGAGATATTGCGGCACAGTCGTGCCGTCGTCCAAAATCATCGAGCGCGCCACTTTGCGAATGACCGGTTCATCGGTTGTACGATGAATGAAGAGACGGTTCGTCTGCGTGCGACCGGTGAGGACGCCCGCTGCACTGGCATAGGTCAGACGGTCGGTGCGCCGAAGGTGGTTGAGCACGGTCTCAGCTCCGGTGATCTCGCAGGTTCGGATCACTGTGCGGTCCAGCAAGTCGAGTTTATGCGCACGAATTTCCTCGATCCCGATATCGAGCGTGCCAGCAGAGCGTGCCGCCTCCGTTCGAGCCGCAATCAGTGCGCCCAATTCGTCGAAGATCGCGTTCTGATCATCAATACGCAGCGCGAGCACCCGGTTCAGGAACCGCGACATCGGCGGTAAATCGTCCCGGAGCGCACCGTCGCTGGTATAAAGCGACAGTCCGGTAATCGTTTCAAAGCGCGCGTAGGTGATGCATTCGGCATTACCCATGGCGATCGCTGCCAGAAACGCCCGCAACGCAGACCGTGCAATCGGGCTTTCGAGATTGTCCTCGGCCCGAAAGAGGCCCTGACTGCCGGTTTGCCGCTCGCCTTTGGTCAACGCCCCAAGCGTGTCGAGCCGCCGTGCGATGGTCGACGTGAAACGTTTTTGGCCCTGAACGTCGGTGGCCGGAACCCGGTAGAGCGGGGCACTCATCTGCGCGGAGCGATGCGTGCGTCCAAGACCTTGGATCGCGCCATCCGCGCGCCATCCCGGCTCCAGCAGATAGTGATGGCGTCTGTCCTGATTGAGCGCGGTATGGGCGGCATGGTAGCTGCGCCCGGTGCCGCCCGCCTCGGAGAAGATCAGGATACGTTTGGTCCCATCCATAAAGGCTTTGGTCTCGGCTGCGTTCGAGGACGCAGGGCGCGCTTCGATGACAAGCTTGCGCATCTCCCCGTCCCCCCGGAACACCGGGCGTTGTTTTCGTCCGGTAATCTCGGCAACGGCATCGGGACCGAACGCCCAAAGGATCTGGTCGATGGCTGTGGGGACGGAATCGAGCGCACCCAATTGACAGATCAGGGCATCGCGCATCGCTTCGGCCTCTCGGGAGAGAACCGGAGCGCCCGTGATTTCGTCCAAGACTGTTTCGGTCGTCACTACCCCCTCGCCGTCATCAATCACGCGCTGCAACTCTACAGGGAAGGCGTTTTCGAGATAGTCGAGGACGTATTCGCGCGGCGTGAGATCGAGGTTGAGATCGGCGCGTTCGTCTTCGGGCAATCCATCGAGACGGCGCATCAACAAAGCCTCACCCGTGGTGATGATCTGAATGACAGCGCTGATACCGGCCTCAAGGTCCTTCCGAATAGACGCGATCACGGTCCCTGTCATCATGCCGGTCAGCATGTGATTGAAGAACCGTTGTTTCAGACTCTCGAACCGGCTCATCACGGCAGATTTGCGTTGGCCGTTCTGGCTCTTGCCATCGACATCGTCAACATTGGTGGCAATCAATGCGTCAGCAAGGTTGGTATGGATAATCTGGAATGCATCCGCCCACGCGTCGTAGATCTCACGCTGGCGCGGTGTCAGCGGATGGTCGAGCATCTCGTATTCGACACCCTCAAAGGAAAGACTGCGTGCGAGATAGAGTCCCAGGGCTTTCAGATCCCGCGCAACCACCTCCATCGCCGCCGTCCCACCCGCCAGCATGGCCGAGACAAACCCCTCACGCGAGGGGAAGGGATAGGCGGCGGCTTGGCCCCAAAGACCGAGGCGCGTCGCATAGGCAAGGTTTTCCACGGTGGTTGCCCCGGTCGCGGAAACATAAAGTACACGGGCGCTTGGCAGCGCCGTTTGCAACCGCAACCCGGCAATACCTTGCAGGGAAGGTTTGTTCGGTCCCCGCGACCCTTCGCCCCCCGCAGCGTTCCCCATGGCATGAGCCTCATCGAAGGCGAGCACACCGTCAAAATCCGTCCCGAGCCATTCGATGATCTGCTCGAGCCGGGACCGGCCGTGCTGAGAAACAGACCGCAAGGTGGCATAGGTGGTGAAGAGGATACCCTGAGACAAGCCGATCACTTCATCCGGCTTCCATTTTCCAAGCAATCGAATGTCAGTTGGTGAGCCGCCCAGATCGGTCCAGTCCCGGATCGCATCCTGCAGCAGCGTTTCGGATTTCGAGACCCAGAGCGCCTTACGGCGTCCCTGCAGCCAGTTGTCGAGGATGATGCTGCCGACCTGACGTCCTTTTCCGCATCCCGTGCCGTCGCCGCAGAAGAACCCGGTCCGATAGCGCACCGCGTCTGTTGCATCATCAGGGCAGGGCGTGATTTCCGTGAAATCTTCCGAGACCGTCCAATGCCCCGGCAGAACAAAAAAACGCCCGGACAAAAGCCCGGGCGCTCAAGCCTGCGTTGATCGCCGTCGTCACGCGGCGACGGCAGTTTCCGAATGCGCGTTAAGAAGCGCCATATCGGCGTTCGACGTGAGCCAGTCACAAGCCCGCTGCGCTTGCGCTGCCGCCTTGAAGATGAACCGTGTGTCGTTCTTCAGACGTTTGAGCCAGGACTTGAGATAGGCGGCATGATCATCGATATGATGCGGCGTGATCCCCATCGGCGCGCAGAAAAACGCGCTGCCCAACTCGGCGACCAGTTCCTCCTCGGCACGGATTGCCAGGTCAGTGTGATAGTCGGCAAAGCAGGACCGCCCGAGCCGCGACTCAATCCCCGTCGAATGGATCAGCTCGTGTGCCCCGACTGCGATGTAGCGTTCGGCCGTTTCGAATCGGGAGACGTCGGGAATGATGATGTCATCGGTCAGCTCCCGATACGCGGCACGATTGCCACCGTCGCGGATCGGCACGCCAATCGAGCGGAGCAGGGCGTCGAGTGGTTCGATGGCCCGCGCTCCGGTATCCAAATCCGCTTCGACGGGAAAGAACTCATCGGATAAACCGTCGATCTGGCAGACATTGAACACCCGGAACCCTTTGAGAAATCGGTAGGTGTCATCACCTTCTCCAGAGTCAGGCGCAGCAGCTTCTGCACCCTTCTTGCGGGCAGTGCAGTAATAGACGACCTGGGTCGAGGCCTCGCCCTTTCGCACCTGTGCATCCAAGGTCTTCGCCTGCTTATAAGTCATCCAGTACGGCGATGTGAAACCACGATCCAATGTCTCGAGACCGAGCAGCAGCGTGTTGATGCCCCTATATGGTTCCCCCGTGCTTCGCAGCGCCAGCGCACTACACCGCCACGGCCTGCGCCAGGGCAGTTCATCCCCGCCCTCGATACGGGCGACAATCTTCGCCGTTATCTCCGCCGCAATATCGCGTCTCGGTCCATTGCTGTGCTTCGCCATTGTGCGCTCCTTTCTCTCGCGCCCCTATCGGGCGCGCGAAATCGGAGTGGTGCTTTCACTTTGATGGATTGGTATTCCTTGATCGCGGTATGAATAGGCGGTATAGTGACATGATGGGAGATCGGCATGGATGCTAAACGTAAGACCTCAGTTACGCTCGACGCCGCAGCCCTGGAAGCTGCGCGTGAGTTAGGCGTAAATGTTTCGGCAATCGCGGACGAAGCGCTCCAGCGGGCGGTAACGCACGCGCGCCGACGTCACTGGCTCGAAGAAAACTCAGAAGCTTTCGCTGCTCAGTCAGCATGGCATGAACGCAATGGGCATCCCTTGGCAGACATCCTGGTAGGTCCGGCGGGCACGACATGGAGCGATTAAACCGCTTTGACATCGCGGTGCATCGCGACGTCGCCATGGTCGTGGTCGAAAGTGAACTTCTGCCACCTGATCCTGCGATTGTCGTTATCCCGCTCCTGCGCGACTATCCGGCAGTGCGCTACCTTAATCCTTCGATCCGGATCGGAAAAGACCAACTCGTTCTTGCAACCCGTCTCATCGGTGCGGTCCGTCACTCAAGCTTGCAGCGCAAAGGAAGCGCCATTGAGCAGGGTGACGAAATCACACGAGCGATCGATGTGTTGATGGGTGGGGTATAGCGAAGGTCGCCGGGTTCGCTCTGGATTCTACGTGAAGTGCGACAGCCTTCGTTATTTTCCGTTGAGAGGATAAACGATTTTTCTGATCTCGTCGCGGAGCACCTCTGACGGCGTTTTGAAGCCGAGGCATTTTCGGGGCGTCGCGTTGAGCTTGGCCGTAACCTCTGCGAGATCGCCGCGCCCAAGTGAGGCAAGATTGGTATCCCTTGGCAGGTAG
>CAZSKN010000061.1:0-7049 GCA_964607445.1 uncultured Caulobacterales bacterium
ACCCGACCTCAGGATTATGAGTCCTGCGCTCTAACCAGCTGAGCTACCCCACCACACATTACGCGCGCCGTATAAGCGATAACGGGCAAATGGACAAGTATTTATGTGATAGATTACGCTCTCCTGCCAAAGTTAATTCAATTCATCAGCACATCCCATAAAATCTACACGCGATAAGTCTAGTTTCCGGCCATTTTACCTCAAACATCGTCCTCACCTTAACCATGCAGCACCATATGCCGATTTTGATATTTGCGGTTTCCAAATCAAATAATATAGTCGCCCCTTTCGCCAGAGGGCCTGATCGCGGCCACAAGCCCCGGTCCTCCAGAAAACCTTTTTAAACATATATATTGGCCAAGCCCCATATATTGAAGACGTAAACGGTAGGACGGTGCAGCGGATTCACGTCCGGTATTCCGTGTCGGGCGACAGGTCCGGTGGATGATGAAAGACGGGCTATGCCGCCTCCCAACGCGCCATCATCGCATCCACCTCGGCTTCGACCTTTTGCACTGCCGCTTCTTTGACATGGCCAAATCCGCGAATATTATCCACAGCCCCGACAATTCTTACCGCCTCTGCATGGTTTTGCGCACTTAGTCCCCGCAAGAGCTTCTCCAGCCGGGTTTCAAAATCGGTGATCAAGCGCCGTTCCATACGGCGTTCCTCGGTATAGCCAAAGAGATCAAAGACCGAACCGCGTAATCCCTTCATCTTGGCCAAGAAGCTAAAGACAGGCATGACCCAGCCGCCAAATTCGCGTTTGCGCAAATGGCCTGTGACCTTATCCCGACGTCCCAGCATAGGCGGGGCAAGATTGAACTTCACTTTAAAGCCTTGGGCAAATTGGGCGTTAAGATGTTTTGCAAAGGCATCATCCGTGTAAAGGCGCGCAACTTCATATTCGTCCTTATAGGCCAGAAGCCGGGCATATTGTATGGCCACTTCGCGGGTGAGGTCTGCGCTAACAGCATCTGACAGGCCAAGCGCCTGTTCCGCCCGCCGAACATTTTCGACTCTATCTGTATATCGCCGGGCGTAAGCCGCGTTTTGGTAGGCCGTTAAATGGGATGCACGATAGGCTATCACATCACCCAGCGGGGCAATCCGGGGATTTCGCAATATCCTGTCTTTAGGCAGGCGCGCTTTTAAGCTCTCAGCGTCATGCACCCAAAGCCGCCCCGCTTCAAATGCCGCTATATTGGCCTCGACCTTTGTCCCGTTAAGTTTAATCGCCCGGGTCAAAGCCCGCATGGTTACAGGAATATGCCCGCCTTGCCATGCAGCCCCCAACACAATCATATTGGCAAATATCGCGTCGCCTAAAAGTTGTTCGGAGAGTATTTGAGCGTTGAGGGCCTCAACATGCCGGGCCGAGTTTGTGATATCCTCCAACATAGCCGCCTTGGAAAAGGCTAAATCCCGTGACCCGAGATATTCAGCCGTCGGCACTATTTCCGTATTAAGGACGATTTGTGTCCGACGTGCGCCAAACAGAGCCATAACGTCCGCATCATGGGTGACAATAATATCTCCACCCAAAATAATATCAGCCGACGCTGGAGGCACGGATCCTGAGCGAATATCTTCGGGTTGGCGGGCTATCCGTATATGGGAAGTAACAGCCCCGCCCTTTTGTGCCATGCCCGTCGAATCAAGCGTATTTGCCGCACGTCCGTCAATATGTGCGGCCATGCCCAAGAGCGCTGATATTGTTGTGACACCGGCTCCGCCAATACCCGTGACCACAATATTATAGGTCTCGTCAATTTCAGGAACCCCGGGTAAGGGTAAAGACGTCGACGAGAACTCCGGCAGGCGTTTGGTTTTGGCTTTTATATCTGCACCGTAAACCGAGACAAAACTTGGACAGAACCCTTTAATACAGCTCATGTCCTGATTACATGTTGATTGATTGACAAGGCGCTTTAGACCCATTTCTGTCCACGTCGGTTCTATTGACAAGCAGGAGGACTGCACAGAACAATCCCCGCAATTTTCGCACACTGCTTTATTGATAAAGGCCCGCGCTGGCGCGGCTTGCAGTGTTCCACGCTTGCGGCGGCGGCGCTTTTCCGTAGCGCAAGTCTGGTCATAAATTAAAACCGAAACCCCTTTTGTCTGACGCAATCGTTCTTGCACCTCCATCAGATCGTCGCGATGTTCCAACTCGACCCCCGTATCAAGATTTACACCTTTATACCGGTCCAGATCATCAGCCACGACTATGATTTTCGAAACCGCTTCGGCCTTTAATTGCGTAACAATATGCGGGACACTTCGACCGGACAATTCCGGCGTCTGTCCGCCCGTCATCGCTACGGCATCATTATAAAGCAATTTATAGGTCATATTAACTTTGGCCGCGACCGCGGCACGAATGGCCAGAGAGCCGGAATGCGAATAGGTACCATCGCCCAGATTGGCAAATACATGCCCCGCCTCTGTGAAAGGCGACATACCGACCCATGGAATACCCTCCCCGCCCATTTGTGTATGCATATCCGTATCCGGATTATGAATATTGGCTAGAAAATGACAGCCAATTCCGGCCAAGGCGCGCGAACCTTCCGGTAAGCGGGTTGACGTATTATGCGGGCAGCCGGAGCAGAAGTAAGGAGACCGGATATTTCCTTTTTGACGGGCTTTAGATTTTTGCGCACTTTTATCAATCGTCTCAAAATAGGCCTTCGCCTGCGCTGCATGTGCGCCTTTGGGGAAAAAATCAAATATGGCGCGGGCGATTTTAGGAACAGGGACAATATAAGTATCGGGAAAGACCTCGCCTTTGGCTTGGCGCTTGCCGTAAATCTTGGGTTGCCGGGATTTTGGCATATCATAAAGGAGGGTTTTAAGCTGATCCTCGATCAGAGGGCGTTTATGCTCAACGACTAAAACAGCCTCCAGACCGGCGCAGAATTCCGAAATCCGGCGCGGCTCTAAAGGCCATGTCATCGCGACTTTAAAAATACAAAGACCGAGCTTTTCCGCGCGGTCACGCGACAACCCTATACTGTCCATAGCTTCATACACATCCCGGGACGCCCTGCCTGTCGTGACAATACCGATCTTGCGACGTACGCCGCCCAGAACTACTCGGTCTAGCTTATTGGTTCGAACAAATTCCAGCACAGCCGGCAAGCGTTGTTCACGGTGGACAAGTTCTTTTTCCGAGCGCCCGTCTTTTCGTTTTATAAAACGTGCATCTGTTAATGAGGGCATCTGCGGCACTCTCAGGTCTAATCGGTCTATATCCACATTCACAACCGCCCCGCCGTCCATCGTATCGGCCAAGGCAATCAGCGACGTCCAGCATCCTGCAAAACGGCTCATTTCAACGGCGTAAAACCCATAATCCAAAACTTCCTGCACAGTCGCGGGATTTAGCACAGGGATCTCACAATCCATCATGGCGTACTCAGACTGACTTGGCAGCGTCGAGGATTTGCACGTCGGATCATCCCCCAAAATCGCAACGGCCCCACCCCGAGGCGCCGTCCCGGAAAAATTGGCATGTTTAAATACATCACCCGAACGATCAACCCCCGGCGCCTTTCCATACCAGAGCGCGAATACCCCATCATATTTAGCGCCCGGAAACAGGGCTGTCTGTTGCGCGCCCCAAACCGCCGTTGCCGCTAAATCTTCGTTCAAACCTTCATGAAAGACGACGTCATGCGCATCCAGAAAGTCCTGCGCCAAAGAGAGCTGTTGATCATATGCCCCCAATGGAGAGCCGCGATATCCTGAAATATATCCGGCAGTATTCAGCCCTGCACTCACATCCCGTCTTTTTTGATCTAGAGGTAAACGTACAAGGGCCTGTATCCCTGTCATAAAGGCTTGACCTTGGGTAAATCTATATTTGTCGTCCAATGTCACATTCTGATGTTGCATAACTGCCTCTCTATGTGTCCGCTCGCATACCTCTAGGTGTACCTCTAGGCGTCAGGACACCCGCAAACTGGCCTTTGCGGATATTATCCTGCGGGTTTAAAGAAAGACCGGGCGCACATTACCTATATTATAGGCCAAATTACCCTTAAAAATCATAAATATTGTTGCAAAAATTTCCTAAATTATATAAGAGTCGGTAAATATTTTCTATTATGGCACAAAAAATAGATATATATACTAATTGAAGAGGAGCCTCCATGCCGGAATCTATTGATGGTATCGATGCTAAAATTTTGCATTTGATACAAGGAAATGCGGCCTTGTCTGTGGCAGACATTTCCGAAAAAGTCGGATTGTCGTCCTCGCCCTGCTGGCGACGCATAAAACGCATGGAAGAGATCGGTATCATCAAAAACCGGGTCACAATATTAGACCGTCAAAAGCTCGGCCTTGATTTCGAAGTTTTTGTTGCCGTGAAACTCGCCCTTCCCAATCGTGCCAATATGGAGAAATTCGAAAAAGCTGTCGCCAATATGCCCGAAGTCGTGCAATGCGCTGTGGTGACTGGCGCTGTCGATTTCATGCTGCGAATTGTTACAAAAGACATGCATTCTTATGAGGATTTTCTACGCGAGGTTCTGTTAAGCATTGATCTGATTTCAGATGTGCAATCGCGCATAGTTTTACGTCAAAGCAAAGATAGTAATACCATTCCGCTTAATTTGATTTCAAACGCTGTTCCCCGTCTTTAATACGCGTCGTCTATCTGGAAATAAACCTTGCCCTTTTTCAATCGAGGTTATAGAGCGCGCAGTCTATGCTCACACCTTCTGAGCCCCCATTTGCCCTGAGCTTAAGGCCATATAGTGATCCGTTCTTCTCTTTCTGCTTTCGCTGATCGTATTTCCATCCCGGCACGGCAACGCTCCGGCCCGATGACATTTAACTTTAACCGGACCAAGACCGAACTCCTTGCAGGCCTTACTGTGGCTTTGGCACTTGTACCGGAAGCTGTCGCTTTTGCTTTTGTTGCAGGCGTACATCCGCTTGTCGGACTTTATGCGGCCTTCATCGTCGGTCTGATCACCTCACTTATTGGTGGACGCCCGGGTATGATCTCGGGGGCGACAGGTGCTTTGGCTGTCGTCATGGTTGCCCTTGTCGCGCAACACGGGGTCGAGTATCTTTTTGCGACAGTTGTCATAATGGGCATATTACAAATTCTGTCGGGCGTGTTTCGATTGGGTAAATTTATCCGGCTCGTGCCCCATCCTGTCATGCTAGGGTTTGTCAATGGGTTGGCGATTGTGATCTTTCTGGCCCAGATGACCCAATTCCAAACGGCCCCGGCCCCCGCAGGTGAACACCACGGCCCGTTCACCATGCTTCACGGTACATGGATGACGGGCTTGCCCTTGGTCTTAATGCTGGGCCTTGTCATGCTGACAATGATTATCATTTGGCTCACCCCGAAGATAACAAAATTTATCCCGGCGCCCTTGGCCGGTATCGGTATCGTCACAGCGCTCGTGATAGGGCTGGGGCTTGACGTGCGCCGTGTCGGAGATCTGGCCTCTATTGAAGGTGGATTGCCCAGTTTTCACATTCCGGCGGTCCCCTTAACAGTCGAGACTTTTTCTATCATCTTGCCTTATGCTGTTATCTTGGCGGCGATTGGATTGATCGAGAGCCTGCTCACGTTGAACCTGATCGGGGATATCAAGGAAGAACGCGGCGGCGCCTCTCAAGAATGCGTCGCCCAAGGCATTGCCAATACCGTAACAGGTTTTTTTGGCGGCATGGGAGGCTGCGCTATGATCGGGCAAAGCATGATTAATGTAAAATCCGGAGGCCGGACACGGCTTTCAGGCCTCTCCGCGGCCTTATTCCTGCTATCCTTTATCCTCTTGGCCTTTCCTGTCATCGAGCAAATCCCGCTCGCGGCTCTTGTCGGCGTCATGTTTATGGTCGTCATCGGAACCTTTGCCTGGCAATCATTGACAATAATGACACGTATTCCCAAGCTGGACGCATTTGTTATCATCCTCGTAACAGCTGTCACCGTCTGGCATGATTTGGCTGTGGCCGTTGTCGTTGGCGTTATTGTCTCGGCATTGGCCTATGCGTGGAATAATGCGCGCCGGATTGCCGCGCATAGCCGTCTTGAAGACGATACGAAAGTTTATCACATAAACGGCCCGCTTTTCTTTGGCTCAATTGAAGGCTTCTCAGAGGTCTTTACCGTCAGCGAAGACCCGGATACTGTGATCATTGATTTCGCCCACTCACGCGTTGTCGATCAATCCGCCCTGCAAGCCATTGAAAACATCGCCGCTAAATATACTCAGGCGGGCAAAGTCATTCGATTGCGACATCTAACAAAAGATTGCCACACGCTGCTAAACCGCGCGGGGCAGCTCATGATCGATTCTGATGATGATCCCGAATATGCATTAGCCGTTGACTACAGCGTACGTCTAGGACGCTTTGGTAGCGGGCATTAGAACGCCGAGACAAGATTTGTAAAACATCCGCAATTAAGCGATGACTTTATCCGGTAAAGGCGGCTCTCCGCCAAACCCCGTTTAAATCACGATGATTTGAAACCTCATCGATCAACTGGGGTACGAGACCGCGCTAGACCGCAGGACGGCGCGATAATAAATGTCGCTCAAGCCGTGGTTAAAAGCCGGTTGGTTTAAGGCCAGCATACAGGTAAATCGATCCCGGTATCTGGTAAGGTTGCGCGCCGATTGCGAGCCCAGAAAACAAAAAAAAATGCACCTCATCGGGGAATGATGAGGTGCGGGGGCAAAGGCCGAATTAATATTCGTAATTGAATTCAATTCCGATAACACGGCCCTTTGAGAGTGGAGAAAACGTGCCGTTACTTAGCTGCGTATCCCCTCCATGTAACACTTCGTTGGATAGGTTCTTTCCGTAAACGGTGACACTGGCTCCAGTGTCCTGAATATCCAAACCAATGCTGGCGTCAAAGCGGTCTTGGGCATTCACAAATCCAAGATTATTATCTGTGAAAGCCGTTTGATCCCGATGCGAGTAATTACCGTTCAAAGTCATGCGTCCGAATCCAGTTTCATGAAAATAGGTAAATCCTGCACTGGCCGTAAACGGCGTAAGACGCGGAA
>CAZSKN010000062.1:0-6999 GCA_964607445.1 uncultured Caulobacterales bacterium
GACAGTCGTCAGGCTATGATGAAGACTTAACATTGCTCAAAAGAGGTTGAAATGGCACGCTATATCCTATCACAACGCCAGAACGCCATTTTAGCTATGGTAAGAGAACAAGCTTTCATCTCGACAGATCAAATGGTGAAAACCCTTAAAGTCACCTCGCAAACGATTCGGCGCGATCTTAACGAACTTGAAAAAAATGGGCTAATTAACCGGTTTCACGGGGGGGCCGGCCTCCCTTCTGTAACTTCGCATCGACAATATGAAAGCCGCTTACAAACCGGCGTTGAAGCCAAACGCCTGATAGCGGAGGCCACGGCCCGGCTCGTGCCGGAGGGTGCCTCTCTTTTTATTAATACCGGTACAACCACGGAAGCCGTCGCCCATGCCTTATTAACCCGTAAGAACCTCCATGTCGCGACCAATAATATTCACGTCGCCACCGTATTAAGTCGCAACCCCGATTTTGATATTATGATGTCAGGCGGAAAAGTCCGTAATGAAGACGGGGGTATGATCGGCGCCGATGCACAAAACTTTTTTGATCGTTTTTCGCTTGATATAGGTATTATCGGTATCAGCGGCATTGATAATCAAGGCAACTTACTCGATCATGACCCTTTTGAAGTCAATACGGCTTCCTTAGTCATGAAAAATTCCAACACAGTGATCCTCGTAGCCGACGGCATGAAATTTGACCGACACGGCCTACATCGTCTCGGACATATGTCGGAACTCGATATTATTGTTACCAATGCCCCCTTAACCCCCAACTTTAATGCCATATGTGCGGCTAACGCTATTAAAGTCATTATCGCAGATTCAGCATAGCCGCCCGATAGTCTCAACTCTATTTGGAAAATAGACGACACATAACCACATAACCGCGAATACACGAAATGTTCATTTGAAAACATAATATTGCATTGTGAACATTTAAAATCTATGTATAAGCACCCAAACCCTGTTTTAGGAAAACTAATAAATAATGGCATCAGAATTCAAACCCGTAGGTCCATTTGATATCGTTATATTTGGCGGTACAGGTGATTTGTCCAAACGCAAGCTACTCCCGGCGCTTTACCATCGTTATCTCGACGGGCAGATAGAGCCAAATTGTAAAATCATCGGAATTGCGCGGTCTCAAATAGACCGCAGTGAGTTCGAAACCTTTGCCAAAACCGCCTGCGAAGCTGAATCTATTAATTTTGACGAGACCAAATGGCAGGCTTTTGCCAAACATATAGATTATATGGGAATGGACGCGACACATGAGGACGCCGATTGGGACGCCCTAAAGGACATGATCACATTTGATGACCGTCCGATCATTTTTTACCTCGCGACAAAGCCCCATATCTATGTACCCATATGTAAAGCTTTGCAACGCGCAGAACTTAACCAACCCCAAATGCGGCTTGTACTGGAAAAACCTATCGGTACCGACCAAGCCTCGGCTAAAATGATAAATGACGGCACTTGCGCCGTATTTAATGAAAATGCAATTTACCGTATTGATCATTATCTGGGCAAAGAAACTGTCCAGAACCTCCTTATTTTACGATTTGCAAATTCTTTGTTCGAACCGCTCTGGTCTAATCACAGGATCGACAATATTCAGATTACAGTTGCCGAAGATATTGGTCTTGAAGGGCGTGCGGATTATTACAATCGTTCGGGTGCCCTGCGTGACATGGTCCAGAACCATATTCTACAACTCCTGTGCCTGACCACTATGGAGCCGCCGAATTCCTTAAACGCCGATGATATACGCGAAGAAAAAATAAAAGTCTTAAAAGCCTTGAAACCCTTTGATGCGGACACGGTTAAAAAGCAAACTGTACGCGGACAATATACATCTGGCAAAGTTGGAGGCAAATCGGTTAAGGGCTATACGGAAACATTATCCGACGGCTTGGAAGACAGCCAGACTGAGACCTATGTTGCCCTACGGACAGAAATTCAGAACTGGCGCTGGGCTGGCGTACCCATTTATCTGCGTACCGGAAAAAGAATGGCCTCGCGCCGCTCTGATATTGTTATCCAGTTTAAAGCCCCTCCGCATTCCCTGTTTGACAAAGAAGATCGTTCACCTAACCGGCTGATCATTCGTCTTCAACCTGATGAAGGCATGCGATTGTTTTTAGACATAAAAGAACCCGGAGCCGGCGGCATGCGGATTAAATCCCTTCCGCTGAATTTGTCATATGCAGAAAACTTTATTGCGCGCTACCCTGACGCCTATGAACGCCTGCTTATGGATATTGTACGCGGGAATTTGTCACTATTCATGCGACGCGACGAAGTTGAAAATGCTTGGGCCTGGGTCGATCAATTAATCTGGGCCTGGGATAGCTCAGACCACCCGTTATCCCTATATAAAGCCGGAACAGAAGGCCCTAATGAAGCCAATGCTCTGTTTTTGGGCGACGATGAAAAGTGGATGGAGCCTGAAGATTAATGGATTTGAACCTCCTGACATTTCCTGACAAATCCACACTGTCCAAGGCCCTGACGATGGCGGTGCAAAGTCAACTCCAAGACGCCTTGTCCCAGACGGGACGCGCCTCCATACTGCTTTCAGGCGGCTCAACCCCAAAAGACGCCTATAAGACGCTCTCACAGGCCACGCTGGATTGGAAAAACGTCGAAATAGGCCTCGTCGACGATCGTTGGGTAGATGAAGATAATGCGGGCTCGAACGCGGGCATGATACGCCGGACCTTGCTCACCCATAAGGCCCAAGACGCAAAATTTTATCCGCTTAAATCCAAGACCGGTAGCTTACAATCCGGCTGCGAGGCCGCAAATATAGTGTATAAAAAAATGACCCAGCCCTTTTGCGCCGCCGTTTTAGGCATGGGCACAGACGGGCACACGGCGTCATGGTTTCCCGATGCGCAGGGCTTGGCCGCGGCTCTGGATCCAACCTCGGAGCGCTATATCACGGACATCATTGCTAAACCAACAGATGTAACGGGGCCTTATCTGGAACGCGCAACGCTCACACTGGCAGGACTTAAACATGCCGCAAACCTTCATTTACTTATCACAGGCGCGGAGAAACGACGCGTTTTTGAAACCGCATTAAATGATCCCGTTTCCACCGCTCCTATCGCCCATGCTATACGTGCATATGGCTCGAAAATGACGGTTTATTGGACGACATAGAGACGAATAATATGGCCGATCTACACCCCGTAATTCACGATATAACGCAGGGCATCATTGAACGCTCACGCGCGTCGCGAAACAGATATCTGGCCGAAATCCGCGCCCGTAGACCAGATGGATTTGCACGCCACAAACTCTCCGAAGGCAATCAAGCCCATGCGGCGGCGGGCTGTATTCTACACGATAAAACTAGCCTATTTGCCAAAAAATGGCCCAATATCGGAATCGTCACAGCCTATAATGACATGCTTTCCGCCCACCAGCCTTTTGAAAAATATCCGGAAATCATTCGCAAGGCCGCACGTAAAACTGGCGCAACGGCACAAGTCGCAGGCGGCGTGCCCGCTATGTGCGACGGTGTCACCCAAGGTCGTGACGGCATGGAGTTATCTTTATTTTCACGCGACGTTATTGCCATGGGAACAGGCGTTGCCCTTAGCCATGATAGCTATGACGCCGCGCTTTATTTAGGTGTTTGTGACAAAATTGTTCCCGGCCTTTTGATCGGCGCTCTAAATTTTGGGCATATTCCGGGCATATTTATCCCCGCAGGCCCGATGCCGTCCGGCCTACCCAATCCCGAAAAAGCCCGTATTCGCCAGTTATATGCCGCCGGTAAAGTGGGACGGGATGTGCTGTTGAAAGCAGAAAGTGAAAGTTATCATAGTCCCGGAACCTGCACATTTTACGGTACAGCCAATTCAAACCAAATGCTCATGGAAATCATGGGTCTACATTTGCCCGGCGCTGCCTTCGTCCATCCCAACACCCCTCTCAGACAGGCCTTGACCGAACAGGCGACCCGACAGGCTGTAAACATAACGGCCCAGACGGAAACCTATTTACCGATTGGGGAGATCATAGATGAGCGCGCTATTGTCAATGCCATTGTGGGTTTAATGGCCACTGGCGGCTCAACCAACCATACGCTGCACATACCCGCCATAGCGCAAGCCGCAGGCCTTAAAGTTACATGGGATGATTTTGACACACTGTCAAAAATCACGCCGCTGCTTACCCGCATTTATCCTAACGGGCCGGCGGATGTGAACCATTTTCATGCCAGTGGCGGCATGGGTTTCTTGATCAAAGAACTCCTTGAGGCGGGATTACTACATGGTGATATTCCAACAGTGACCGGACAAGGTCTACAGGCCTATACGCGAGACCCTTATCTTGACGGTGAGACGATTGCCTGGCGTGAGCCGTCCAAAAACAGCGGTAATTTAGATATTCTCAGACCCGTTCAAGAGCCGTTTAAGCCCGATGGCGGCTTACGACTTGTGTCGGGAAATCTAGGCCGGGGTATTATTAAAATCTCTGCCGTTAAACCCGAACACTACAATATCAAAGCCCCTGCCCGTGTATTTGATCACCAAGATGATCTTTTAGAGGCCTTTAAAACGGGCACGCTTAATACTGACGTTGTTATTGTCGTCAGGTTTCAAGGCCCCGCCGCCAATGGAATGCCGGAATTGCACAAGCTCACACCGTCTCTGGGTGTATTACAAGACAAAGGGTTTAAAGTCGCCCTCGTCACAGATGGTCGTATGTCAGGCGCTTCGGGCAAAGTGCCTGCCGCTATCCATCTTGGCCCTGAAGCCTCTAAAGGGGGGATGATCGCCAAAATCAGAGACGGCGACATTCTTCATTTAGACGCCGTCACCGGTAGTTTGGAGCTGCTTGTCGCTGAGGATGAACTCGTATCACGCACTGCCGTCCCCCCCCCTAACCGCCATCCCAAGGCCGCCGGAGAACAGAGCATGGGGCATAGATTATTTGCTATATTTAGAGACAATAGCAATATAGCCGAACTTGGCGGTTCAGTATTTAAGGATGTTTCCGCATGACCCGACCGACACTCCCCTTCACATCCGCACTCATTCCCGTGCTTACAGTTTCTGATGTGTCTCACGCCGCCCCCTTAGCGCTTGCCTTGCAAGCCGGAGGGTTAGACGTCGCCGAAATTACCTTTCGCACACCACAGGCCGCAGACGCGATTAAACTGATGAAAGACGCAGCACCTCAGATGCAGATTGGTGCGGGAACAATATTGAACGCCCGCGACATGACCCGCGCTATAGACGCGGGCGCTGATTTTCTAATCACACCCACGACCTCGCCAAAATTACGCGATATTCTAAAGGCATGCGATCGGCCTATTTATCCCGGAGCCGCAACCCCGCGCGAAGCCCAAGACCTATATGACCACGGTTATGAGATTGTAAAACTATTCCCCGCAGAAGCCGTTGGCGGACGCCGTTTACTCAGATCAATTGCCGCCCCCCTGCCACATCTGACCTTCATCCCAACAGGGGGTATAAATGCAGTGCTCGCACCTGATTATTTAAAGCTCAACAATGTCGCCGCGATTGGTGGGTCTTGGATGGTCGATAATGACGCGCTTAATAATAAGGACTGGGCGCGCATTACAGCAGATGTCAAAGCGGCATTTGCGGCCCTGTAAGCGATTATCGTAAAATATCGCCTAAATTTTAGCAGCTTTAAACCGGTCCATAAAGGCGTCTAACTCGGCTTGAGTTTTGAAATGGGTTTTAAGGGTTAGGCCCGATTTCCCATTTTTACGCAGTTCAACTGTATGGCCTGACAGGTTTCGGATCTTGCGTTCATAATTTACGACATTTAAAAGCCAACGTGCCGTATCGGGCGGCGGCGGTTTGATAACGCTCTGTTTTAAGGTTTTGACCCGTTTTTCAGTCTGGCGCACATTCAATTGATGTTCGGTAATCTCGCGCACCAAATTCTCGGGGTCTTCAGACGCAATGATAGCCCGGGCATGTCCGCGTGAAATATCGCCATTGACGACTTTCGATTTAACCGGGTCAGGTAGTTTTAAAAGCCGGATAGTATTCACAATATGCGAACGGGATTTACCGAGCAACTTTGCAATCTCGGTATAAGAATGCCCATAAGTATCTGCGAGGGATTTAATAGCCCGGGCTTCATCTATCGGGTTGAGTTTCTCACGTTGAATATTTTCAATCAGTGAAATTTGGAAAATTTGATCCTCGCCGAGATTCAAGATCACTGTCGGCATTTGTTTGATTTTTGCTATTTTCGAGGCCCGCCAGCGCCGTTCTCCGGCAATGATCTGATATTGCTGTACGCCGTCTAATGTGTCCAACGTCGGATGTTTACGGATAAGTATGGGTTGAATAACGCCATTGGCCTGAATGGACTTCGCAAGTTCTTCTATTTTCGATTGGTCAAAGGTTTTACGAACCTGATCTTCATTTGCGTGGATTTGCCCTATGGGGACTTGTGTCAGATAGTTTAAAATTTCGGGGGCTAAATCTGTTTTAAGGAGTGTCTGCACATTATCCGTATCGCCAAACAGATCAATTAAAGCCTTTTCCGGCAAGCGTTCTGCACGTAAAAGCCGCCCAAACAGAATTTTTTCAACTAATTGCCTCATGAGTTTGCGCGACCTCACATTTAAAAATGTGACCAGTGGTAGTCGATAAACGGTTATTTTTTACTTAATTCACCTATAAAGCGATCCCGCCCGTCCGTAGACCCCCCCGCGCGGGTCAGCCCTCAGCAGGGCGTTCCGGCTAGGAAAGTCACCAAACAACTCGGTCACAAGTCCACTGGCTACCGTATTACAGAGCTTTATACGGCCCATAGTCCCGATTATTTGGAGAAGGCTGTAGAGGCAATTGATGCCTTTATTGGCCTTTTAACGTGTGAATTGCGTGTGAACGATCTTAGTCAAATAGTTCGCCCATAGAAATAATCGTTATATTTCAAAAGGAAAATGGTAGTGGGAAGGTGACTTGAACACCCGACCTCAGGATTATGAGTCCT
>CAZSKN010000063.1:0-6924 GCA_964607445.1 uncultured Caulobacterales bacterium
GACAGGCCGGCGCTCTAACCAACTGAGCTACACCCGCATTAAAAATGCTCGCGCTGTGTAGCCCCCCACTCTGCTAGCGTCAATGTTGTTTTGCGTGGTTTATGATATTTTTTTGCGGCTTGAGGCCTCAGACCCTATAATTCGTGAAAACAGGGTTACATAAAGGCCGTAGGGGGTTTAATGATAGGATATGCTAGAATTTATTACCCAATATGAAGCCGGGCTACGTTTAGGCGTGTTTGCCGGAATATTAGGCCTGATGGCGGGGGCCGAAGCCTTGTTTCCGCGTAAAGCCCGTACCCAGGGGCGGGGCCACCGCTGGGTCTCGAATTTATTACTTGTCATTATTGATAGCGTGGTCGTACGCATTGTCTTTCCGATTGTCGCGGTCGGGACGGCAATATATGCAAATACGCAGGGCTGGGGGGTGTTAAATCTTATCGATCTACCGTTTTGGCTAGAGATTTTGATCGCCGTTATCGTGCTGGATTTATTGATATATATCCAACACGTGGCCTCGCATCATATTCCGGTTCTGTGGGCTTTACATAAAGTCCATCATGCAGACCGCGATATAGATGTGACGACCGGCGCGCGGTTTCATCCGGTCGAAATTATATTGTCTATGGCGTATAAAATGCTGATGGTTATCATATTAGGCGCGCCGGCATTGGCCGTTATTATTTTTGAAATTGTGCTTAATGCATGCGCTATGTTTAATCACTCAAATGTAAGATTGCCATTGGGTTTTGACCGGCAATTGAGACGGTTCATCGTGACACCGGATATGCACCGCGTCCATCACTCCGTTATTATGCGCGAAACCAATAGTAATTTCGGCTTTAGCCTATCCGTGTGGGACCGCCTGTTTCGAACCTATATCGCCCAGCCGGAAAAGGGGCATGAAGGTATGACCATTGGTTTGTCTGAATATCAACATTCTGGCCCGTCTTCTCTGGTCTGGAGTTTATGGCTGCCGATAGGGCGCGGGTTAAAACGTTTGGAAAGCTGGTTTTAAATATGTCAAACAAGATGTGGTTAAGCCTTATAGCTTTATTGTTTGTCAGTGCTATTGCCGGATATTTGAGTTTACGACCCATATCTACCCTAGAGCGCGTGCATCAAAATATTTTGCAAAAATTCGAAGATGTCGCGCATGTCTCCCCGGACCAGTTTTCACAAATGCCGTCTGAAGACCTATTGATTTTTGATGTGCGCGAACCGTCCGAATTTATGGTTAGTCATATCGAGGGCGCACGGCGTGTGCCGCCCGATATGACGCCAGAGGCTTTTATGGCCCGGTACCATGCAGATCTTTCTAATAAGACGGTCATATTCTATTGTTCAGTAGGGCACCGCTCATCTGTAATGGCGGCACGCACACAGGCTGGCATTCGCAAGCAGGGTGCGTTAGGTGTGTATAATCTGGAAGCGGGTATTTTTGGTTGGCATAATGAAAATCGGAATTTGGTGAGGGCTGGCAAACCAACGGATTATGTGCATCCTTATAACAAAGTTTGGCAGCGGTTTTTAAAGCGCGATAGCTTGGTCCGTTACACGCCCGTCCCATAATTTCCATAGCAGGCTTGCCGTATCACGCGCCAATGGTTTATCAAGGTTTTCAGACGACATAGGAGCGCATTATGAACCGCGTAAAATTAAGACAAAACCTTGTACTTTTGCATTTATTTTTTGCGGCCTTCATGGCTCCGGCATTTTTACTTGTCGCTATTTCAGGTGGGCTTTATCTAACGGGGAATAAAGGCAAGGTGACGTCATCGCCTGTTGAGTTGCCGCGTGGCACAGTGCTTGATTTTAATAGTCCTGATCTGGAAACACATGTCCGCAAGCTGTTTAAATCAGCGGGTATTGATGAAGATTTCGAATATATTAAAAATCGCGGTACACTTATCCAAACCCGACCGACTTCGCAGAATTATATTGAAATCAAACAAGGTGAAGGCGGGCTGCAGGCCACGCATAATATACCGGATTTTCAAAAGTCTATGATGGAGTTACATAAAGGTCATGGGCCAACGGCGTTTAAAACCTATCAAAAGCTTGTTGCGCTGGCCTTGATGGCCGTTGTCTTTGGTGGATTTTTTGTCGGATTGCTCGCCGCGAATTACCGGCGTAAAACCCTGATAGCAAGTGGATTGGGTGTGATTGTATTTTTGCTATTAGCACTGGCCTAATTCGAGCAGATGCGAAAGCGGGCGTTGTAGACGCGATGTCGCCAAATGCGGTGATAGGCAAGATGAGCCTGCTTTAATCGATAGAGCTGCGCTATAATTGAGGAGGCAATCATGGATGATCCCGAGCCAAATGCGGTCTCTTCTATACCTCCCAATGTTAAAAGCCCCTATGCGGGTGAGAGGCCCGATCCGCTGGATCTTGAAGACACACGTAATATCATTCTGACGGCTTTAGACGACCCGGATGATAAAGTGTTACAAGCGCGTCTGGCGGATTTGCACCCCGCCGATTTTTCAGATCAATTCGAACAACTGACCACAGATCAACGCCAAGAGCTGATTTCGCGGGCCGGGCCGTTGATATCCGGCGACGTACTCGCGGAATTGGAAGACGAGGTTGTCGAAGATATTTTACCCCTATTGCCCTCTGCTCAGATTGCTGAGGCGATTACGCGGCTAGATAATGACGACGCCACGCAGATTGTCGAAGAGATGGGAGTCTCGCAGCGCGAGATTATTTTGGATGCCATAGCCCCGTCAGATCGGGCTGCGCTTGAGGCCAGTCTGAGTTTCGATAAAGAGACGATAGGGCGGTTGATGCAACGTGAATTTGTTGCGGCGCCGCCCTTTTGGACGGTCGGCAATACGATAGATCATATGCGGGCCACGGGCGAAGCTTTACCGGATTTGTTTTTCAATATCTATATTGTCGATACAGGATTTCATCCTGTCGGCTTTGTTCCGGTTTCAAGCCTGATGCGGGCCCAAAGGGACGTCACATTGGACGCCATTATGAACCGGTCGCTTGTGCCCATCCGGCAAGACCAAGACCAAGAAGAAGCCGCTTATCTATTTGAAAAATATAATCTGATTTCAGCGCCTGTGACTGATGAAACTGGGCGTCTCGTCGGTATGATGACCGTGGACGACATTATCGAAATTATTCAAGATGAGAACAAAGAGGATATTTTAGCTTTGGCCGGGGTGAACGAGGCGGGTTTAACCGATACGGCCATTTCGACGGTATGGTCACGCGGGCCGTGGTTGTTTGTCAATTTATTAACAGCCGTTTTGGCCTCTCTTGTTATCGCGCAATTTGATTATGCGATTGCCGAAATTGTCGCGTTAGCCGTGCTTATGCCGATTGTAGCCTCTATGGGTGGCAATGCCGGGACACAGGCGCTTACCGTCGCTGTTCGGGCTTTGTCAGAGCGGGATTTAACCTCCCAGACCGCGTGGAGAGCCATTCGACGCGAGGCTTTGGCCGCTGTGATAATTGGGCTGATTTTCGCGGCCTGTATGGCGGGTATTGCTATGGTCTGGTTTCAGGATCTACGTTTGGCGGGGGTTGTCTTCGCGGCAATGGTAATAACGCATATTTTCGCCGGAATCGCGGGAATCCTTGTCCCTCTGACGTTGAAACGTTTCGGAGCCGACCCTGCTGTCGCGTCATCAGTCTTTGTGACGACGGTGACGGATGTTGTCGGTTTTTTCGCCTTTTTGGGATTAGCTGTCTTCTGGTTATTGTAAGCGGATCAAGCCATTGGACTTAATTGCCCGTGACGGGAATTTTATTTTGATTAAGGTCGTTTTCGGCGCATTATTTGCAGAGACCCACCCATAAACCGTTTTGTCACGAAATGATACGTTATGGGTCGACATTATTCTATCTCCGATATCGGGCTCAGGCTTATCAAAGCCTATGAGGGCTATAGGCCTGTAGACCGGACATTAGTGTCGGGCCAGCGCGTGGTCGGATATGGCCATCGTATCAGCGATAATACGTCGATTGTGGTATCAAAGAAAGAGGCCATGGCCTTGCTCAAGGATGATTTAGCTCCGTTTGAAGACATGGTGAATGAAAATGTCTATGCGCCTATATCGCAAAGCCAATTTGACGCGCTATGTTCGCTGGCCTTTAATATCGGCCCCAAAGCTTTCTTGTCATCAGATTTATTAAGAGCTTTAAATAATGGACGTCTGTTGGACGCCGCAAACGGGTTTGACGTCTGGCGTAAAAGTGAAATAGATGGCCGCACATATGTTGTAGACGCGCTTGTGCGTAGACGCACGGCGGAAAAAAATCTCTTTTTACGACCCGTTGAAAAAGCGGTAGTCGCTCCGCGTATTGATCTGCCGCCTGTGAAAGATACACAGGTAGAGGCGTTAGAGACGGCTGACGGATTTCCGGTATTTTCTGCCGAAGATAGACTGGGATTGGTTCAGGATGCGCCTTATATTCGTGGCACTGCGCCGACGCGCCGGCGCGAAGACGGTGCGCATGGAACGTTGACTTTAAGTGAAATTGACGTCGATAGTCCAGAGCATGCAGTTTTGGATTTAACCGATGTCGATGTCTTCACGACGGGTTATGATATGGCGTCAAACAGGATCCCTGTGGCCGACCAAGACACAGGTGAGCCCAGTGTAGCCGGGCTTTCGCGCCGCGAGGAGACATCAGAGACCATCTCTCCGATAGCCGAAGCCGCGGCAGAAGTGAGTGAGCGTTTAGAGGCGCTTATCGAGCGCGCGCATGACCGTGAAGTTGCATTTGACCTTGCGAATATTTTATCCCGTGACTCAGAGGATATGCCAAGTGTAGGGCGCACAAGCGGTGAAGCAAAAACGGAGTCTGGAAATCAAGGCAGGTCTGAGAATATTGTCGCTTTCCCCGGCAAGCAGGTAGAGAGGGACGCTACACCCTCCGCGTTGGATAAAGTGCAAACGGATGCAGATATTTCATCGCAAGTTGCGTCATCAGAGATATCGGGCGTGGATAGTGCTGAAAAATATATTCAATTGCCAGCCGAGCCTGACACTATATCAAATGTGAAACCGGCGTCAAAAGAAGGGCCATATGTTGTAATGATGGTTCTGGGTTTGACCCTGATGGGGGGATTGCTCGGATTGATCTTAAAGGGCGCTACCGATGCTCTGGGGAATAATGGCGCCTTTGTCGCGTTCTCGGGTTTTATGATCGGGATGATGGTATTTTGGGGATCGTTATTTTACTTTCTGCGTGAAGTCTTTCGAGGTCGGAAGCAGAAAATTAACCTTAAAAATATGTAAAATAAAAACTATTTTTTTGTAATCTAAAGATTGCGAGCTTAATCAAATTATGGACGCATAGTGGAAAAAATATGAATATTCTACAAAATTGGTCTGACGCGCACACGGCGAAATTCAGGAAGGAAATTTTCACTTTCAAACATACTATTGCCGAGTCCGGATTGTTCACAGATGAGGCTTTATTGGCTTTACTGGCCAAGCACCCCTCAAAAGGTCTGGATGTATGTTCTATGGGAGAGAATAATCACCCTGATTATCCAAATAAATTCCGAACGGGTGATTTTCGCGCCAGCACGCCTGAGACACTTTTAGCGGCGGCAAAGGCCGGACGCATCTGGATTAATGTTAGACGGGCTATGAATATTCACCCCGAATACAAGGCCCTGTTAGACGCTATGTATCAACAATTGGCCGAAAAGACGGGGGCAAAAAGCTATAATGCGAACGGGGGTATTCTTATTTCCTCGCCGATTTCGCAAACCCCTTACCATTTTGACAAGACCGAAACGATCTTGTGGCATGTACGAGGCAATAAACGCATATATATTTATCCGAAAACCGAACACTTTATCCGGGATGAAGATTACGAACGTGCCGTTACGAATATGTTGGACGATGATTTGCCCTATCATGAGAGCTTTGACAAATCCGCCGAGATTTATGATCTTGAACCTAATCAAGCGATTACATGGCCGTTGAATTCCCCGCACCGTGTGGATAATTCGAGTTTTTGTGTTTCGGTGACAACCGAATATTCTACCAAAGAAAGTTCTTTTAAAAATAAGGGCATGATCGCAAATGCAACTTTACGCAAAAGGTTGGGATTAAACCCAAGCTGGAGAAATGAGGGACGGTCGTCGCGTTATGTCAAATATTGTCTTGGCCACATATTCAAGGGAACGGGCATGGTTGTAAAAACGGGCGGGAGCGATATTGTGAGTTTTAAACTCGACCCTAATGTGCCGAACTTCATTGTTGATACCCCGCCCTTTGAACGGAATTTTTAGAATTTCGTAAAAACAAGGGCTCATGCGTGGGGTTATCACCCGACTTTTTAATTTAGGCTCTCCCGTCATGGCATTATTTGTCTATATATTGGCTATGCCGCTTCATCTCCAAAAACTTTCTGTAGGCACGGAATCTCTTCAGACTTTGCAAGACTGGCAAACACACGTTGCTGCCCGTCGTGCCGCGCGCGGGCTTTCGCCTTATCATGAACATGTGACACGGATGAGTCCAAAACGGGTAGAAGCGCTTTTGGAGGGCGGGTCTATTTATTGGATATTTAAAGGGCTGATGCAGTGCCGTAATGAAATTAAGGGCCTTGAGCCGACCCAAACCCGGGATGGGCGTAAGGCCTGTTCCATATTGATGGTACCGGAATTGATACCTGTTATTCCGACACCCAAACGTCCCTTTCAAGGCTGGCGTTATTTAAAATTAGAGGACGCGCCAGCAGATCTGAAAGAGATAGGGGGAGCCCATGACCTACCGCCGGAATTGCGCGCCAAACTCGCTAATCTTGGTGCATGGTAGCCAAAAAAAACCCCGCTAAAAGCGGGGTTTTCAATTAAATGTTCTAACTGATTTTAGAAATTATAACGAGCGCGAACATACCATTGACCGCCATTAAAGCCGAACGGCGCTGTTGACGGGAAGG
>CAZSKN010000064.1:0-6845 GCA_964607445.1 uncultured Caulobacterales bacterium
CCGCCTGACAAACGGTCATTGCCTTCACCACCAAATAAAGCATCTTCCCCATCACGGCCAAAAAGTCTGTCATTGCCTTCAAAGCCAAAGATATCATCATCGCCATTTGTACCGCGCAGATTATTTCCGCGTGCATTTCCGGTGATCTGATTTATGAATCCCTCTGTGACGGGCGCGGGCTCGGGCGTAGGTTCCGGCGTCGGCTCAGGTGTCGGCTCATCAACAACCGTATCAAAAACGATATCGGCCACATTTAAGAACTCAAACCGACCTAATGCCGCGCCGTCAACGCCAGGCTCCCGACCTGTAAAGACCAATGCATCAATATTTGTCAGCAGGTCTGTTCCCCAGATCGGATGATCAACTGTCAATGAGCCGTCATTATTTTCCGTGATTGTATATTCAGACCGAAGGCCATCATAATTAACTTGCGCAAAATCTCCCGCATCTGCCTCATAAATGTCATCGCCAACGCCGCCATAAAGACCCGTAATACTGGCATCGGCGCGCAATGTATCATTACCATTCGTGCCATTTAAGACATTATCACCATCCAGACGTTGCTCGCCTAAACCTTCGGTCTGTGCAATCGCTTCAGCAACCGATAGCGTTTCACCCGACCTTGCGAAAAATATCGACTCGACATTAACAATCGTGTTGGCTCCCCATGTAGGGTGAGTCATTAAAATACGACCATTATCGAGTGTGGTGAACGTCCATTCGATTACATCTCCATCGACGTTTAGCACATCTTGGCCCCGACCGCCGTCAACCGTATCATTTCCACGCCCGACGAAAAAAGTATTATCGCCTGATGTTCCTCTTAAGTCGTCATTGGTCTCATTTGCTCCCAAAACTCCACCATTAACATTATTCACGACACCTAACATTTTAATCTCCTATTAACCTTTACTGTCCCGGGATGGCACATTCTGCCCTGTCCTCGCAAAAGTTGCGCCAGAGGTTATCAACGGCTGAAAAATCTACCCCGTTTTTTCATTTAGCTAATTTTTGACTGATTTATTTCAGAGTTTTGTAGACTGCCAACACCCTATTTTCGCGCCCGCAGCGGGGCGGTTTAAGATATTTTTCATAACCGCTGGGAGATTTAGGTCTTGAGTTGAGGCGCCAATTTCAAACATTGACGATACCCTAGAGTTAAAGGAATTTGAGTATTGACCCAAAGATTTCAGCCTGAGCCGTGTCCACTGTGTCAGGCTTGAGCATTGGATCAGATATTAACGTTCCCGAAACGCCTCTGTTGATTTAAACAAAGGTTTGAAGAGATATTGAAAGACTGTTTTTTGTCCCGTTTCCAATTCGACATCGGCAACCATGCCAGGGCGTATATCTATGTCTTTGGTCAAGGCTTTGATGGCCTCTTCTGTGACTTCTACAAACACTTTGTAATAAGGCGGTGCATCACGCTGATTTGGGTCTTCAAATGTATCGGCACTAACATGAACAACTTTGCCTTTGAGAGATCCATAAATCGTATAATCATAAGCTGTAAGTTTTACGGTCGCGGGCATGTTCGGGAAAACAAATGCGACATCTTTAGGACTAATTTGGGCTTCGACGCGTAGCTCATCATCCAGGGGCGTGAGTTCCAATATCGGTTTTCCAGCAGGGGCAACCCCGCCGATTGTCGTAATTTCAATTTTATTGACGATACTTCTTACAGGGGCCGTTAACTCAGTCCGGTTCAATTTATCACGGCGCACACTTTTTGTCGCTTTATACTGGTTAAGCTCTGTCAATGTGTCCGAATGTTCTTGCGAACGCGACAAGGCATATTCACTCTCGAAACTTGAGAGCGCTGCCAGAGCCTCATTCAATTCCTGTTGTGCTTTTATATATTCAAGTTCGGGCGCAATATCTTTTTCCGCGAGACCTTTTAACATTGAGGTTTTATCTTTTTGCAAATTGATACGCGTCGTGATGGCCTCTTTTCCAGACTTATATTCTGCAAGATTAGCTTTAAAGAGGTTTAGTTCGGAGCGGCAAATCTTTTCGGCTTTAGCGCATATTTTTGCCGGAAACTTGAGATAATTCGCGTAAACAAGTTCTTTATCCAATCGAAAAAGTCGAGCTTCAAGAGCCGATACTTTGGTTTCCAATTCTTCAAAAGCGCCTTTAAATTGCCGGTCACTCAAACGGGCGACGACTTCCCCGGCTTGAACTTCCTTGCCTTCCCACACCGGAAGTTCGGCAAGAATCCCGCCTTCTAGACTTTGGATAACCTGTGTTTGACTTGTAGGGACAACCGTCCCCGGCCCCCGCACGACCTCATCTAGTAACGCATAATAAGACCACGTAAAAAAGGCAATCACACTTAAGGTAATCAACTTAATTACCCAACTGGTTTTATGACGGATAACCTGCCTATGCTGTGCGTAAATTTTTGGCATTTTCCAGCTTTCCTACAGGTGATTTCGGGGCACTTAATTTTGCGATGACCTCTTTTGATGGGCCATGCAATCTGACTTTACCCTTTTGCAAGACAATAATTTCATCAAGCAGATCAAGGGCTGCGGGGCGATGGGTAGAAAGAATACATGTTTTCCCGATCAGCCATGATTTTAAATTTTCGACAATCTGGCGTTCCAGCATTTGATCAAAACTGGCCGTCGGTTCGTCGAGTAAAACAATTGTAGGGTCTTGAAGATACAGACGTGACAATCCAATACTTTGTTTCTGGCCAACAGACACGCCGGTCTCGCCATCCCCAATCATCATATCCAGACCTAATGGGTGAGCTTTAACATGATGGGCCAGTCCAGAAAATTTCAAAGCTTCAAATAACCGCCGATCATCACATGGGCCTGCAGCCAACTCCAGATTTTCTCTTAATGTTCCCGTAAACAGTGTCGTTTCTTGCGTTAAATACCCGACATGACGCCGTAAATCTTCTGGTAAAATTTGGTTCATGGACAAAGCATCCAGTGTAATCTGGCCACTGGTTGCGTCATAAAGACCAGATAAAAGCTTCAGTAATGTCGACTTACCAGATCCATTTGTTCCCAACAGTCCTATATTCCGCCCCGCTTTCAATTCCAATAAAGAGATATCCAAAACCGTTGGCGCCTCTTCATGATATTGAAAGACTACATTTTCCAATACAAAATCCCCGCGTAAACTATCGGCTGACAGAAAATGCTTTTCAGGCGGTTTTTCCTGTTCACTTTCAGCAATCATGTCCAACCCATCCAAAGAGGATTTAACCTGTTGCCAGCGGGACAATACATTTGCGAGGCTGGTAATAGGAGACAGTGTGCGTGATGTTAAAATACTAATCGCGATAATCGCCCCAACCGTTAAATCTCCTACAAAGACCATATAAACCCCCGCCACGATAGCCGAGATGTAAGCCGATTGCTGTATAGCCTGCGCCCAGAACGTCAGTTTTGCAGACAGCAATCTTTGCTCCGTTGTTTTTTCCGATGTCAGTTCTAATACCTCTTCCCATTGACCCTGAAAAAAGTTTTCGGCGCGGAGGGATTTCACAGTCTCCAAACCATAAGCCGATTGGATCAACACTTTATTCGCGGCACTATGCCCGCCAAGCATTTCTTCGGACAAAGCCTCCATACGGGAGCGCGCAAATAAACTCGGAATTATGATAAGCGCCATGGCCCCCAAAATGATGAAAGCAATATTTCCCGCTATGGTATAAATTAAAGCCAAAAAGATAAATACAAATGGAATATCAGCGGCCGAACTGATAGAAGAGGTGGTAAAAAATTCCCGGACGCTTGAAAACTCCCGCATAGAATAGATCAAAGATCCGGGTCCCTCTGGACGTTTTGACAAGCGCATACCCATGAAACGCTGGAATAAAAGCGTCGAAATATTGATTTCGATTTCACGTCCGGAAATATCAATCAGCGTCGCCCGAGCCACCCGCAACATTGCCTCTAACAACACAGCAATTAAAACACCGACAACAAGCACCCAAAGCGTGGGGATGGATTGGTTGGGGATAACACGATCATAGACCTGCAAGGTAAAAAGTGAAATGGCTACAGCGAGCGTATTCGCCGTCAAGGTTCCCAGTACAATATCTCTGATAAGCGCACGTTGCGTTTTAAAATGCGACCAAAACCAGTGCCCCTTTTCTTTTTTCGGAATGTATTTTTTTTCAATAGCCTCAAAAGCGTGACCAGCGATAATGAGTTTTCTAGCCAGTTTTTCATTCATTTCCTGAATAGGAAATTTACGAACACCTTCAAAATAACCGGGACGTTCAACCTGATAAGTTTCCTCATTTTTTGAATGAATTATGACATATGCCCCATTTTTCATAAGGGCACAAACCGGTAAAATATCGTCGGTAATTTCAACGTCATCAACGACATAAGCTGTTAGACCCAAGCGCGAAAACGCGCGTGGCACCATATCAACGGTTAAATCCTGATGGCTGACAGGTAATCCAATAGCGAAATCCGTCGGATCGACATTTTTCCCAAAACGCCGGACATAATGCTTCAAAATTACCAGTAGAGGATTCTGTTTTTGCACACCGGGTAATTTGGCAGGAACAGTCATTTCAATCCAAACACTTAAATATTTATCATTGTCCTGATCCTAGCAAAATATAATAAATTTTCGATAAACACAGCGAAAATTAGCCCCAATTACTTTGCGCGCACTCTTATTCGTCTCTTTACAACAATATGACTAATGGTGATAAATTAACGACTAAGAATCAGGATTCTGAACGGGTGGAGCGGTAAAATATGACCAAATATAAACTTGGCGACACGTCTAAAGTCTCACGCCTTTATTCAATGTTCTCAAAAAGCGTCATTGGCGCTCTCAGCCTATCCCTTTTGGCATGTGAAACGACCTCCTCTGCTCTGGATGATGTTATTCCGGCAGCGGGTCTTTTAGCGACAAAATCCGATACCCAGACCTCAGAAGGGTTTGATTTAAAAGTTCAAGAATTTTACCAGAGAAACAGGATATATGATACGATTGCACGTAGCTTGTCCGAGCAATCTCCTCTGGCCTCCAAAGCCAGTTTGGAAGGTCAGAAACTCCTCGGCGAAGGCTATAACCAAAATCGACTTCCTCAAGTCTCTCCCACCTCTTCTGTTGATGATGACGGAGATCTCATAGGTCGCTTGATTGTCGAACAAGTTATATTTGACAATGGCCGTTTCAAAGCGGGTAAAAAGCTATTAACGGCCGACGAATCCCGTGCATTCAGTGACTATCTCATCGAAGCCAATGAAGACATTGCAACGGGTATTGATGTGTATTTGCGCGCTGTCCGGCTTCAACGTTTACTCTCGGCGTCTGAAAAGCTGGCTTTAAAATATGATGACTTGCACAAGATTGCTATCGACCGTGTATCAGGTGGTGTTGGCAAACGTTCTGAATCGAGCTTATTTGAAATCAGAAAATTACAAACACATGCACAATCAGCCTCTGTTAGAGCCGAATTACAATCCGCAAAAACCCAACTCCAAACCTTAACAGGCAGAGATAGTTTTTCATTCGTCCCGCAGCGCTTTAATTTTGGCCCTTCTCGTGAAGCGCTTGCTCAAGATATTTTTGAAACGGCACCTGCAATTCTACGGGTCAAAGCTGACGTAGAATCCCGTCTCGCCGAATTGGAACAAGCCAAGGCCAATCGCTTGCCCGCTCTGAGTTTTAGAGGCAGTTTAGGTGCTGGAACGGGTCTGGGTCTTGGCGCTGATGACCAAGTCAATGATGCTCGGCTTGGCCTCTCCGTATCGCAACCTCTTTATTGGGGTAAAAACTTAAACACGGAAGCCATCCTTAAAAATATAGAGGCAGAAGAATTACGGGTCAAAAGAGCAAAACGTGATGCTAAAGTGGAAATGGCAGCCCTTGATCAACAAATCAACGCTTTAGATGGACAATTACCTAATCAGCAAACTCTAATTGATTTAGCAGAAAAAAGAGCCGACAACTTTAAAACGGATTTTCGGGCGGGTGCCGCAACTATGGTCGAAGCCATAAGTCTTTTAGAGACACTTAAAACACTTCAAACGCAATATATTGACATGGAACATGAACGTTTGAGTGCCGAACTACAATTTGCTCGGATTTTAGGCGTTTTAGGACCTGTTGTTCCCGCACCGTTACCTTAAATAATTAAGAAACGCCTGCCCCCCTTATTCAGCACACGATGCCTGCAACGTTTAAATACTGCCCCCATCACATGACACGCATTTGGCATGGGATATGCATAACATAGTATATAGAGAGGTATCACAACATAATATGTCACAAAATTACACATATAGCCCTAAGAACAAAAAACGAGCGAATATCAGCCATAAAAAAAGCCCGCCAAAATAGCGGGCCTCAAAGTAAACGGGAGTATATATTTAAATAACAACAGTCACATCTTCATCGATCAATAGCGTAGCGCCACCATTCGTATAGACGTCATAGACTTGCCCATCGACATTTTGCGTAGAGCCATCAGTCGTAAACCCTGCCGCATTCACCGTATCATCAGCATCCCCCAAGACCAAAAGCTGATCCGTGGTTGAAGACAGGTCAAGAAGATCCGCAAGCTCAAGCGTCAATGTGTTTGCACTGTCACCCGAGATATCGATACGCTCGATATCTGTGATATTGGCATTATCGATGGCAGTAAGATCAAGCGTGATAGAACCAGACCCCAATGTAAGTGTATCGACATCTCCTGCACCATCTCCACCAGTTACAGTTGTGCTATCTGACACCAAATCAGCAACTGTGGAACTATCTGCAAATGTATTGGTCGTAGTTTCACTCACATTACCAGCAACATCTTCCGCTGTTACATTGATGGTGTCGCCAGGCGCAACGGCCGTCGTTGGAGA
>CAZSKN010000065.1:0-6572 GCA_964607445.1 uncultured Caulobacterales bacterium
GCATTTGCGCTGATGCGTCCTGCTTTATCAAGGGCCAAATCACCAAGCTCGTTTATGCGGGCCTCATTTCTTTCTATGCGAGTCGTGAGATTTGCAATCCGTGTTTCCAACGCCGTAATATCTTCCGTACAGTCACCGCTGGTGTCTTCGGAGGGCGAAATGACCGCAATCGGGGTCAGGCCGAGCCAGATATAGTCGCGTAATATTTCGCCCGTCGCCCCGTTCGTCTCAGACATCAACCGACCCTCACCGTCATAGAGATAATGCACCACGGTGCCGTCGGGTAAGGTTTTCACAATGCGCTGCTCATCCGCGTCATAAGTGTAAATGGCTATATTCGCGCCGTCTTTTTCGACATGGGTGAGGCGTCCGCGTGCATTATTCGTGTAGGTATAAAGCCCGCCCTCGCGCTGATCAGACCTTATTTGTCCCGCGGCATTATAGAGGAACTCCCGGATCGGGGTTTGATCCACTGAGACGGATTGCAGGCGCGCGGTTGTCGGGTCATAGTCATAGACCTCATTACGGGTTTCGAGGAGGCCGCCCGAGCTATCCTCAAAACTCCAGTCGCGTGACAGGCGGTCCCCGACGAGGTTGTAGCCATAGGCAATATCCCCGTAAGCGCCACTGGCGGAAGTGAGGCGCGAGACGGGGTCATAGGAAAAGATTTGTGAGCGCTCTGGGCGCACATTATCATTAATGGCGAGGATATCGCCCGCTGCGTCATATTGAAAGCCGTAATCCATCAACACGCCGTTCGGGCCTGTGCGGGTCAGGGTGAGGGCTTTATAGGCCGTGTCATAGGTGAGGTCGAGCGTGTGCCCGTCACCGAAACTGGCCCTTTTAAGCGGGCCAAAGGCGGCATAATCTATACCGTCTGCGATGGACACAAGCTCGGCGTCGCTTTCCGCCCGGCTCTGAATAGAGATAATCCGCGCAGCTGCGTCGCGTGTGTAAATCACTTGGCGTCCCGAGGGGTAGGTGGTTGAGAGCATATCACCGGCCCCATTATAAGTGTAAGCGGTATTATAGCTTTGCCCGTTTATAGTGCGCGTTTTCGACGTCATAAAGCCAAGACTATTATAACCATAAGTGGTTGTACCATAATTTTCTATCATTGAGGTTAATTGACCAATACCAAAAGCGCCTTCATCATAACCATAGACAATATTATCTTCAGAAGCGGAGGGGTAAGTAACAGAGAGTAAGCGTCCGGCAACGTCATAAGAATAGTTAGAGACGATACCGCGTGCATCGGTCATTTGTGTAATGAGTCCGCGTTCGTCGCGTATATATTCCGTTATACCGTTTTCAAGGCTGACTTCGCGGATAACTTCGCCAAAGCCGTTACGGACATAATTAGTTGTCACCCCGCGTGCATCCGAGACCCTATTAAGTGGGTTGCGGTTGCCGGATTGGGTGGATAGGGCGTAACTGGTTTGGGCACCTAAGGGGTCAATTTCTTGGACAAGACGGTCAAGCCCGTCAAAGGCTTGCTGCCAATTTGCCCCACGCGGGTCTGTAATGTCGGTCAGATTGCTTTCGCGGTCATATTGAAACTGTGTTGTCGCCAGCCCGCCCCCCGTGGCACCTGCACCTACGGCACGAATAACGCGGTTACGTTCATCAATAACCTGCTGTATAGAAAATTGTGCGCTGCCAAAGCCCTCACTAATTCTGGTTTCGGTTATGCCGCCCATATTATTTCGTGTATATTCAATCGTTTCGCCCACAGCATTTCTAATGCTGGTTAAACGGCGAGCATCGTCATAGGTAAAACTTAGCGTGGCCCCGTTAGGCGGGGTGATAGATGTCACAAGGTCAACGTCTGAATATGTAATTGTCGTTGTCGCGTTTTCCACATTTGCGCTTTCAACAATGCTGACGAGGCGATGCTCGCTGTCATAACCAAGGCGAGTCGTCACACCGTTTGGATCAATAAAAGCGGTAGGCGCCCCTATAGGATTATGAGATGTTATCTGGGTGACGTGACCCAGTTCATTCGTTACAGATGTGAGATTGGCTCCGTCATAAGTGAAAAATTGTGTATCTGAGCTACCCTGTAAGGGGCCATCAATACGTGTGACATTGGGGCCCGAATAGCTATAGGTCCATGTTCGTGTTCCGCTATTTCCTAATGTATCTGTTTGGGTCATAGAAAGCGTGCGCCCCCTATCATCTCTTTCATAATCTGTAGTTAAGCCCGGGGTAATTGTTTGAGTTTTACGCCAAAAACTCTCGTCCCAGGCCGTTGTCTCAATAGTTTCTTCCGCTGTACCTCGGGCTTGTGTTTTAGATAAAAGCCGACCAATATCATCAAATGTCATATGTGTAACACGGCCCTCGCGATCCGTAATTGTTTTCGTCGAGCTAGCATAGTTAATTGAGGATATATCTCCGACACAATTCGGAGACGGTTCTCCCGTTATATTTTCTATTGCGCCTGTGCGGAAAAGTCCCCGCTCAGAGTATATCGTCTGTCTTCCGAGAGGGTTTGTCACTGTGAAAAGTTCAAGTTCGTCTTCAGGTACTTCCCGTGTAATTTGGTAATGATCCACGCCGTCTGCCAAGGCTGATTGGTTGGCGCGTGCATATTCATCATATGTCCAACTGGCATACCGTACACCCGCACTATCAATACGTCCTGTTAAGGCGTAAGGATAACGGCCATCTTCATAAAGATATTTTTCATCAAATATTAGGGTCCCATCTGATGCTGTTCGCTTCGCGGCAATGAGTCGATTAGGGACGTTATATTCGTTATTTAGAGGGCCTACGGAATCATATTCATAATCTATTTTTGAGCCATCGGGTAGGTTTACCGCTACTATGGGTGTTCTATATGTATCGCGGGGCGCTCCATCGACAATGATAGGCTGTCCCGTATCTGGATGAATCCACTCGCGTGTTTGGCGTTCAAACGAGATCGTACGTCCAAGATTATCAGTTAAATCAGAAATTTCGCCAAGAGCATTGTAATTATACGTTTGTTCATACCCGCCTTCATATTTAAGGCTCTCAAGCCTAGCAAACCTTACATGCGAGCTATAACTAACGTCGGCTCCAGCATTGGGTCTTACGGTATCGAGTGAATATGTATAAGTTTTGCCATCATAACGTCTGACTTCAAACTTATTATTAATAAGTTCAACATTTATACCTAGCGTGCCCGAACCAAACTGATCGGCATCAAGCGGTATATAGCGACCTGAGCTACGTCTAAATGTAAAGGCGACGCCTTCGGGCATTTGTACAATAACATCTAGGAGTGAATTCGAACGACCTGGTAGTACCAGTTGTGGATGTGTCGAAAGATTCCAATTTTGCCCTAATTGCCGTGTGGCGAGTAATGGAAGATCTCTAAAATTAACTCCATTTGCACTACTCATATAAAACCGAGTAAGTTTCAAATATCCATCTGCTGTCTGGAAATCTACAATTTCTTCTCTTTTTCTGCCACTCACGACTTCGATAGGGTTGCCTGCAGTTGTGTTAAATGAGTCGTTTTCAATACTACATGTATCAAGAGCTGAACGGCGCCCCGAACGCATACAGCTTCCGCCAACGAGGCTAGCGCCCCCTTTGCATCTTCGCGACGCCGTTGGCCTGCCTATAAATAAATTGCTTCCCGAAACTTCGGCCAAGAGGCACCTTGCAGATGTTCCTGTTGAAGATGTAGCTCCACCATGCGCAAATCTTTGCCCGTTATAAATAGCAGTTGTAACAAATTCACAGGCTGCGTCCGCGGTTTGAAATCCGCAAGTTCTGTCTTCATTGACAGGCGCGGCACACCACCCATCATCGAACTCAGACAATTGTGGTGTCGAATCATATTCAAATTGAGCCCAAGCCTGAGTATTGATACACAAAAATATAGCAAATGATAGAAATAGCCTGAACATAAACTCCCCCAAAGTTTAAATTTATCAACTTCAATGTTAACCATGATTAACAAAAAGTAAACCTTAGGATTGTATTTTGTGAGAAAGATTCCCGTTTTACATTAGTCATAAAACAATCAAGGGATGCTCTAAGTATTGAGCTTCAGTTTCATTGAGAACTTTGAAGAGAATAGATTGATTTTCATCTCTAAAATGTGTGTAAAAAGCGAGTACAAAATCCCTATGATCTATAAGATTAAAAACGACTATAGTGTTGATTTATATAAGTATTTATTTTATTTTCATCTAAGTAGGAAGCAAACACCCTAACGCCACGGCAGCGCCAAAATCCGTACAATTTATACCTCTTCAATAATTTGTTCGAATGCATCTAACATTTCGCCATGGTTTTTTACGAGATAATTCGAGATTTTGCTGTTTTGAAGCAGTGTTCGCAGATAGCTTTTTATTAGCGTATGCTGCAAGGCGTCATCTCCATACCGCTCCTCTATCAAGCTGAATTCCTTTTGAAGTTGCTTCATTTCCGTTTCCATTCGGGAAAATTGCTCTGCGTTTAATCCACGAATTTTTTTAGGTTTGTCTGGTTTGACTAACTGTTCTTGTGGTGTCGCTGCCAATAACATGCGGGCGTAATTTGACGTGAAGTTGTTTGCACTTTCCATCAACTTCACGGATTCGATTTGCCGAATAGCTTTCATTTTTCTCAATTCACGAAATACTACATAACTTACGATTTTATCCTTGAGCATTTCGGCTACTTCAGGACATATTCCTTTCAAGAGGTCACGTTTCATAGCGATGCTACGGACATCAATATTCAGAGCCTCAGCAATTCTCTCTTCGGGAACCCCTCGCTGAACTGCGCGGAGTATCATTTTGTGTTCTTGAATTGGTGCTATTCGATTGATGTATTTGTTGTAGGTGTAAGCCTCATCCTCCGTAGAGCACATGCATTGGACATTCGAGATATTGAGTTGTTTGAGTGCCTCTAAACGTAAATGCCCATCAAGCAGGATGTATTTCTTAGATTTTTTGTTTTCACGTTTGACAACTAAAGGTTCGATGATCCCGATGGCCTTGATGGAGGATGTAATCTGGCTGAATTTTGAACTATGCTTGATCGCCTTGCTTACAAGTTTTACCGGGACAATCGCTGTGAGGTTCAGGTCAATGAGTTGGTCATCAAATGCAAACCGCACATTTATTGGTTTTGACGGCATTAGTTTGAACCATCCAGCAACAATTCCAATTGCTTTGGCATTGTCGTAAGCCCTTCTGCCTGCAACAGGGTCACGAAATGATCTTCGTGGAATAACTTGCGCAATGCGTGTGTAATAAAATGTGTTTGCCGTAGAATTTTTTCTGACTGTCTTGAAAGAGATTGTTTCCTTTCGACCTCTTTTTGATAAATTTTCAGGATATCTTGCCCTGAGAGGCGTTTCCTACCGTCGTGACTCTTTCCACGGGATTTATAATTTCTGGAACTTTTCCCCCGAATTCTGCGAGTGTCTAAAACGTCTTGTACTATTTTGAGTTTTTCTCCTCGGATATCATTATTTTCATACGCTTCTTGCAAAGCGCGTTGCTCATCTTCAGGTGATGAGGCAATTTGAATGGCAACTGTAATCGGTAAATGCCCGAGTTCAACGGCTGTCAGTAATCGTTCCTCTCCTTTTCTGAGTAAAACTCCGATCATATAAACGTAGGGACTTGCTAACCCAGTTTTATCAGCGATCATTTGCGGGTCGTATCCTTTGTCCAAAAGAGATTTGATTGCTGTCAGATGATCCAAAGGCTGGTGTATGCGGCGGGCCAGATTTTCAACGAGGCTTTTGAGTAAAACCGTTTCCTCAGTTTCATCGATAATAATTGAGGGAATACGACTCTGACCAAGTTGTAAAAAAGCCTCAATTCGTCCTTGCCCACAAACGAGGTCATAATCTTTGTTGCTAGATTTTGATTTACTTGGAGATATGGTGATTGGCCGTTTAAGGCCTACCTGCTTTATATTCTCTACTATTTCCGCAAATACCTTTTTACTACGAACTCGTGGGTTTAAAATATTGATCCGTGATATTTCGATTTCGTGGATTTTTTGGGAGTTCAAATTTTCCATTAAGCCGCATCCCGTATTGGTACCCGTTCTATAAGGTTAAAAAAGTGATCCAGAGTATCAAATCGGAAAGCGTCAAATTCCAATGGGTTCGACTCTGAAAGCCGGATTTTTGACGTGTTAAAATGTGTCATTGGAAACAGGTAGTAATCTAAAGGGTGTTTGTTAAGTCGATCCATTCGGACGGCGATGGAAATATCTGGACGATATCCATTGTCCAATCGAATTTTCCATCGGTGGGCGCCAGCGCCAGTTTCAAAACACCTACAAATAACTATTGAAACTAGAAGTTCGTCATTCACATTAATCATTGCTGTGTCATCGTGGGTAACAACTTTCGTTCCAAGATTTTCAATTTTCTGAATAGTATTGGCGACTGTCTCTTTGTGAAGTTTACGGAGATACCGATTGATCTCGATGTAGCGGTAATCTCTTTTGGGGGTGTATCCAACTAACGTATAAGCATGAAGGAGGCTACCAAACCTATTTTGATAAACCCCGCTAGACGGCATATCGCTGGCTTCATCAATAATGATACCCGAGAGATATCCTGCCTT
>CAZSKN010000066.1:0-6498 GCA_964607445.1 uncultured Caulobacterales bacterium
TGGATTCTGATGCTTATAATTTCGATATTAAGGCGATTGATTTTGATGATCTTTGTCAAAAGCTTGATGTTTAGATATAAAATTTTGACCGTTTAATAGAAGGTGAGTGCGGTCACATCTAAATCCTGAATGTCGGCCTTTGTTGGAAAGTGGATATGATTTCATCTCGTGCCTTAACTCCGCAAAGGGGCGTATCTGTATGAAGCTTGATGTGCCCCGGTTTTGTAGCACCTTGTTTGCTAAAAGTGTAAGTCAGCCGTTTGCATTCTGAGCTGACCTATTGCTATTTTGAGGCGTTTGAGGGTGAGGTGTAGTGCCGTTGTTAGCCTAATTAGATTTAACTTTTGTAACACTATGTAGCTTGCTTAATGATCATAGAGATTGTAATTCAATAACATTTAATAATATCTAATCTAGGTAAGGTGTTATGCTTCAATTCATTAAGGTCACATCACTCGCTGTAGCCATCGCTATGTGTTCAGCCTGTGGCAACACAGATACGGTATCCTCAGAGCCTTCAAGTCCCGCAAAAAAAACTGTGTCAGCGCAGCCGGAAAACCCTGACACACAAGCTTTTAAAAGCGAGGTTAAAACTACTCAAGCCGAAAACGCCAAGGGGAACGAAACTCGGTCAGCAGAGAGTCATACGCATGGTGATGCCTCTTTGGCAGTGGTTGTTGAAGGATCTAAAGTCATTGTTGAACTCGAAACGCCTTTATATAATCTGGTTGGATTTGAACATGCGGCAGAGACAAAAAAGCAAAAGGCGGCTGTGATAAAAGCAGAGTCGGTTCTCTCAGGTGGAGCGCCTCTTTTTATGTTTAATGTTGAGGCCGGATGCGGCGCGCCTGACATAAGTGGTTCTGTCAAATTAGACATAGATCATGGTCATGATGACCATGAGGATCACGAGGATCATGATGATCATATCAAAAATGACACTCATAACGAAGATGATATAGAGGACAACCATGACCCTGACGCACATAAGGATGTGGTCTTGCAATATGAATATATATGTAGTTCTCCCAAGGCATTGAAAAATGTGACCGTCATGCTATTTGAATATTTTGAAAATTTAACAGAACTTGACCTTGTCTATCTCGCGCCAAACACGCAAAAGCAGGGAGACTTAAGCGCTGCTAAACCGCGCATGGACCTAACACGGTGATAGATATGAAAAAGACCCTTGGCTTTTGCCTTTTATTATCAGCTTTGACCGCCTGCGGGCAGAGTACCCCGACTGCAAAGGGCGGCGATAAAACGCAAAACCCGACGGCGGCAACTGAGGTAAAAGAGAGTAAGGTTTCTGCGACGCTTTTGGTATGGGAAGACCTGATGCCGGTTGGAGAAGACGCGCTTCTTGCGGAGCTCTATTCAGAATTTTACGAAGAAATGGAATCCAAGATGCGCCAGCAAATGACTTTAGCGGATGCCGCGCGGGAGGATAATACGGCTGTTACCGATATAATTTCTGAGGGCAGTGCTCAAGATACGATGGAGCAAATCGGAACATACAATGTTGTGGATAGTCTTAACGGCGAAAAGATACGTATTCCCGGCTATGTTGTTCCGCTGGACTTTAGCGCAAAGTCGGAACATACAGAATTTCTGCTCGTTCCCTATTTTGGTGCCTGCCTTCATACGCCACCCCCGCCGCCCAATCAGATTGTCTTCGTAAAAGCAGACCCGGCGGCAAAAATTCCAAATATCTATGACCCCGTCTGGCTCGAAGGGACGATGAAAACAGGGAAGTTTTCTTCAGAGCTCGGTAACAGTGCTTATGAGTTAAGCTTGTCTAAATTGGAACCATATGAGTACTGAGTCTGTTCTGCAGCTTCGGGATGTTCGTTTTGGCTATGAAGCAGGGCCGATACTCATTGATATGGAACGCTTTGACATTGGAAAAGGCGAAAGTGTTTTTCTTCGCGGGCCAAGCGGGTCTGGTAAAAGCACATTGCTGGGGCTTATCGGAGGCGTCTTAACACCGAATGCGGGAACGGTGTCTATTTGCCACAAAGATATTACGGACATATCATCAGCCCGGCGGGATCAAATCCGCGCAGACCATTTGGGTATTATTTTTCAGCAATTTAACTTGCTGCCTTATTTAAATGTTATTCAGAATTGTGTGCTGCCCTGTCACTTTTCTACATTGCGCAAGCAAAGGGCGATAAAAATGAGTGGATCTGTAACGGAGGCTGCGCAAAATCTAGTTTCAGCACTTGGCCTGTCCAATGCGCTTCTGAGCCGTCCGGTGGGAGAACTCAGCGTGGGACAGCAACAACGCGTGGCTGTTGCACGCGCGCTCATAGGGGGGCCTGACCTTATCATTGCTGACGAGCCAACCTCCGCGCTTGATTACAATAATCGCGACCGTTTTATAGAATTGCTTAATCAACAAAGAGAAGCTTTTGGAAGTAGTCTTTTATTTGTCAGTCATGACAGCACACTTGCCTCTCATTTTAACCGGTCAGTATCCCTGAACGATCTTAATCAGAGAATTGCGGCATGAGGGGAGCAACCGTTTTAACACTCGCTATGCGCTCTCTTTGGGCGCGTAAGATGACTGCGATTTTGACGATAATCTCAATCGCGGCCGCAGTTTTGCTGTTTGTCGCCGTCGAAAATTTACGACAAGGTGCGCGAACAAGTTTTGAACGCACAATCAGCGATACGGATGTTATTGTCGGTGCGCGATCTAGCCCGATTAATTTGATTTTATATTCCGTGTTCCAAATTGGTGATCCAACAAATAATGTAACCTGGAAAACATATGAAGAGATCAGCCAGCGTTCCGATGTCGCGTGGGCTGTGCCAATCAGTCTTGGCGATTCGCACAGGGGGTTTCGTGTTGTCGGTACGACACGGGATTATTTTGAGCACTATAAATATGCGGATTCAGCGTCATTGAATTTTGCAGATGGGGGTGTTTTTGATGATCTTTTTGATGTTGTTATCGGCGCGCAAGTGGCTCGGGAACTTAACTATGAACGCGGTTCAAAAATAACGCTCTCACATGGGTTAGGCGCTACAAGTTTTGTCAATCATGACGATAAACCTTTCACCGTCATTGGCACCTTAAAACCGACAGGAACCCCCGTGGATCGTTCGGTTTTAGTAAGCTTGGGAGCTATTGAGGCCATTCATGCGGGGTGGCAAAACGGTACTCCTACACCTATGAGCCGCCTTGCGACACCAGATCGACTACGGCAAATGAAACTAATACCCGAAAGTATTACCGCGATGTTTGTTGGGGCAACATCGCGTATTCGTACCCTGAATTTACAGCGCGATTTAAACACTTATGAAGCGGAGCCATTGCAAGCCGTGATTCCGGGTGTAGCGCTAAGCCAACTTTGGAATGTTGTTTCAATTGTAGAGCGGGCATTGGCGATTGTTTCAGCTTTTGTCATAGCGGTTGGATTGATTGGTATTTTGACTTCGATTTTGACGACCCTAAATGAACGTCGCCGTGAAATGGCGATTTTGCGGGCCATGGGCGCGCGGGGCTATCATGTTTTCACTTTATTGGTGAGTGAAGCTGCACTTCTTGCCTTTATGGGAGGTGTATTGGGGCTAGCACTGCTTTACGGGTTTTTATGGCTTGGGCATCCATGGCTCGAAGCCAGATTTAATATTAGTGCCCTTCGGATGTGGCCCGGATCATTTGATATAGGGGTTGTTTTTGCCGTAACAGGGATCGCAGCTATATTAGGAACACTTCCAGCGATTATAGCGTTGAGGCGCTCACTTTCTGATGGCTTAACGATCCGCGTTTAAACCCAAAGCGGCTTTCTTAACAGCTTCATCCTTAGAGGCTTTGACCGCTTTGTCTTTCGCTTTTTGGGCCACACGGCTTTTAGCGATAAGCGCGGCACGGTTAGCGGCATTAGAAAAGCTTGGGCGCGTCTTTTGAGGTGGAATAGGCTTGATTGCACTCGCTTCAATATCCTTTAAACCCAATAATGCCGGGTCTGTCGTATAGCTACGCGGATTATAAGATTGCCAATTTGCGGTCGGGTTTCCAAAACCAAAGCCTCCACCATGCATATCGCATGCAGAGGCCGGTAGCGTAACCGCCGATGCTGTGAAAAATAGGGAGATAATTGTAAAAAGTCTTAACATGAGAATAATATATACGATTGAACCCGCTAAGTCAAAATCACGAATATGTGCAGTCAGTGGATATGTCTGTTTTTGCGTATATTTTGGAGATGAGCATAACCCAAGAAAATGGCTCCAATAACTGTCAATATCACCTCGAAATCATGTAAAACTTCCATAAAGGCGCCTGAAAACAAAAATGAAAATCCGAGTATAGCAGATAGACGTGTCTGTCGCGTGCGGGTCTTAAAAACTAAATTTAAGCAAAGTGGTAGAGCTAAAAGGACGAGAGTTTTGTGAACCCATTCAACCTCTGACCAAACACCAAATATAGGTAAGGCTGTTCCCAAAAGGGGCAAGAAAAGACAATGAACGAGGCAGAGTGAAGATATAACAACTCCGCCTGTATCTAAGGCGAGGATAGTTTTCATGGGGTGGCTTTCATATGAATATATTTATTTTAGGTACGGATATCTGAAAAGAGGCCTTATGGGCGATGTCCTTTGCAATGTCCAACAATCTCGATAACCGTTTCACAACTATCAAACCCATTTTTCTGGGTGATAGCTTTAAGGCTTTCAGTCATGGGGCCCGGGTCAAAACTTTCTGTTTGACCGCAGGTTTGGCAAAGTAAAAAGGCGACGATTCGGTTCCCCTTTTGGGGCAGCAGGGCGACATATTTTGAAACGGAAGTTACTTTCTTTACGAGGTCCAGTTTTATGAGCCAATCCGGTGCGCGATAAACTGTGGGAGGCTTTTGAGCGCCGATGCCGTTTAGCATATCCAGAATATCATAAGCCCCAAGTGGGATATCGGATTGTAATAAGCATGTGTAAACATGTCGCCTTATGCGTGTCAGACGCGCGCCAGACTGGCGTGCAATCTTTTCAGCGAAATCTATAACGGATTCATTTATATATGTTGGGTTTAAGCGGCGTGTCTTTAAAGCATTGGTCATAGTGTTTCCTGTGTCTGAGAGGGAGTTCATTCAATTCTGATTCACGTTCAGAATAATTCACGCCTCTCATACAGAATTAGGACTGCCGAGCATGCGGCATACAGTAAGTGTAGCTAAGCCTAGGGGTTGAAAGACGTTAAATTATTGACAGGCGCTTTAATGGCGGCGCGCGTGAGAGGAAATTTCGTCGCCTGAGTTGATTTCGTTGCAGGACAGTTCGGTATGCTGGACAGGCTGATCGGGTCTTTGGTATGATAAGCGGAATAGGAAATGTCAGGTGATAGTGTCGGGCTGCGGGTTCGATGTCTTTATCATCATTGTCAATATCAAGATTGTCCTCGGTTTGTGCAGCCATTACACAGACGGAACATATCTTATGGTCAGGGTCTGTATCTATGTCGGCATGAGGATCGTGCGCATAAATAGCCACAGAGATATGCGCAAACAAAAAGGTCACGAAAATCAATAAAAGCCGCTTAAATTTCAGGCGATATTTAGTCTCTATATGCATTCACATGGAAACCTGAGTTAGAATTAGCACGCACAATATTAGTGTAACTGTATAACAATAACAAGATTAAGTTTAACGTCACCGATATTACTTGAAGAGGTGGCAACCTAAATGTCTTTAGAAAATTAGCTCAAACCGGTTCCGCCATGATAACATAGTTGCGACCAAATTGCAGAGCCCCGTCAGATTTGATGTAATCATGTGCTTTGGCTCGCAATATTTCACCACGGTCTTTGAGTGCCTGTGCCAGTGTACGATCGGTTACACTTTCAAGGCTGTGGGTACATATATCAATCTGTGCATTGACGAATTTTTTCTTATATCGAATGTCGAAATGTTTGATGTTGCTTACGGAAAATCCTGCAACCTGCAAATGATCCGCAACCCATTGAGCTGGATATTCACGATATGGTAAATCCCCCGCTAGCAAAACACAGGCATCACGAAATCGGCCAATTTCCCAAATAATCTGCCCGGCCTTATTATCCGGACGCGTAGTAGGGACATAGGGTTCAAGGCCCTTTACATACAGCACATTACGTGTGTGGGGCCGTAAACGGCTAAAAAGATAAGGCTGAAAATAAGGTGAAAATCCTTCTATGGCGCCCAGTAGGTAATCGGCTATCACTGTGTCATAGACCTCATCTTTGAGCAGATTACGATCGACCCAATTTCCCACTATGATACGATCTTTGGGTCTCTGAACCTCTTTTATAGCTTGGCGCACACGCTCCGCATGTCGGGATGAGGCGGATATAGCCGTCCAGCTTTCCGTGTCCATATCTGCAATCCAACGGATAGACTGAACGCCTGTTCCGGCATCAAGAACATGTCCCCAAGGGCGTTTGTCTTGTAAGTGTTGAATATACCGCGAAAGAGGCGGATGTTTTTTCACTGACATAGACAACGTCCTCTTTATTTT
>CAZSKN010000067.1:0-6213 GCA_964607445.1 uncultured Caulobacterales bacterium
TGCACCCATGCCGGTTTTCAAGACCGGTGCATTCAACCACTCTGCCACCCGCCCGAATTGAGGTGTGTAATTGAGCATGAGGGCATTAGCGATATTTGCCGTAGCTATCAAGGGCTTTATTTAGAAAAGCACTGCTTTTACGTCAGGATAAGAATATCTGTTACCAGCGGTGTATCAACACTTTGTAAACCTTGAATAAAAAGCCTACATTAAGCTTATCTTTCAACCTGCATTTAAACTTAATCATTTAGGTTACCACATATTGAAGATGTATTGGCACATGAGATGACAAGCGTCTTTGTTGTGTGGGGAGCAAAATTGCTCGTTATAAAAGGTGATGAAACATGTTTAATTTAACGTCAGGGCGTCGGCGACGAAGTCTATATTTATACATGGGTCTAGCCTTATCTGCAGGATTGGGAGCCTGCTCCACTTCAAATACGATCAAAGTCGCGCAAGCCGCGCCAATTACATATAAAATCGGGCAGGGCGATATACGTCAGGCGTCTACGACATTATCACATGTGCCAAGCCGGCTCTCGACGCGACCTGAAGTCAATAACCATCGGAGCCCGAACCCGTATACGCCGCCGTCATATACGCCGCGCTCATATACATCTCAAAGTGCTGTTCCTACGCCAAGGGCGCTGGATGACGCGGATAATTTTGATATCTCCAGCATTGACCGCACGCTTTATAAACATCAGAAAGTTGGCAAGCGCTATACCGTATTGGGCAAGTCCTATACGCCAAAGCACACTCCGGATTACGACGTGATTGGTACGGCCTCTTGGTATGGTGATAAGTTTCACGGCAAACCGACAGCAACGGGCGAGACATTTGATAAGAACGACCTTACGGCGGCTCATAAAACATTACCATTAAATAGCTATTTAAGAGTGACCAATATGGAAACCGGAAAAGTTCTTATGGTGCGCTTGAATGATCGAGGGCCGTTTATCGGCGATCGTATAATTGATCTGTCAGAAGCGTCGGCCCGGGCTTTAGGTACACTAGAGCATGGGCTTGGTAAGGTGCGTGTGCAATATGCGGGGCCAGCAGACCCTGCGGCTGCCAAACGCCAATTTGTGGCGCCACCGCGCCCGTCAGAGCAAGCTTCGGCGCAAAATGAATATATTGCACAAGCACCAGCAGATTCACATGTCCCTGCGACACCACCTGCGACAAATGAATATAGACCTTTACGTGAACCTTATTCTGTTGGTTCCAATCAAGCGACAGAGAACGGGTCCGGGGCTATGCCATATATTCCGCCTATCGCCGAAGCGCCCATCGTGCCCACGGCGCCCGACTATTCACAAGACCCCGCTCACAGAGCTGACACATCAGAACCGCGCTACACGCCGGAAGCCAATGCCCCTTATCAGCAACCCGAGCTTCCTGACGATGGCAGCACGATTACATTGACGATTAAAGGGCCCGTACATATGGCGACAACGCGCTCAGAGGTCAAAAAACAAGCGACAAAACCGCGATTTATTCCGGCTGTAAACAAGCAATTGATATCCACTAAAACAAATAAATAAAACCGAACACTGGAACCTTTCAGCTTATTTAGCTGAAATTCAACCCCTCTCGACAAAGCGTGGTTGTCGGGAGGGGTTTACCTTTGGGACGAGCTGTGAAATTTAAATAGCGTGCCTTGTGAGGCACGTTATTTGATTCTATGGAGCCGCTGTGCGTCGTCTTATTTTATTACCCCTTCAATCTCACCTATCAGGTTTGACTATTTTTATGACGAGCCTACTCGCGCTTTTCATGCCTTGGATAGTCTGGGCGCAAACACCGAGTTTTGAAACCACGGCCCCACATGTCCTCATACTTGATCATAATACAGGCCTCGTTTTATTCGAAAAAGACGCCCGTGCCCCTGTAGCGCCAGCCTCTATGACAAAAATCATGACGGCAGAATTAATCTTTGAACGGCTAAAGGATGGGCGTTTATCTTTAGATACCGAGTTTACCGTCAGCGAAGAAGCGTGGCGACGGGGGGGTATAAAGTCAGGCTCCTCGACAATGTTTTTAAATCTCGGATCAACGGTACGCGTCGAAGATTTATTACGCGGCGTTATTATCCAATCCGGTAATGATGCCTGTATAGTTCTAGCCGAAGGCATTGCCGGAAGCGAAACGGCCTTTGCCGAGTTAATGACAAGCCGAGCCCGTGAATTGGGCCTGTCTTCGGCAACATTTCGCAATTCAACCGGCTGGCCCCACCCTGAACACCGTATTAGCACCTATGATCTGGCGGTCCTTGCCAAGCGTAGTATTGACGTCCACCCTGAATTTTATCCCCTATACGCGGAACGTAACTTTACATGGAACGACATTACCCAGAACAATAGAAACCCGCTCTTGACAAAATTCACCGGAGCGGATGGACTTAAAACTGGTCATACAGAGGTTTCAGGGTATGGATTGGTGGCCTCGGCTCAACGCGGTGAGACACGGCGTATCGTCGTTGTCAACGGGCTGGGTTCCAAAGCACAACGCTCGCAAGAAAGCTTGCGGCTGATGCAAGCCGCATTTGATCAATTTAAAATCTATAACCTTTATAATCAGGGCGATATTGTTGGACACGTTCCCGTCTATATGGGTAAATCTGAAACCGTAAATGTTCAGGTCGATACAGATGTCAAGACAGGCTTGTTTCGGGCAGCCCGAAAGGGATTAAAAACGCAATTAAAATATGACGGCATGCCCACCGCACCGATTACAAAAGGGGACAAAATCGCCGATCTTCTGATATTGGAACCGGGAAAAGATCAACGTGTTATTGCCTTATATGCTTCTGAAGACATTGCCGCCAAATCGGCTTTTTCTAAAGCTTGGACGGCTTTATTGCGTATAGTCAGAGGGTAGGCAGCACTATGGTAAAGCGCGGCGTATTTATAACACTGGAGGGCGGCGAAGGCGCTGGAAAAACCACACAAGCCAAACGTCTGTGTGCGGCCTTAGAAAGTGCGGGCTATGAAACGCTCTTGACCCGCGAGCCGGGCGGCACAGCCGGGGCTGAAGCTATACGTGATCTGGTTTTATCCGGTAAATCTGATCGTTGGTCAGGCCTGACAGAACTTTTACTGATGTATGCGGCCCGCGTTGATCACGTCGAGAAATTTATAATACCCGCGCTTGAACGTGGCATTTGGGTTGTGTGCGACCGGTTTGTAGATTCCAGTCTCGCCTATCAAGGTTATGCCCGGGGCTTGGGGATTGATAAAGTTAATGCCGTCCATAACGCCGTTTTGGGAGACTTTAATCCCGACATCACGCTGCTTTTCGATATAGATCCGATATTATCACAAAAACGCGTGGAGACGCGCGGCGAAAGTTTAACCCGGTTTGATGTCGAAACCTTGGCATTTCATAAAACCATACGGAGCGCATTTCTAGATATTGCCGCCCTTAATCCAGATCGCATTTTTACACTTAACGGTGCCGAAGACAGGGATGTCATTCAGTCACATATATTACACATTATTTCGCAAAAATATCCAAAACTAGCCGGAAAACTCGTCGTGGACAGGTCATAAATATTGTGAAAGGCGACGCCGACATATTCCCGGAATCAGATCGAGCAGATGGCTGTTTACATCCGCGTGAAACCTATGACTTAATTGGACACCAACAAGCGGAAAGCCGGTTTTTAGCCGCGCAGTCTTCTGGACGTCTCCACCATGCCTGGTTGTTGACAGGCCCCTCAGGCTGCGGGAAAGCGACCTTGGCTTATCGTATGATCCGCTATATTCTTGGCGGGCGCTCACTTTTGGAAAATAGTCTGGATATTCCCAAATCAGATCCGGTATCCCAACGGATTGAAGCCCTAGGACATGGTGATTTCTTTTTACTGCGTCGTCCCTATGACCATAAAACGAAGAAGTTACGCAGTGAAATTCCGGTAAGTGAAACCCGTAAATTGCGGGATTTTTTTACACAAAAACCGGCCGAAGGCGGTTGGCGTGTGTGTCTGATAGATACCGCAGATGCACTTAACCGGAATGCGGAAAACGGCGTGCTTAAAACACTTGAAGAGCCACCGGACAAAGCCATTATCATTCTGATATCCAATGCTCCGGGGCGTCTCTTACCCACAATCCGGTCACGGTGTATGCATTTGCCGTTACGGGCGGTTTCGGAACCGGATATACGGACATGGCTAAAGGCGCATAATAATCCAGACCCCGACGTCCTAGAGGCAGCTACAAAACTATCGCGGGGCGGCCCGGGTAAGGCTATCGCGCTTGTGCAATCTCAAGACACAGTGCTAAAACCTCTCACCCGATTTCTCGCAAGTCTTGATCGTCCGGAAAGCAAATTGGATCATCATCTGTCTAATATATTGGCTATACCCTCCGCGCAAAGCGCGCGCGCTTTGTTTTGGGAAGCTTTGCAAGATATTTTACAAGCACAATCCGTCTTCTCTGTGACGGGTGAATGGACAAGCGCATTTAAACCTCTGCCTACCTCTCGTCCGCCAGAAAAATGGCAAGCCTTATGGCAGCGCGCCTGTTATTTACAGGAACGGGAAGGGGCTTTGAACATGGAAAAAAAAACCGTAATGCTAAATCTTCTTACCGAAATACGGGGGTAATCGGGAATGTCTGCAATAGGATCACTACATGTTTGTCGATAGCCACGTAAATTTGCACGGTGAGCCGTTTTCCGGGGATTTGCCGGCCGTCATAAGCCGTGCCCGCGAGGCACAAATTTCAACCCTATTGACAATATGCTGTAAAGTTTCTGAATTTGACGCCGTTGTGGCGGTTGCCGAACAATATGAAAATATATGGGCCAGCGTCGGAACACATCCGCACGAAGCGCGCGAAAATCCCGATCTTGCACCTGAGGATTTGATTAAGCTTTCACAGCATGCAAAAGTTATCGGCATCGGTGAAACCGGACTGGATTTTCATTATAATTATAGCGAGGCCGAGGATCAGTATAAAAATTTCGCCGCGCATATAATCGCGGCACGACAAACACAATTACCCCTGATTATCCACAGTCGGAATGCAGACGATAAAATGGCTGATATTTTAGAAGTTGAGATGAAAAACGGCGCTTTTCCAGCTTTGCTGCATTGTTATACGAGTGGAGAGGCTTTAGCCCGCCGCGCAGATAAGCTCGGCCTGTATTTTTCGGTTTCAGGTATCATTACGTTTAAAAATGCCTCCGAACTCCGGGACATCACGAAAACCTTGCCAGATGATCGTTTATTGATTGAAACCGATTGTCCCTATCTTGCGCCAGTGCCTTATCGCGGACGACGAAATGAACCGGCTTACGTGCCGCATGTTGCGCAAAAACTGGCGGATATAAAAGGCTGGAGCCTTGAAGAAGCAGCGACAAAAACGACAGAGGCTTTTTTTGCCTTATTCACTAAAGCTGTTAGGCATGACATATGACACTACGTGTAACGATATTGGGTTGTGGATCCTCTGGTGGCGTCCCGCGCGTTGGAGGGGATTGGGGTATTTGTGATCCGCATGAACCTAAAAACCGTCGCACACGGTGTTCAATCTATATTGAAAAATGGCAGTCGGAAACCGAACCGGAAAGTGTCAAAGACAAAACCTGCGTACTTGTAGATACATCTCCCGATCTCAGAGAGCAGTTCTTAAGAGAAAATATCACTAAACTTGATGCCGTGCTTTATACTCATGATCACGCCGATCAAAGTCACGGTATCGATGATTTACGCGCAATTGCCTATCGGATGCGCAAACGTATTCCAACCTATATGGACGCGCATACAAAAACGCATGTGTTTAACCGGTTTGAATATTGCTTTGAAATGCCAAAAGGGCGGGTACATCCTGCTATTTTAGAGCTGCAAACTATCATATCGGACGGCGATACACTGGATATTACGGGACCGGGCGGACGGCTAAAAGTCGACGTTTTGGGTCTCAGCCACGGACCAACACCGGCATTGGGATTCCTATTTGATAATAATCTCGCCTACACGCCGGATGTTTGGGACATACCCGACACGACATTTGATCGCCTTGACGGGATTGGAACATGGATAGTCGACGCGTTACGATATAATGATCATCCAACCCATGCCCACGCGGATAAAACCTTAAGCTGGTTGGCACGAACGCGAACGCGCAATGGCGTTTTTACAAATCTTCATATTGATATGGACTATCAAACACTAATGTCGGAAACATTAGGACATCACACGGT
>CAZSKN010000068.1:0-5903 GCA_964607445.1 uncultured Caulobacterales bacterium
ATGCAACATTTAATGGGACATGGCCGTTTAAACCTCATTTTTCGAACGCTCCGGGCTTTCGCATGCACTATGTTGATGAAGGCAAGGGCGAACCTATTCTATGTCTTCATGGAGAGCCTACTTGGGGCTATTTATATCGCAATTTCATTCCGAAACTTTCTGAAAATTACCGCGTCGTTGTCCCCGACCATATGGGGTTTGGGAAAAGCGAGACACCGCAAGACCGATTTTATACCCATAAAACCCATGTTGAAAATCTGGTGGCTCTGGTTAAAGAGCTTGACCTAAAAGATATTACTCTGGTCGTGCAAGACTGGGGCGCTCCGATCGGAGGCGGCTTATTGGCGATGGAACCGGACCGCGTAAAACGGATTTTTGTGTTTAACGGCGTGCTTTATCCGTTTTTTGACATGGCCCCTTATGGGGAGCTTCTTGCGACGTCGCCGTGGTTTCAATTTATCACACAAACCGATCCTAAACCGACTTTGGAAAATCTGAAATATACGGTGTTGAGCATTATGAAGCTGATCGGATTTCAAAATACAGCCGCTGTTGATCAAGACTGGCTTGAGGCTTATTCTGCGCCGTTTCAAACCAAGGAAGAGTGCTTGGGCGCGGTAGAGTTTCCTATTGATGCTATTTCAGGCCGGTTCGCGACAGAACATGTTATGGAAATGCCGTCAGAGGAATTGAAAGCGCGGGTTAGGGATATGCCGGCCATGCTGGTCAATGGTATCCATGACCATGCTCAACCGCAGGACTTTACCTTTGGGGCGTTCAAAGATGTCTTTGGCGAGGACAAACCGATGATAACGCTGCCTAATGCCGGACACTTTGCTCAGGAAGACGCACCGGAGACATTAGTGGCTTTGATCGAGGCTTTTATTCAAAGTCATAAATAAGCTATAGGTTATAATTTATCGGGGTGATTATTTGGCCCCGATAAATTTGGCCGATAATGAATGGTATTCATAGGTGTAAAATCGTAAATTTGGGGCGCTTGAAAAGCAAATGCCAAGCCGTGAATTCGTCATGATATTATATTATAAAAGGCACGATATCATTACCCCGTGTTTTGCTAGAGTTGGTCTTTGTCCGGCGTTATTTATTATCGGGAGTATTTTATTGTAATGCTGAAAAGACAGTTATAAGTATTCTGATCCATAAATGTTTTGCAAAGAGATGTCCGTGTCAAAAAAAATTCTAATTTTAAATGGCCCGGGCTTCAGCGATATTGAACATATTCGTCAGCATTATTCTCCTGATATTACGCTTGAGAAAATTGAAAAAGAATGCGCAGCCGAATGTGCGAAACATGATTTTGAAATGTCTTTTCGTCAAAGTGAGCATGACGATGAAATCTTTGGGATGATCGCGACTGATGCTGTCGAGTATGATTTATTGATTATAAATCCGATGGGTCATTATGCCTTGGAGGCGTCGAGCCGCCTTGAGCTTTATCGGGTGGCCATCAAGGCTTTGGCGCTTCGTGGCGTTCCTGTGATTGAAGTATATTTGAATAATATCTTCCAGACGCCTGATAACATGATAGCCCCCCTACAAGTGCCAGGCGTGCAGATCGGGTTTATTTGCGGGCTCGGCGTTCAAAGCTATTCTATGGCGATCGCGTCATTAGCCCTGCAGCAAGCGAGATAGTTCATGTCAGGAAATTATAAAGTCAGGGTGATAAACGGGCCTAATCTTAATCTATTGGGACGTCGGGAACCTGAAATATATGGCCGTTCGACACTCGCGGATATTGAAAAAAAATGCTCTGAAGTCGCGAAAGAGTGTGGCCTTGATATAGAGTTCCTGCAATCAAATCATGAAGGTGATCTGATCGATGGAATTCAAAGCGCGATCGGTGAGGTCGAGGCTATAATCATTAATGCGGCCGCTTATACGCATACGTCGATTGCCATTCATGATGCGCTTCGTATGTATGATGGCTTGGCGGTTGAGTTACATATTTCCAACCCGCATGCGCGAGAAAAATTTCGCCATATTTCATATGTCTCTTCGGCTGTGAATGCCGTGATTGCCGGTTTAGGCGTGCGTGGCTACGAACTCGCTGTGAGGTCGGTTGCCAACACATTATCGGCTAAATCTTAGCCATCTGGGCTGGCGTTACAGATAATCAAACAGAGATATCGACTATATCAAATACTCAGATCCATGAGATTATAATCTTTGAGTGTGGATTGGGTTTGAGCGTTCCATTTAAACTCGTCCTGACGCCCGGCAAAGGGCGCATAAAGATAGGGTGTTTCGCCCGGAAAGCGTTGTCGTCGCGCATCAATAGCTAAGCCAATAAGTCGGGAGCGTTCATCAATAAATTTTGCGTCCATGACCGCCGCCTCCGCATGCATTCCGGCACCCCGGATATTGAGGACAGACGTGCGTTTATGAAAGCCAAAATTAATAGACACACGCGGTTCAAAGCCTGTATTGGCGAACGACCCATGGATAATCTGCCGGCTATTGATGACGACATCACCCGGATTGCAAATAATCGGTAGGGCGTCCGGTAGACGTTCGCTACCCGTGTCCTTTACCATTTTAGCAATATTCGCACGCCCGTCTTTATGACTGCCCGGAATGACCCAGACGCCATTGACCGCGGTACTTCCGTAAACTTGGCCCATGAAGTTGAAACCATGAATGTCAGGATTAAAATCCGGATGCTCCCAATGGGTATCTCCGTCCTGATGCCAAGATACGGCGGCGCCGACACCCGCATCTTTAATGAACAACCCTTCTGTGAATGGAACGAAGTCGGGGCCATTAATCGCTTCGGTTAATTTCATCAAACCCGGATGTCCGTAAACACGTAGGCAGGCGGGTGAAAACTGCAGTGATCCGCTCAGATAAAGTGGTACGGCTGGCGGAGCATCATCAGCCGCTACGGGTTCAAATAATTTGACTTGATGGCGCCCATTGAACATTTCAGTCCCACCCAACGGGTCGGATAATGGTTTAGCCCATTGCAATGTCGGCGCTTTATTATCTGCCCCCAGCGCCGGGCGGCCGTGTTTGTCGAGCTTAGCGCCCATATGGATGGGAAAGTTTTCTCGCATATCCGCAAGATCTGACTTTATGTCCTCAAGCTCGTCTGCGCAGAGAACATTTTCGAGAATATAAAAGCCAAATTCGGAATAAGCGTTTAAAATATCTGTATGTATATTCCCGCCCTCATCATATTTGAGCGGTCCGCGATTAGGGAGCGCCAGCGCTCTGGCTTGTCCGTCTATGAGATATGACTTCATGGCTTGGGCGTCGTCTCCGTAATGGGACGCACATGCCTCTATTGACCGTTGAATATCTTGAACCATATTGGTCTCTTTCACAGTTTTAACTATTGTTTAAATTTAATGCATATGCAAATCTGTGAGTCAAGAGCCGGAGAGCCACTTAAGCGAGTCCCTATTCATGCCAACGAAAACCCTTGCCAAAGGAAGTGTGACGCGCACAGCCAATAAGCTTAGGCGCAAGGAACGCATATTGGAGTGTGCAAGACAGATCATTGCCACGCAGGGATATGATGCCCTCACCCTATCACAATTGGCGTCTGATGCTGGGGTGACAATCCCTACCATTCACAATCTTTTAGGAAGAAAATCTAAAATCATTGAACATCTGGTGGGTGACGTCATATTACGCATTGGGCAGGTGTTATCGCGCCAAACGGGCGATGATCCGATCTTGACGGTTCAGGTTTTCACCGAAGAATTAATATCTTTATATGCGAAGGACGAGGTGCTCTATAAGGCGGCCTTTTTGGCCGGAGAACGTGCAAAGCTTTTTGAGCATCAAACGCCGCAAGGCATTTTCATGCGATCTTTGGCACTGGCCACCCAGCTTTGCCAAAATGCCAAAATCAAAGGCTATTTGAGGGGGAAGATTGAAACAAATATTCTGGCTGAACAGCTATTTGGATGTCAGCGCTTGGCGCGTCATGACTGGATGAATAATTATATAGACCTGAATATGTATAAATCCCGGGTGCTTTCGGGCATGTTTACAATCTTGGCCGCAGATGCAACGCCTAAATTCAAGGCTCGTCTCATGGCTGAAATTAAAGCTTTAGAGTCTGGGTAATTATGTCCGCCGATGACCGTATTTGCAGATCACAGGTTTAGATTTTGCCTTTCTTAAACCATACTCACGGCCTAAGCTCACACCCCGTAATCTAAGGGAGTGCCCATGCCCACCCCGATCGATATCTATTGATCTTTTCGTAGTCCTTATTCTTATTTGGCGACGCCGGATATGTTGCGTTTGCGGGATGATTTTGACGCCGAGGTCAATTTGAGGGTGGTATTGCCGATCGCGATACGGTCTCAGGTGGCCTTGTTTGACCCGTCGAATATGAAACCCGCGATAACAGGCTCTGATCATCAAGAGGAGGTTGAACGTAATCAGCAGGCGCTGGACGCGGCAGGTCATTGGGGCGTGCCGACTATGGTGGTCAAGGGGGAACCCTTTTTCGGGCAAGATCGTATGGAGACGTTACGATGGCGACTGGAGCAAATGAGGCTTGGCACGGGCTAAGTTTGAGTTTGGATCAGGACTGGATATAAAATACTGGCCAGAGCCTGTAACCTAGTGAGCTAGTGGTTAATTTTTTCACGGGTTTTGCTTTTCTTTGAGATAAATGGGGCGCAAGGCACGGAAGACCCCGTCGCCTTATCTCTATTTAAGGGAAGGCCTGATATTGATTGACAAAATATTCGCGGATGAGGCGAGGAAAGAAGGAGAGGATTGTGTGGTGGCCGAATTCGCCATATGTTCAGCTTCAAATCATCTGTTGTTTAGGCTAAAGATGAGGGTCTGAAAAGAAAAGAGAAGGCAATCCAATGAAAACAGCAATTACAGAAATGTGTGGCATTGAGCATCCGATTATCCAAGGTGGTATGCATTTTGTTGGTTTTGCAGAACTTGCCGCTGCCGTCTCCAATGCTGGCGGGTTAGGCACGATTACGGGTTTGACCCAAAGAACGGCAGGCGATCTTGCAAATGAGATTGCCCGTTGCAAAGATATGACGGATAAGCCCTTTGCTGTGAATTTAACCTTTCTTCCCACGCTTAACCCCCCGGACTATCCGGCCTATGTCAAAGCGATTATTGAAGGTGGTGTCAAAGTGGTCGAAACGGCAGGCCGAAATCCGGCACAAGTCCTACCTTACCTGAAAGATGCCGGGATTAAAGTGATCCATAAATGCACATCTGTGCGTCACGCCCTCAAAGCGCAATCGATTGGCTGTGATGCGGTTTCTGTTGACGGATTTGAATGTGGGGGACATCCCGGGGAAGATGATATTCCAAACATGATCCTATTACCGCGCGCCGCAGACGAGCTGGACATTCCATTTGTATCCTCTGGCGGTCAGGCTGACGGACGTTCGCTTGTCGCCTCACTTGCCATGGGCGCAGAAGGTATGAATATGGGGACTCGTTTTATCGCTACCCAAGAAGCGCCGGTTCACCAAAATGTTAAAGATGCGATTGTGGCCGCCAGTGAACTGGATACCCGTCTTGTCATGCGCCCGCTTCGTAATACCGAGCGTGTTCTTAATAATGCGGCCGTCGAGCGGTTACTTGAAAAGGAAAAAGCGCTCGGCGACAAGATAAAGTTTGAAGATATTGTCGAAGAAGTGGCCGGTGTTTATCCACGTATTATGCTCGAAGGTGACATGGATATCGGCGCTTGGTCTTGCGGGATGGTTGCCGGATTGATCAATGATATCCCGACCTGCCAAGAGCTGATTGACGGTATTATGAATGAAGCTGATGCTATTATCAACGAACGGTTGGCGCGGTTGCAGGCCAGTTAAAATTGAGGGAATGCCATCTGGAAAATGGCTAAATTCTTTCACGCCGTGTTCAAATATATCATCGGGGTC
>CAZSKN010000069.1:0-5111 GCA_964607445.1 uncultured Caulobacterales bacterium
TGTGTAACTGAGTGGCATAGGCCTTTTCATTCGGATAGATGTGCGCGTCCATAAAGTCACTTAGTTTAGAAAGTAATATCGTAGACTTTTCGGACTGTTGATTCTGCATGTGCTCAACCTTTTAATCAAATAATTTTAATGTGTTATATTTCGGTGTGTTCCGGCTTAACGACCCTCAAATTTAGGGGTTCGCTTCTCTTCAAAGGCGGATAGACCTTCCACCATATCTGCAGATCGCAAATGCTGTCGGAAAATCAATTGCTCATGACGGAGTGCATCTTCTACTGTTTGCCCCTGCGTTTGCGACGCTACCGCTTTCATGCGGCGCAAGGCAATAGGACTTTTGGCTGAAATATGGTCAGCCAGATTTTGTGTGGCCGTTGCGAGTTGATCTGCTGCGACCACCTCATTGACAAAGCCGTAATTTTTCATCTCCTCTGCTGATAGCATTTTACCCGTAAACAGGAGATATTTGGCAACATTACGCGGGACGATACGAGGTAGGATGGCCGCCCCGCCGGCGCCGGGATAAACGCCAAAATTAGCGTGGACATCTCCAATTTTTGCTGTCTCGGATGCAATCACAATATCACAGCACATCGCCATCTCTAATCCCCCCGCCAGGGTAAAGCCGTTTAACGCGGCAATAACAGGCTTGGAAATATTACGCAGCTTACCATAAGTCTCCCAAACACGATCATAAAAGTCGGGTTCTCCGGGCGGCAAAGGGTCGGCACCCGTCGTAGATTTTAAATCCGCACCTGCACAAAACGCGCGCCCGGTTCCTGAAAGAACCAGACATCTTATATCCTTGTTTGCCGACATCGTTTCAAGAAACGCATCTAACCCGTTAATAATAGCGCTATTGAGCGCATTCATTTCATCAGGCCGGTTAAGGACAAACCAAGCCGTTTGATTTTCAATCTTTGTTATGAAATCGGGCACCTATGTTCCTTTGTTATCTATTAAGGTTACACTCTATACGTCTTACATTCAGTCTTGGTACATTGTATATTCAGTCTTGAATAATAGTACCATATAGGACTATTGTGCATCATTAGCATAGTGTCAAGACCAATAGATTCTGTGGACTTATAGTCTTAAAAATAAATAATGAGGGAGAAACATGACTCAATCAGGGCATATTATCTTTGGTCAAACCGACGAGGTTATTTTTGGCAAACCCGCAGCCGAAGCTGTTGATGATGTCGTGTCCCGATTAGGGGTCTCACTGCCTATCCCGTGGATACCCCATAACCCGCGCCCTATTACGAGCGCGTCACAAATCATGGAAATTTTAAAAATGGCGGCCTAATAATTAGCCCAATTCCATGTAGAATTTGCAAGGTAATTTCAGGGGTTTCGAAGATGAAGCCAGTTCAAATTTGATGAGATCGATATTAAGGAGAAAGAGACGTGAAATTTTATAATGCAGCCGTGTCTCCAAGCCCGCGCCGAGCGCGTATGTTTATTGCCGAAAAAGGTCTTGATATAGAGACTATTCAAGTCAATATGTCAGAGCGAGAGCAGTTCTCGCCCGAGTTTTTAGCGCTTAATCCGCGCGCGACCACGCCGGTTCTGGTGACAGATGATGGGCTTGCCTTAACCGAAAATATCGGGATTGCGGCTTATCTTGAAGAAAAATTTCCGACCCCGCCCCTTATGGGCACTAATGCACAGGAGAAGGGGGCGGTGTTAATGTGGAATGCAATTTGTGAAACACAAGGATTTTTGGTTCTTGGTGATTATATTCGCAATATAAATCCGGGCCATAAAGGCCGTGCTGTAACAGGTACGACGTCATTTGAACAAATTCCTGCCCTTGCCGAACGCTCACGACACCGGGCTGATTTGTTCTTCCAAATGCTGGAAACGCAGCTATCGGAAACAGATTTTTTGACATCAAATGAATTTACCTTGGCCGATATAACAGGGTTTGTGGTATGTGAATTTGCGCGACTTGTTAAAATTTCTATCCCTGAGGACTGCGTTAAAACACAGGGCTGGCATGACCGAATTATGACCCGTCCCAGCGCACAAGTTTGAGCTGTTAATACCTATGCTGAACTCATAAAACGAAGGAATAAACGTGACTAAATTTTCAGAATATAACCCTCCGAAAGTCTGGACATTTGATGCTGAGAGCGGCGGGACTTGGGCCAAGACCAATCGCCCAACCTCTGGCGCGACTCATGAAAAAACACTTCCTGTTGGAAAACACCCATTGCAGCTTTATTCAAAAGGTACGCCTAATGGTGTTAAAGTCACGGTTATGCTTGAGGAATTATTAGCCTTGGGTCACCAAGGGGCTGAATATAATGCCCATATGATAGAAATTTTGGACGGGGATCAATTTGGCAGTGGGTTTGTTGATATTAATCCCAACTCCAAAATCCCCGCACTTTTGGATCATAGCAGTTCGCCGCCAACACGTGTTTTTGAATCTGGTGCGATATTACTTTATCTGGCCAAGAAATTTGGCGCATTTTTCCCGGAAAATGCAGCCTTGCAAGCTGAATGTTTGTCTTGGCTTTTCTGGCAAGTAGGTACGGCCGCCTATCTCGGTGGTGGTTTTGGGCATTTTTACAAATATGCGCCCGTTAAATATGAGTACCCGATTAACCGCTATACAATGGAGGTGAAACGCCAGCTTGATGTGCTTGATAAACGTCTTGCGGAAAATAGCTATATATGTGGTGATGATTACACAATTGCCGATATTGCGATCTGGCCATGGTTCTCCGCACTTGTTTTGCAAAACGGTTATAATGCGGCAGAATTTCTGGATGTGACGTCGTATGCCCATGTGATCAGATGGGCGAAACTTATTGAAAAGCGGCCGGCAGCCCGTCGCGGGCGTATTGTCAACATAACATCAGGGGACGAGAATAAACGCCTCGCTGAGCGTCATGATGCCAGTGATTTTGACGGTAAGGATTTAAGCTAAACTACTGCTGGTTTTCAGTTTTCAAACATCCATTTTGGAGAAATAAATGTCTATAGTTGTAATCGTTACATTCAAGGCCGCGGAAGGCCGATACAATGATCTTAAACAAATGATACAAAGCATATTGCCCATAACAGAGCAAAGAGACGGATGTGAGCTATTGCGCTCTGCTGGGGATTTCGAAACGGGCGTCTTTACAATTTATGAAATTTGGAAAGATACGGAAAGCCACCAAGCCTACCGTAAGTGGAGTAGTGAAAACCGCGACCCCGCGCCGCTTATAGCGCTCTTGCGCGAACCGCCCATCTCACAAACATTGGAGTGTATTTACTGAAAAAAGATGCTATATTCTTTATCTGTGCGCCATCCATTTTGCTATGAGATGCTGGTGCATTATCCTGCTAAATTTACTTAACTTTAAACCTACTTAGAATTGGAATTCTCATGAAAGCTTATCAAATAATCGGCGAAGATGGCATTGACGCTTTGGCCTTGAATGATATTGAAAAGCCTACACCAAAGGCCAATGAGGTGTTAGTCCGCCTGCGGGCCTCATCGGTTAATCCACGGGATATGTCGACCGTTTCAAATCCTGCCTCCCGCAATCTGAACTATCCGCGCATTCCAAATTCCGATGGTGCAGGGGAGGTCGTGGCCATAGGGACATCTGTAACAAAATTTAAAGTCGGGGACCGGGTCTGTTCGTCTCTATTACAAAGCTGGCATCGCGGTAAAATACGGCCTGCCGACCATGCAAGCGGCTTGGGCGTAGATATAGATGGTATGCTGTGTGAATATCGGTCTATGCCTGAAACCGGATGGGTGCATACCCCGGCACATTTGACTGATATTGAGGCCGCAACATTGACCTGTACAGGGGTGACGGCGTGGCATAGCCTTGTTGTGGTCGGAAATGTAAAAGCCGGAGATACAGTCTTGTTGCTAGGGACAGGCGGCGTTTCAATTTCTGCGCTACAGATATGTTTAATGCTGGGCGCACGCGTCATTATCACGTCATCAAGTGATGAAAAACTCAAGCGAGCGTCCGAATTAGGCGCGTGGGAGACGATAAATTATAAAACACATCCAAATTGGCACGAAAAAGTACTTGAACTAACAAACGGTGTTGGTGTTGACCATACTGTCGAAGTCGGCGGGGCGAGCACTTTAGGACAATCTATTATGGCAACGCGCCATGCTGGCTCCATCGGCCTGATTGGCGTGTTGACAATGGGGGAGGTTAATCCAGTGATGATCTTGTTAAAATCAATTCGTTTGCAAGGCGTGTATTGCGGCAGTCGCGAAATGCTTGAAAATCTGTGCCGTGCCGTTGAGGTTAATAAAATGAAGCCGGTTGTTGATAAGGTCTATGCGTTTGAAGATGCTCGCCAAGCCTTTCATGATTTGGGCAAAGCCGAACATTTTGGAAAATTAGTGATCGAGATATAAACAAGAATGTCAAGCTAAAGGTTTAAAAGCTTTTCTAAATTAACCGGTTCAAGAAAGATAAAAATGTCTAAGTTGAAAATTGATATAGTTTCAGACGTGGTGTGCCCGTGGTGTATCATTGGTTACCAATCTTTAAACAGGGCTATCGCGCAAGGCGGTTTGGAAGATGAGGTGGAATTAAACTGGCGACCTTTCGAGCTAAATCCTGATATGCCTGAAGCGGGAAAATCATATATTGATTATGGGCGGGATAAATATGGACGTAGTGTTGAACAGGCCAAAGCTGCGCTCAAACGTGTTGTAGAAAGTGCCGCGGCTGTCGGCTATAAAGTGGATTTCCCAGAGGATCCACGGATTTATAATACGTTTAAGGCGCACCGATTATTGCACTGGGCAAAAGAAACCGGGCGACAAACACAGCTAAAATTAGCGTTCTTTAATTTATTCTTTCAGGAACATGGAAGCTTTAGCAATGAAGCCGATTTATTGAAAGCCGTTGAAAAAGTCGGTCTAGATAAAGAGCGTGCTAAAGAAATATTGAGTTCAGATGACTATGTGGCCGAGGTGAAAAATGGATTAAACTTCGCTCGAAATAACGGCATTCAAAGCGTGCCAACATATATTTTTGATGAGCAATATTCTGTAACAGGCGGTCAAGCCGTAGACACATTTGTCCAAGTGCTAGATCAAGTTCGCAAAAAGCGCTGATCTAGGA
>CAZSKN010000070.1:0-4829 GCA_964607445.1 uncultured Caulobacterales bacterium
TAGTCGTGAATATAGTTTTGTATTCGGGTCGGATTTTGCAGGGTTTTGCCGGGTTTGGCAAATCAAGTTATGTGTTTAAGAGCGTCTGGCAGTGTTCATAGCCATAAAGGTGTTGATTGGCTTGGCTGCGCTGTCAATCCTGTAAATTTTAACCTCCTATCGATACGCTCCCAGCACATTTAAGCTCTGGCCAGATGTCCAGAGCGAAGACAATCCATTGCTGCTAATAATCATCAAATATTGTGGCGTACCAGCCAAACCCCCAGAGCGAAAATGCCAATGTCGCCAAAACAATACCGATGATATCAGAGCGCTTCATAGGCGCAGCCTTGCAGATAGCTTGGGGTTACTGGTCGAGGAAACTCCGTAATTTCCGCGAGCGGCTTGGATGTTTAAGCTTGCGCAGCGCCTTGGCCTCGATCTGGCGAATACGTTCGCGGGTCACGGAAAATTGCTGGCCGACCTCTTCTAGCGTGTGGTCGGTATTCATACCAATACCAAAGCGCATGCGCAGGACACGTTCTTCGCGCGGGGTCAGGCTCGCTAGCACCCGCGTTGTGGTTTCGCGTAAATTAGACTGGATCGCCGCGTCAATCGGCAATATGGCATTACTGTCTTCAATAAAATCACCCAGTTGGCTGTCTTCTTCGTCACCAATCGGGGTTTCCAGAGAAATCGGCTCTTTGGCGATTTTCATCACCTTGCGCACTTTTTCCAGCGGCATGGATAGCTTGGCGGCGAGTTCTTCCGGCGTCGGTTCGCGCCCGATTTCGTGCAGAATTTGGCGAGAGGTTCGCACGATTTTATTAATCGTCTCGATCATATGTACCGGAATACGAATGGTCCGTGCCTGATCGGCAATAGAGCGGGTGATCGCCTGACGTATCCACCATGTCGCATAGGTCGAGAACTTATATCCGCGGCGATATTCAAATTTATCTACCGCTTTCATCAGACCGATATTGCCCTCTTGGATAAGGTCAAGGAATTGCAGGCCGCGATTGGTGTATTTTTTGGCAATCGAGATAACGAGGCGCAGATTGGCCTCGACCATTTCTTTCTTGGCTTGGCGCGCTTCACGTTCGCCCTTTTGCACGGTCTGGACAATACGGCGGAACTCGTCCACCGGCACGCCGGTCTCTTGGGCCAGAGTGCCGATTTCATTGCGGATTTTTTCAATCGACTTGCCTTCGCGCTTGGTAAAGCGTTCCCACGCCTCTGATTGGGAGACCATATCTTCCAGCCAGTTGGGATTTAACTCCGAGCCCAGATAGGCGTTGAGGAATTCGTGACGCGGCACACCATTACCATCGGCCAGACGCATAAGGCGGCCTTCGAGCGAAATAAAACGGCGGTTAATCGCGTAAAGCTGGTCGATCAGCGCCTCGATACGGGCATTATTGAGCTGTAAGGATTTAATCTCGTCAATGATGCGGGTTTGAATATTATCATATTCCTCGGCTTGCGGGCGGCGCATTTTCTTGCCCGAGAGGCGGGAGCGGATCAACATTTGCTGGAGTTTCTGGAAACGGGCAAAATCCTGAGAGATCAGGTTCAGGGTTTCCATCACATCTTCGCGCAATTCGGCTTCCATAGAGGCCATGGAGAGATTTACTTTTTCGTCTTCCTCCTCCTCGTCATCGTCATCGAGAGTTTTCTGGCCTTCTTCATAATTACGTTCGACCTTTAACTTCCGCTCATCATCGCGGGGTTTGAGATCTTCTTCAGTGGCTTCTATTTCGCCTTTTTCAATTTTCTCACGGCGCACAGCCGCCCCAGAGCGGTCTTCCTGAATATTACCAATGGCGCGGTTATAGGTCGTATCCAGATCAATGATATCACGCAGCAGGATACGGCCTTCTTCCAGTTCTTCGCGCCACACCATGATCGCTTCAAATGTCAGGGCGCTTTCGCAAAGCCCCTTGATCATCGTATCGCGTCCGGCTTCAATCCGTTTGGCAATCGCGATTTCCCCTTCGCGGGACAATAGCTCGACTGTGCCCATTTCGCGCAGATACATCCGCACAGGATCGTCGGTCCGGTCAAGTTCTTCTTTGGAATTTCCGCCCTTAACCGTCGTGGTCTCCGCACGCGCCAGTGTCTTAGGCCCGGTTTCTTCTTCATTAGAATCGTCAATCACCGAAATGCCAAGGTCAGACAGCATGGCCAAGGTCACTTCGATATCTTCTGCGGTAATCGAGTCCAATTTAATATGTTTGTTAAGCTCTGATGTGGCGAGCAATCCGCTCTTGCGCGAAATCGCAATCATACGTTTGACATCGACATTGTCCATATCAAGTAAATTAGAGGGTTGTGCGGGGGCCGCCGCTGTGTCGCCCGTCCCAGAGCTTGGGTTTTCAGAGCTTGGGTTTTCAGGATTTTGGGCTGGTACAGCCTCTGCGACGGCATCCGGTGTATCCCCCTTGGCCTTCCCAGTGGCGTTAGCGGTCTTTTTTGTCGTTTTGGCGGCAGCTTTTGCCATAAATGTACTCCGGTTCAAAAGGCGGCTTAAAGCCAGCCTCTTAAAAATAGGTTTAGGCCTGCAAACTCCCTGAATTCTAATTGAATATCAGGGGCCTACACGCCGGAATATCTAGTCACGGGTCTCACGCGAGGCCCGCATCAAACGCTTTAACGCGTCCGTATTATTATCACGGATAGTATCCGCCATACGGGACCGGGTCTCTTTACGGGTCGCATCATCCTGATATTTGCCCATGAGGGCGTCGGCTTCTGCATACCACAAAGCCATTCGTGTTTTCAGGTCTGCGTCACGACCTCCAAGAGCAGCAATGGTCAGCCGTTGATCCCTTAAAAGTGCGCGTAAGTCTGTTTCCAATCCTTCATCGCGTATATGGGCATGAATCGCTTGCTTTTCAACCGATATTGTGTCGCGCCAGTAATTTAACAGCACAGATTGCAGATTTATGCAGATTTGTGAGCTAAATACTAACTCAAATAATGTTTGATCGACCTTGTGCAGCAGTTCCGGCCACTCCAATATGGCACCGATTAAGCGTTTTTCACGCGCGAGTTCTGCTCCACCCGACGTCATCGCGGCTTTAAGCTCCGCGCTGGCTTTTCGGGGTCGGGCATTTTGCCCATATGATGTGCGGCCACGCCATGACGACCGGCGTCCAAATTCCTGATCAAAGCGTTCCAGCAATGCGGTTTTATACTGCTCGCGTACGCCCTCATGGGTCAATTCCCGCAGGGCGGCAAATATACGGTCTTTCAAGCCGGCTTTGGCTTCGGGTGTCGTCAGGGGTTCGGCTTGCACCTCGCGTTGCCAGACCATATCAACCAATGGCATAGCCGCGTCCAAAAGACTCTGCATAGCCGGCGCACCCTTGGCCCTAATAAGGTCATCGGGATCTTGTCCATCCGGCAAAAGCGCAAACCGCAATGACCGTCCGGGCCGCAATAAAGGCAAGGCCCGTTCTATGGACCGGAAAGCGGCCCGCACACCCGCCTTATCGCCGTCAAAACACAAAATAGGTTCAGGCCCGGCCCGCCATAACAGCTCTAGCTGGTCTTCGGTTAACGCCGTGCCTAACGGGGCCACAGCATGGGCAAAGCCCGCCCGCGAAAGCGCGATGACATCCATATATCCCTCCGCCACAATCATGCCGCGCGGCGCGGCTTTAGCTTTGGCATTTTGCGGGGCCGTTAACGCGCGTCTGGCATTAGGGTAATTATAGAGCAATTTCCCTTTGTGAAATAAGGGGGTCTCTGGCGAATTAAGATATTTCGCCTTGGCGTCCTTGGCCATAGCTCGCCCGCCAAAGGCCACAAGCCGTCCACGCCCGTCATGTATCGGAAACATGATCCGGTTGCGAAACCTGTCCCAAGGGTCGCGGCTCTTATCTTCAGGCTCAATCAATAAACCGGCTTCGATTAAAAGCTTATCAGACGCACCTTGTTGTAACAGTTCGTCTCTTAGGCCCTTAAAACTATCCGGTGCAAATCCCAGCCCGAAATTATCCGCCGCTGTTTTTGTCAGCCCACGCCCTTTAAGATATTCCCGCGCCTCCGCCCCGACATCGCGCATCAAGGATTTGGCAAAGAATATCTGCGCCTGTTCCATCCATGATACGGTTTTTTTATGACGGGCCGCACGACGCTCGGCATCTGGATCGGCTTGTGGCATTTGCATGCCCGCAATTCCGGCCAGTTTCTCAACCGCCTCCGGGAAAGACAAGCCTTCAATTTCCATGAGAAAGCTAATCGCATCACCGTGTTTGCCCGAGGAAAAACAATGATAAAACCCCTTTTCGTCATTGACAAAAAAACTCGGTGTTTTTTCATTGGTAAAGGGCGACAGTCCGGCAAATTCACGTCCCTGACGTTTCAGCTTCACATGGCGGGACACCACATCCGAGGGCCGGACACGTTGTTTCAACTCGTCAAGGAAGTTCTCACCAAACCGCATAATCCGAATGTAAGCCCTAATCCGTCCAAAAGCGAGTCTTGCCCCCATATTCATCCACAGGCTTGAAATCTGCCATAAAGAGACGCCGTGGCGTCTTAACCTCATGTCTTTCCAACTGGATTAGAATGTCTTTTCCGCGCGATTAGAGTGTCAATTTAGTGTAGATTTGAGAAAACTTACCCTGCAATGTCGGTAAAATGTTAAACATAACCCCATGCCTATGGGGGCGCGTTACAGTTTTGACGCTTCGAAATTCGGGTCAATATAACACGCAAAATAGATGGACATCGTCATGACTAAGGTCAGTACAGCATCTCATTTACCCTTTAGCGCATTAAACCTATCCACGCCCTTTGACGCGGCCTTATATTACAGTTTCCTATCTGAGAGGACGATG
>CAZSKN010000071.1:0-1247 GCA_964607445.1 uncultured Caulobacterales bacterium
GCCGCTTCAATGGCAAGCGTGTCGCGGTCACGTCCGGCGCGGGCAAAGTCATCCATGAAGCTGACCAGAACCATCCCATTCCCTAGGGCAATTCCAAACAACGCGATAAAGCCGACTGTGGCGGGCACAGAGACGGGCAAACCTGTCAGCCAGAGCGCCAGTGCCCCGCCCGTGAGCGCCAACGGAATATTTAGCAGAATCAGGATGGCCGATTTCAACCGTCCGAACGTCAGCAGGAGGATGAGCAACACAATGCCGAGCGTGATCGGTATCACAACTGCGAACCGGGCATTGGCCTGTTGTTGCAATTCAAACTGACCGCCCCAGACAACGCGGTAGCCTGCAGGCAGGTCAAGATTGGCGTCCGTCAAGGCTTGCGCTTCCGCCACAAAGGAACCGATGTCACGGCCTCGCACATTTGACTGCACTGTAATAAACCGCTCGCCATCTTCTCGGGTTATCTGCCGCGGGCCGATGACGGTTTCAATCTTGGCTACAGCTTCCAGCGGCACACGGGCCCCTGTGGGCGATGTCAGAATAATGCGGCTAATGGCCTCCGGCGTATCTCGGCTTGCCTTATCGAAGCGCACGACAATTGGAAATTGCCGAACGCCTTCAAACAACGCGCCGGCTTCGGCCCCGCCGACAGAAGCCCGCAGAGCGTCAAGCGCATCTTCAACATCAAGGCCGTAACGCCCAAGCGCCACGCGATCCACGCGCACGACGAGTTGCGGCGCACCTGTAATCTGATCGGCCTGAACCTCGGCAGCCCCATCCACTTGCTGTAGTAAGACCTGTAAATCCTGAGATTTATCAAGCAAAATGTCGGTGTCCGGTCCGAAAATTTTGACAGCCAATTCGGCGCGTGTGCCCGTTAGCAACTCATCAACGGACATCGCAATCGGTTGCCCGATATTCACGACGATACCTGGAAAATTTTCGAGATTTTCTGAAATGGCTGTGCGTAGGTCTTCCGCAGACAAACCCTTACGCCATTCAGAATTTGATCTGAGTTCCACAAAAGCTTCGGCGCTATTGGTTGGATCAGCATGAGCGCCAACTTCACCGCGTCCGATGCGGGTAACAATGGAATTGATCTCTGGAAATGCTTTAAGAAGACGTGTTTCAATACGCGTTGTCGTGTTCGTCGCTTCTGTCAAAGAAATGGAAGGCGCCATAGTAACGCGTAGCAAAATATCGCCTTCTTCAAGAGAGGGCGTAAATTCAGACCCGAGACGCGACCCGGC
>CAZSKN010000071.1:1257-3541 GCA_964607445.1 uncultured Caulobacterales bacterium
TAGTCCGCCTGCCAAAAGCAGAATGAAAGCCAGGCCGATAGCAGCAAGTCTTCGGCGGACAAAAAATCCTGCCAGACGTGTTACAATTTTGGCGATCCATCCGGGCTTATCGCCGGATGCTTTTTGGCTTCGGCGCATAACACCATTGGCAAGTGACGGCGCGATAAGCGCCGCATAGAATAAGGAGCCTGTCATAGCGAGCGCAGCCGATGCGGCCAGCGGTCTGAATGTTTTGCCTTCAACACCCTGGAGCGAGAAGAGCGGGAGAAAGACGACAATAACAACGGCTACCGCCGCGATAAGCGGAGCAATTACTTCTGCCGTGGAACGCGCCACCACATCGCGTTGATTTTCGGCCCCACCGCTTTCACGAAGATCGCGATCTACATTCTCCGCAATGACAATTGCGCCGTCCACCATCATGCCGATTGCAATGGCTACGCCGCCAAGAGACATAAGATTGGCGCTGATACCGAGCCATTGCATTGCGATAAATGCAAAGCCGACTGAGAACGGAATGGAGAGAACAACAACAAGACTGGGTCGCCAACCGCCCAGAAAAACAAATACAACAAGCGCGACGAGCAGCGCCCCTTGCCAGAGCGCTGTTGTTACCGTTGCGGCGGCTTTATTGACCAGTGTGCCCTGATCATAATAAGGCACAGCGGTCACCCCGTCCGGTAGGTTTTTATTGATGTCATCGAAACGGGTTTGAACCCGCGAAATAACATCCGACGTATTTGTGCCGTAGAGTTTCAACACAAGACCTGCGACGACTTCGCCTTCGCCATTGGCGGTAGCAAGACCTTGGCGGACGCCGCCGCCTATGGTGAGATCGCCAAGATCGCTGACGCGCACAGGGCGGCCATCATCAACATTGACGACAATCTCTGCCAAATCTTCGATAGACTGCGCCAGACCGACGCCTCGGACAGTGTATTGCTCAGATCCGATTTCAAGAAATTGCGCGCCTTCAGTTTTATTGCCGCGCTCCAGTGCAGCCAAAACGTCGTTGATTTGAATATCGTAAGCCTGAAGCGCGTCAGGGCTTAGATTGATTTGATATTGTTTTTCATACCCGCCAAGGGACAAAACTTCTGTGACACCGGGAACGGTTTGAAGCTGATATTTGACAATCCAGTCTTGGATTTCCCGCATTTCAACGAGGTCACGCTCGCCTGTGGTATCATCCAGCCGGAAATAAAGGATGATACCCAGCCCGGTGGAGATTGGCCCCATTTTAGGGTCGCCAAATCCATTCGGAATAGTGTTGCGCGCTTCTGCAAGGCGTTCGCCAACAACTTGACGCGCAAAGTAGACATCCGTGCCGTCCTCGAAGTAAATGTTCACGACAGACAAGCCAAAATTAGAGACTGAGCGCATGTGATCGAGCTTCGGTAAGCCGGACATTGAGGTCTCAATCGGATAGGTCACGTAGCGTTCGACCTCTTCCGGAGCGAGCCCTTCGGTTTCTGTAAATACCTGTACAAGCGAGGGTGTCACATCGGGAAAAGCGTCAACGGGAAGTGCCCGAAAGGCGAACAATCCGCCGAGGGTCATGGCGAGTGCTGCAATGGCGGCGAGCAGCCGCCCTCCCGCAATACGGTGCATAAAGTTAAACATATCAAATAATCCTAGTGGTCGTGGCCATCGCCAAAAGCGTCTTTTTCGAGTTGAGCTTTGAGCGTAAAGGCGCCGCGTATTACGAAGGTTTCATCGGCTTTCAGGCCGGACCGTATTTCTATAAAGCCGCCTGATTTAGCGCCCGTCATCACTGCGCGTGGCGCGTAGCCATCATCAACAGGGACGAATACGGAGGGTTTGTTTTCGACGAGTTGCACTGCGGCTTCCGGGACCCGCAAAACACGCACACTTTGGCCCACATTCAAGTCAGCGGTTACAAATTGCCCAGGCCGCAATTGGCCTTCCGGATTTTTCAAAATCACTCGCGCTGTCGCCGTGCGGGAGGTCTCATCAATAACAGGCAAAACAAATTCGACGTTAGACTCCGCCAATACTGTGCCATCATCGGATTTTAGCGCGACAGGCGCATCAACACGAACACGTCCGACATCTTGCTTATAAACTGCAATATCGGCCCATACGATACTATCATCGACAATGGTGAAGAGTGGGTCAGCTCCTGCATCACCTGCAGATACAATTTCTCCTAACGTGACTGTGCGTCTGACGACTATTCCGGAAATTGGCGCAGTTAAATAGGCATTTGCATTATCGCCATCTGCGGCGGTCGCGATTTTGTTTAGCATGGCATGACTGACTC
>CAZSKN010000071.1:3551-4433 GCA_964607445.1 uncultured Caulobacterales bacterium
TTCAGTCTCGGCCGCATCGCTCGCGGCTTTTGCTGCCTGCGCTTCTGCTCGCGCATTTTGCAAATCAGCCTCAGATGTAATTTCACTGGCAAAGAGTTTCTCTTCACGGGCAAGCCCGGTATCAGCAAGCTTTTCCCGGGTTTTTGCTGTCAACCATGCTGCTTTCAACCCTGCGAGTTCACGGCTACGGATGAGTGCTAGTCGATTGCCTTGTTGCACGACATCGCCTTCACTGACATAGAGCTTGCCAATGATACCGCTGACCTTGGGCGAGACATTCGCAACACGGTCAGCATCAAACCGAATTTCAGCGGGTAAACTGAGGGACTCCGCTATTTCGCCATAGACAGCTCGCGCGGATACAATACCAGCTTCCTGAGCCGCTACGTCGCTCATCTTAACGACATCATGACCTGCCTCAGATTCATTTCCATGGTCATCATGGTTAGGGCTGGCCACTTTAGATTCTGAGTTATTCGGTTTTTGAGTAGCTGTGTCGGCGTTTTCGCATCCGGTTAGGAAAGCGACCAATATCATCGTAGCTGTTGTCAATTTTAGTGTCTGTTTCATTGGAAGTCTCCATTAAACGGGGCAGCACCGATAAGGCTTTTCAGTCGCATCTGATCTGCATTGAGGGTGCGGCGAGCGTCGATGATGCTGATACCGACCTCAATCAGTCCTTTTCGCGCATCGAGCGTGGTTGTCAGGTTGAAGCGGCCCGCCCGATAACCCTGAACAGACGCATCATAAGATGAGCGGGCAGCGGGCAACGCTTTTTCTTGTAAAAGGTTCAAGCGAGCTTGTGATGCGCGCACACTAGCAACAGCGGCCTGTTGCTGAGAACGTAATCTTGTCTCAACGGCGACGGCGCTTATTCTTTCG
>CAZSKN010000072.1:0-1229 GCA_964607445.1 uncultured Caulobacterales bacterium
TTGGCGCAGAAGTGACATATAATTTCTAACGCTAAATAAAATACGTACTTTCAACACCTGCTAACAGAGATGTTCGCAGGTGTTTTTATTTGACGGCGCTGTCGTCCAATCCGGATGGTTTTTAGATGAATTTTCTTGGCATTTCACTTATGTATTCGGCTGATATAAGCCTACAGGCTTTAAAGATTTAAGCTCAGGTTTTGGGGCGTCATTTGCCGAAAGATAAAAATCTGGAATAAATTTTCGCATTTAAACGAATTAGAAAATACATGTTGATTTTATAAATCGGCGTTAGGGAAAGTGCCATTAGAATGCGAGTTTTAAGGGCGGTTTTCAAGCGATCCCATAAAAATGTTCTGGGTTTATCTATTGGTGATCTGCTCCAGTAATGGTTTAACGGCTGTTTCGATTAAAGCTCCATCATATCCAAGCATTAAAAGCTTATATCCATTATCGAGTAAGGCCTGTCCTTTATCAACCGAGCCCGCATAGCCGCCTAAATCAATACCTGCGGCTTTGACGGCGTCTTCAATGTGTTTAATTGTCTTCTTTACGATGGGATGGTCAAACTGACCGGCCAAATCTAAGCTTTGTGAAAGGTCATAAGGAGCGATAAAAATGAGATCAATTCCGGGAACTTCAAGGATATTATCTAATTGATCAACGGCATCGATATGTTCAATCATGATAATTTTCAAGATAGCGTCATTCGCATAGGCGGCATATTCGGTTAAGCTTTTTCGCCACCGATATCCTGCATGTATGGGTGCGAACCCTCTATCTCCCGCTGGTGGATAAAGTGCTGATTTAACAGCGCGTTCTGCATCTCTGGCCGTCATAATCAACGGGAAAAATAATCCTAATGCGCCTATATCGAGCGGCATTTTTGCCATCCATGTTTCGCTTGCAGGTAATCTTACCAATGGCATGCAATCCGAGCCTTGAGTCGCATTTATCATAGCTTGGGCTGTTTCTGGACCAATCGGACCGTGTTCGAGATCGACCATAAGCCAGTCGAATCCACACTCGACTAAGGTTCGCATGAGCTGTGGGCTTGGTATCGTAACAGCCGTACCAATGATGGGGTCTCCAGCAGCGAGTTTGGTGCGTAATTGGTTCGTCAATTTTAGCATTTTATACTCTAATTCCTTTTCAGGTTTTGCGTATGATTTTATTCAATAGTCGTAGTTTAAACTCGCTTACACTTTGTTTTTATTGATAAAATTCAA
>CAZSKN010000072.1:1329-4078 GCA_964607445.1 uncultured Caulobacterales bacterium
GAGGGTCGGTATTGATCCAAGATCAGAAGGATTGGCGCGTCAGTCACGGGGTAGGGGCGGGGCCGTAAACAGCATTCGAATTTTTAGCTGCTGTGTGCGTGCCTATGGGTTTTTCGTTTTTAAGCCCTGTTTCTCAGGATTTATTATAGCGGCGTTTCCATCGATAAAATGTTGAACGACTCACCCCAAAATACCGACAGGTCTTTGCAGTATTACCGCTTTGCTCGGCGTGATGAAGTACTTTTAGTTTATGTTTGATCTCTCTTTCGTCTGCTGTATTCATACAAACCTGCTGTAAAATCTAAATTTACAGGAAGTGCCCCATCGGTCCCGACATATCTACAATCAGGCATTATTGATATTCTGCAATGTCTTGTGCTAATTTTATCACAAATTGAAACTTGAAATATGGTTCCATATAGGACTAGTATTTATGTATTCCGCATTATCAAAGCTAGCAAAATCTTGCTTTATAAATGAGTATTCGGAATAATAGTAATTTCCTGAGGGTTAAATATATGATTCAAACCGGACATATCGTTTTTAATAAAATGGATGAAGTAATATTTGGCAAACCTGCCAACCAAGCGTTGGAGGATGTTATAAAGCGGCTTGGCGTTTCTCGTATTTTCCTGATGGTCAGCGGCACATTAAACCGTGAAACGGATGAAATTGAAAAAATTCGCCGCGCCTTGGGGCCACGTTGTGTGGGGACTTTTGATTCCATGCCTGCCCATACATCGCGCGGCGCTGTGGTAGCAGCTAGTATTCAAGCGAGGGCGCTTCAAGCCGATCTTATTTTAACTGTCGGCGGCGGATCGGTAACAGATGGGGCGAAGGCCGTTCAACTCTGTTTGGCCAATGATGTGACAAAGCCCGAGCAAATGGACATGTTTCGGTCTGTACCCGGGCCGGATGGAAAGCCTCATCCCCCTAATATCAATCCTCCAAGCGTGCGCCAAGTCAGCATTCCGACCACGCTTTCCGGCGGTGAATTTTCTGCCATTGCCGGTATTACAAATGAAGAAACAAAGACGAAAGAATTATACCGCCACCCCCTTATTATTCCGCAAGCTGTGATTATGGACCCTGCCATAACGGTTCACACGCCTGAATGGCTCTGGCTATCCACGGGTATCCGCGCCGTCGATAATTGCGTAGAAGGCGTATGTTCAAATTTAACCAATAATTATGGCGACGCACTGGGATTGCAAGGTATTCGCGTGCTTAGCAAAGGTCTGCGTCAAGTAAAGGTTGATCCGGACAATCTTGAAGCGCGGCTAGACTGTCAAGTCGGAGCCTGGCTCTCAGCCGGCCCATTTTCTTGCGGTGCACCTATGGGAGCCAGTCATGGTATCGGCTATGTTTTAGGCGCAATGTACGATGTTCCCCACGGACATACATCTTGCGTTATGTTGCCATCTGTAATGCGTTGGAACAAGGACGTAAATGCTGACCGTCAAGCTATGGTTGCAACGGCCATGGGAAACCCGAATAGGGAAGCCGGAGATTTACTTGAAGAGTTAATCCGCGATCTTGACATGCCATGCAGTTTGCAAGCTGTGGGGGTAACCCCGACTGATTTCGATAAAATTTCCGAAGCGTCCATGGCGGTGCCGTGGATACCTCTTAATCCTCGCGCGATTCCAACGTCTCAAAAGCTTAAGGAAATATTGGAACTCGCAAAGTAAAGGCGCTTCCTTAATTAAAGGAGTATTGCCTCAAAATGAAATCCAAGCCCTATATCCCACCCAAAGTTTGGACATGGCAGGACAAGGAAGATGACGACAGCTTGTTTTCCAAGCTCAACCGTCCGGTTGCCGGAGCCACTCATGATACGGTGTTGCCAGTAGGTGATAACCCTATCCAAGTCTATTCTATGGGCACGGCCAATAGTATCAAAATAGCGATAATGCTGGAAGAATTACTCGAAATCGGAAAAACGGGCGCGCATTATGACAGGCATATAATTGATATTTTTAAAGGTGATCAATTTGGCAGTGGCTTTGTTGAAATTAACCCAAATTCGAAAATACCGGCGATAGTTGATCACAGTGCATCACCGCCAATACGTGTTTTCGAATCCGGCGCTATCCTGCTTTATCTGGCGCAAAAATTTGAGTCTTTTCTACCCACACATCCATCCGCGCAAGCCGAATGCTTGTCGTGGCTTTTTTGGCAAATTGGAAGTGCGCCATATCTGGGTGGCGGGTTCGGTCATTTTTATGCTATTGCAACTGAGAAATACGAATATCCGATTAACCGCTTTACCATGGAAGTGAAACGTCAACTTGATCTTGTAAACCAGCACTTCGAGAACAATACTTATTTATGTGGTAATGAATATACGATTGCAGACATATCGCTTTGGCCTTGGATGCAAGCACTTATTAATGACAGGGGATATAATAATGCGGCGGAATTCCTTGATGTGAATTCCTATACCCATCTTGTACGCTGGACATCTCATATTGGAGAACGCGGCGGAGCGAAACGCGGTTATGCAACCCGAACACGCTATTAGTCTGAAAAGTGTGACTGCCTGTAAAGATTAAAACCGCCGGTTCAAAAACATCGCGGTGCATACGCTCGCCTTGTTGGATTATAGTGAGTGACATGACGCATGAAATTCTGGTTTTTCGATAAAACGAGCTCGGTAATCAGGGGTTTTTTCCGAGCATAGAATGCATGAGAATGTCTAGAGGCGTTGTAGCAAAGTGATTGATATATAGTGGCTTTATCAACAAGA
>CAZSKN010000073.1:0-3848 GCA_964607445.1 uncultured Caulobacterales bacterium
CCCCAAAACCCCAAAACCCCAAAACCCCAAAACCCCTACAAACTGAAAGTAATTTATAATTTTATTTCATGTCTACGAAGGATTTCAAACCGTCCAACCTGCCTTTGCTGCCAGGAAACGTTTATAGCGACCCCACTGTGACTCGGTACCACAAGACTCAGCTCCTCAACAAGAAAGACGGGGCTTGTCTTGAGAGAACAAAGTTCATTGAGGAGAACGTGGACGAATCTCTTCTAGACAAGATGAGGACTGGCCAGCCTTTGAAGCTCACAGGAGTGCCTCAGAGGCCTAGAGTGGACAACGAGGCCATTCCAGAGGAGGTGATGTGGCTGAAGCACGATAGACAGGTGCTCAGATTCTACGGATATTTCCAGGAAGCCGTTGTCGAGGATCCAAATGAGAATTTCAGACTAAGAAAGTGCCTCATCTATTATTACTTGGAAGATGACACTCTTCACATTATGGAGCCAAAGATCGAGAACTCTGGCATTCCACAGGGAATCTTCCTGAAGAGACATAAGGTAGCCCACCCCGCCGAGCCAAGGTACGTCAATTGGAGAGATCTTACTGTCAGGATGGAACTTGACATTTATGGCAGAGTATTCAAAATCACAGATTGTGATGACTTCACTCGAAGGTTCTACCAGAATGAGGGATTCACTCAGGAGCCAGCGGAGGACCTTCCAGCTGACCCATTCACTCATACTAGAGCCATGGTTGAAATGAAGCAAAATCCTCCCGATTTGGCCGAGACTAAAGAGTATTTCGAAAGTTCTCTGGGTGGCGGCAAGCCAAACAAAGGACTCGAGCAGTACCTCAACAACGACAGAAAAGTGCTTTCTTTCGATATCCTTTGGAAAGATTCTTCTTATCACGGAGGAGAGAAGAAATACACTCTCAATTTCTATTTGGCCGACTCCCAAATGGAGGTCAAGGAAAAGAAGATGCAAAACTCTGGAAGAGACCCATTCCCCCTCCTCCTCAAGAAGAGCAAGGTCCCCAAAGCCCCCGTAATGACTCACTACCCAGGAATGTCTTTGAAACAAGAGCAATATTATGAGGTAGATGACCTGATCTGTGGAAACAAGGTCACTGTGTTTGGAAGAGAATGCTTGATTTACGATTGCGACGATTTCACTAGGGAGTGGTTCAAGTAGAGAAAGGGAATCGATCAGAGAGCCCTGCCTGTCGATCATTCTGCTCCAAGGATCCAGTACTAGCCAGCAACAATGTACAATGGATTTGGGTCTGAAGAGGACTCATTGCAAAGTGTTAAGACTTTGAATCCAAAGCCAATCATGAAGAACGAGAAGAAAATTTTCAAGTCTGACATGCATATTCTTAGGTTCCAGTGCAAACTTGTATCCACTGAGCCAGACGATGAGACCAGAGAATTCATGCTTTCATTCTTCTGTGGTGACGACACCATTCAAGTCTACGAAAAATGCGATAAGAACGCTGGTTGACTTGGAGGTAAGTTCCTCCAGAGAAACTCCTACTCAAACCCAGAGACGGACCAGAAATACGAAGAGAAAGATTTCTTGATCGGAAAGACGATCTACCTCAACGGATGGAGGTTCCAGATCCAGACTTCAGACGAGTATACTGAGAAATACATGGAGGACAACGTGGAGGTGTTCCCTCAGTCCTCAATCGATATTGTTATGCAGAAGATTAAGGCTGGAGCTCACGCCTTCCCTTCTCTCCAGGAGTATGCTATCAAATTGCTCAAGGAATTGGATATCAATGGAGATGGAGTGATCTGCTTTGACGAATTCGCAATCGGACTCAAGAAACTGGAAATCTTCCTGACAGACCAAGAGGTCCACACTTTAGTGAGGAAATTCGATCACAACAGAGACGGAAGAATTTCTTTGGAAGAGTTCTACAATACGCTTGCGGCTCATTAATAATTCTGATGTTACTGACCTGCCTTCCGACGCATGGCTCTAGTCACCATTGTGATCCCATTGCTGGATTCTAACACTGGGCCTGCCTTTATTGCTGTCGGGGGCTTCTTCGATCGAGTCTTCATGGCGCTCATGTCTGGGGGTAGAGATTTTGGGCCTTGAACTGGGGTCTTGTGATTCCTAGAGGAGGGAGAGTCTATCGAGAGGTTATTGAGGTTCGTCACTAATGCCTCTGAGAGAGAGGGCTTTCGCTCGCTCTCAATCTTAAACATCGATTTGTTCTTCATGCTCTCAGTTAAAGCTGGGGACTCCATCTCCACGTCTTAGGGCTAAGGGTTATTGGCATGCTAAGCTAGAGCTAAATTCAGGTTGAGTGGATTGATATTCTCGTTGGGGCCTAGTCTTAAAGGCTTCTTGACTGAGTCGCCCTGGTTCTTACAATTCTCGCATTTACAGAGTTCAGTGCATTTTACACCACTCTAGTAGCATTCACAGTATTTCTTGAGGCAGAAACTCTTCTTACAATGACATCCTTTAGTATGTACTCAATCGTCTGAAGCATCTATTTTGATCCCACTTTCTATCACTCCTTCAATCTTAGGTTTGAAGGCATTAGGGTTCCTCTCAAGAGTCTGAACCACGGCATCCGCCCTCGTATTAGATTTGGGGAGGTTACAGCACCCTTCACAATTACAGTCAAGGCATGAGAGCCCCTATTTGAAACAGTCACAGTAGAGCTTGAGGCATTTTGAGGCTTTGCAGTTGCATTTCACTCTTTTCGCAGTTGGATCAGGAGTGAGGGAGTCATTGGCTAGGATTCACCTTGCCTCCTCCTAAGTGCTGACAGGGGTCTTTGAGACTGGAGGAGGTTTCTTCTGGACATCTGGGGTCTAGTATTTCTCCTCTTCTTCTGAGGAAATCTTCAGCACTGGAATTTGGATCTTAGTTGGAACCTGAGGAGAAGGCTTCTCGACCTTTGGAAGTGGGCAAGGCTGTTTCTACCTCTTCTTAGGTTTCTTATCAGAATCGAAGAAAGGAACTTCCTTATAGAGCCTCTTCTGGCCTGATCGCAAATCCTACTAGATGCCGCTCAACTGCATTTCTCCGTTTGTTGTGAACATCACTTGGTTGGCGGTAATATTCACACTGACTGGTTTCTCATTACACTATTTACAGTGATTGCAGCAGATGTCTCTGGCTTTATTAGCATTCTTAGATTCTCTACGGTTCTTCTCCTAGAAAGTAGGGGTTCCGTAATCGAGCATTTCTCCTTCTCCCTGCTTGGGGTTTGGAGACACTGGAAACACGGTCCAATTGGCATTTGATTGGACGTCATCCTCTTTGAATAGAGTCCTTCCTGTGATATGATGAGCTAGGTTTTGAGGCCCAGCTCTGAAAGGTGAGTAATGATTTGAGATTCCTGATTCTCCGTGCTACAATAGAGGGGTTTTCATGAGAGGGCTGATGTCTCTACAAAACGCTCTCTCAGCAAGATTCTTGTTTAATGGGCTGTGAGTAAGGCCATAAGCATTTTGCTGTAGTCCCTTGTCCATGATTCCCAGAATGTTCTATCTCCTTGCGGAAAAGCTCTTTTGAGAGGATACGTCCATTGAAGAGCCTGAGAGGTGCCTGAAATTCCTTCTGTGTCTGTCTCCGCTGCTATTGAATTGCGAAGAGCTGCCTGAACTGAAAATAACGCGCTGGGGTGTAGCCTTCTCGTCTGATCCTACTGGAAGCCTTGATCAGAGCTGCTCCTCAGGACTTAGGTGGGACGCGTGTCTGCACTGATTCTAAGGAGGGGAGGTCTGGAAGCCCAGCGGCTTCTCTGGGGTGTCTTGTTGAGGTTTGGAGAATTGCCGCTAAATGAAATGGCTGCCGCCTCTCTAATGCTGCTGTCTCTGTTGACACTGGGAATGGTCATTGCAGACGTTTTCAGGG
>CAZSKN010000074.1:0-3742 GCA_964607445.1 uncultured Caulobacterales bacterium
GCCCAAGTCATTGGTTCACGCGAAAATTCGGATCAATCACCAACAAGCGTTAGTCCTTCTGAGTTATCAGGTGGAGGATTCACCGGAGACGTTAATGTCTTTAATGGTTCTTATTCCGCTTCATACCCACTTGGGTCAGTTTCGACTCCCGGTGGACTCAGTTACGGGATTAACCTTGGTTATTCAGCCAGTTATTCAGCAGGGCAAACCCCTTCGGTTTGCTCAGGGATTCCCTATGGCGAAGGATGGAGTTTAAATACCCCAATGATTACTGTTTCCAATGCGGCTTATTTTTCTTTTTTAAACACCTATGAATGTGTTAAAAAAAGGCAATCCGTAAAAGACCTAGAAAACTATTTTAAAGACGCTACAACCGACATTAATGGAATCGACCATAATGCCGCAGAAGCCAATGGAGATGTCTTTTGGTTTTCCCCACGTATTAATATTCCTGGTGTAGCTAGTGGGCGCGCCATATTCAAATACATTGACGAGGATGACGCCTCCTGCGCCGTTTTTGTTTTAAATAAATTCGAATCCTATATCGAAGCCCGTTTCTATGGCGACCGTTGGACCGTACTCGACCCTACTGGAAACCTCTACGAATTTAGAACCACACTACTTACCTACCGTTCTCCCAATAATGCCCGAACAACCAATTACAATGGAATTAACAACGATTCCGACAACGAATTAGACCTGATCAACAATAACAACGCCTATGGCGACTTTGCAGGAGAAATTTTAAATACCCTCGAACCAAAACAAGCCTTTACCTCATGGTACTGCGACCTTATTCGCAATAGAAATATTCCCAATCAGCACATCCTTTTTCAATACGAAAAATTCGGAGGATTCAATTACTTTAAAGAATTCGAACAACCTCTTATTGAAGCCAAAATTGCCGAAAAATTACGCGAGAACCTTACCCTTGATTTTCCAAGTTTTGATTACTTAGACTATACCTCCTATACAGACGTTCTACTCACTAAATTATCCTCCTTTAACGACAATTCAGTTTTTGAAATTCTCGATTTAGGTTATCAAAATTCAACCCTTGTCGGAAGCCGTATGCTCGATCCAAACGATCCCGGAGTTCAGCAACTCGATTCTTTATACGCCTATACAACCGTCTATAGCGAAGGGTCAGGTGCCGATCAGTTTGAAAATTGGAACAGGTACTACCACGGTAAAAGTCAAGGCACCTATGACCAGTTAGGATTAGAACCAAACATTTCAAACAACAACCCTTACCTTACATCCGACAACGGATCAGGCCTTGATGGTTATGTCAGAGATGATGTAAGCAATACAGAAAGTATTGCCTTTGAACACGCCTTTTTAGAATCCCCTCGCGTTTTAACAGATGGGAGTACACTTATTCCCGGAGACATCTATGAAATTCGTACAAAAATATCCGACAACAATGGCCTGTCCTCAGCAATGGGAACAGGAACAATTGATATTAATGTTGTCACAGGAGACTTAGGCTTTGAGCTTGGGTATTCCTTTTATGCCGATACCGACACTACAGCAGGCGCACTCTGCGATTCACTCGTTACCATTTCTCCAAGTTCCCACACTTCCTATTCAAGTTTAAATAACACTACAGGTGCGGGCATTTATTTAACAACAGATTATGAAAAAACGCGAAGCACCCCAATTTTCACCACCCAAAACCAAGCTGTAAAATGGCATTTAAACGACAACGCAACTAGCGTTAATACTTCCAACTTCTTTGTCATGCCTAATATTCCAGAAGCCTATGACGGAATGAACATTCAAATTGGTCCCGGAAACTCCGACACAGAACATAGTCTAACAAGCTTAATCGACGATATTAAAATCAATGAAGACGGAACAATTCATCCTTCCGCCTATCGCGGTTATTCCCATATTGAAGAAAGTAGCAATGCACTCGCTTCCTATGAAGACATCAGTCAGAATTTTGGAATAGGAATGCCTTGGGCAAATGTTGCGCCACTTTACGTTGATCAAATGGGAGGTGTTGATGCAGATAACGTTGCCGAGACAAATGCTTATGATTTTTGGTGGAATGACCAGTTTGGAACACAACCTTGGCCAAACGAACCCACTAAATTCAATGAAAATGTTAGATTACAAGAAGTTGAAGTCGTGCGTTACTCCAAAACCCCATACATGCTTACCTCCGTTAAGCAGTACCGTGTCAATGGAGAAGTTTCTCCCCTAGATGACACCTCTGGTTTTGTTTTAATTGCACAAAACGACTTTGAATATTCTTATGATTCTAAACGTTTTATTGAAAATTACCCCTATCAAATTAATGATGGAGAAATTATCGGCATTACATTCGATTCCACAGGAATCATTCCACAGGAACAAGACCTATGCCCAATTCAATATAGCGACACCTTAATTCACTCCAACTATAGACAATACGTTTATACCCTAAATAAAATTAAAAACATCCCCGTTCGTAGCTGGGAAAAGCAACCTGAGGTTGCAGCTACTTATTCAGATAGTGCACTGCTTCAAACCGAGTTTGAATACCAGTGGTATGGTTACGAAGATGACGAGGCACTCTCTTACGAGGATTTCGCTAACCTAGGAAGACGAAGTCTTATTCTTTCAAAATATATCGATCAACTTGGTGGCGAGACTAGCGTTGAATACTACCCAAGAGACAGTAAATTCACCTTAAAAGAAGGGCGTTATACAGGACAGCAGCGCTGCGCTGCAATTAACACGCAACCAATTTTTGGTCAATCCACCGTTTTTGACATTCATCCAGCTGTTCACTTTCTGACCAAACTAGATGAAAACAATAACGTTGAAACACTTATTCCAAGCCAGCCACTTAAACGCTGGGAATACGTTTACGATACCAGTCAAATCATCTTTCAATCCTTTGATTATAATCTGAGCAAACATTTCAGGCAAGGGTATACCAAATCCTACAGCAAAGGATTTGCCAAAACAACCGTCTACGAGCCAAAACTCGAAACCGGTGAGCAATCCTATACAGAATACGAACACCATGGAAATATTTACGAACCAAGTCTAATCGAAGTAGGAGGGACAACGTCCCTGGATCCTGATTTGTCAACAATAGAAGAATACCTCTTTTTCGGAAAGCCCAAGCGGATCACCCGCTATAACTACCTTAATCAAAAAGAAGAAGAAACCCTTTTCGATTATGGCTATACCAAAGCCCATGAAAATGGATTCGAGCGAAACATTATGGTTCGTGATAACCTTGCCTCAGTGACCGATTATGATGGATTAACCAACTACGTTCACGCAAGAGAATACGAATACGGTGATTACTACCGAAATGAAGAAGAAACCTATGAAGGACAAATCGGTTATACCCTTCGTTTATTTGATTATGATTCAACCACAACAGCAACCTATAGTGTTGGAGGAGAAACCGTCACAGAAGGCGTAACAATCATAGCCTATATGAATCTTGCTGGTGAAATTACCAGCGTTGAAATCCCCGGATATGAATCCATTATTCCCTCTTGGCAACTGCGTCGTTATGGACTTAGCGGAACACTAACAGGTGAAACTGTAAAACCCGTATTATCACTTGGTGGATACATTAGCCAAACATGGGGTGATCCCATTGAAAAAGCAGGCTTTTTAGAAACCTATTTCTACAATGATTTAAAAATCGGCAACCCCGATTATTTTTTCCATTCATACTTTCTAAAAACCGAAAAACAAACCACAAGAAGCTATGATGCCTCTTGCGTAG
>CAZSKN010000075.1:0-3637 GCA_964607445.1 uncultured Caulobacterales bacterium
ACAGTCAGCTGCTCTACCAACTGAGCTATTGCGGAATAGACCATACTGGATAGACGCGCCGTTTAGCAGAGATTCCGTTATGCTTACAAGCCAATTTATCAACATTCTGTATTTTTTTATACCCCCTGGGTCTCATGCCATCGCAATTGATCTTCGTAAGCCCTTAAATCTGCAAGCCTTCACACTCCGGCACGCCACATCACTGGCCATGATACGCAAGATCAGACCTATAGGCAGAAAAAAGGGAGACACAAGGCCTCCCGAAGGTATTAGGTGAATGGTGGGGTGTCTCATAAGAGACACGATCAATATTAAGGAATAAGGTTAACCAAACCTTAAAATTATTGAAAAAATTGAGGATTGATTCAGAGATATGGAGATAAGCTTAAATTTTGACTGTGCGCCTGTCAGACCGCCCTTCATGACATATAATTCACACTGTGGTTTTCGACCAATCAACCGATTGAGAGCTTCAATGTCTCAGCACCGCAGCTATCCCCTACCCGAAGCCTGACCAAAAGAAAACTCTAGCCTTCGCGACGACTTAAGAAAGCCAGCCTCTCAAACAAATGAACATCTTGTTCATTTTTAAGTAAAGCCCCGTGTAAGGGCGGTATAAGTTTTTTGGGGTCCGCCTCTTTCAAGGTTTCCGGATCTATATCTTCTACAAGCAAGAGCTTTAACCAGTCGAGCAATTCAGACGTACTGGGTTTTTTCTTGAGGCCCGGCATAGCGCGCACATCATAAAACCGTTTGAGCGCATTTTTTAATAATCGCGGTTTAATATCCGGGAAATGAACATTCACAATTTTTTGCATCGTCGCATCATCCGGGAATTGAATATAATGGAAGAAACACCGGCGCAAAAACGCATCTGGCAAATCTTTTTCATTGTTAGATGTTATGATGATTACCGGACGGTTCTTGGCCGAAATTAATTGCCCGGTCTCATAGACATGAAAACTCATTTTATCGAGTTCATGCAACAGGTCATTCGGGAATTCAATATCGGCTTTATCAATTTCATCAATCAGCAAAATCGGGCGTTGGTCGCTCTCAAACGCCTCCCAAAGCTTACCTTTATTGATATAATTAGAAATATCATGAACCCGGTCTTCGCCAAGTTGGCTATCACGCAATCTCGCGACCGCGTCATATTCATATAGGCCTTGCTGCGCCTTTGTCGTGGATTTAACATTCCATTCAAGCAAGGGGGCCTTTAGCCCCTTAGCGATTTCATGGGCCAAAACCGTTTTACCCGTCCCCGGCTCTCCCTTGATTAAAAGTGGACGCTCCAAGGTAATCGCCGCATTCACAGCCATTTTTAAATCTTGCGTTGCGACATAGTCTTTTGTGCCGTCGAATTTCATTTTTCTGTCCTTACCGTCCACCCATGTCAGACTTCCTAAGCAGGCCGAAAGTGTTTTTCAAGTCCGAAGCCGATGTATTTTTTTGTCCCACTCAAACTTACGATCAGGCAAATTTTAAGTTTTGTGATCAAGATGTCAGTTGCACAGAATCACACTTATATATATACGCCTTCCTTATTCGGCGCGTAGCGAGGCCAGCTGTAATTGAAATTTATCGTCTCAAAATTGGGAGGCCTTATGACAAAGGCAAAAACAAAGAAAAAAATCATTGTTCCGGCCAATTATGCGCCCACGGACACGGAAAAATTTATGTCCCCGAAAATGAAGGCCTATTTCAGGCAGAAGCTTTTAGCATGGAAGGCCGATATTATAGAGCAAACCCGCGAAACTGTCGCTTTCTTGCAAAAAGAAAATGTCTCTCATCCGGATCCGGCAGATACTGCCGCCGCAAATGCAGACCGCCAGCTAGAGCTGCGCACACGCGATCGTCTGCGTAAGCTCGTCAGTAAAATTGACAAAGCGTTAGCCCGCATTGAAGCGGGAACCTATGGCTATTGCGAAGAAACAGGCGACCCTATACGCATAGGACGCCTCGAAGCACGTCCCATAGCGACCTTATCAATAGAAGCGCAGGAAATGCATGAACGCGGAGAACGCACACGCGCATAGACCACAATATATCAACGTCATTACAAATGGTATAATATGAAAATATATTGGCTCGAAATTGTAACGCCGGAGGTTGAGACCCACTGTCAGATATACCGAAATCTTTACGGGGTAAGTTTCAATCTCAGGCCAGAGCTAGGCAATGCATATGTTACCGAAATTCCGGGGCATGGTCAGCTCGGCATTCGGGCTCCCTTACATAATGACGAAACCCCGGTTGTAAGGCCCTATGTTCTCGTCAAGGATATAGAAAACGCCGTGAATATGGCCCGTCAATCCGGAAGCACGATCATACATGCGCCATTAGACATCGCCGGCTTTGGCACATTTGCAATTGCTGAAACGGGCGGAATTCAACATGGCTTTGTGCAGGTTTAAGGCCTTCAACACCTCAGTTGCCTGATTATCCCCTAGCACTGGCACAGGCGTTACGTTAGGTTATAGTCTTTCGGAGACCCGCAAGCTTAACATGCCAGATATAAACCCCACACATGACATTCTACTCGCCGACTTGGATGACAACGGCCTCTTGCAATTAACATTGAATACTCCCGGAAGTCGGAATGCCTTATCTGATAATATGCTAGGTTGTCTTGGCAGGGCTCTGGCTAAAGCGTCAAAAAACACATCCGTCAAAGTGATTATACTTGCCGCAAATGGCCCGGCCTTTTGTGCGGGCCATGATCTCAAAGAAATAACCACAGCCCGCACTCACCCAGATAGAGGACAGGCATTTTTTGAACAAATTATGGCGAAATGCTCCGCCGTGATGCAAGCGCTTGTGACCTGCCCTAAACCCGTTATCGCCCAAGTCAATGGAATCGCCACAGCAGCGGGCTGTCAACTCGTCGCGAGTTGTGATCTGGCCATAGCGGCAGATACGGCACAATTTAGCACGCCAGGCGTTAATATTGGTTTATTCTGCTCAACACCTATGGTGGCTTTATCACGCAATGTCTCGCATAAACACGCCATGGAGATGTTACTCACCGGCGATATGATATCGGCAAACAAGGCCGTAGATATCGGGCTTGTCAACCAAGCCGTACCCGAAGGGGCCTTGGGTGAAACGACGTTAAAACTCGCGCGTACAATTGCCTCGAAATCAAGCCTAACGCTCGCAATTGGCAAACGCGCCTTTTATCAACAGTCTGAGATGACATTAACCAAGGCCTACACTTACGCGTCCAATATAATGGTTCAGAACATGTTATCCCGCGATTCTGAAGAAGGGATCGGCGCCTTTCTGGCGAAACGTCCTCCCAATTGGCAAGATCTATGATAAGATAAGCAAGCCAGCCGCTCCCGCCCCGCCGCCCCTAATAATATGCGACGATTAATTGTCATGGCGGACCCTTATCTTTACCATTTACCTTGGGACATATACCCAGCTTCATATTTAACCTAGCTTTACATCGAGTCACAGACATGAATCAAACCTCTGCCTATGGGTAAGAGCTTAAACCCATGGCCTATTGAACCCAATTTATTGATTACCACCTCCGAGAGACAAACCGTTATGACATGATGGGTCAGAGAGTGTTTTGTAAAAGACTATTTTACGATCAAGTCATTTTGGGCCCGGATATGTTTTGGGG
>CAZSKN010000076.1:0-3589 GCA_964607445.1 uncultured Caulobacterales bacterium
TATCTTTAAGCCATCTGTCGTTTTTAGGACTTAATGTTATACTTTGCCTCGGCATCTAAATCTCCATCATTCTGGTGCAATATTACACCAATGTGTTAAGTTTTATCAATAGATTGACTTAGGTTGTTATTCCGCTCTCAACATTATCTGACCCTACAAAGGTCTTTCCCTACACTTCGTCAAATTTGATAAGTCCGCCATATGGGTCAGGCCACAACGTATGGCCTTTCGTCTCAAAAGCAGGCGGGCTGCCGGAACATCCTTATCGGTTGTCTTATAACGGCTTGGCGTCAATCATTAATCATAGGGTTTCAATTAATTCGGCAAAAGACGTAATAATACCCTGTGTCAACGCGCAGCTAAGCTGGCTGATAAATGACCTATTCGACTAGGGAGTGAATTTCAGTGTTTTGTGAGGCATAGGGATTTTTAGGGACAATGCGGGACAGCGCTGCATTTATTTGCTTAATATTCTACTCTGAGAACAAAACTGAAAAACTCTACAAAATTCTTGAAACTTTCATTTTATGCAAGTATCTAGTATTTTATGAGCACATTGACGGACATTTTAGCGGATAAGGGCTATGTTGATCATATTCTAACCGAGCGTCAAATCGCTTCCGTTCTTAAGGGAAGCGAGTCCAGACGCTACGCCCTTGTTAATCGTGCCCTCAAGGACGGGTCTCTTACACGCCTAAAACGCGGGACTTACGCATTAGGTCCGAGCAATCGCTCGACACCCCTTCACCCCTTTGCAATCGCTCAAGCTATTTTACCGGGCAGTTACATCTCGATGGAAACATCTCTTTCTTATCATGGTTGGATTCCGGAAGCCGTATACGAAACTATTAGCATCACACCGAAACGAAAAACGGTGAAGTATCATCACGAAAAATTTGGTCAATTCACCTTTGTCCCTCTCGCTAATCATAAGTATCAGCTCTTACAAAATGTAACCCGGCACAAAGCCGGAACTCAAATGGTACTAATCGCAGAACCATTGCGGGCTTTAATGGACTTGGTTGCCCATCGGAAAAAAGCTTGGACTGACATTTACTGGATAGAGCGAGGCTTGCGCGTTGAGTTAGTAAATCTAATCGATCTAAAAGCCAAAGAATTTAAATCACTTGAACGGGTATATAAGAACAAACGAGTTCGCTTATTCCTACAGGAGCTAAAAACTGAAATCGAGCGAATGAAAGAGAGCGCGTAAGAGATGATCGAACTCATACAAGAAAAACTCAAACTTTATGCTCCAAACAACCGGCTTGAAGAAGAAAATGCGACTAAGGAAATCCTCCAAGAGATTGCACTTTATGCATTATGGCGAGCCAAATTCTTTAACGTAGCTCTATTCCAAGGCGGCACAAGCCTGCGGATTTTACATAACCTCCCGAGATTTTCTGAAGATCTAGACTTCATGCTCGTTAAACCTGACCCGAAATTTGACTGGAAACCTTATCTTGACGATCTGCTGGAATGTTTTGAAGAGTATGGGTTGCATTCTGAAGCGCTTCCAAAAGGCAACATGGAACAACGGGTTCGCAAAGCCATTGTAAAAGACACTTCGGTCGCCAATCAACTTGACCTAAGCTTTGCTGGAAGACGCGCCGAGGAAAAAATTAAAATCAAACTAGAAATCGATGTAGACCCACCAGCAGATGGCGGCGAAAGTCGAACATTTCTTGACTTCCCACTTGACCATGAAGTCCGTCATCAAGATTTGGCCTCTAACTTCGCACTTAAAATTCATGCCTTGCTTTGCCGGGGTTTTTTGAAAGGTCGCGACTGGTATGATTTTGCATGGTATGTTTCAAACGGCGTTTTTCCCAATCTTCCCCATCTTCAAGCCGCACTTATCCAATTCGGTCCATGGGCAAACCAAGATGATCTTTCCGTCAACGATGATTGGCTCAAAACGACTTTAACAGAAAAAATTATATCTATTAATTGGGAAGACGCCAAAATCGATGTCAGGCCATTCCTCAAACCCCGCGAAGCAGTTTCACTAGATTTATGGTGCGATGAATTCTTTCTGGCAAAACTGGAAAAGCTCTTATCTTTGTCTAAATGACAAAATTTCCCTAAACTTTGCACGACAAAGTGCTTTAGGTAGACACTACATGTCCATTTTTATGGCAGGAAATGACTTTCATGAAACTTGAGAGCGCAACCCACACTCTAGTCGATACGCTCTAAGTCCTCGCCGTAAGTCATCTGCGCAATAGCGTCCGACAAATGGCTAGGCGTAAAAAATTGGCCTTTGTCTTTGCTGGATAGCTCAGGAGATTGATACAATTCACCGAGAACGTCCCTCGGTTCAAATTCGAGCATCTGAACTAATTGAGAAAGCAGTAAGGGAAAACGTTTTTGGTCTTCTCCTTTGTACTTTCCGATAAGCTTCAGATACCTGGATGGACGTATGGCCTTGTGAGGCCAGATATTTGTCTAGCGGAATGTTACGTGTTTGATCGCTACGCATTGCAAAATTGGTTAAGTACTATTTTGATCCGGCGTCTTAATGCCGACTAGATCGAAGTTTTTTGTCCACTATACTTTGATACAAAAATGTTAGCGCCTCTTTCTGAGAAACGCAGTTATTACGTAGAATTGTTTGAGCGTTTTGCTTGAGCTCTTTTTTGATCGTTACATTTAGCGGTATAGTGGATTGTATGATTTGTTCAGTTAAATGGTATCGTAATCGATAGGCCTACGTTTCGGATGATAGACGCGAAGCACGTAAAGCACGTCACCTCTGACGTAATACGGGATTTTGTATCTGTATTTGGGTGATATGCGCTCTCTTACGTCATCGCGGGGAGTTTGGCGGCCCATGAGTAAGTTATCGGGGATAGAGACAATGGTGGCTTCAATATCGTCCAAGACGTTTTTTAGTCCATCATACGACCTATCCGCTAAATACAAGCGAACTTCTTCTAAGTCTTGAAGGGCAAGCGTGGTGAGCTGAATTTTCATTTTCACAATGTTATTTAGATAGATCTCCTTCTGACAAAGACTTTTCAGCTTCTGTTCCCCAGGTCTTTATCCAATTGGTTACCTTATCAAAGTCATATGTTGGGTGCGTATCTATTGAAGCTACGGCCTCATTGAGTTCAGCCAAATAAGCGGCGCGTTCTTCCATGTAAGCCGCAATGGCTTCCTTGACAATGAATGAGCGTGAACGCTTGGTCATTGAGGCGTAAGAATCTACATCATTCTTGAGCTGCTCAGGAAGTCTTACGGAAAATGTTGTATCGGGCATGGTCATAGTCCATTGGTTAAATAACACATCTGAACACATTGTATTCATTTTGCTGGGAAAGTCAAAATATTCTCATTTTGACATCTTAAGGCTCCAATCAACAGCGGCGTGCTCAACCCGTCTCGCTTTATCTTGTCGTGCCTCCGTCTGATATCTCCAGAACCAAGCCGCTTATACGCCTTATCCTAAATCAGATTGGACGCCGTCTTACCGAGAGCCTGGAGACTACAGGTGCTGATATCCGTCACTTGATGTTGTGCCGCGTAGAACGCCGGCCTGCTCGGCTTGATATGAGTATCTATCCGTTGCTAGGTTTTTACTCCGCCG
>CAZSKN010000077.1:0-3559 GCA_964607445.1 uncultured Caulobacterales bacterium
TAATCAATGGTGATGCTATCGCGCGTCACGCCTGCTTCCGGCCCGACGAGTAATCTGTCTTCGCCAATGAGCGTATTAATCAGCGTGGACTTACCTGCATTAGGGCGGCCCACAATCGCAATCCGCACGGGGGATTCTTCAAAGTCGATATTGTCTTCGCGCACGCCAAGGTCAACTTCGCGCAGGGCCAGCTCAACCGCATCATCCAAATCGACAAAGCCAATATTATGCTCGGCAGCAACTTCGACAGGATCGCCCATACCGAGGGAATAGCCTTCCGTGATACCCGCATCCGAGGCCGAGCTTTCGCATTTATTGGCCACAAGAACGGTAGGCTTATTGGTGCGGCGCACAAATTGCGCAAAGGTTCGATCAAGCGGGGTCACACCTTCGCGCCCGTCAAAGACAAAGAGGATAACATCTGCATCGAGCACAGCGGCTTCGGTTTGCGCCCGCATCCTCGCTTCCAGCTTTTCACCCTTAGCATTTTCAAACCCGGCAGTGTCCATCAGTACCATTTCATGGCCGCGTAGCTTGGAACGTGTTTCGCGCACATCACGGGTCACGCCCGGTGTGTCATTCACAATGGCAAGTTTCTTTCCGGCAAGACGGTTAAAAATCGTGGATTTCCCGACATTGGGGCGGCCGACAATCGCAATCTTGGCCGGACGCTGCTCGAGTGTGTCCTCGAACTCACCCTTGGGCGCGGCCTCAAGCTCCTCGGGAGTTTCCTCCGCGAAATCTTCGTCTTGCTCGGTCATTCTTCATTTGCCCTAACGGAGCGCAATGAGCTTAGCTGAATCAGTCATAACATAGACCGTTTCATTAGCAATAATCGGGGAAATAAAGACATCGTCGCCAACTTTAAATTCGCTGATGATAGAGCCGTCATAAGGGCTCATCGTCACCGCTTTACCTTGGGATGACATCACCATCAGGCGCTCACCGACTAAAATCGGGCCGGACCAAGCAATGCGTTTCTTTTTCTTCTTAGCATTTTTATGCGCTTGCAGCTGTTGAATCCAGACAACTGACCCGTCAAGTTTGGACATGCAAACAACTTGGCCGTCTGTCATAGCGGAATAAACAAAATCTCCTGCCACCAATGGAAATCCGAGCGACCCTGCGGGCTGTGTCCAGATACGCTGGCCTGTACGCAAATCAAAGGCGCTGGTCACGCCTGATTGCGCGGAGGCAATAACATAGCCGTCAGCCACAACAGGGCCTGAGGCGATATCGTTTAGCGAGGCGAGCGGTGTTAATTGCCCGGCGGAAGACAAAGCATCCTGCCACAGAACACCGCCATTTTGAACGCGCAGCGCAATCAACTCACCCGAAGCAAAACCTGAAATAACCGTATCGCCAACAACAGCCGGACTTGGCGCGGTTAACATACGTGCGCTTTCAATAATGCCTTGATAGGTCCAAATAACCTCACCTGTATTGGCATTAAAGGCAAAAAGCTCATTATCATCAGAGACCGCAAAAACACGGCCACCCGCAGATGTCGGCGCAGAATGCATGGGCGTGCGCGTTACGCGCGTCCAAATTTCTTCGCCGCTTTGGGCGTCCAGCGCCGTCACAACACCCAAGCCGGAGGTAATAAATAATTTCCCATCGGCTACGGCCACGCCACCGCCAACAGATTCTTTATCCGTGCCTGAGCCGTCAAGGAAAGAGAGCGGGTCGCGCACACGTTCAACAATACCCGTTCTGCCGCGGCGCGTCTTCTCGCGCTCTTGCAGAGCCACTTTGTAATCCCAAAGTTTATCGCCTGAATTGGCGTCCATCGCCGTGATGCGGTTATTACCGTCCATTGTGTAGATACGCCCCCCCGCAACAACAGGCGGAGCGACAACGCGGCCCTTACGTGCCGAGCCCTTGCCGGTATCTTTGGACCACAGCTTAGAAAAATCACCTGTTGCGCCTGTATGCTGTACAACATGAGACGGGTTTCCGCCGACTTGTGGCCAATCCGTATTGGCATAGACAGGCGGAAGCGCGACTTGATCCGGCGTAATTGTGCCGGAAACTTGCAGCGTCTCGTTTAATTCTAAAATTGAAATACGATCCGTTTCCCCAGCAACATCACCTTGCGCGGCTTTAGCTTTTTCATCCGACTTATCAAAAGGGTTGATAGAGCCAACAGCATCGCCAATACCGCTCAAAGTCGAGCAGGCGCTGAGCATAAGTGCAGCAGCCAGTGACAAAGTTAAGTGTGTAAAATCAGTTTTCATTAGATGTCTCAGTCTCTGGTTTTGGCACAGTTTCGTCAGGCGTGACGGGTTCAGGGGCTTGGACAGTTGCAGCGGCAGAGGCTGTGCGCATCAAGCTTAGATTTTGCTTGGCCCGTTCTTTTATCGTGGCCGGAACCCCCGGAATAGATTCAAGATAGCCAAATTGCTCACGTGCCAATGTTTCATCACCTGATTTCAGCGCCGCAAACCCCATAAGCTCACGCGCCAAAAATTCATAAGGTGCATCTTTTTCCATAAGTGGGCCAATACGGCTGATAACATCCGAATAGGCACCGTCATTAGCCAAAATATAGGCCGCCTTAATTTGCGCGAGCTGGGCATGGCGCGGTGTTTCAAATGTGATCGCGGCTTGATCCAGGAGGCGGATAGCTTCAGCGCTGTCGCCACCCTCAAGCTTTAACGTAGCAGCCCGTACGAGTGATAACCCTGCATAGCCCGCAGGCGCCTTTTCCGCGATGGCCATGAATCCGGAAATGGATTGATCCACATTACCCGCCGCCGCTTTATCAGAGGCATCAATATAGCTGGCAGAGGTCGCACGAGCAGCCCTGTCCTTTGTATATTTTTGAAATTCGAGAAAACCTGTTCCGGCCACAATCACAACGATAACCGCAGCAATGAAAGGTCCATAGCGCTTTAGAAGACGGTTATATTCGTCCTTGCGAAGTTCTTCTTCGACTTCATTGATAAAATCGACCACCGGGCCACCTTTTTAGACTCGTTTTAGACTCAGGGCGGGAGACCCGCCAAATTTGCGCGAACCTATCGCTCAAGCGGCGCTTTCGCAACAGCTAAGGTCATGAACAGACAGTAAGAATTCGTCCTTCAAGTCCCACTGCTTTGCAACGAATTGGATGAGGGCGTTTTAGGGCTGTTTATTTTTTCGCGAACTTATAGGTATTCGCCTCGCCCGGAAAGCTCCGCTCTTTGACTTGCTCTGCATAGTCCCGCGCAGCCGTCTCAATCAACCCTTTCATATCGGCAAATTTCTTGACGAATTTCGGCACGCGGTCAAATTGGCCAAGCATATCCGGCGTGACTAATATTTGCCCATCACAGCCTGCTGACGCGCCAATGCCAATCGTCGGAATATCAACCGCTTTGGTCACTTTCTCTGCAATTTCAACGGAGGTGCCTTCGACGACAACGGCAAAAGACCCGGCTTCAGCGGCCGCAATCGCATTTTCAACAATCTCATCAGCGACCTGTTTTTTGCGCCCGCGCGCGCGAAAGCCGCCTAACACATTCATGCTCTGCGGACGCAGGCCCACATGGCTCATCACCGGGATGCCGCGCTCGAC
>CAZSKN010000078.1:0-3558 GCA_964607445.1 uncultured Caulobacterales bacterium
GCGCGCGCATAAGGAATTATTTTTTCCCGTACGCCGGGGTCGCGAAAGCTTTGTCCGACGTCGACTAATGGGCCTTTAACTTGACGATAATAAGGATTGATCACAAGCGCGGCATAACCGTCACCCGCTAGCCGTTTGGCCATCATTTTAAAGGCCGGACGCAGCCCTACAATATCAGGCCAGATCAGAACGGCTGCATGTGCGCCTTTAGAAGGATGGGCGAAATAGGCATTTGCCGTTCCGTCCGGTGTTTCAATAGACACATCCTGTTCCGAAATACCTGCCGCCGTTTCACCGGGCGCACAACCTGCAAAGGCCAGAGATATGGCCGCGCCGCCCGCCATAAGATTAAAGTCACGTCGGCTGACTTGCTTTTCGTAAAAACCTTGGTTTTCAAATTCTGTAATGTCATCACACATAAGCCTCTCCCATTTTAAGACAGCTTAGTCTAAAGACAGAGCCTTATCAATAATGCAGATATCAACTGGGCCGGTCTCAGTAATATATATGGTTTTTCATATCTCCATTATTGAATAGCTCCTCGCAAATTTTTATAAAAATAAGACGTTTATCTAGTGATGAAGGGCGCCTGATTTTACTTGTAGCCGCAATGAGCCTTGGTTTTTGTACTTTGTCTTCCAAAGGTGGAACAACCATAGGGTCGCCCAGTGGCGTAAAGGGATTTGAGGGCCGCAAAATGCGTAGGGAAACGGCGTCACTGCTGCCGACAACAGATTGGGCGCCTGTACTAATATTGCTATACATATGAATATTAGGCTCTAATTGCCGCTCGAAATACATTGTAGAAAATAGTTTCCAAGCCGGTCCATCAATAATAAAAATATGTGGGTATTGCGCCAGATTTTTCAGTTTAACAGGTTTTCCATCATCAAGTGGATGCCCTTTTCGCATCATGACGCAAGTCTGCGGCGCGCATAAATCGGTTACACTATATTTTTGCGGGATGTTTTTGTGAATTATAAAGGTAATTAAGACATCGACCTCGGCGTCATCGAGCGTTGTAAATTTTGTATCCATCCATACTGTTTTGACTGAAATATTTAAATCAGGATGGGCTTCATTTATTTTTTTTATAGCGCGCGGAATAAGTGACCATGTGAGACCTTCTTGACATCCAATTGTCAGATTGCCGCGCAGTTTCCGGTCTGGTGCAATGAAAGAGCCTTCAATTTCATCGACATTGGTGATGAGGTCTTTGCTCTGCTCAAGTAGACGCTTGCCATCGTCGGTCAAGGAAACGCCATCTGCAGGTTTTCTAACGAATAAAGTCGTGTTTAAGCCAGCTTCAAGTTTTTCAATAGAGTTGCGTATGGATGTTGTAGATATGTTAGCCTTTGTGGCAGCGCCCGAAAAACTGCCAGTTTCTGTGACGGCTATAAAGTGGCGTAAATAGTCAATTTTTATCATAATTTCATTAATACAATAAATGTACTAATAAGCAATAATAAATATATTTGTCACAACAACAAGATTGTGAAAATCTCACGTTTTATTGAAGCACATATAATAAAATTTAGTGCCTAACTCCATGGGGATGTTCATGACAAAAATGCTCAATTGTGGCGTGTCGCTGACTGCGCTTTTATCCGTAGCCTTTACTTTTTCAAGCCCGGCATATGCCCAAGATGGTAATGTCTTGTTAGACGAAGTTATCGTAACCGCAACCAAGAAAGCTGAGGGTGAAAATCAGCAAGATACAGAGATCGCTATTACGGCTTTTGGTAATAAACAGCTAGAGGCCTTTCAGGTTCGTAATATTTCTGACTTGAGTTTTAAAATTCCAAATGTCTCACTTGATGAAATTGGGACTGTTAAAGGCACGGCGAACTTCGCTATTCGTGGCCTTGGGGTAAACTCGTCTATTCCGTCAATTGATCCGGCTGTAGGTGTGTTTATTGACGGCGTTTATCTGGGCACCAATTCAGGTGTGGTATTGGATACATTTGATCTTGCGTCTGTTGAAACGCTTCGTGGTCCGCAAGGCGTTCTCTTTGGTCGGAATGTGACAGGTGGTGCGGTTCTGGTAAATACGGGTAATCCCACAGACGAGTTTTACCTTAAGGCTAAATTAGCCGTTGAGTCCGGCTTTCGCGGCACGGGCGAGAACTACTATGCCACGGGTGTTATATCGGGCCCGATCACAGACGGCCTTAAAGGCAAGGTGGGAGTTTATTACAATGATGATCTAGGGTGGCACGAGAATTTATTTGATAATAGTAACTTCGGAGAAAGCCAGACTTTACTCCTTAGAGGGGCACTTGAATTTGATGGAATTGAAGGCCTAAATATTCTCGGCAAGCTGGAATATGGCGATTCAAGTGGGGACGGTCCTGCCGGACAAAGTCATCAAAACGGATCAGGCGTAAACAGTTTTGCGACTAATATATTGAATGATCCAACCCAGACATTTGATCGTGACAGTTTTGATTTTGCCGTAAATACCCGTGGTTTCCAAGAAACGGAATGGGTTAACTTTAGCTTGAAAACCGATATAGATGTTGCGTTTGGTAATGGCACAATAACCAATATTTTTGGCTATCGGGATTATCAACAAGATGGCCTATCGGATATCGATGCCTCAATCTTGCAAGTCTTTGATGCATCTTTCAATATTGACCAAGACCAAATCTCTAATGAATTACGTTATAATGGCAATTTCCTTGATGGTCGGCTGGACTTCACAACAGGCGTCTTCTATTTTCAACAAGACCTTGCCTATGAAGAACAACGGCGGGTTACAGGGACACCACTAAACTTTGATGGTGGCGGTATTCTCGATCACGAAACATTTGGTATTTTTGCCGCTGGGGAATTTGATGTTTCCGACCGCCTGAGCCTAAATGCAGGTCTGCGGTATACAGATGAAACGAAAGTTGCGGACATTGCCCAGATTGAAATCGCGGCTGATAACTCGCCTTGTTTTATCTTTAATGCTGGCGCCAATGATAGAGAATGTGACCTAAACCGTTTTCCAACGTTTAGCACAAGCAATCTGTCACCTAAAATCGGTTTCGGATATGAAGTTCAAGATAATGTTCGTCTTTACGGTCATTGGTCGCGCGCGTTCCGTGCCGGTGGATTTAACCTGAGAAATACGGAAGACCCGACCTCTGCGCTTGTTTTTGGGCCAGGGCCGTTTGAAGATGAACGCATTGATAGTTTTGAAATTGGCTTCAAGTCCGAACCCATTGCCGGAGCGCGTATTAACGGAGCCGCTTTTTTCAATGTTGTTGATGATCTCCAGCGCGAAGTTAACGTGGCTGGCGGTACGGCTGTTGTTCAGCAGATCATTACGAATGCCGCCGATGCTGAAATCTATGGTTTCGAACTTGATGCTTTGTGGCCTGTCACTGATAATTTTGTTCTCAACGGTTCCATTGGTGTCACGGAAGGCAACTTTACGGATGTATCGATTAACCTAAATACACCAGATGCAGCCGGTTTGGCTCTCGCCCCGGGTGATGATGATCTGGAATTAGATATTCCGCGTCTTACGCCGTTTACGGCCAGTGCAGGATTTACCTATTTTCATGAAAC
>CAZSKN010000079.1:0-3403 GCA_964607445.1 uncultured Caulobacterales bacterium
ATATGGTAAGAGGCTATGGCCATGTAAAAGAAAAAAACATGGCCAATTACGAAGCCCGAAAAGCGGAACTACTGCAAAGGCTGAAACACCCGGCCCCTGAAACCGTGGCCGCTGAATAATAGAGAAAGTCATGGCCTATGCCTGTCATCACTACAATTGAGGATCTCCGACGGCTCTATCAACGCCGTGTTCCGCGCATGTTTTATGATTATGCGGAAAGCGGCAGTTGGACCGAACAAACCTTTCGCGATAATGTAACGGATTTTGAAAAAATACGCCTGCGCCAACGGGTTGCAGTCGATATGTCCGGGCGCAGTCTCGCCAGCCAGATGGTCGGGCAAGATGTATCCATGCCTGTCGCACTTGCGCCGATTGGCATGTTAGGGATGCAATGTGCGGATGGCGAGATTAAAGCGGCAAAAGCTGCCGAAGCCTTTGGCGTGCCTTTCACCCTGTCTACCATGTCGATAAATTCTATAGAAGACGTCGCCGAAAATACCTCCGAGCCTTTTTGGTTTCAATTATATACCATGCGCGACATGGACTATCTCCGGCGTCTATTGCAACGCGTCAAAGACGCCAAATGTTCGGCTCTGGTGATTACGCTTGATCTGCAAATCTTGGGGCAAAGGCATAAAGACCTTAAAAATGGATTATCTGCGCCTCCGAAATTGACCGCAAAAACGATTGCCAACCTGCTGACAAAATGGGGGTGGGGTATTGAGATGCTGGGGGCTAGGCGCCGTGAATTTGGCAATATTATTGGACATGCCGAAGGGGTATCTGATCCGTCTTCATTAGGGGCATGGTCAGTAGAACAGCTTGATCCACGTTTGGACTGGGCCAAGGTCGGCACGTTGATGGAACAATGGGATGGCAAAGTTATCCTAAAAGGTATTCTGGATGCCGAAGATGCCAAAATGGCCGTCAAATTAGGAGCGGATGCGATTGTTGTGTCCAATCATGGTGGTCGTCAACTCGACGGGGCGCTCAGTTCTATTTCGCGGCTTCCATCGATTTTAGACGCTGTAGGCGGTGATATCGAGGTGCATATCGACGGCGGCATTCGGTCGGGTCAAGATGTTCTCAAAGCGCTCGCCCTTGGCGCGCAGGGCACCCATATTGGACGGGCTTTTGTTTATGGTCTCGGGGCTCTGGGGCAAAAGGGCGTCACAAAAGCCTTAGACATTATCCAAACCGAATTAGATTTAACCATGGCCCTTTGCGGCGTGAAATCTGTATCCGGTCTTGGCCGGAATAACCTTTTTGTGCCCTCAGACTTTGAAGGTCATTGGCAATAGCTCATTGAATTAACGAAAATATTGGGATTAAACGTGAAAGATATAATCGCTGAAATTGCGAAGGTCGTAGATAACGGAGGCCTGTTATTAGGCGATGATGTCACCGCGCGTCCGACCGATTGGCATGGGCAGGGCAATTGTAAAGCCAAGGCAGTTATTCGCCCTAAGACCACGCAGCAACTCTCAGACGTCATGAAACTGTGTCATGGGGCAAACCAAACAGTGGTCGCGGAAGGTGGTTTAACGGGCCTTGTCCACGGCGTTGAGCCTGCTCACGACGATATTGTGATTTCATTTGAGCGCATGACCGATGTGGAACAGATTGATCCCGTCGGACGCACAATGATCGTCCAAGCCGGTGCGCCGTTGCAAAAGGCGCAGGAGGCGGCTGCAAAAGAAGGGCTGTTATTTGCCGTTGATTTGGGCGCGCGAGGCAGCGCGACGATTGGCGGAAACATTGCCACCAATGCGGGCGGAAATCAGGTGTTGCGATATGGCATGATGCGCGAAAATATATTGGGCCTAGAGGCCGTATTAGCGGACGGTACCATTATTTCATCAATGAACAGCCTGCTTAAAAATAATAGCGGCTATGATCTAAAGCAGTTATTTATCGGGGCTGAAGGCACATTGGGTTTTGTCACCCGTGCGGTTTTGCGCCTGCATCCTGAAACGGCCACGCAGAATACCGCGCTTTTGGCTATTCCCGATTTTGACTCACTTGTTACCTTTTTCCAAACCATGGGGGCAAAATTGGGCGAGAGTCTCACCGCCTTTGAAGTCATGTGGGGAGAGTTTTACGAAATCATAACGGTTGAATCAAAACGCCATACGCCGCCACTTCCCCTGGGATCGCCCTATTATGTGATTGTTGACTCCCGGGGCAATGACACAGAACGGGACGCTGATTATTTTACAAGCTTGCTTGGAGAGACAATAGAAGACGGTCTGGTCAGCGATGCGGTGATCGCGTCTTCGGAAACGCAGGCCATGGCCATATGGGCTATTCGTGAAGATATCGAAGCTTTGTTTCACGTCATGTTTCCGGCGGCTGCTTTTGACGTCAGCCTGCCTATTCAAGAGATGGAAAAATATGTCGCAAACTTAAGGCAGTCTTTGATTGATGCATGGGGTGATGCGGTCAAATTTTGTATTTTTGGACATTTGGGAGACGGCAATCTGCATATTGTCGTCTCGCCCCGACCTTGGACTGACGACGTGCAGTCAATAGCCGAGGCGATTGTATATAAACCCTTGCAAGCTATTGGTGGGTCTATTTCTGCGGAACACGGAATTGGCCTTGAAAAACGAGATTGGCTTCATATTTCACGTTCGCCAGAAGAAATAGCGCTCATGAAAACATTAAAACACGCCCTTGATCCCAAGGGGTTGCTGAATCCGGGAAAGATTTGGGCCACAGGGATGGGATCTTAAGGTCGATGTGACCAATAGAGACTTAAAATAAAAGAAACACGCGTATGAGCTTTGCATTATTTAAAAAATTATCAGGCCGGACGCAGGCTCTTTGGATTCTCATTATACAAGCAATTTTACTTGTCATATTATTTGCGACAGCGCCCAAACCGTCGCAAGTTGTGGGCCAGACCTTTGAGCCGGGAAATCATGCGCTGGATTTGTGGGGCGGTATGATGGGGGGCGACGGATTGACCGCGTCCCCACTCTGGGTACAAATTTTCTTAAATGGGTTATTCGTCAGCGGCTTAGTGGGTATTCTCTTTATGCGTAAACACGTTCCGGCAAGATGGGCCGCAGGCGGGTTTTTAGCAGGTGTTTTTAACACATTTTATTTAATTCCCGCACTTCCGATTGTGTCGCTTGGCGGTATGTATGCCGTGATGCATTTCATTTTATGGACACCGGGTCTTTATTTGCTTTTAAAAGAGCGGGCTTTTCTTAAATCAATGAACCGCTATGCCATCTGGGCCGGGATCGTCGTGTGCATAATTCTATTTTCTTATATTTTTGATGTCCGAGATACATCAATCTATCTACCCTATATCTGGAAGCTAAATTTTGGATAAGCCATAAATTCATTTAATTTCTATCGTTGAAAGGAAGAAATATGATCGAAGCGAATGCAA
>CAZSKN010000080.1:0-3262 GCA_964607445.1 uncultured Caulobacterales bacterium
CTGGTACTTTTTGACGATCTTGGGCTCAAAGGTACCAGCACGATCACGAGGCGTATCGAGCTCAAAATTGCCCGATGTGCTTTTGATGGTTTTCTTGGTTTTGCCGTTACGCCGGTTCGGAACAACGTCATCAGCAATGTGCGAAACCATCTCTGCTTCAAGAGCCGCTTCAGATAACTGTTTAATCAACGGCACTAGAACACCATCTTTACCGGTGATGGCTTGACCAGATTGCAATGCTTTTAAAGCTTGGTCAAAATCGAATTTCTCTGACATGATTCAATCCTCTCTGTATAGAATAAAAGGATTGATAAAAAAATCTAACACTCACCCGGTCTCTTAACACAGAGCTTTCATTTCGATACTTTTTTATTGCCAAATACTATCGACTATTGTTTTAAAAACTGTTGTTAATACTAATTATGTAATCGTTGACTTCAAATTCACCTTCCCAATCAGAAGTAATGATAATTTTTCTCCCGCTTGGACTTACGGAAATTTTTGGTTGCGCATCGTAACTACTTTCACTCGAGTTATGCTTACCCCAAAATTCAAAGGCACGGATGCCATGATTATAGGTTTCACCCAATATTTCTACTTTTGATATGTTTATTGGTTTGTAACCAATGGCAAACGACCCTAATATTCTTGAATTAGACGATGAAAAATAACACCACCCTGGTCTCAGAACGTTTCTACACGACAAATGACCATACCCCAACAAGAACTCTTTATCAAACAGTCTATTGATATTATGTAGACCAAAAGGTGAGACAACTGTTTTATACCCATCTGACACCCTAATTATCATCAGATGTTCCCACCCAATCATAGCGTAAACATCATTACCATCTAAATCAATTCCGATATCGCCATGCTCCACATTTTCACTAAGCAAGTGTTTATCTTTAAAATCTATGGAGTATCTATATAAGGCAGTTTTATTCTCTTCAGCACTAGTGAATTGCATTAAAATATATTCACCACTAGGTGTTACACCAGCCCACCTAAAATCTGACCGAACAGATGTTGAGCCAATAATCTGACCACTTCCTACATCCAGGGAATACAAGATCTTCTCGCTAGGATTATTGTTACTTTGGCAATCTATGACGACTAGCTGATCATCATAAGACAACACACCCTTTCCGTTACCAATACGACAACGATGATGATCTGAAAATTTTCTGATTGGACTGAAAGAAGTAGTATTAACGTTAAAACTACCAAATACATTATTTCCCTTTGGAGTTTTATCACTATATGCAATACCAAATAAGAGTTCCGGTTCAACAGTAGACCATATTTGCTCTGTACCCATACCTCCGGGTCTACGTTGCACTATTGACAGATCTACCGAATCAACCAAATTACCGGCAAGGATCATGTATTTTTCGTCCAAATTCCAAACAGAACGCCTTGAATAATGATGTCGCGCTTTGCCATTCTCCTCGCCGTACATAGCGTTAGAAGTAGCGCGAACAACACTAAATTTGCTTTCTTTTTCAACAACCTCATCACCTACTTTGCCCGGTTTAACTAAATACGGAATACTGATTTTCGCAATGCGCCCAGTACAGTCGTTGATCTCACTTCGTTGATCAACGCTTCCACAATCTGATGAACGATAGAAAAACCAGAATAAAACAATCATACAGATTGTCAAAACTGACAAAGCTAGGGAAACCAGTATTTTCTTACGGGTACTTTCTATTTTCACAATTTAGGTTGAGACATTCTACAAATTATAAAAAACAACACTACAATATGTGAAAGAAATTCATAAACGATCAAGTAAACAGATAAAAACTGAATCTTCATGCAAAGACGTACTAATTTTCAAGCCAACTCTCCAAACGTCTATCAATTATTGATTCTAATTTCAATATTTGAGGGCGATAGTGATTGACAATAGATTTACTAAACTTTTCATCAAGTGGTAGTCTAGTCACTTTTTTGCTATTGGCACGTCTCAACCTTCGTAGTAAACCCAATTTATAAGCATCCAGACCAAACTTTTTTTTCATATTCCTATAAGATGATACAAGCGCTAGTGGAGGTTTAGACGTGAACTCGCCTATATACTTAGATTTTATGATTCTATTCTCATTGACTACATGTGGTTCAAACTCGAAATCTGAATTAATATTCAGAAAACTACAGAGTTCTGCGAGGCATAACATATTATCTTTACAAAAGTCATCATAGATGATTACATGTACCTGATCTTTTGAAAAATAATTAAAAACTTTCTCTAGCTGATCTCCGTAATTTGCAATTTTCGTATACTGTAGAAGTCTATTTTCTGGTGTTGTGTCATTTTCCGACATTTGTAAAGAGCGATTCCAGGCTTTCTTAAAATTCACTTCAGTTTCATAACTCGTCTGCAAATGCATACTATGTTGTGAATAGACCATTTCAATTGGCCTTCTAAGCATAACAATAAGCTTCGCTTTAGGGTTAAACACTGAAATACGTTGTACTGCAAAGTCACTATAAAGGTACCAGACTGACCCCTCTGCAATTATTCCACAATCCGGTGGACTGTCGGCAAATTTACTAAGATAACTATCAAGGTTCGGTTTAAATCTGGGGACCTGTTCGAACTCATTACCAGAAAAATAGTGGAGTTCTTTTGGTGTTGAAAAAAACACCTCAGGATGTTGAGACATATAGCCAGCAAGCGCTGTTGTACCACTTTTCGGCGCTCCTACCAGAAATGTGTTCGGACTAATTCTTTGCACAGACAGTGATAACCGAGAACTAATAAAGGATTTCGAAAACGCCTTTTTGGAACTAACATCTCTTGAGGCATATACAAAGCGCTATTTACAATCAAAGGTTGCAGCACAATACTTAAACATCCGTGCTTCTCAACAAACAACTAATAGAACATTAATGCGAACTTGGAAGCAATTCTATATAGGAATTAAACATGGCCTTATGGCTGAACCTAATTAGTGCATGCTGACGTGCAGATGCGCCCATGTCTAATCGTAGTTCCTGGCTACTGAGTAATTCAATCATATGGTGGTTAAGCATTGTAACATCACCGGGATTGCTCAGTCTCATGAAAGATACATCTAGCATCTCTTTCATGCCGGTTATATCACTGGCTAAAATTGGTAAACCACAGGCTGCTGCCTGCATTACGGAAGTGCTCATTGTTTCAGATTTTGTAGCATGAACGTAGACGTCCAATGACCGATAAAAACTGATTAGATCAGGTTCATTCAGCATACCGCAGAATACAATCGCATCC
>CAZSKN010000081.1:0-2384 GCA_964607445.1 uncultured Caulobacterales bacterium
TTTAGACTGTCTCAAGGCCATACGTACTGAACGTTTGGATAAAGCCAGCTTATTACAACGTCTGCAGAACTCAAAAATTATGAAGGCCCAATTGTGGGCAGATGTTCTAGATGACCTCTTATCCGCCTATGTATTGGAGCTTAAAACCCAAGACCGCATTGACTTTGATGACATGATTTTAAGCGCGATTGATGCGCTTCAATCCGGAAAATTTGCGCCGTCATGGTCATATATTCTTGTCGATGAGTTTCAGGATATTTCTGAAGCTCGGATGGACTTGATAAAAGCCTTAATAGATCAAGCGGCGGCTCCATCCTTAACCGTCGTTGGTGATGACTGGCAGTCTATTTATCGGTTCAGCGGTGGTAAGCTGGAACTAACGACACGATTTGAAGAACTGGTCGGGTCGCGAACTTTGACGCGGTTGCAAAAAACATTCCGTTATAACAATTCTATTGCGCATTCGGCCGGGACGTTTGTCATGGAAAACCCTGAGCAGTATAGAAAAGAAATTATCACTCATACGAAAGTTGAGGCGCCTCAAATTTACCTACTCGATGATGATGTAAAAACTACTGATTCAGCAGTTAATAAACACGCCGGAATGTGTGCTCGGGTCGTCCAGATTGTTGCGAAAATTAGAGAGAATGACCCGGAAGCCTCCATTGCAATTATTGGACGTTACAACGCGGTCATTAATGAAGCCCGCAGCATACTGAGCTCAAACGGCTTTCGGGATGATTTAAAGTTCTGGACCTATCACAGGTCGAAAGGGCTGGAAGCGGATTACGTTATTCTGGTGGGACTGACACAGGGAAGGCCAAGCTTCCCAGACACGCGGACTAATGAAACAATTTTGGAAGCTTTGCTACCGACCCTTGACCCGTACCCTCACTCTGAGGAGCGCCGTCTGCTTTATGTTGGAATTACGCGAGCGCGTCATAAGGTCTATATTATCGGAGGTTCGAAAAGTCCGTCAAAGTTTATCGATGAGCTTATGAATCCAAAATATGAGATTGAATTAAAATCCGACCTCTTCACCGAGGTTTTTCGAAAACGCTACAAATGTGGGCACTGCGTAGAAGGTTATTTTCAATCCGTGCAGGGGCCGCATGGACAATTTTATAGCTGTAGTTCGGGTTTAGCCTGCTCAGTGCGGAAAGCGCGTACATGTAAGAGCTGCGGGTCCCCCTCAATTGATGGCCGAAACAAAAGCATTTGTAACAATATCAAATGCCGCGCGAACTTTCCGATCTGCCCGAAATGCGGCAGACCCATAAAGGAGCGCAAAGGTAAATATGGAATTTTTTGGTCATGCTCAGGATATAGACTGAAAGAAGACAGATGTTTCCATAAGGTGAGTAATTTGCCTTTCAATTAAGTCGAAGGCTTTGTTAATCGAGCAAATTTTCCAAAGCGAAAAACTCATTCACGTCGAACTTTAAGATTTCGGCGAGCTTTTCATATTCGATGACATCGATACGTCTTTGGCCGCTTTCCATACGGGCAACAAAAGATTGGTATTCGCCCAGAGCTTTAGCCAAGTCGGTTTGGCTCATGCCGACGGCATGACGCTTGGCCGTCAGAAACGCTATAAGCGCTCTATGGCGTGATGTTCCCAGTGTTTTACTCAAATCACCCTCTGGACAAAGTCGAGGGGGCATCAGGTAATCTGTTTTTCAGTTTATCTTAAATTCAGATATTTCGTAAGTTGTGATAGTATTTATATATTGAGAGAGTGAGGCTTTGAGATGGATGATTTAGATCCGGTTGAATTAGAAGAAAAGCAACGCATTCGTTTGTTGACGGCCTTTCATAGTATTCTGACATATGATGATCGTGAAAAGGTCATTCGCTTTTGTGAGGAGACTCTGGCCGCCGGGCCTCAGTTATTTAGAAACAAAGACTGATGGGTTGGGCGTCTCCCTTCGCTGGCGCTTCGGGCCAGGCTGTTGTGAACCAAGCCCGCTTCGCGGTCTTGGCCATACGGCGGCCATCCTTGACGCTGCCGCTATCGCGGCGCTTAATTGTTAAGCGCTCTGTCCTGACGGACCGGCTATTCGGACATTGCCCTGAATTGTCCTCACGCGGCTTCGCCGCATAAGGCACGCACGAGTGCTGACGTGCCCGACTCTGCGGTGCCCGCAGGCCGTGAACAGTCCAGCCCCGCGCTCAATTCAAACCAAGGTCCGGCCCGCTGCGCCTCTGGCCTCCGGGCTGCGCCCTGCGTTTCCGGGGCTTGCAGGCGCTTAACGCGCAGAAGCGCTTCCCACTGGCTACGCCAGAGGGGTCACTTCTGCTCTGATGCAGGGTCAAGGCACATCTTAAATTGAAAAGTGCTTATTCGGGTTTCTGGTTATTCTACAGATTCCAGCATGTCTTCA
>CAZSKN010000081.1:2394-3235 GCA_964607445.1 uncultured Caulobacterales bacterium
TGCAAGGTCCTGGCTCATCTGAAATGTAAGGGCGTCTAATCAAGGTTTTTTTATTCTACAGATTCCAACATATCTTCAGGGTGGAAAAGATTGATGCCTGGAACAAGCTCAAAGTCATCCTTCGCGTCGAGAGATAATATATTTTCCACATCATTATTTTTCATGATGACGCAGTGCATTGAATCTCCCCATCCTGGATTATAGAGATTCATATTTTGGCCAACGTCTGCCCAGAATTTATCAAACGTATATTTTGGCGAGGGCGACGTAGGTAAAATGGTAAAATCGAACCCATCGATTGATCCCGACTTTGTGATTTTATTAATGCCCTTAGCTGTTGCCTTGGGGTTGTGCTTTTTCGTGTTAATCAGAACTTTAGCCATTTCTACAAATGTGAAATCCGAAGTTACAAAAAAAGCGTCTTCAATTTGATTGATGTTTGTCATGGCCTCTACGACAACGTCCCGACGTTCCTCTTCAGTAAAAAGAGTCACAAAAATGCAAGTGTCCAAATAAAAGAGGTTCATTTCTTCTTCGCTTTGAATGAAACTTTAGTGGGAACCTTCTTTGTTGTTGTCGCCTTAAATTTTACAGTTTTGCCATCCTTAGTCTTGAACTGCACCTTGGTCGGGACCTTCTTCGTCTTCACAGCTGTAAATGTAACCGTCTTCTTTGAAGCAGGTTTCTTCTTTGGTGGAGTTTTTTTCTTAGCGGGTTTCTTGGCCATTATTATGTTTAACATTATTATTGGCAGAGCAAAGTAATAATTAAATGTCGGCCCTAACGGGCCGGCTTTTTTATTAGGTTCCCATCCTCGGGGGACGGAGGGAAGCGGTCGGCC
>CAZSKN010000082.1:0-3193 GCA_964607445.1 uncultured Caulobacterales bacterium
TTCGGGTTCACATCGATATATTTTTGGATCAATTCAAGTGCGTCGTCTTCACTATAATTATCAACATCTTCCGGGTCGATTTCAAAATCAAAACGGACATGATTATGAAAGCCTTTGACAAAAACGACCGCCGAATCAGGACGGCACATAAACTCTGAAGCTTCATGTATAGCGTCCCAAGCTTTTTGATCATGGAGTAATATGTCTATGACTAACCATTGCCGACTATAGTTAAAGTCAACCCGGTTGCCGCCTATATATTTGCGTGTTTGACTGCCTCCACCATCGGCACCAATAATGTATTTCCCGCTAAAGTTTTGAAGCTCGCCTGTGTCGATATTTCGGGCGCTAAGGCTGACGTGATCTGGGCCTTCCTCGACCGATTCGACGTCATAGCCATAAAAGGCGTCCACATGCTTATCTTTAGTGAAGTCTTCGCGTAAAAACGCTTCAAGGGCAGGCTGATGAAAGCGCACACCAGCCTCCGGATAGCCGTCAACGCCCTCGCGATCTCCGAACTTGAATTCACAAAGAATGTCGCGCGCTTCATCCACAAAATAGTGCAGTATATATGGACGGGCATCCTCTTTGGCGAGGCGGTCTTGGATTTCTATGGATTGAAATATACGACATGATTCACCGTCAATAGTCATAGCTCTGGGCGCAATGAATATATCTTTATCTCGGTCAAATATTGCGACTCTACGCCCTTTTTTGCGCAATATATTTGCTAAAGTCGCGCCAGATGGGCCACAGCCAATTATTAAAACATCATATAGAATGTGCGTGCTCGTTCATTGTTTATTGTAAAATTATTTTACGATTATACAAAAGAATGTTAGAAGTCTATTATTTTATATTTTTTTTATAGAGAAAAGCTAATAGATGTATTTTTGTCACATTTATTTACAAAAATTTTCATAAATGCGCATTGTAACATTGACGAGTTTTTAAATTCCTGATAAATCTATCAGTAATAAATGATAGCTCATATAGAAGTTGAGCGGTTAAGGGAGGAAGTTATGACGAAGCAAAAATTATTATTATCTATTGCTTTAATCGGTGGAGTTTCAGGTCAGGCCTATGCGCAAACAGGGCCGGTCCTCGATGAGATTACAGTTACCGCAACTAAGCGCGTAACAACTTTGGCTGATACGCCTCTAGCTGTCTCTGTTATTGACGGTCTGGAGATTGCAGAAAAGGGTATTATAGAAGTCACGGACCTGTTCAACGGCATACCGGGGTTGGGGCAAAATACCTCACCGGGTGAATTTCCAGCTATTAAAATCCGCGGTATCGGTACCACAAACGCTTCTCAAACACTCGAGCAATCAATCGGTCTTTTCTTAGACGGTGTATACAAGCCTCGGGCGCGTCAATATCAAGACGCTTTATTTGATGTTGAGCGTGTTGAAGTTATCAAGGGCGCTCAAGGTGTTGTCTTTGGTAAAAACACTAATGTCGGCGCGATTAGTATTACAGCGCGTAAGCCAGGCGATGAGTTAGGTGCGAATTTATCTGCATCATATGAAACTGAATTTGACAGTACGCTCTTTCAGGGCGGGGTAGATATCCCATTATCTAATGTTCTAAAGTTTAGAGCGGCTGGCCTTTATAGTAACCGGGGTGGTTTTGTTGAAAACACGTTAACCGAGGATATTGATGGGGATCAGGACCGTTGGACTGCACGTGGGACATTGGTTTTTAATCCGGTTGACCGTTTTACAGCCACATTATTTGGACAACACTCAGATAGTGAGACTCAGGGTAGTTCATTCCAGATCACGGGTGATCCTTTAGGTTTGCCTGATTTTATTCTTGACGAAACACCGTTCCAGCGTGCCGTTGACGGAGAAACGACAGTTGGCGGGACAACCATTCCAGCCGATTTTGATCAGCAAGAAAGTTCAGATGTTGCTCTGACGCTTAATCTTGATCTTAATGAGAATACAACACTCACAGCTATCACATCATATTCGCAATTTGATTATTCTAATGCGATCGATATTTTCCTAGCCCCCTTCACACCGACAGTAACTGGTACGGGCTTTATTCAATTTGACGAAGAGTTTGACCAAATCACACAAGAAGTCAGAGTGGATTATCAAAATGATAAAACCCGTGTGTTGGCTGGTGGGTTTTTCCAGACACAAAATATTGATTTTACAACACAGGTCGGTCTAGATTTCGTCATACCCGCCAGTGATCCTCCAGCGCTTACTGATGGACTTAATGCGGGGGTAATTTCCAATCTATTCTTAACCAGGACCTTACTAATTTTTCAGGATTTTTAGAGCTTACACATGAGCTTACAGATCGTCTGACAGTTAAAGGTGGTTTGCGTATCGCTAATGAGGATAAGGAAGGCACTTATTTACGCCAGACATTATTTGCGGACAATCTTGGCCTCATTCCGTTTATTCCGGGCTTATTCCCGGTGCCACCGGGTGTGCCATTATCTCAACTGTCCATCAGCCCGCTCACAACGCCTGATGTACCTAATCTTGAGGGTGAGATTGATGATACTTCAATCGATGGTGCCATCACGCTGAGCTATAAGCTCACAGATAACTGGTTGGGTCATCTCTCGGCTTCGCAAGGCACGAAAAGTGGTGCGTTTAACAATCAGGTTTCCGCGGTTATTGATCTTTTTGATCCGACATTCCCAACCGTCATTGATGGTTTTATCATTGAGCCAGAAGTCGCAAGAACGATTGAAGCCGGGCTGAAAGGGACTTTTGCCCAAGGGAGAGGCTATCTCGCAGCCGCCGCGTTCTATACGGATGTTGAGGACTTCCAAGAGTCATTCTTCAATGCTGATATTCCGCCTGTCGGGGCATTGGTCGCCGGTAATGTGGATGCGCGTTCCTTTGGTTTTGAAGCTGAAGGCCGCTTTGCGCTCACAGATGCGATAACTCTAAATGGTTCTTTGGCTTATCTGGACGCCGAAAACACGACAGATAATGTAACGCCAGCAGTTGCGCCAGAATTTACCTCGTCATGGGGTTTTGATTATGATGAAAGCATTAATCAGGATTTCGGATTTAATCTTGGTGCGACGGCCTTTACCAATAGCGGGTTCTTGCATATTCCAACGCCGGACTTTGCAGGCAATCCTATTGAGAGCGGTTCCTTCTTCCTTCTAGATGCTTATGTAGGTTTCAGGCACGAAGACAGCGGCGTGTCACTCCGC
>CAZSKN010000083.1:0-3159 GCA_964607445.1 uncultured Caulobacterales bacterium
AAATTTATTTAACCAATATTGAACGGGTCTTGTGTTGCGCCAGTCGTTTCAACCCAGACGGATTTGACTTGAGTGTATTCCTTTATCGCATCGATTCCATTTTCACGGCCCAGTCCAGAATGTTTGTAGCCGCCAAAGGGCACATTTGCGCTAACTGCCCGAAACGCATTGATCCAAATCGTTCCGGCCTTGATTTTATGCGCCATACGATGGCTTCTTTGAACTGATGACGTCCAAACGCCTGCTGCAAGACCATAAGCTGTGTTATTCGCTATTTTTATTGCCTCCTGCTCATCTTCAAAAGTCATAACCGTTAGAACAGGACCGAATATTTCTTCGCGAGCAATTTCCATTTCGGGCCGCACATTAACAGCAATGGTCGGCGAAATGAAATAACCATCCATATTTGGAACCGGGCCACCGCCGCATTCAAACACAACGCCCTCTGCCTGTGCTCGCGCAAGAATGTCTTTAATTTTCTTAAACTGGATTTCATTTGCGACAGGCCCCATTTGGGTTTTTGGGTTCATTGGATCGCCCAAAACGATCTTAGACGCTCGGTTAACGAGATCTGGGATAAATTTATCTGCTATCGATTTTTGAACAAGGAGACGTGAACCCGCCATACATGTTTGACCGGTAGCGGCAAAGATGCCAGCCATGACGCCATTGGCCGCCGCATTTAGGTCAGCGTCTTCAAAGACTATATTCGGTGATTTTCCGCCAAGCTCCAGAGTTACAGGTAGAAAGTTTTCAGCGCCTGCATGAGCAATTTTTCGTCCTGTAGCGGTTGATCCTGTAAAAGAAAGTTTATCAAGTCCTTTATTTTGACTTAGGGCAGCACCCGTATCACCAGCACCCGTCACAACATTAATTACGCCTGGTGGGAAACCTGCTTCCTCTACAAGTTTTGCAAGTTCTAATGTGGAGATGGGGGTGTGCTCGGATGGTTTAATAACCAATGTGCATCCAGCTGCAAGTGCAGGTGCCAGTTTGAAACTTAAAAGTATAATGGGAGAATTCCAAGGCGTAATAGCGCCAACAACTCCAACAGGTTCATGCCGTGAATAGATAAAAAAGTTTGGTCTTTCAGACGGGTATGTAGCGCCGTGCAACTTGTCAGCAGCGCCGGAAAAATAATAAAACCACTCTGGTAAAAAATGTGCCTGTGTCGACATTTCCGTGAGTAGTTTTCCGTTATCGGTACTTTCAATTTTTCCCAATCGGTCAGCATTTTCGGCAATTAAGTCGCCAAGTTTTCGCATTAATTTACCGCGGTCCCGAGCGCTCATGCTGGCCCAAGGGCCTTCTTCAAATGCGTAACGTGCGGCTTTAACAGCGCGTTCGATATCGGCGGCGTTGGCTTTGGGTACAGTGGCAAATACCTGTCCCGTATAAGGATTGGCGGACGTCATTGTTTCTCCGTCCAGAGATGAAACCCATTCGCCTCCAATATACATCTTATAGTCAGTCACAGAGGCCATATTCTCGTTTGATTTTTTGTTTATGGATTTGGAACTTTCTTTAGACATAATTGAATATCCTTTTGGTATATAAAAGGGTCGGGTTTTAAAGGTTTTGTTTGTTGTCGGAAAATTCATGCATGGCTTTGCCTGTAAAATAGTAAAACAAAGCCGCGCCGAGTAAGACTATCATACTCAAACTAAGGGCCACTGATAAGGAACGTTGATCAAATGTCGCAACGGTGAGGTCACTCACGATCCCGACCACTAAGGGGCCAAACCCTAGTCCGATAATGTTGGAAAATAAAAATACAAAGGCCGCCGCCTGCGCTCTATGATTGGGAGCCACAACCGATTGAACGACCGCCAGACCTGTTGCATGGCTCATTTGATAGCAAAAATACCCCAACCCTATACAGGTAATGGCGACGATTTTGGAACCACTCCAAAATCCGATAAGTGAAAAGGGTAGGGCTAAAATAACGGCAATAGCCGGAAGCCAGGCCTGCCAGCGAAAATCCCGTTTCCCAAGACGGTCTGCCATGAATCCGCCAAACAACATACCCGGCGCACCTGCGAGCAAAACCATAGTGCCTACCAAAGCGCCTGTTTCTGTCTTGGTAATTTCAAAGTTTCTTAAAATAAGTGACGGCGTCCAGATTAAAATTGCATAGACAGCAAAAACGCCTAAGACATGGGCGATATTGACAAATCTATAAACTTTGTTGTTCCAAAGTAATTTGAGTGTATCCCAAAAATTACTGTCCTGGGTTTTTGATTGTTTGGACTTAGCATCCATGATGCCGCGTACGGGTTCTTTGGCGGTAAAGTAAATGAGTATAGCCAATAAAATTCCGGGTAAACCAGCGACGATAAATGCCATGCGCCAGCCATAATTTTCAGCAATATATCCCCCTAAGACCAAGCCAGCCATAGATCCGATAGATGTTCCCGCGGAAAAAATCGAGATAGCTAATGCGCGCTCATTGGCGTGGAAGTAATCAGAGATGACAGAATGCGACGGCGCAGTGCCGCCAGCTTCCCCAATGCCAACACCTAAACGGCCCAATAATAAGTGCCAGAAATTGTTAGCCATGCCACATAAAACTGTAACCGCGCTCCAGACCGTAAGAGATAAGGTGATGATTTTCATGCGGTTATATTTATCAGCCAGCCGCGCTATGGGGACGCCCAATATGCCATACAGAAGGGCAAAGGCGAGGCCTGACAATAAGCCCAATTGCGTATCATTAAGATCAAATTCTGCGCTAATGTCTTCCATCAAAATGGAAACAATTTGCCTATCCATAAAGCTGAAAGCATAAGTCAGGGCTAAAAGAATGAGGACATAATATCTATAAGCAGATCGGGAGCTTTGTGTTTGCGGTGTCATATCACTCAATTTTCCTCATTTATCAATCGCTGGAGTTGAGGTATATCTTCCGCTTTGGGGGATTTTAGCGACTCCAAATATTTATAAATGTCGGCCAATTCACTGTCACTCAAGACCTTTGGCGAATAAGCTGGCATCGTCCCATAGGGGCGCCTGACGATGGCGTAAAAATCTTCTTTAGGCAGTATGGGGTCTACGAGCCGTTTCCCGCTTCTGGCGCCTTGCCCGACATTGCTATGACAAACGTTACAGCCTTTTTTGAAATACATATTGTCCGAATATTCACCTGTCGCGTTTTCAATA
>CAZSKN010000084.1:0-3119 GCA_964607445.1 uncultured Caulobacterales bacterium
TGAGATCGCGCGAATGCCGATGATTATGACGGATCATCATATCCAGCTTTTCAAGAATACGAGCGTCTCTCGCGTCGTCATGCTCAAATGTGAAGCAGGATGACAAAGCATCATTAATGACCCGGGACTTGGTTTTGCCGAGAGCGCGTGCCCGTACATCTAAAAGGGCCGCGTTCTCCGGTGTGATACGCGCGCGAACGCGGGCTGTGAGGTCATTGCTCATCGTTACATTCCAAGGTCTATATCTGTGCTGCGGGTCAGGTCGTGGGCGCGGGCAAGATTGGCGGTATCTCTGACAAACTCGCCAAGTTTGATTGCAGGTGTGAGGTCGTCATCTTCTGAGACATCACGAGACTTTTTCCCGGCGTTTTCAGAGGAATGCGAGGCCTCATCTCCGCTGAGTTCAGGGCTGCGCTCTTTGCCGCCGCTATCTTCATCAGTGTCAGTCTTTGTGTTTAAAGCTGACGCGATTTTTTCTTGGGTGGCTCTGTCTGTCTCAGTGTAAAGACGGTCATCCACTGGCCGTGTTGCATCACCCCACACGCAAGACGATGAAGGGGGCAAATCGTCTGTGCCATTTGGGGAGAGATTGGGAGGGCTTTGGACACGGCCAGTGAAATTCTTATCCGCATAGTAGCGAATTTTTTGAGCTTTGATGGGTGAGAAACCTGACAGCAGAATAAGCTGTTGATGGCTTGGCAACTGCATGATCTCGCCGGGCGTGATAAGCTGACGCGCGGTTTCTTGGCGAGAGACCATGACATGTGAGAGCCAAGGCGCGAGGCGATGACCTGCATAATTGCGCATGGCGCGCATTTCAGTCGTGCTGCCAATCGCGTCAGACAGACGCTTGGCTGTGCGCTCGTCATTGGTCGCGAAAGCAACCCGCACATGGCAATTGTCAAGGATGGAGTTATTAGGGCCGTAAGCCTTTTCAATCTGATTGAGGGACTGCGAGATTAGAAAAGCACGCAATCCATATCCCGCCATGAAGGCCAGAGAACTTTCAAAGAAATCAAGGCGGCCCAGTGCGGGAAACTCATCCAGCATTAGCAGCAACTGACGCTTCGCTGTCTTGTCACCGCTGACGACAAGTTCTTCCGTCAAGCGGCGACCGATTTGATTGAGGATGAGACGAACCAACGGCTTTGTTCTCGAGATGTCAGACGGCGGTATTACCAGATAGAGCGAGACAGGTTTGTCTGCCGTCATAAGATCGGCGATGCGCCAATCACATTTTGATGTCACCTCGGCTACCGTGGGATCTCGGTAAAGACCGAGAAAGCTCATAGCCGTTGATAAAACACCTGAGCGCTCATTTTCAGATTTATTGAGGAGTTCACGCGCTGCTTGTGCGACCACCGGATGGACTTTTGCCGTTGTCCGGTCACCGAGATGATTGGTTTTCATCATAACCCGAAGCGTCTTCTCAAAAGAGCGGTTCGGATCAGAGAGGAATGAGGCTACGCGAGCCAGCGTCTTATCACGTTCTGCGTACAGAATATGAAGGATAGCGCCGACTAAGAGGCTATGGGCCGTCTTTTCCCAATGGTTGCGGCGTTCCAGCATTCCTTCGGGATCAACAAGGATGTCTGCAATGTTTTGGACATCGCGCACTTCGCACTCGCCCTTTCGGACTTCTAAAAGCGGATTATATTTCGCGCTTTGCGCATTGGTTGGATCGAACAGCAGGCAGTGAGAGAAAGTTGAGCGCCAGCCGGAGGTCAGCTGCCAGTTCTCGCCTTTGATGTCGTGAATAACGGCGCTATCTGTCCAAGACAGAAGTGTTGGAATGACCAGACCAACGCCTTTGCCTGAGCGTGTCGGCGCAATGGCCATCACATGCTCCGGGCCGTCATGGCGGATATAGTCATGCGCTGTGCGGCCCAGAAACACGCCGCGTTCACCAAACAGACCGGCCTTCTTGATTTGCTTATCATTCGCCCAACGAGATGAGCCAAAAGTGTTTAGGGCTTTTGCAGAGCGCCCACGTAAAACTGACCCAATGACCGCAAAAATTATCCCGAGAAGACCGCCCCCCGCTGCAATCTGACCACCTCTAGAGAAGATGTGCGGTGCATAGGCATCAAATTGATACCACCATTTGAATAAGCTCCAAGGCGCATAAATTTTGTGATTGCCTAGCTCTGCGAATCCCGTTCCTAAGTAGATATCGTAGTCAAACTGAAGCGCCACCCACTGCGTAGCATACCATGTCGTCAGAATGATCGTCGTGAAAACAACGAGTATCTGTCCGATCAAGATATTTTGTGGCGACATTACCTAAGTCCTTCAATTGCGATGGACTAAGGCTGTCAGAAATGTCGATTTTTGGTCTAGTTCCTAAATAGTGAAATCGCGTGACCTATTATGACTTTCTATGAAGTTCTGTGATTTTCTGTGAAAACGGCGGTTTTTCAGATTGGCTGATTTTACTTGTCATTTTCGTAGCGAATTTTAGTTATCCCCATAGAAATTAGGAATATAATCCGTTTTTCCTTGACTAATGTTCTGCTTTCGTTCTTTTTCGCTCGTCCGCGCTTATCACGGACGAAACATGCGAAAACCTGACACCATAGAAAGACTATACCTCGACTTTGACGGCTTCTTTGCGTCTGTGGAGCAGCAAGCTAGACCCGCCCTGCGCGGCAAGCCCGTCGGCGTCGTGCCATTCGATGGCACAGTGCATACAGTTGTTATTGCCTGCTCAAAAGAGGCCAAGGCACGCGGCGTAAAAAACGTCATGAAACTTTCGGACGCTAAAAAGGCCTGCCCTGAGCTGGTGCTGCAATGCCAAACGCCTGACTTATATCGCCGCGCGCATAACGCCCTTCTAGCCGAGATTAACAGCGTCATACCTGTCGAAGCCGTCAAATCAATTGATGAGCTATGCTGCAAGCTCGACCCCAAAGATATTGCTGACCCGATAAGCTTATCCGAAAGGCTCAAAGCCGCCATCGCTGAAGGCGTCGGCCCTTTCATAACTTGCTCGATAGGATTTGCCGCTAATCGACACTTGGCAAAGATTGCCTGCAAAATGGATAAGCCTGACGGCACAACTATCTGGCATCCCCATATGATGCCTGGCCCACTTCTTGATCTGCCTTTTGATGACATTC
>CAZSKN010000085.1:0-2346 GCA_964607445.1 uncultured Caulobacterales bacterium
TAGGAGTATTTTAGGTGGAAAAGCACACAATTATGGACGGAAAAGTGCACGTTTAGTGATCATGATACGACCACCTATACCCTGAATTCTGAGTTTATCGTTTAATATTCGGATTGCCTCTCGGCGCTCCTTCTCGGTTTGCGCCATGTGGCCTCACTTCGCTTCTCCGGCCACAATTTAATTATTGCGAACGGGTTAGGCGATGAAAGGCAAAGGTCTAAATTATATCAGATTTTCGTAAGACTCAAATTGGAGAGGAGTTTACAAGCTTTATTCTTGCCGTCGGCAAAATCATTGCATCCAGCTTTTTTAGCTTACTAATAGACAATGCACGTTGACCATTCTTTTGCATTTTCCCTGAAGCATTCCATGCCAAATTACCCGGCCCATTATAAGCTACAATTATTTCCGAACCCCTTTCTTTCTGAAGCACTATCAGGTGCTCTGGAGCACTTCGTAAGCCAATCTTTTTCCCTTGTGTGAGTTTAATTTCTACACAAATACCGTCTTTAGTAATCGCATCAGAGCCTTCCGTAGATGCCGGATTGAGCTTTAGATCAAACATGTAAGCGGCAACCACTTCACCTATCCGTTTATCACCTTTAGATAGGAGTTTTTCAATTTGGTAGATTACTTCCATCCTGGGAGCATACGTTTTAGGGTCCTATCCTTCCTAATAAAGTGATGATACAGTGCTGCGCCTGCGTGTAGGCCGATCAAAACCCAGACGATGTAGGCTCCGCTAGTCGTATGGACAAAGTCCACAATAGGCTCAAAACTTTCCCAATCCATTTTCAGCCATTTCTCGACAATAAGCGCGTACAATTCTGTATCGTAGAATTTTTGAACATCGAATAAGAAGAAGAAATTGGTATCCAGTTTTGAGCCCATATAACCCGTTATCGGCATAATGATCATAAAGATGTAGAGGGTCCAATGCATGGCACTAGCGGCAAAATGATCGATTTTACTGCCCGTTAAGTTATCCGGATTTTTGTTCAGGATTTTCCAAACAATGCGCAGAAATACAAACACTCCGATAGAGAGTCCAAACGACATATGCAGATAAGTTGCTTCTCCTTTTGCTTGTGTCTTCTACTTTGTATTTATGCCGTATGTTGAGGTGAGAAGGGCTCGTTCTTAGTCAGCACCGCCCAGATGATACGAGCCGTTTTGTTTGCCATGGCGAACTGTCGCAACGCGCACCGGCTTGAAGTGCATTTCTCTAAGATTAAAGCTCTGTAAGATTTCTCAATAAGCGAGCAATCGCGATCACAATCAAAGCGAATCATGGTCTCTGGTCTCACAGACTCATGACGTCATAATTGCGTTCAAAAATTTGCTTTGGTTTGACAAAATGACACTTTTGTATTATATCATGTGTGATATATGAGTAAGTGGACAATTGAAGCCTTACCCGCCGCAAGGCGCGAAGTTAAATCACTGCCTCGCGACCTACAAGCGAGGTTCTTTCACATTGGAGATATGCTCACTGAACATGGCCCGCAACAAGTGGGCATGCCGCACGTGCGTCATCTCGAAGGCGGATTGTGGGAAATGAGAATGAAAGGAAAAAGCGGAATAGCGCGGGCCATTTATTTTACGGTTGTCGGCAAACGGATCATCGTCTGTTCGGCTTTTGTGAAAAAGTCCCAGAAAACGCCTAAGCAAGAATTGATAAAAGCTAGAAACCGCATGAAAGGATTTGAACCATGAGTACACAAACTGAATCTTTCAAAGATATGAAATCTGAGTTTTTGGCCAATCCCAAAAACAAAGCGGCCTATGATGAATTGACACCAGAATATGCTGTAGCCAGCGCGATGATTAAAGCACGGGCCGAAGCGGGTCTTACACAAGCGCAGCTCGCCGAGAAGGCCGGCATGACGCAAGCCCAAGTTTCAAGACTGGAAAGCGGACAATGGCCCACGCCAGCAACAATTGAAAAATTGGCGCGGGCCCTAGGTAAACGCGCAGAATTGCGCTTCGTATAGGTCTATTGAGGCTTGGGACGGGACCACACTAAGTCCGCGCCATCTTCGCGCTCAAATAAAGCCGCATTGATAGGCTTGTCCATTTCCGGCCCGTCGAGTTTGACACTAATATAGTCCATAGGTTCGCTGTCATCTTGCGGCTCAGACGTTTCGTTCCAAGCCACGCCAATGTCACAGCGGCCTGACTTCACAAAGAAGTCTGGAGAGGCCTCAGTCTTCTTTTTGTCATTCGGGACGAACCTAACTTTGCGGTTTGTCATTAGCGTCGCGATTGTGCCCTCATATCGACTATAAAGCGATGGCGCATGACTATGAGCAGTCAGGCGACTTTCCATCACATGCGCTCCTATGT
>CAZSKN010000085.1:2356-2984 GCA_964607445.1 uncultured Caulobacterales bacterium
AATCGAGGCAATCAACGCAAAGCGTGATTTACGTTAAGTTATTGATTTTATTAGGAAAATGGTGCCCCACACGGCGTCAAGTCGATTTGTATTTATTAATAAAATCAATGACTTAAGCCATTTCTAATGTGCGTTTGGTACACAAGCGTTTAATTATTTGGTACACAAAAGTTCTATTAAACGTGATTGAAATCACGGTTCTGATTAGACGAACAAAATAGAAAACCCCTAAGTACAACTTTAGAGTCGCATTCTTGTTGAATGTCGACTATGGTGATGGCGGGGGCTGAATGGAAGAAGGTGGCGCAGAACACGAAGATCGTGTGGAGGAGAGTTCAAATCCTTCTTCTAAGCCCGCTCGCGATTTTACATCTCATATCCCTGATATTTCATTACCTAAGGCCGGTGGCGCCATACGCAGTATCGGCGAAAAGTTTACGTTAAATCCAGCAACCGGCTTGGGAAACATTTCAGTATCAATTGCGATGTCAGGCGGACGTGGAGCGCCTGAATTATCGCTAAGCTATGATAGTGGTTTTGGTAACGGACCTTTCGGTCTAGGTTGATCCCTAGAATAATAACCCCTAGCAATGTCTTCTCGCCCTTAAAATACACCAATTCATTTTAT
>CAZSKN010000086.1:0-2945 GCA_964607445.1 uncultured Caulobacterales bacterium
GCCGCCTTCGCCGCAAGAGCGTGAGATTTTGCGCGCCCGCCTGGAGGCGCTTTATAAGAACGCTCACCGGCATTATGAAGCCGAACGTCGCTCAGAGCTTTTGCGGTGGGTGGATTTTGCGCCTTAGGCCTTATCCTCGCCGCCAAAGCGCGCAGACCAGTCTTGAACATCGCTGTCTTCGATTTTGGTAAATAGCAGATCAGGCGTGCCGATTTTCAAGCCTACGGGTAAGGCGTTGGTCGGATCCTTACTGCCTTTGAAGTCTCCGAAATTCCAGGTGCGGTTTTCAAGGGGGATATTCATGGCATCGAGAATTTTCTTCGCCGCATCCGGAATAATAGGTTGGGCGATAACACCAAATAGCGCTACCAGATTAAGCCCGACCCGCGTCCCGATAGCCGCTTGGTCAATATCGGTTTTGTAATGGGTCCACGGCGCGGCTTTCGTCAGATATTCATTGCCGGCAGCCCATATGGCGCGGGTCTCGGACATGGCTTTGCGGAACTCGCGCGCTTCATAATAGGAGATCAATGCGGATAGGCGGGTGTTGAGCTCGGCTTTGAGCGCGTCTTCCGCTGCACCCGGCGTGCCACCATCGGGCACGTGGCCGTCAAATTTTGAGGCCGTATATTTGGTGATACGATTGACAAAATTACCCAGCACATTGGCGAGGTCGGAATTTATCCCGGCTTGGAATTCTTCCCATGTAAAGGCAGCGTCTGTGCTTTCGGGTGCATTCGCCATTAAGTGCCAGCGCCAATAATCACTGGGGGCAATGTCTAAGGCTTGATCCATAAAGACACCGCGCTTTTGAGAGGTTGAAAATTTACCGCCATACCATGTGACCCAGTTAAAGGCCTTGAGGCTGTCGACAAGTTTCCACGGTTCGCCAGACCCCAGTAATGTGGTGGGGAAAGACAGCGTATGAAAGGCGACATTATCTTTTCCCATAAATTGCACATATTGCACGGTTTCTGCGCCTTTATCTGTACGCCACCAGCGTTCCCAATCCTCATCATTTTCAGTCGCCCAATCCTGGGTGGCGGCGATATATTCAATCGGGGCGTCAAACCATACATAAAACACCTTGCCTTCAAACCCGGGACGCACCGTACCGTCTTTTGTGAGTACGGGAATGCCCCATGTCAAATCGCGTGTGATCGCCCGGTCACGCAAGCCTTCGTCCAACCATTTATAGGCAATCGAGCTGGCGAGATTGGGCCAGCCTGTCGCCGCGTCAACCCAGGCGCGCAGCCTATCCGACATTTCGGATTGTTTGAGGTAGAGATGGTTGGTATCGCGGATTTCGACATCTTTGGAACCGGAAACGGCAGAGTAGGGGTCTATGAGGTCAACAGGGTCGAGCAATTTACCGCAATTATCGCATTGATCGCCGCGTGCCGCCTCATATCCGCAATTGGGGCAGGTTCCTTCGACATAGCGGTCGGGCAAAAAGCGGCCATCTGTTTTGGAATAGACCTGTTGGGATATGCGCTCTTCGAGGAGGTCATTATCTTCGAGTCTCTGGGCGAAATACTGGGTCAGGGCATGGTTGGACGGCGCCGAGGAGCGCCCGAAATAATCATAGGAGAGCTTGAACATGGCGCCAGCGTCTTTTTGAGCCGTGTGCATGGCGCTGCAATAGCTTGCGACATCTATTCCGGCCTCTTGCGCGGCCAGTTCGGCGGGTGTGCCGTGTTCATCAGTGGCGCAAATATAAAGGACTTCATGGCCCAGCAAGCGCATGGCGCGGGCATAGACATCGGCCGGGAGCATAGAGCCTGCCAGATTTCCAAGGTGTTTGACGCCGTTAATATAGGGCAGGGCAGAGGTGATAAGAATTCGGGCCATAGGCTGGGTTCTAACGCGCTGGCTCGTGCGCGCAAGGGTTGTTTGTAATTTTGGCCCAATTTTGCTAGCCTATCGGTGGCGTAAGACGCGAAAGCACGGGCGCGCCGTTAATAATAGCTATAAGGGGGCGTTAATATGGGTAGGATTTTCAATACGAGCTGGGGGGCTGTCATTGTGGCCGTGCTGGTGTTTTATATGCTTGGGTTTTTCTGGTATGGGTTTTTGTTTTCCGATGCCTGGATGGCCGAAGCCGGGATTAGCGAGACCGAAGCCTTGGCCAATAGCGAGGCGCAGGGCGTTATGATGTTTGTTTGGGGCATATTGGTGACATTAGGGCAAGCCATGGGTTTGCTCATGGTGCTTGAATATGCGCGGGCGACACGTCTATCGACCAGTCTCAAAATAGCCTTTTGGTTGGTGATAACGATTGTGGCTCCGGTTTTGGCCTATGCCTCTCTTTATCAGAATTATAGCGGTACCGGATTTATGATTGATTTCGGACATATGTTAATCGGATATCTGGCGATGGCAGCGGTATATGCTCTGTTTCGGGGAAAAGGGGGCGCGGCTGCGGGGGAAAGCTAGCGGCTGGATGAGGGCTGTCAGGGACGGAGCGACCGGTGGATATCTGCTGTCTTGATTATGCGCGGCGCGGTCCAAATTAACGGGGCAAACTGCAGGGGCGAATGACGGGCGTGTATTTCTGGGCCAAATTACGGGGTCACGCAGGCGGGCGAATGCAGGCAGGCGGGTGACGCGAAAGGCAAGCTTTGTGGGACACTGACGTGCGTATCTCTCTAAAGATGTCATCCGGCCCGAGGTCGTCATTCGGTCAGAGCGCTTCGTCCGGCTCTGGTGCAAAACCTAAGAGCCCTTACAGGGGAGGTGGCACTGGCCACTCTGGATAAAGGTCGGGTTTATTCGTCAGTATATCTCTGCCTAAAAAGCAGGTTTTACGCAAAATAAGCCTTGCCAGACAGCCGAAGCAAGGCTAAACCGCGCTCGCATTACTTTACGAAATGCAAAACAGATATATTTTCAGTGCCCCTATAGCTCAGCTGGTAGAGCACCTGATTTGTAATCAGGGGGTCCGC
>CAZSKN010000087.1:0-2937 GCA_964607445.1 uncultured Caulobacterales bacterium
CGCCATGGATAATGTATCTTCAATAATCAACACATCTGGTGTTGTATCCGCTCCAGCCATTTTCTCACCTATGCAGCCTCTTCATTATTTTCAAAGAGCTCATCCAATTTTAACACGGTAATATCGGCCATTTTTATAGCTCGTGTCCCATGTTTCACCATTTCAGCCAGACTATCATCAGAACAATGAGAATTCGTTAATGCTGCGGCTTCGGATAAGGCTGTCAGTCCGTAAAGACCTGTAAGTCCTTTCAGCGTATGACTGGCTCGGCGTGTCAAATCTATGTCCTGACTTGATACGGCTTGGCGAAGCGTATCTGTTACGTCGCGTAAATCGATCTCAAACTGCGCTCTGATAGCCCGCAGATCATCGGCGTCCAGACCCTCTATAAGCCCGCCTGACAATTTCATTTCCGGAGCGGTTTCGGTCATATCGATGTTATCTGGATCCTTAAGCCTGTTTTCATGTAAAGAACATTCATCGCCAATCGCGCGAATGAGGTCTTTTGAATTAAAGGGCTTAAGTATTACGCGGTCTACGCCATAGGCCTTCAACTCCTCTGCCTCGTGAATATCCCCCATCGCTGTAAGAGCAATGACTGGGATTTGGGCATTTTTCGTCTCGCCAGCGCGCAGGATTTCGACCAGTTCTTTACCGCCCATTTCGGGCATGAAAACATCGGTCAAAAGGAGGTCAAAACGGGATGTTGTCAGACATGAAAGCGCTTCGACGCCGTTCGTAGAGACTGTCAAATCTACGCCTTTCTTTTGTAAAATTCGACTGACGACCATTCGATTAGTCGGATTATCTTCCGCGAGTAATACGCGCTTACCCTTTATGCTATTAACCGGTAATGCGTTATCTATTGGTGCTGTCACTTGATCCGTTTGCGTCAAAGGTAGATTTACCCAAAATGTCGCCCCGTCGCCCAATTTACTGTCGACGCCTATAGTTCCTCCCATCATTTTGGTAAGCATTTTACAAATTGTAAGACCCAGCCCGGTTCCCTCGGTTGCCCGTGTATCCACGTCTTCAACCATGTAGAATTCATCAAACAGATTTGATTGTTTATCTTGACTAATACCGCGCCCATTATCTTTGACCTTGCAAAGCAGATTATAGTTCCCACCGGTCTCGTTGTGGGTTTCAACAATCAGTTCAACGGTTCCGTCTCTTGTATATTTGATGGCATTGCTGACAAAATTCATCAATATTTGGCGAATACGTCCCAGGTCTCCGGAGAGATGGATATTATCTGCGTCTTCGTTGATAATGCGAAGCTCGATATTCCTGTCTTTTGCCTGCATCGAAAATAGTTGATACACATCATCAAACACGCTCGGGGCGTTGAATGGCTCTTTGACAATTGTAACGGAGCCAGATGAAATGCGGGCGTAATCCAGAACGTCATTGATGATCCGCAAAAGAGATTGAGACGTTTTTTCTGCCGTGTGTATAAGTTGCTTCTGATCTCCCGTTAGCTTGGTGTCGCCAAGAATATCCAATATTCCGAGCACTGCGTTAAAAGGTGTACGAATTTCGTGGCTCATTGCGGAAATAAATTGTGTTTTTGCCTTATTTGCCAATTCAGCTGCATTTTTGGCGTCTCGCAATGCCTGTTCGGCAGCCTTAGATTCGGAGATATCCCGAATATAGGCAATGAAAATATCCCCCGAAGAACTCCGGCTTCGGGAAATCGCCAGCTCGGACATGAACTCCTCGCCATTCGCCCTCAAGGCTTCGATTTCAATCCTTTGGCCCAAAATATTGGCTTTTCCAGTTTCCCGCATGCGTTTCATGCCATTGTTATGGGCGTCCCGATATCGCTCTGGAACGATGAATTCGGACATTTTTTTACCAAGAATATCAATCTTTTTATATCCGAATATTCTTTCAGCAGATTCACTGAAATCGACGATATTCCCATTAGCATCAATAATGATAATCCCGTCCAAAGATGCAGAGACAGTGGCTTCCAATTGCTCGGCTTGTAACGCGACTTCCGCTTTTGCAGATGTGGCTCTATGTTTCCATTTAATGGTCAATCTTCGGAGCCCGTAACCCACGAGAAAAGCAGGAACAACAGACGTTATAATTGTCAAAACACTATTCATGTCACTAAACCTTTTGACCAAGAGTGACATAGTAAAATTAAGGTTCGGTTATGACTATGGATTTGCAAGTCAAACCCTATCCGTTGCACTGTGTATAGAGGCGGGTCCGCGCAAGGCAAAATACAGTTGGTATTTAGCATTTTCCTTTGTCGATTTAAAATTAGGAAACTGCTAAGTAGTTGTTTTTTTATAATATTATATCTGCCGTAGTTTTTGTGAGCCGGTCTTTACTGAGACCTCTGTGAAGAAAAATGTGAAGGCTATGATTTGAAAAAACTGGTTTGTAGACGGACGGATTTTCGAAGATAGACCAAATCGATAGGCGAATTTTTGAGCGAGAACGCGATGTAAGCGGCTGTAAAAAGGCGTGTTCAAGCTGTTTTAGCCGTTCAATTGACCAAAAACCTTGTAAAAGCTCAGGCTGAATTTTAGGCATTAGGCACGCAGTTGAGGTTGATAAAGCCTGCGGATTTCCCCAAGTTCTGCATTAGGATAGTACTCCAAATGTTAGGATCAAACCCCGTATGGGCGTGCAGGCGCGGAGGTGTTGGGTATATTCCTTAGCGATAAAACATAAATGCCATTCCCCGGCATGTGACGTTTTCACATGTATCTACGCCTGTATAAAGCGCTGTTAATTGATTCTTAAACCGGAAAATAAGGGGAGGCAAATAGGGTGTTAATAAAGTTTGTTAATGTTACATTATTAAATCTGGCAATAGTTGATCTTTAGATTGTTCAAAATGTTGTGAATTTGTCACAATTTTTGTCAATCTTGTTGCTATTAACGAGTCGAATGACTTCCAGTATTGATATGGCTAAT
>CAZSKN010000088.1:0-2921 GCA_964607445.1 uncultured Caulobacterales bacterium
AAGGCTGTAATCACAAATGCACCTTCTGCATTATCCCGTCGATGCGTGGAAAGCTGGTTAGCCGCGATGCAGGCGATGTAATGGGGGAAGCCGAACGCCTTGTTGCCGCTGGCGTGAAAGAACTACTGATCGTGTCGCAGGACACCAGTGCCTATGGCGTAGATAAAAAGTATCAAACAGCTTTCTGGAACGGACGGCCGGTTAAAACTCGGATGTATGAACTGTGCGAGGCACTTGGGACATTAGGTGCCTGGGTACGGCTGCATTATGTCTACCCCTATCCGCATGTGGACGAGATCATCCCGTTAATGGCAGATAAGAGAATTCTGCCGTATCTTGATATCCCGTTCCAACATGCCAGCACGCGGATTTTAAAGACCATGAAGCGTCCGGCAGCTACAGAGAACACATTGCGTCGCATAGAGCAGTGGCGCAGCATCTGCCCGGGTATAACCATAAGAAGCACATTTATCGTGGGCTTCCCTGGCGAAACCGACGCCGAATTTGAAGAACTGCTCGACTTCCTTAAAACCGCACAACTCGATCGTGTAGGCTGTTTCGAATATTCACCGGTTGAAGGTGCAACCGCTAATCAGTTAAAACCCGATGTGCCTGATGATGTTAAAACCGAACGATGGCAGCGGTTTATGGAAACGCAGAATGAAATTAGTCGTGAAAAGCTCTTGCGACGGATCGGTACGACAACCGAGGTTTTAATCGACGAAGTAATCGATAACGGGGCGATTGGTAGAAGTAGCGCTGATGCACCGGAGATAGATGGACAGGTAATAATCACATCACAAAAAGAGTTAGCGCCTGGGGATATTGTAAGCGCGCAAATTACCGGTTCAAGTGATTATGATGTGTTTGCTGAATATAATTAACTGGCGTGTCGTCTAGAGTAAAACCTGATGACGCCTGGTAGGCAAAGGATAGCTCCAAGCACGCTTGAGAAAGCCCCCTTTACTAGCAAATTCCTCTGGAATCAACAAAGACACGGCCAGCCTGGCTATGGTAAACCCACCGAATAGCCAACACCCCAGCACGTGTTTGTAAGCACGGATACCGTATTTGTCAGAACTGAATTTTGGTGGTGGGAGCAATGAGAATCGTTCTGAAAAAAAAACATATCCGTTGTAAATCTATCTCTTGATCGTTTTTAACGATTGCGCTCGTTAAATATTAGGTGCATCCAACATCTATATTCGTGAGCGATTTCGCCTGAAAATACACTGAATAATGCGCAAGTATCGTAACAATTAACAGTTAAATTTCCAGCGACAGCATGAACATAAACAAACATGTGGTTCAACTGCTAATTATCTTAAACTCGAATACTAAAATTTTCTGCGTTCATTGTTTATAAATGTGGTGGCAACCGAATTGTTTTTAATTTATATTTATATTGTGATTTTTAACACATCTAATTGAGAACACAACAATGGCGTCCTACGCAAGCTGGTCACTGGTAAAGCTTAAAAGAGAACAGTTAAAACTGGAAAAGGCCATCAAGACAAAAGAAAGAATTGAGAAAAAACAAGCAGTTGCAGAACTAAAAGCAGTTGCCAAGAAGCACGGTTTTGCATTATCGGATTTGTTGCAAGAATCTCCATCCGCTTCCTCAGCCGGATCGGAAAAGCCTGCTAAAAGCACTAAAACTCCCAAGAAAACAAAACAGGTAGCCGCCGCAAAAACAGCAGCACCCAAGACACGAGCCAAAGCTAAGATAAAATTTCGAAACCCTAGCAACCGTAATGAAACCTGGACAGGTCGTGGCCGACAGCCTCGGTGGGTGGTTGAATATATTAGTAAGGGTGGAGAGCTGTCGCAGATATCTGTTTGACTTGCTGTAAGTCAAATAAGGTGTCAGGAACCTTCAGCCAGGCGGTTAATATAAAAGTTGCGGCTTAGTACAGGCTATTTTTTATACAGCCGTAAGTTCTGAGTTATCAGACTCAGATGGTCTGCGAATCCTATCTTCATTTGCTGCGGGGATGCGTTCGGTTTTAAGAGCGTCGGATCCGTCAGCAACCAGTGACATCAACAGGTTTCTTGATACGCCATAGTTAGCAATATCGAAAGACCCTTCGATAGCCGCAAGGCGATCAAATAGTGTTTTTAACGGAAGGAACGATTCGTGGGCAACAAATATCTTACGCACCTCAGTTCCCTTTGAATCCGCACCGATAAACATCTCTTCGTACAGTTTTTCACCGGGCCTAAGGCCGGTGATTTCAATCGCTATATCACCGTTCGGGTTCTCGGCATTCCGCTCTGTCAGACCGCATAGATCGATCATCGCCTGGGCCAGATCCATAATTTTTACCGAATCTCCCATGTCCAGTACGAATACTTCTCCACCGCGACTTAACGAGGCTGCCTGAAGTACCAGCTGGGATGCCTCTGGTATGGACATGAAGTAACGCGTGATATCCGGGTGAGTTAGCGTGATAGGGCCACCCTTATCGATTTGATCCCTGAATTTTGGAACTACTGACCCGGATGATCCCAGCACATTACCAAAGCGCACCATGGAAATGGATGTGCTGGAATATTCCTTGGCATAAGCCTGTAACACAAGTTCTGCTATACGCTTGGTAGCTCCCATAACGTTCGTGGGTCTGACTGCTTTGTCTGTAGAAATAAGTACGAATCTTTCCACTCGGCAATCTATAGATTCTTCAAGTACCGTTTTAGTACCCAAAACATTAGCTCTGAAACCTTCTTCTACCGCCTTTTCAACGATAGGAACGTGCTTGTACGCCGCAGCGTGAAAGACCGTTTGTATATTATGTTGTTTAAGCGTTTTGTTAATTTTTTCTCGGTTATTTACGGAACCCAGGATAGGTTCAAAGGTAATCGCAGACAATGTTTTGTCTTTCTGTTGAGCTTCCAGGATAGTTTCAGTAACACGATAAAGG
>CAZSKN010000089.1:0-2918 GCA_964607445.1 uncultured Caulobacterales bacterium
CGCCTGCCGAAAATCAAGATGACGACGGCATAGACTTAACACCCGGAGACGGCCAAGCCCGCGTCATTGTTCTCGGGTCAAATGCAATTGCCGAGCGTATCAACAATTCAGGTCTTATTCGGGCGACATCGTCGGAAGCCGCCGATCTGGTTTTCGCAGATCCTGATAATGTCTTAGCGGCGCGTGATGTCTTGGCCACGGCCATTGATATTGAAGCCTCTGCAGAGCTTCGTACAATTACTAACAGCAGCGAAATAAGCGCCATTTTGATCGGTCGCCAAGGCACAGCTTATGCCATTCGTGACCGTTCAGGCACATTGATAAGCCTGACGAATACAGGTAACATCGGGGCTATCGGAACCTCCTCAGATGTCACGGGCAATGCGGAGACAAATTTCAATTTGATTGCCCTTGATGCTTCGCAAAATGTTGACGGATTCACATTCGTACAAAACCGGGCAGAAGATACGGATCCCGACGATAACATAACCCCGGCAGACCCCATTACGAGCGGCGATATTCGTTTTGGGTCCGGTAATGACAGTCTTACTGCTACAGCGGGTAATATCACTGGTGATATCGATTTCGGCGCAGGTAATGATGTATTAGCTCTGTCCGGAGAGTCGACATTGAGAGGGGCTCTGACAAATCAAGGCGGTCTCGATATTTCTGTCGCAGACGGCAGTACACTGGCCTTAACAACGGCTGGAAACACATCCATAACGTCAGCCTCATTTGACGGCACCTCAACCTATAGCCCGGTTTTGGATGGTACAAATGGTACGGCCTCAACATTAGTCGCAAGCGGTGATATTGATTTTGACGCAGGCGCAACAGTCGCGCCGACCCTGACCAATGTTGTTGGCATTGACCAAACGTCATTTACAATTGCCCAAGCTGGCGGGACTCTGACAATCGGTGACTTAGCGACCTTAGCCTCAGCAGATTCGCCTTTCCTGTTTAACTCAAGCTTTGATGTTGTTGGTAATGACCTTGTCATTACACTTGATTTAAGAAATGCAGAAGAGTTGGGTCTTGATAGCGTCCAAAGTCTCGCATTCGCGCCTACTATCCAAGCCCTCCGGAGCAATACAGAATTAGGTGATGCTTTTGCAAATATCACAACGCAAAGCGACTTTAACGCCGCTTATAATCAAATCCTGCCTGAGTTTTCAGCAGCCGCCCGTCAATTCGTATTAGCCAATGTTGACGGCGCGACAGGCGCTGTGGCGAACCATCTCGACTCTGTTCGCCGCTCGCCCGATAAACCGGGCGGTGCTTGGCTACAAGAATTTGCCTATTTTGCAGATCGCGACCTAGCCGGACTTTCGGAACAATATCGCGGCGCAGGCTTTGGCTTTTCAGCGGGCCTCGACACAGCGATTGGCCCCTTTCATGCTGTTGGCGTAAACCTTGGCTTTGCCTCAACTGAAATCGAAGACGTTGTAGGCATTGATGAACCGCTGGATGTCGTCACAATTCAAGGCGGGGCCTATGCGGGTTGGGCCAGCGGCAAGCTTGGCATCGACGCCTATATTGGCGGTGGTTATAATGATTTTGAACAAAATCGCCGTGTGCGCATTAATACCTTTGAAGGCGCAGCACAAGGCGATTGGTCAGGCACACATATTAACGGCTCCATTCGCGCAGGTTATGATGTAGAGCTAAATGACAAGTTCTGGTTCCGTCCAACAGTGAGCTTGGATTACCTTCGCCTCACTGAGAACGCCTTTACTGAAACAGGCGATCGCGGCGTCGCCCTTGATGTTGATAAACGCACCTCAACAACGGGCTCTGCAACGGCGATGTTTAATTTCGGCGCAAAATTCCAAGGCAGGCGCACATGGATTCGTCCATCACTACGGGCTGGTTATCGTCAAGAATTTTTGAACGACCCTGTTAATACAAGCTTCCGTTTCGCCGGACTGACAGCCACTGATGGAACGACATTCAACTCTGAAACCGCCAATTTGCAATCTTTATTATTCCCGGATAGCGGTTTCGTTGTTGGTTTTAGCGTAGCAGCGGGTTCTGCTTATTCTTCCATCGGCTTTGACGTAGATAGTGAAATTCGCGATGGCTTCATCCGGCACACAGGCCGCGTTGTGGTGCGCTTGCTATTCTAAGCAGCTCTACCGCTGACAAATTTTTAGCCAGTCCCTATTTATCGGGATTGGTCGAAGATTACGGATTACCAAATGAAACCAGTGCGCAAGATGCACTTGATGCTTTGCGAACCTTAAATCCGACACATAAGAATACACCTCAAAAGCTTTTAGAGCTTAAGAGGCGTTTTGCTTTGGGCTGGAGTACGCTTTCACTTAGCAGCTCTGCGAATTTCAAAACGCTAGGAACATTGCAAAGTGAATTTGCCGCGCGCTCCATTGACATGGCGCTGCGCACAGCTTGGCAAATAGAGGCCAAATCTCTCAAGCTTAAAAACCTACCGGATAACATATCAGGGCTCTTTATATTAGGTCTGGGGAAACTAGGAGGGTTGGATTTGAATTTCAGCTCTGATGTGGATCTCATCGCATTTTATAATCCTGAAACCCTGCCTGTGCCGGAGCATATGGGGCAAAGTTACGCCGTCAATAAAGTCCTCAAGACAATGGGGCAAATTCTAAAACCCCGTAACAGTCCCGATTTTATTTGGCGCGTAGATTGGCGTTTGCGGCCTGAAAGCTCCGCAAGTCAGCTCTCCATGTCGATAGATATGGCACAGGATTTTTATTTCTTCCGGGCTCTGCCCTGGCACCGTTTGGCCCTGATGAAGGCGCGCGTGATTGCAGGCGACATAGAAGCAGGAGAAAGTTTTCTAAAAAGCATCACGCCTTTTATCTGGCGGCAAAATCTGGATTTTCGCGCTTTGGACGAATTGGCTCATCTTAAATCGCGTATCAATCTTGAACATCCCG
>CAZSKN010000090.1:0-2863 GCA_964607445.1 uncultured Caulobacterales bacterium
GGCAAACCTGCCATGGCGCTCTCAATCGGATAGGTCACATAGCGCTCGACCTCTTCCGGGGCGAGACCCTCGGTTTCGGTAAAGACCTGAACCAGTGACGGCGTCACATCCGGAAAAGCGTCCACGGGCAAAGCGCGAAAGGCATAGATACCGCCCAGGGTAATAGCGAGTGCAGCAATGGCGGCGAGGAGCCGACCCCCTGCAATGCGGTGCATAAAATTAAACATATCTGACAATCCTAATGTCCGTGACCATCGCCAAAGGCCGCTTTTTCAAGCTGGGCTTTGAGCGTAAACGCACCTTGGGAAACATAATTGTCCCCCCCGCGCAGGCCTGAGACAATTTCAACAAATCCACCCGACTCCACTCCAAGCGTCACAGGGCGCGGTTCAAATCCGCCCTCAATGGACACAAAGATGGAGGGCTTGTTTTCAACGGTTTGAACGGCTTCCGACGGTACGCGCAAAACGGGTCGTGATTGTCCAACGCTAATGTCAGCGGTGACAAATTGACCGGGGCGAAGATTGCCCTCGGGATTTTCCAAAACAACCCGCGCTGTGGCTGTTCGTGAGATTTCATTGATAATTGGCAGAATGAAAGCGACGTTAGACGTGGCTAAGATTGTCCCGTCATCTGATTTAATGACGACTTCGGCCTGTTTCTTAATGCGGCCGAGGTCTTGTTTGTAAACGCCAATATCGGCCCAGACCACGCTGTCATCCGCAATTGTAAATAGGGCCGTAGACCCCGCATCGCCCGCAGACACTGTTTCGCCTAAGGTGACTTTCCGGCGCACAATGGTTCCGCCAATGGGCGCGATGAGATAGGAATTAGCATTGTCACCATCATCAGCCGTGGCCACGCGTTCAAGAGCCGCGTCACTCACGCCTGCTGCGTGAAGCTCATTCTCTGCCGCATCCTTGGCGGCACTTATCGCTTCAAAATTTGCGCGGGCAGCTTGGACATCGGCCTCCGCCGTAATTTTCTCGGCAAAGAGCTTTTCCTCACGCGCCAAAGCCGTTGCGGCTAATGAGGCTTGCGTTTGCGCCTTGAGCCAGGTCGCTTTGAGTCCGGCGAGTTCACGGCTAGAAATGAGCGCCAGCGTATCGCCTCGCTTCACAACATCGCCTTCGCTCGCATAGAGCTTTGCAATAATACCGCTGACGCGCGGCGAAAGATTGGCCAAGCGGTCAGCGTCAAACCTAATTTCCGCAGGCAGACTAACATATTGTCTAAGCGCGCCCAGCTCGGCGCGCGACGTCATTATGCCTGCTTCTCGCGCAGCTTCATCGGAGAGTTTGACAACGTCTTGGTTTTCATCACCATGTTCATCACCATGTTCATCACCATGTTCATCACCATGTTCATCCCCATGTTCATGATCTGTATGGCCATGCTTATGTTCGGCCACGGTTTCCGATGTTGCAGGGCTGCTCTGCTTCACGCTCCCCTCGCCGCAAGCGGATAATAACAAGGCTGAAGTCATTAAAGCCGTTGTAAGGCATAGAAAAGGTTTCATTGGATGTCTCCGGTAAAGGGGGCCGCGCCAGTGAGGCTGCGTAAAGTGATGTCTTGGATATTGACGGTCCGAGCCGCGTCGATGACCGCTAGTTTTGCATCGATCAGCGCTTTCCGGGTCGTAAGGGTTGTCGTCAGGTCAAACTTGCCAGCCCTATAGCCCTTCACTGACGCGTCATAGGCAGAACGGGCCGCCTGAAGCGCCTCTGTTTCTAAAAGACTTAACTGTTTTTGTGCAGATACAAGCTGCGCACGCGCCGCGTTCTGTTGCGAGATTAAATCCCGCTCCACGGCTACGCGGTTAAGCATATCCGCCTGACGCCGAAACCCTGCCGATTTGACGGCGTCGCGGTTCTTGTCAAAGATTGGCAATGGAACACTCACGCCAAAAAGCAGCGCATTATCATTGCCCTGTTCAAACCGCCGAAAGCCTGCGCTGAGGGTCACATCCGGCATGGATTGTGACTGCGCTAGGTCTTGATTAGCTTCGCTGACAACCGTTTGCGCACTCGCCATATCGAGCAAAGGGTGCGATTCGATTTTGGTTTCGCCGTTGAGGGTCGCGGACAGTGGATACGCGGCCCTTGTGACAGGCGCAGCGAATTGCGGCGCAGCATCCCCCCACATCGCCGCAAGATCATAGCGCAGGCTTTGCACACGGGCTTTCGCGCCTTCAGCCGCCGCTTGAAGGGCGATCGCATCGGCCCGTACACGAGAAAGCTCGGGGGGTGCTGCGGCACCTGCATTCACGCGGGCCTCTACCGTTTCCACGAGTGTCTGCGCGAGCGCGGCGGACTCATCGGCAAATTCTGCGACCTGAACGGCTGCGCCCAATTCATAAAACAGAATGGCCGCTTCAAGCTGGGTCTGACGCAGGATGGCCCCGCATTCGGCAGAAGCCAACGCGGCACTGGCATTTGCCGCCTCGCGTCTTAGGCTGCGTTTATTACCAAGCTCGAAGGTCTGCTCAAGAGAAAACGTGGTTTCCGTTTCCCCAAAGCCTGAGAGCGGGCCCGAGCCTGCAAAGTTCTCCAGTTCAACGCCTATGACAGGATTAAGGCGGCGTCCGGCTTGATCCACTTCGGCCTGACGGGCTTTCGTTTCCAAGGCGGCGCGCCTGACCTGCGGCGCAGCACTGGCAATTTCGCCCATGACGGCACGTAAGGTAATCGGCGCGCCCGGCACGATAGCCGATGCAGATGAACTTGGCTCACCACAGGGAGCCGCGACCGCTCCGCCCGAAAAGGCAGCGGCGATCAGGACGCATATTGCGCCCCGTTGTAATTTTGACATTGGGTTTTATTCCTCGTGATAATCTAAAGACAGATGACCAAGCGCAGCTTGG
>CAZSKN010000091.1:0-2799 GCA_964607445.1 uncultured Caulobacterales bacterium
TCGTTCCGGGTATGGGCGATAACCTCGTCTGGCCAGGATTAATGCGAAAGCTCGCGCGTACAAATCCGGGACATGATTATTAGGAAAGAGCTCTGGAAAGTTAAGGAGTTAATCGAGGTGGTATTTTGTGGCTCCTTTTTATTTGATCTTTCCTAGTTTTCAAAAGGTCTGTTATTTGCTTTTGCGTTGATCATGAAGTTATCTATAACCAAGCCAGTAGAGCCAATAACCGCATTTTCATCTGGCTCGCTGAGAATCGCATATAAGCTATTTCCTAGACCGTTAGGAACGGTAGATGGCGTGGCCGCGACTTGATCGATGACATCGCCATTAACTAAAAGTGAAATCGTGCCCGCACTCCGAAGATACCCCCACACAGAGAGCTCAAATGTATCCCCTTCAGAAATCGCACCTGATAAAGTGACAGTAGAAATGTTAGGATTGAAAGTTTGGCTTGAAGGCCCTGTCAGCCTTGCAGTTATTTCACCATCATTTAGGCTTAATTGAATACCTTGACCTCGAGAATATATGTCGCCAGTCCCAGACTGATATTGTCCTGAAATTGATACATCATCATGGTGAAAGTTTAAGCGAAAATCTGATAGTGGAATTGAACTATCAACCGTCTCTGCGCTAAAAATCATACCGACATTTTGACGGGCGCTTTCAATCTCTTCGATCATGCTCGTAAAAATGGTAGGGTTGCTTTGCGCAATATTAACGCTTTCTGATGGGTCAGTGCATAAATTATAGAGTTTATATGTATTTTCAGGTAATCCGAAATCGGCTATCTTATAACACCCCTTTCGAAATGCATGTTGATTAGCACTACTGTCATTTGTGTTTCTTCGCCAGGACACAACGCGCATGTCAAAATACAGGCCTTCATCGCGAGTAAAATCGATCGGGTTGAATAAAGTTCTGCTGAAATCTTCTCCGCGAACATCCAGCGGCTCTTGCCCATTGATCGACGATAATGTTTGTATGATATCATAGCTTGATATAACGGAATTAGTATCAATGGCGGGCTCAATTTCTGATGGCCATGTGGCCGAAAAAGGTACCCTAATACCACCTTCGCCCAAGTTTCCTTTATGGCCAGAAATTTCGCGTCGTGGAGATAAGGCTTGCCGCACACCACCATTATCACTTGTGATAACGATCAGTGTGTCATCATAAAGTCCTTCAGACTTTAAAAAATTAACGACTCGACCAACTTCTTGATCAAATGTATTCATTAAAGACAGAAGTTTGCCGCGCTCTGATGCAAGGTCAAAATTTAGATCAGTGTTATCAAAATGAGGCGGCACAATAAGCGGAAGGTGAGGTTCCGTAGGCCACCAATTTATGAAGGCATTACCTTCTGAGCTTTCAATAAAATCAATAATTTGATTGGCTTGGAATGTTGGTCGCCATAGTTCGGTCGTCTCCGTTTCTTCTACGCCATTTGGACCAGAAAAGCGTAAGATGCCTCTGTCCGGGTTAATTTGCATGATTTTATAATCGTCAAACCCTTGTCCTTGGGGTAAGTATTCAGGCAATGATGTGCCAGTATGCCATTTTCCGATGTGCAGCGTGTCATAGCCCGCTGATTTCATAACATTTCCTAGAGTTGTTTCAGAACTCGGCAGGCCTCTTAATGACCAATAATAGCTTCCGGGGTTTTCGCCTATCAGCGGGAAAAATAAGTCAGGCCATAATCGTGATAACCCGTACCGGATTGGGCTTTGACCTGTGAGCAATGAGACACGTGTAGGCGAACATATGGCGCTGGCAGCATAATAATTTCTAAAAATCTTACCTTCAGAGGCGATTAGATCAATATTTGGGGTGATGACATCAATAGAGTTATAACCGAGGTCATGGAAGTCTAGATCGTCGAACATCAGAAACAAGACGATCTTGGGCTTCGTTTCTGGCCTCGTGATATTTAAGACGTTAAAATTGATTGTTACGGAGCTTGAATTATTAGCGGCGTCAGATGCTGTAGCAGTACATGCGACATCTGTGTTTTCGGTAAGTTCAGGTGCGGTGAACATATTGTTTGAAACAACTCCTCCATGCGTGCATGATACGTCTGGACCAGATGTTACGCCGACATTATCCGTCGCGGTTAACTGAACTGCCGTGGTAGCTCCTGAGATAACTGTCGAAATTGTTGACGTAAAACTTATAACCGGGGGCGATGCATCAAGCCCACTACCAATTACGGATTGGGATTGCTCTCCGTCTCCACCGCAAGATGCTGCACTTAAGAGAAACATAGTGAAAACAGTCATTTTCAACATGATGTTTTTACTTATGATAAATATATTTTGAGTTTTCGTCACAATAAATCTTCTATCCAACTACTTTATTTATAGCTAACAATTTTACTAAACCTAAGAGAATAAAGGGTGTTTTTGAGAGATTAGTGAATATAGCAAAGATTGGTTGGCGTAAAGCGGCCTAACAGCTTGAATCACATGGTCATAAGCGGACATGGATTTGCTTCATTTTCAACTTTATCCGCATTTAAAACCGACCTAACTCTCTGACATCCCTCGCAATAAAAAAACTTAATCCGCCCTAATTCTGGCGGGTATATGGTGTGAGAATGAAAACAACGCACACATATCCGACACATCCTCAAAACTATCACTTACCGGAGTTCATTGACTTGGCCCCGCTAGAAACCGCCTATCGCGGGTTATGTGTTTTGTTCGGGCTGTTGCTCGACCAAGGTCGGCAGTGGGAAGTCTTTTGACGACACGCCCAGACCTCACCCAAGCCGTGCGCAGATCATATCCCGCGCCGCTA
>CAZSKN010000092.1:0-2792 GCA_964607445.1 uncultured Caulobacterales bacterium
TTTAAGCCGCTCGATATTTTACCTCTTAACTATCCTCTGGAGTATTTTATTGTAGAATAAATCTCAAAATCTAAGAGGTCAGGATGTCAAAATATACAATTCTTATTACTGGAGCAACATCGGGTATCGGTTTTGAAATGGCGAAACAATTCGCTGAAGCTGGTCATAATGTGATCGCCTTGGGAAGAAACGTGGAAAGGCTGAAAGATGTTAACGACCTCGCACCCAACATTGTCTCGCGCAAATTCGATGTGGGTGAAATCACGAAAATTGATAACTTCATTTCAAGTCTTTTTGAAGAGTTTCCTCACATTGACATCCTAGTGAACAATGCAGGCATTCAGGACAACATCAGGGTAGATGCCGATGATTACACAAATGCTCAAATTGAAAGAGAAATTTCTATCAATCTTACAGCGCCTATTTGTTTGTCCCGCGCGGCATTACCTTATTTGGAAAAGCATCCGAAAGGCCGGATCGTTAATGTCACAAGTGGGCTTGCGTATGTGCCAAAGACAACATCCGCTGTGTACAGCGCCACCAAATCCGGATTGCACTTGTTTACCGAGGGCTTGAGAGTCCAGTCAGGAAATGAGATTGGTGTGACTGAGGTAATCTTGCCCATCGTGGCAACACCAATGACCGAAGGGCGTGGCTCGGGCAAAATATCAGCTACTACCGCCGCCAATCAAATTATTACAGGAATCCTCAAAGGCCAATCAAAAATATATGTTGGAAAGACCAAGGCATTACCTTTCTTATTGCGCTGGCTCCCTGGCGTCGCAAGGCGGATTATCCAAAAAGGGTAGGACTACCCCCTAAACAGAAATAGCTGAGTGTCTTAAACTGGGCGACAACGGCCTCACGTGAGCGGCCTTGATGGAGCGATTTTAAGCCGCCCGTGTTTAATTCGGTTCTGATGGTAAAAGTAAACGTTAGACTATCGTTTAACCGTTCCTAAATGTGTATGCATATCCGTTAATGGCTGGTACGCCCCCTAGATGGGCATATAGAACCTTTGAGCCCTTTGGAAAATAGCCTTTTCGGGTTAAATCAATAAGTCCTTGCATGGACTTGCCCTCATAAACTGGATCAGTCATCATCGCTTCTGTCCTTGCTGAAAGCCGAATAGCTTCAACAGTTTCTTGGCTCGGCACTCCATAAGCCGGGTAGGCATAATCATTAATCATGACGATATCATCATCTTTAATTTCGCGACCCAGTTCAACTAACTCTGCGGCATTATTCGCTATCTCCTTTATCTGCGCGTGCAGTTGTTCCGGCGTTCCAGAAGCATCAATGCCAATGACTCGATCTGCACGGCCGTCAGCCGCAAACCCCACAATCATGCCGGCATAGGTCGACCCGGTAACCGTGCAGACGATGACATAATCAAACTTAAACCCAAGTTCGGCCTCTTGCATTCTGACTTCTTCGGCAAAGCCCACATAGCCTAGCGCTCCATATTTGTGAACGCTTGCACCAGCGGGAATTGCGTAGGGCGTACCGCCTGCATCTCGTACGCTCTGCAATGCATTTTCCCAACTTTGGCGAATACCAATGTCAAAACCATCTGGCACTATTCGAGAGTCTGCGCCCAGAATACGTGTCATCTGGATGTTGCCGACACGATCATAAACGGCATCCTCATGTGGCACCCAAGCCTCTTGCACGACGACGGCCTTAAGTCCGAGTTTCGCTGCAACTGCGGAAACCTGTCTTGTATGGTTTGACTGTACGCCTCCGATGGAAACGAGCGTATCAGCGCCTGATGCTAGAATGTCCGGAACGATATATTCGAGCTTTCGAATTTTATTACCACCCATCGCCAAACCAGAATTGCAATCATCGCGCTTCGCGTAAATGTCGATATCTCCGCCTAACGCTTCGGATAAGCGCGGCAAATGTTCAATGGCTGTCGGCCCAAAAGTAAGTTGATATTTTTCAAATTTGGCGAGGTTCACGGCAAAGCTCCTTTTTTGTCTTGTAGCAATTCACGCGCGACAGGTGCTGTCTAATATGGAAGAAAATTTGCCCTTTTTTGACTCTGTGAAAGCAAATATGATTATATTGTTCTATATTGCTTATTAAAATGAGAGAATTATTCACTATGGAAGTCTTGGATAAAATAGATCGCAAAATTTTGAAACTGCTTCAAAAAGATGGCCGCCTATCCAACGCCGATCTTGCGCAAAGGGTTAACTTGGCCAGCGCGACTTGTTACAGGCGAACTCAAAAACTAATCCGCGCAGGATATATTTCAGGGTTTCGGGCTATAATTCACCCGGGTTCAATTGATCGGGGTACGTTGGTGATTGTCGGCGTGGTCTTAGACCGCTCAACACCCGACAGTTTCAAAGCCTTTGAAGAAGCTATAAAAAAACTGAGCTTTGTCCTCGATTGTTATCTTGTGGCTGGAGATTTTGACTATTTCCTCAAAATCAGAGTGAAGGATATTAAAGACTTCAACAAACTTCACGCTGAAAAGTTAATAGCGTTTCCAGGTGTTCGTCAGATACGAAGCTTTTTCACAATGAAGGAAGTGACTGATAATGCACCCTTGGATTTTTAAAGTCCTGATGTTTGTCTTGATGCAAAACAGACATTCATCAAATTAATCAATATTCTGAAACATCTTGATATCTTCATAGACCTGTACTTTTAATCAAGGAAATTGGACCTAGTTAGGTGTCTTATTTTGGGCGACAACGGCCTCTGATCTCAGCGGCTTAGATTGAGGCGAGTTTAAGCCGCTCGATTTTAGACTGCTTTGGGATGCGGTTTCAATGGGT
>CAZSKN010000093.1:0-2759 GCA_964607445.1 uncultured Caulobacterales bacterium
TATGCCTAAATCGACGAGCTTTCCTGGAGCACCTGTCACGACGGGTCTTGAGGCTTTCACAGGTCAGTCCATAGCGGTCTTGCCCTTTGAGGATTTTTCGCTGGATAAAGACCAAGCCTATTTTGCAGATGGGATTGCAGAGGAGCTCTTAAATGCCCTCGCGCGTGTTGAGGGTTTGCATGTGTCACATCACACACTTCTACTGATCGTATTTTTAAGTTGTGACGTGGCCAGAACAATGTCTTGAGCCATTATGCCTTGCATCGATACAGACAATATAGGATGGCAACTTCGGCACGGGGTCATGCTATATTTTCTACCGACCTTCGCATAAATCGGGACATTCAGAAAGTTAGCGATAAAGCTCTAACGTCAAAGGTGACGAATTGAGCTATCTTCAACCAGGCCAAAAATAGCAGACCCAAACCGGCCTCCTAGGTTTTTTGGTCTGATGTCATGCCAAAACCCCAATCATTTACAGTGCGACTATCAATTAATTATTCGCCAAAATAATATCCGAATAGTTCGTATATCCAAGCGTTTCGGCGCTCAAATGTCTCTTAGTCAGAAACTTGTTTATCTTAGCTGGCAATGCCCAATCCACGCGCCAATGAACGCATGAAATCCACTTCAAATGTCCGGCTTAGATGAGATTCTGGCGCCAGATAAAAGCCATGCGGCGCGCCTCTATAAATATCAAATGTAACGGAAATATCAGCCTCAATAAGGTTTTGCGCATAACGTTTGTTCTCTGTGAAAAATAAATCGAGATCGCCCACACCTATCCAGGCTGGTGGCAATTTAGACAAGTTTTCAACACGCGCAGGAATGATGGCTTTGTCTGCTGGCGTATCGCCTAAATATGAAGCCCAGCCATATTGGTTGTTTTCTGCTGTCCAGATAAATTCACCAAGATTTGGATCGAGCTCAAAATTTGCCGCACCTGTGCGGTTATCAATCATTGGAAATACAAGCTGTTGATGGCAAATCGGATACTCGCCTTGATCACGCGCATATATCGCGAGGCTTGCTGCCAGACCGCCGCCTGCGCTTTCTCCGCCAATAGCGATGCGGGCGGGGTCTATGTTCAGTGTCTTGGTTAAACCATGAAGATAGGCCAAGGCTGCATAACAATCATGAAGGGCCGCAGGGTAAGGATTTTCAGGCGATAGGCGATAGCTCGTCGCTAAAACCGGTATGCCAAAAGTGTCACAAATACGCGCACAGCGCGCATCCGTATGTTCTGGGGCGCCTACAATCATACCTCCGCCATGAATATGTAAATATGCGGGCGTATTATCTTTGCTCGTTCGGGGTTTATAAAGATTGGCTCTGACATCGGGTGCACCTTTATATCCGGGCATGACGATTTCTTCGCGGATGACGTTTTTAGGGGGCTCGCTGACATCCCCCAGCATCGCGGCCATGCCTTCGCGCAGACCCGGCATGACGTCATCCGTAAAATCATGAACCGGAAAGCTTGTGCAAAATTCGCGAATTTCTGAATCTACTAAATGTTTTGTACTCATGGCATCCCTCGTTTTTTGTGACGTATATGGTTAAGCGTGATTGATATTAAATTGGATTACATATTTCCTATACTATGTGCTCCGTCAACGGGCAGGGCGATTCCATTGACAAAAGATCCGGCGTCACTGGCCAGAAGCATAAAAGGCGCTGAAATTTCACTCATATTCCCGGTTCGGCGTGCTGGCGTGCCCGCGATATAGGCTTTTCCATGTTCGCCTGAAAAATACTCTTTATTTATTTCTGTGATGAAATATCCTGGGCACAAAGCATTCACCCGGATGTTTTTACGCCCCCATTCGAGCGCAAGCACGCGGGTGAGCTGTACAACGCCTGCTTTGGATGTGGCATAGCTGGCTTGGGAAATCGCGGCGCGCAAACCCAATATAGAGGCGGTGTTGACGATGCTGCCTGTTTTTGCGCCAGCGATCATCCGGCGGCCGGCTTCGCGCGCGACCATCCAAGCGCCTTTAAGGTTTGTGTCTAAGACAAAATCCCAGCTATCCTCTTCGATATCGAGCGCCATTTTCGCATCGGCAACACCGGCATTATTGGACAGAATGTCGACAATACCGAATTTGGCTTCGGCGGCGTCAAACGCGGATGAGATACTTTTAGCATTTGTCACATCCATGTTGACAGCCAGAGCCTCTCCGCCGTTGTGTGTAATCTCTTTAACAAGAGAGTCGAGCCTTTCCATTCGGCGGGCCGCGAGAACAACCTTAGCGCCATGTGCAGATAAAATTTTGGCAAAATGCGCACCAAAACCGCTGGAGGCGCCCGTGACAAGGGCCGTTTTGCCAGTTACGTCGAAAATGGGATTCATCATGTAAAAACCTTTATGTGGTGTCGCCTAACCGAAGACTATCCCGCCGTTGACAATAATGAGTTCACCAGTAATGAACCTTGCCTCAGGCGTTATCAAAAAACAGCCAGCCTCGGCTATATCTTCAGGCAAGGCAATGCGCCCCATTGGTGATATTGACTCCAGATATTCGAATGTGGTCGCGTCGTAATTCTGGGTCAAATTTGTGCGTGTTGGGCCGGGCATAATCCCGTTAACACGAATGTTAAATGGCCCGAGGGCTTTGGCTAAAGATCTGACCATGCCAGTTATCGAGGCTTTGGAGACCACATAAACCGGGCCTCCGGTTCCGGTAATATCGCCGGTTGCGCCGTGAATAACCGATGTTGATCCGGTCATTATGATAGTGCCGCCCCCGGTCTCTTTC
>CAZSKN010000094.1:0-2564 GCA_964607445.1 uncultured Caulobacterales bacterium
AGACAATACACTCCATCCCGAGCCGCGCCGCCACCGTCGCCGTTGCGACCCCGTGCTGCCCGGCCCCCGTCTCAGCGATGATGCGCTTTTTGCCCATACGTTTGGCAAGCAAAAGCTGGCCCATGCAATTATTTATCTTATGGGCGCCCGTGTGATTAAGCTCGTCACGTTTGAAATAAATCTTAGCGCCACCCGCATGTTCCGTCAGCCGCTCGGCAAAATAAAGTGGACTGGGACGGCCAATATAATGGGCAAAAAACGCGTCAATCTCGCTCAAGAAATCCGGATCAGCCTTGGCTTCTGCATAAGCTTTTTCCAGCTCTAAGATGGGCGGCATAAGCGTTTCGGCCACATAGCGTCCGCCAAAATCGCCGAAACGGCCATTTTCATCGGGCCAGACTTTATTATCGATTTTACCCATTTTGCGGCCTGTTCTTAACTGCGTTCATAAAGGTTTTGATCTTTGCTGCATCCTTTACCCCCGGCGCAGTTTCAACGCCAGAGCTAACATCAACAATCGGGGCTCTCGTGGCCGCGATAGCCGCCGCCACATTATTCGGCGTAAGCCCTCCTGCGAGTAAAAAGCGGCGCGGCGTTGGGGCGCGGGATATAATGTCCCAATCTATTTTAATCCCGTGGCCGCCGCGCACATCAGAGCCCTTAGGTGGTTTGGCATCATAAAGAATAAGATCCGCCGCGCCGCTATAGCGGTCGGCCTGTTTCATATCATCATCATGGGCCACGGTGCAGGCTTTAATAACTTTGACCGAGAACCTGCGGGCAATCTCTGCAGCGCGCTCCGGCGTTTCGTCCCCGTGGCACTGAATATAATCCGGCGTCATTTGCGACATAATTGCCGTGAGCCTTTCATCATCGGCATTAACGGTGACGGCGACGCGGGGAATTATGCCCGTCATCGGCCGCGCAAGCTGGGCGGCCTGTTCAATCGTTAGCCGCCTCGGACTAGCCGCCTCGACGATAAAGCCGAGAAAGTCCGCCCTATAACGCACAGCCGCCTCGACATCTTCGGGGCGCGTAAGTCCGCATATTTTCGCCTGCCGCATCATAGGCTGGGCCATAGCCGAGCCGCCGGATAATAGCAATATGTGGCCCCGCATGATTATAGCGGCCCGCCCTGTGTCATTATGAACCACTATAGGGTTAACCGATCCCATAACGGGGTGTTTCGCGCAAAAAGAGGTGAAATTCGGCTATTTTCACTCACCTATGGCGCGATCACCCTGTGATCAACATGGCACGCATTTTGCTCTCTTATTACACGAAACCCCCAGCTAGGCTCATTGTGAGCCGTGAATTTGAGATAGGACTGACTATGACAAATGAAATTGATTACCATGTCGGACGCCGCCTACGCCGCCGCCGCCGTCTTATGGGCTATACACAGCAATCCCTCGCCGAGCTTGTTGGCGTAAGATTTCAGCAAATCCAAAAATATGAATGCGGCGCAAACCGCGTCAGCGCCGCGCGGCTTTTTGAGCTTGCCGAAGCCCTGAATATTCCGGTTCAATATTTCTACGAAGGCTTATCAGTACGAGATCAGGAAAATGCTGAAGACCTCCCTGAGTTTATGGCCCCGGATATTATGTCCAAAAAAGAAACTATGGATCTTGTTCGCGCTTATTACTCAATCGGTGAAGGCCCGCGCAAACATCTTCTCGACCTTGCGAAATCATTGGAGCTGCGGGAAAAGCCAAGGCTCGGTCTAGTTACGTCGTAAAAAATAAAAAATAAATATTTCTGCCTAGAGTGGCGCAAGGGGCGCATCTCGTGTAGGCAGCGGCTATGACCGAGTATAATACGACAACAGAAGAGCTCAGCCACCGGCTCAATCTTTTCCCCCGCCTGCGCAGTGCCGCACGGGGGATTACTTTACCACTTTACGGCAACCCCACAGGCATCGAAAATAAATCCGATACAGATTACGATCCCGTCACAGACGCAGATATCAAGGCTGAAACGGTCCTTCGGGATATTATCAGCTCTGCTTTTCCTGATGATAGCATTACAGGTGAAGAACATGATGATGTAACGGGATCAAATGAGTTTACATGGACGCTCGATCCCATAGACGGCACCCGCGCTTTTATTGCCGGGGTTCCGGTTTGGAGCACGCTTATCGCCCTCTCACAAAACGAGCAGCCGATCCTTGGTATGATTGATCTGCCGGCTCTCGGCCAAAGCTATATGGGCGCGCCCAATGAAAACGGACATAAAACGGCGTGGATTGAAACCACGAATACAAACCAAATTCGCAGCCTCAAAAGCGCCGCCTGCCCGGTTTTAAAAGACGCGATTATTGCCTGCACAGAGCCTTTAGCCATGTTTAACGCCGGTGAGTTAGCTGCCTTTAACATTATTCGCCGCGGAACACGGTTCTCACGTCTGGGGCTTGATGCGCTCGGCTATGGGCTTCTTGCGGAGGGGCGCGTTAATATCGTGATTGAATCGAGCCTCAAAGCTTGCGACGTGCGCGCGCTTATGCCGGTTGTAGAAGGCGCCGGCGGTGCCATGACCAATTGGCACGGCGGGAGCTGCGTGGACGG
>CAZSKN010000095.1:0-2556 GCA_964607445.1 uncultured Caulobacterales bacterium
CAAAAGAGACTTTAATTAAAGCCCAAAACGCGGATAAAACCCGTTTTGGGCTTTTAGAATCTGCGATAGTCGCATTTATCAAAGTTCAGTCAAATAAAGCACGAAATCAATATCGACCTTGCTCGAACGTCACGTGTGTAATCACGGCTAACCCGCCATCATAAAACGTCATAATAATCACGATACCAATCTATGAAAAGTCTAATGCCTTCTTTTACAGAAGTTTTAGGCTTATACCCCACTTTCTCAATCAGGCTCGTAGCATCCGCATGCGCATATGGCACATCGCCGGGCTGAAGCGGGAGATAATTTTTAATCGCCTTTTTACCGACAACCTCTTCGATCGCCTCAATATATTCTATCAGATTTGAAGGGACATTATTACCTATATTGAAAATACGGAAGGGCGCATTTGAACTATCCAGATCAGGATTATCGCTATCCCAATCGGCGTTAGGCGCAGCTATATTATCGCTTGAATTTAACACAGCCTGCACAATGTCATCAACATATGTAAAGTCCCGGCTGTGATTGCCGTGATTAAAAACATTAATAGGCTCACCAGCCAGAATTTTTTTGGTAAATAGGAAAAGCGCCATATCAGGGCGCCCCCACGGACCATAAACAGAAAAGAAACGCAGGCCGGTTGTCGGTAATCGGAAGAGATGGCTATAGGAATGTGCCATTAATTCATTTGCGCGTTTTGTGGCAGCGTAAAATTGTAGAGGATGCCCCACTGTATGGGTTTCCTTAAACGGTAATTTTGTATTGCCTCCGTACACACTTGACGTGCTGGCGTAAGTCAGATGCGCAACTTCATTTTGTCGGCAGGCCTCCAATATATTTGTAAAGCCCGTAATATTACTCTCTACATAATCTTGCGGAAATCCCAGCGAATGGCGCACGCCCGCTTGTGCCGCCAGATTAATAACCCGATCAAATTCATGATCTGCAAAAATCTGATTTATAGCGTTCGGAACTGCCAGATTGGCACGGATAAAAGTAAACTGGCTTCCCTGACAGGTTTTGACCACTTTATTGAGTTGCTTAATTCTGTTTTCTTTAAGATTGACGTCATAATAATTATTAACCGAGTCAAACCCGACAACATCATCCCCGCGCAAGAGCAAGGCTTTGGCTGTATGATAGCCGATAAACCCCGCAGTCCCTGTAACTAAAACCTTCATCCCTTGTCGTCCTCTTTAGATATAACCATCAGACAATAAGGTCTTCATATCTATGACCCCGATAGGCTTTCTCTCATGAAGAATATAAGCCCCGCCAATTCGCTTTTCGGATAATAGGGCAATCACCTCCCCCATTTTCATATCGACTGCCAAACATATCGGATTTTTAGACATTATATCCCCAGCACTTTTTGAAAAAAACTCTTTATCCATCGCCCGGCGTAAATCTCCGTCCGTTATCATACCGATAAGAAGGCCTTTGGAATCAATAACGGCTGTAGATCCCGTCCCACCCTCAGATATCGCCATAATAACGGCTTTCATATCGGTCTCTTTTGAAACAGAGGTCGTTCTATCAGCATATTCGTCAATACAGTCCTGAACGGTTTGTAGTTTTCGCCCTAGAATGCCTCCCGGATGGCGCTGGCCAAAATCCTCATCAGAAAAACCTCTTTGCATCATAACCGCAACCATAAGCGCATCTCCCAGACATAACGTATTTGTCGTCGAAATTGTGGGAGCCAGTCCATTCGGGCAGGCTTCTCCGGCATCCGGTAGTTTTAAAACAATGGTCGCGGCGCGTCCCAGCCGCGACGTCGAGTCCTGTGTTATTGCAATAACAGGGACATTAATTTTGCGGGCATATTGCAGGACATTTTTCAACTCCTTACTTTTGCCTGAACTTGAAATAACTATAAGCGTGCATCCGGGCTGTATCATACCTAAGTCGCCATGACTGGCCTCAGTCGGATGAAGAAAAAAAGAAGCTGTGCCCGTTGAAGCGAAACTTGCGGCTAGTTTTTGACCAATGTGACCTGATTTTCCTATGCCTACAATAATGATATAATTTGTCGTCTCCAAAATCAGATCAACCGCTTTATTAATGCTGGTCGGATCCAATTGATCCAGAAGGGCTTCCAAACCCTTAATCTCATCACGGATAACTTTTTGAACCGTCTTAAATTTAGATATCTGGATATTGCTCATATATATTTTTTCGTAATTGTTCTGCTGTTACCCATTCTGTTGATTTATAGGCCTAGCGGGTATTTTCCGTGGAATTTAAATTTTGCAGCAGGCCTGTATGAATACATCAAATAAAAGAGAGATCAAACATAAATTAAAAGTGTTGACCTGCGCCCCAACTTCCTACCATTTTCTGGTTGAGTCTTTCGATTGTTTTGGCCTTATTGAGCGCTACGATTTTTCACTACTCCTGACTAAGCTTTCAATATCTCAATCATCAGTTTACTCGACATTGGAACCAATAAAGCAAGCCCTCACCTGGGAAGTCGTGATGGTTTCACATCTGTCTGATGTGCCCCTAGCTTTGTAGACACCTTGTTTGGTAAAACTGGAAGCAAGGAGA
>CAZSKN010000096.1:0-2494 GCA_964607445.1 uncultured Caulobacterales bacterium
TGGAGGAAATCATGAAAAATCACACTACGACTTAATCAAAACTACCAATCGGACTGGAACAAGGGCAAACTCATTGGCCAAAAGTCCCCGTTAACGTCACCACAAGTTTGGGCTATACGGGTAAGACTTCAACTGGCGGATCACAAACGTGACTTAGCTATGTTTAATTTAGCTTTAGAGAGTAAACTTATACCCATCACCTGACAAGTTCGGCGCTCAGATGTGTTGAGCTTTTGCCGGCAATGAATAACGGCCTGACGTAGCCAAGCGTATTGCATCCTCATGCGAAAATCTCTTCCTTGCCATAATAATCAACCTTTCCATCAAAATTACTAAGTAAAAGATGGAACAGTTTTAAGGAGCAATGACAATTTTCACTCGCATAAACCTTGGATATTCAGGATTATATTTTATCGCTTTGGATAAATCGATGACTTTCATGATTTAGGCTTTACCCCGAATTGTATTGGTCACTTCGCCAATGCGGTCAATACGCAGCGTGATCGTATCTCCGTGTTTTACCCAGTGGTCATTTTCCATGCCCGCACCCCCTGGAATAGTACCCGATCCAAACAACTCACCCGGATATAGATTTTCGTCTTTGGACGCAAATGCCACCGCCTCGCTGAGGCTGTGAAACATACCACCAGAGTGGCATTGAGACACTTCGGTGCCGTTAATCACAACGCTGGCACTGAGATTGTCAATATGGGGAAAAATTTCATCAGAGGTGACAATAACGGAAGATATAGTAGAGGCAAAATGCTTGGCTTTTTGAGGGCCAAAACCGCTTTCCATTTCATCTTTCTGGACGTCGCGGGCGCTTAAATCATTTAAGACAACAAATCCGCCAATGGCCTTCATCGCCTCTTGGGAACTTGCATTGAGAATAGGCCGGGCCAGTACCGCACCTAGCTCTAATTCATAGTCCAAAGCCTTGGTATAATCCGGCCACGTAATGTCATCCCCCGAAACTCCAATATTCAAATGATTACTTAGATAGTAAATTGGCTGTTTATACCACAGGGGATGCGGCCTAAAACGTTTAAAGGGTTGGCCTGTGAGTTTTTCAATAAATTGTGATATGGAATATAATTTTGGTAAAAACCGTTTCACATAGCCTCGGGTTGAATCAATAACGTGTTTTTCAAAAAGCATGAAATCCCGGAAAGAGGTGGGTTTAAAGGGCAAGCAAACCTTTGCAACCGTCTCCTCTAGCGGTGTAAGTTTATCCAAGCGGCTTTGCAGTTGCACCCATCCATCTGCGCCAAACCTCAATACAGCCAACATATCTGTGCGGGGGTCGCCTTCGACAGAAAATTTTTCTGCAAGTTGATCTAAGTCGGATATACGCTCTAAACTTACCCAGCGCTCAGACGTCAAGGCCTGAATTTTATAACCTTTTGCGGTTTGGATACGTCTCAATTTCATTTTGGGGTCCCCGTGCTGTTTTAACTGCGCGATTGTCAATTTGATGCATTTGTTTCATTTGATTGTCAAGAAATTTGAAACGAATGTTTCATTTACACCATGTCTTATTGCGGATAAGCCATGATGTGAAGCTTAGCTAATTCGAGAGATTCGTGGATCAAGGATATAAAAAGTCAAACGCAGTCAGGCAGGCCTTACTTGATAATGCCGAAACTCTATTTGCTGAACGTGGTTATTTCGGGACTTCGGTTCGGGACATAACGAATAGTGCAGGGCTACGCAATGCCGCCGTTAATTACCATTTTGAAACCAAAGAAAAACTGTTTATGGCTGTCATTGATCGCCGGATAGAGCCTTTGGCCAGTGCCCGCCTTGAGAGGCTCCGTAAAGTCACAGTTAATCCGGATAATCCTGCGTCTACTGTGCGCCAAATCGCTAAAGCCTTTTCTGTTCCCATGCTCGATCTGGCAGCGAATGAAGGCAGTGGGTGGAGAAATTACTGTCGACTTGTTGCGCATCTTGCGGTGCAAAATTTTTGGAGCGAAAACACGGTTAGCGAAAAATATGACTCGCATTCATCCCGATTTCTGGATGCGCTTTTGAATACATTTCCTGACAGCGATCCGTATCGTATTCATTGTTGTTTTCAGTTTCTTCTGAGTACAACACTCTATGCCGTTTGTGATAATAAACGTATGGATACATTATCTAGTGGATTATATAAGTCTGCCGGTCTTGCGAAATTGCAAGCCCCGTTTCTTGATTTCGTTACGGGAGGAATTATGTCCACAGCTTTGACCTGATGAGTATAATTATGCGATATATTGCGAGGGCAAACTCGAAAAAGCTTTATAACCTTGGAGCGTCATATGGAAAACTTACACTTACATTTGATAATGGGCCTGACCCTGAATGTACGCCGTGAGTGTTGGGTGAACTAGCCAAACGCAATATAAGGTCGAGTTTGGTACCACAATAGATAAAAACGCGCCTAAAATACATATCGGAAAATCGCAAGAACGTCTGGGTGAGGTTGTAGCGTATAATAACTTTTTTGCCCCTA
>CAZSKN010000097.1:0-2419 GCA_964607445.1 uncultured Caulobacterales bacterium
CCACGCCGTCAACTTTCTCGAGCGCTTGGTAAATCGGCACGGTTCCGATCGGCACAGGCGAGTTTCGGATTATCCATTCACGCGTGTTGTGAATATTTCGGCCCGTCGAGAGGTCCATCACATTATCCGCGCCCCAACGCGTCGCCCAGACCATTTTATCAACCTCTTCCTCAACAGATGAGGCCACTGCGGAGTTTCCGATATTGGCATTAATTTTAACTAAGAAATTACGGCCAATAATTTGCGGTTCAAGCTCCGGGTGGTTGATATTGGACGGGATCACCGCGCGGCCAGCAGCCACTTCGTCACGGACAAATTCGGGTGTGACGAAAGCAGGTATTGAAGCGCCAAAGCTCTCACCTGCGGCCACGCGCGCCTCAGCTCCGTCCACCATTTTTTGGCGGCCCAGATTTTCGCGCTCGGCAATATAGATCATTTCCTTGGTGATAATGCCGGCCTTGGCAAATTCATATTGCGTGACCATTTCGCCGTCCTTGCCGCGCAAGGGTGTGTGGCGTACCGGAAATTCACGGGCCAGATATTTGCCGCTCGCCCCGCCATTATCTTCTGGGCGGACTTCGCGGCCTTGATATTCTTCCACGCCGCCGCGCGCCTTAACCCATTCCGTGCGGTGACGGGGCAGGCCTTTCTCAACGTCAATCTTCACACTGGGGTCGCTATACGGCCCGCTTGTGTCATAAACCGGCACGTCCGGCTCATTGGCCGTAGGATGGAGATGGATAAGACGATGGGGCACACGCAAAGACGGATCGGCCTTAGGCGCGGTATAAACCTTGGTAGAGGACGGCAGCGCCCCTGTTGTTACTTCAGGGGTCTGAAATTCAGATTGGTCAATGGGTTTGTTCATGGGGAAGTTTCCTTGTCTACTAATTCTTTTAAATCATAAAAATTACCGAGCACAAAATCACTGATAAGCCGTTCTGCATGCTCTAAGTTAACTCGAGAGAAATCAATTTGTTCTCTTTCCATTTGACGAATGAAACCAAATTTTAAGCGCTCAACAATCAATTGTAACGACCCCTCCAGTCCTAATGGTGAAGGCATTAACCTAAGGTAATTACCTTGTTCATCCTCTAAATTCATATGTGCTGGCCATTCTAACAATTCTGCTGCACCCTGTCTGACTTCTATCTGCAGTTGTTCATTCCAATCTACTGAAGCGAATGCATTTAACGGCTGATCAACTGTATGGATAACATCCGCTTCAATTCTATTACCATTAGCACCATAAATTTCGTATTTTAGTCTTTTCGTCATCTAAGTTTCTCATACACGGCTAGCTCTGCCTCAATGATATGCCTCACCTCTTCATTGATCATCACACCACCACCCGAAAATCTGTGGCGAAATCTGTGGTATTGGCCCGCACGAGTCGTGCCTCGCGCAGATCGTGGCGCGCGCTGGGTATGATCGCGCCTGTGCCTGTCTCAAAGCCTTTGAAATAGACCTGCGAAGTCAGAAGGCGCTTATCTTCCTCCCATATGATATAATGAATGTGTGCTGGCCGCCCGCTATACGCCCCCGGTATATAGGTACGGAAAGAAAACTGTCCTTGCGCATTTGTCAGCCCCTGCCCCCAATAGGCAAAATCCGCATATCGCTCGCCGGCTTTGCCATCAAGCGGATGTTTATAGCGTCCTTCAATATCGGCTTGCCAAATATCGACACCCAAGCCCGAGCGCGGCTGGCCTTGGGTATTAACCACCCTACCCGCAAAACGCAGGGTTTCGCCGCGTGGCACATCCATATCGCGTAACAAATCTTCGCTATCATCTGATCTATCCCCGCGCGGATAGAACGGCCCTTCCGCGTCAGGCGGTGTCGGTGTGAGCGGTAAGCTTAGCTCTCGGGGTGTTGCACTCACATTGCGTTTCAAGGCCAGCGACCCCAAAATAAGCCCCGAATATTTTAGAAATTTACGGCGTTTCGTGTCAGTCATATCACCCCCCGCCAAATGTGAGGTTGCTGCTGGCGTAAGAACCGCCAAAATTACTGGCCAAGTTAGAGACTTGCGCAAGGCAGTCCATAAATTGCATGTCGGTAAGCTCCGCCAGAGGATGGGTAAAGACCGACCAGAGCGTGCCGTCACGCAGGGCGTATTTAGCATCCAGCGCACTGGCGAAATTCGCCTCTAGCAAGCGCGCCAACATGGGTTGATCAAGACTTGTTTGGGGCGCAACGGGGCTGATAATCCGCATACGGTTATGCGCCTCATCAGTAATAACCCAGAGATCACGGCCTTCTATTTTGAACTGCCAAAACCCCAAACGCCCTTCAACAGATTTCCCGACCTCGCGGATAAGGGCGTCAAGGCGTGCATTTGTCATGGGTTCGCCAGCTTTAGGCATAGCGGCTTCGGTTTTATTTGGTTTGGGCTTGAAAATATTTTTCATGTCTG
>CAZSKN010000098.1:0-2396 GCA_964607445.1 uncultured Caulobacterales bacterium
TTTTCATAAAGCCGCCGCGTACTGAGTTGCTGGCGTAGCCCATGGGAAAGATCATCCGCAAATGCGATGCCAGAGCGCGGCGCGGGCGGTGCTGTAATCCGGCGGCGAATGGTATGATGATAGAAACCGGAACGTGGCCCCAGAGCGCGGCGCAGATATTGTTCCCGCACCGAGGACCGGTAATCGAGCTCATTGGTTTCCGTCGTTTCGAACGGCATCCCGCCGACCTCAAAAACGCGCATCAAATCGCCGTTTTTGGTCGAGACGGTGTTCTTATCGACGAAGGCCGCCCAAGGAAGATGCTGCGAGATGCGCGCTTCTTTTGCGGCGAACGCGCCGTGTATCATATCATCGGCGGCAAGGATGCTCTTACGGCTCATAGCGATTGCCACCCCAAACACGGTGATTGCCGATCTTGCGGGTCATGCGCCCCGACACCGACATCAGGTCGAGAATGCGCGGCTCGAAACGCGCCAGAACTCGCGCGCCCGTCCAGAGGATCAAAAAAAGCCCCGCCATGCCGACAGCCGACTGAAACCAGATCAATGGCAGGATCGAGAACGACAAGACCGGAACCCAATAGAGGACCGGCAACCCCCACACTTGCGGAGGACGCACCAATCCTTTGAAGACCCGACTGTGACGCGAATTCATTATGGCGAAGCCGGAGCGGCGGTGCTGCTGCCGCCCGAGGTGGAAACAATTCCGCCAACAATTGTTGATGCGCCGAACACCATGACAAGGCCGACAAAAGCCATGAAGAACGTCCGCCACTCAAACCGACCCATTGCTGCACCGAGCCCGGTTGCCGCAATAACGATGGTGCCGAGCGCAATGCCACCGGGGCCGGTGATGAAGTCAACGATCTCGTCGATGATGTTTTGTAATGGATCGAGGGTAGCGGCGTAGGCCGGGGTCGCAACAACGGCAAGAGCCATCAACGCGCAGGTTAATCTCGTTGCTTTGGTCACAGGTAGACTCCGCTTGTTGAGGCGAAATTCGCCGGGATAATTTGGATTGGGAGCGATGACATGGCGAAAGGCACCCGCCGCTCACATTGTGCGTGCGCCAAAGAGAGTGAAGAGAACGGATGCGATGAAGGTGCCGATCATGAATGTCAGCACATCGCGGGCGCGCATGAACCAGGTATCGCTCAGGACGATCATGCCCTCTTTTATGGCGTAGACTGCGCCTGCGGTTGCGAGAACGAAGAGAAGTGGTCCGATCCATCCGGTCAGAGAGATCCTGAAAAAAACCACTCCCGCCAACGCGAGCAAGGCCCAGCTTGCTATGTCGGCGTTGTTCGCCTCAATCAGATCAAGGACCGGCAGAGCATACGCCGCCGCATAAAGAAGCGCTGCTGCCGGAACATGGAATGCGATCATTTTGGCGATGGCATTGCGCTCGGCCCTTCGGGACATCGCCGCACGCGCTTTTGCTGATACCTTGCGTTCCTCTAGGGATTGCGCCAAAGCGCGCTGTTCCTCTTGGTCCGCTGCGCTAAAGCGCACAACGTTGCTATCCGACATGAGATCGCCCCCGCGTTTCTCGGACTGTCAAAATGTATCGTCGTTCGAGTCCCTACAGCGTGCTTTGAAAAACACGCTATGGTTGCTATTGAATCTTGGTGAATTAAAAAATTCAACCTCAAAAAGAAGAATTATTTTTGGAACTATTCTTATGGTTGAAATTTGCGAGTCGATTGAGGGCCTTACCAATGACTCTAATAGCAGTGAGTGAACAACACCCCATAGATAAGGTGCGGACGGTGATCAAAGTGGGACATCAGATGCTTTAATCTTCCTGCAGTCTTGCAGACTGCTGTGTCCTCACGTTGCCGAATTACGAGTTCATCAAAGATCGTCGTTTGGCAAAAAAGACCAGAAGCCCGTTTTGCGCGGATGCCCGTCTCGAAGCAGAGTTTTGAATTCCTGATGGGTGGGCAAACCCTGAAAATTCTCGATCTGATGGGATAGGCTGTCGCATTCCAGTAAATGTCTTGCGGCGTGCTTGTACCGTTTCGACTTCGCGCCAGCCAACGTGTCGAGGATCGAAGCCCGCAGCAGCACAGTTGCTGCGAGCGGGTGTTCGCCTGCCAAATCCTGAGCGATGTCAGGGAGGATGTACCAGCGATTACCGTCCCATTTCCCTTCTTCGGCAAGAACGAGGTCTGCGGCGCGGCGGCGATCAGGCCATTCGAAAAAGAAGCAGAGCGCCATGTGGATATCTTCGAACCCACGCACGTAATCGAGCCCCCGCTCTTCGGCTTCCACATCCTCGAAGTCTGGAAACGCTTTGAGATAATCCCGGAGATGCTGAATGCTGAGTGCGTTTTCAAAATAATTCCACCGGAGCTCCTGGACTTCGTCTTGACGACCAAGCGCGTTAAGCGCGGC
>CAZSKN010000099.1:0-2350 GCA_964607445.1 uncultured Caulobacterales bacterium
CCGGATGGAAATCCGCTTTGATTGACGTTATCTGGGCCGCTTCCCGAAGGAAGACTAAAATAATATTGATGTTTTACGGGAGGCGGTCCTCACGGCGATAATTTTAGAATAACGGCACAGAGCAACCCCGAAGTTTGAGCTGCCGGGTCCGGCGCCAAAGCCGCAGACTATGATATTAAACTAACCGAAACTGCGTTCTTTGAGAAGTATCTACTTTTACAAATCTAACCCATTTGTTATCTCATGGTTATATTATGTATTATGAAATTTCATTTATCGTAATTTAATTTTTAGGAGTGATCCGTAGTAATTGTCCGCCGCCAGGCTCCATATCTTTTTTTGTATTTGTGACGACCAAGATAGAGCCGTCTTTATCAATGCGCACATCTCGAATACGTGCCTCTAAATCTTCCAGTAAGATTTCTTCTCCAACGGCTTTACCGTTTTCAATATCTACGCGGCGAAGAGATTTGGCTGCGAGGCCACCAACTAAGGCATCTCCATTCCATTGTGCAAACATATTTCCTCTGTAAATAACCAACCCCGACGGCGCAATGGATGGCACCCAATCATGGACAGGTTCCACCATACCCTGATAAGTGTCAAAGGGAGAAATCCGTGCGCCGTTATAATCCCGCCCTTTAGTTGCGGTCGGCCAGCCATAATTCTGGCCTGGCTTAATAATATTTAACTCATCCCCCCCTCGTGGGCCATGTTCATGAACCCAGAGGGTTTGAGTTGGAGCGTCGTAGTGAGCGCCCTGTGGATTTCGGTGGCCCAATGAGTAAATTTCTGATCTTGCTTTTGTTTCGGAATTGTCCTGCTCCGTAAAGGGATTGTCCTTTGCAGCTGATCCATCTGGATTAAGGCGAACAATTTTACCTATATGTGAGTTTTTATTTTGTGCGTCTTCACGGTAAGCAAACCCATCACCAAGAGTTAAGATGAAGGTCTTATCCGGCATTTCAACAATCCGTCCCCCAAAGTGATTGGGGGTGTCTTTATCCGGACTGGCTCTGAAAATTTCACGTCCTTCTCTTAACGTCAAACCGTCACCACCATCATTAACGTCAGGTTTCGTTAATTGCGCACGGTATAGTGCTGTTCCATTAGATCCAGCATCTCCATATGCATAGGATAAATAGATAACCGAACTGTCTTCATAATCAGAGGCAATGATCACATCAAATAGGCCAGCCTGTTGTTCCGTGTAAATTGTTTCTGGGACACCCGTGACAACACTGATCCGGCCATCTTTCCAGATACGTTTTAAAATACCTTCCTTTTCTGTAACCAAATACCCTCCCTCTGGCAAAGGAACAACACTCCAAGGTGTATTCAATCCGTCTGCAATAATTTCTACATTAAAATCTGAAGACGGTATAGAGTTCAAATCTGGTGCGGGTTGCGCTTCAAGGCAGGCTGTCGTGAAAAGAAGTGTAAAAATAGCCCATTTTTTCATGCCTGACTCCGCGATTGACGTGAGACCCTATAATAGGGCAACTTACTCATGAGACAAGATAAAGGATCGTAAAATGAATATTTGGCTCAAACGCGTCTTCGCCTGGCCTATCGCAACCATTATATGTTCTACCCTCGCCGCTTTTATATCCAGCCAAAGGGTCTTAAGTAGGCTCCCTGATCCCTTAGGCCAAGTTGGAATGGAAGAACGCTTGTCCATGTCCATTTATGATATCAAGTATTTTGGAATAACTTATGGCCTGTTTATACTCGTTGCTTTTTTAATTGCATTTTTGACTGGAGGTATCGTTTACCGCTTTGCCAAATTTGGCCGTCCAATCGTTTATATGGTGGCCGGTGCTACCGCCATGATGGTGATGTTGATGGCGATGAAGCAAGTTTTTTTTGGCGTTGATCTTGTAGCGGGAGCTCGGGATGGACTCGGGCTCGCCTTACAAATGCTAGCAGGAGCGGTCGGGGGCTATGTCTTTGCCCGTCTCACCCAACAAAGCCAAAATAAACTTAAACTTTAAACCTTAGGCTTGGGTAACCTACTATAATACGATTGGGTTGATCAAAGATTATACCTCACTTAAAGTCTATTCGTCGTGATCATGCTTGACCATAAGCAAACCTCTAAACCGGCGTTATTTTTTCAAAAAAATGATGGAACCGTTAATTTTTAGTTTGCTTCTTGCTTGGGGCATGCGCGATTTATTCTACTAGGGTTTTAGAGAGTCCTTTGATGCTTATGGCAATCATTATAGGTCTTATTCTACATCGTCTTTTTCCAGTGGGTGAACTCCAACCCAGGATTAATTGGAGTGCTCGTGGTTTGTCAGGCGTCTACGTCATTGGAAAAATATAAGTCGTTAGTTCATAGCGGTGA
>CAZSKN010000100.1:0-921 GCA_964607445.1 uncultured Caulobacterales bacterium
GTTCTCGGTGCATCGGGAATTTCGATTCCGTCGATTTGCTCCACGTTAAAAGCGCTAAAGTGTTTCAGCATCGGGATCTCAATGTCTTCACCAGTTGCTTTATCTTTGGTGGCGTACATTTTGAAAAACGTGACGAGACTCGACTTCTCGCCTTTACGAACTTGACCGCCGCGATCTTTCGCCTGTTTGAAAGTCATCCAAAAATCCGAAGAATAGCCACGTTCCCATGCGGTCAATCCAAGCAAAAATACATTGATGCCTCGATAGCGTTTTCCCGTGTCCAAGTTCTTGGGCCAGCCATCGCCGGTGCCTCGTTGAATCGGATTTCGCCAAGGAGCAGTTCCTTTCTCCAAGTATCCAACGATTCAATCTGTGACCTCTTGATAGATGTCTCGTTTACGTTTGCTTGTTTTCTTCCTTGATGCCATGCCAACCTACCTCTCGGTGGTGGCGATCTCCTGAATGCGTGTCATATGACTGCCCTTTCTGCTTTTGTGTTGCTGATTCTGGAAAGGCTCCGCGGAGTTTAAGCCGCGAAGCCTATTTTCCTTTCTAGTTATTGGATTGATCGTTGGCTTTTAGCTCACTGATCTTGTCTGCCACTCGGATGTAAAGAATGCCCAGCTTCAGATTGTCGTGTTCGCCAAGTGAGTGCGTGGATTGCCATTGATCTTGTGAATCTTTGTAGCTTCGGCTGTAAGTCACACTGTAGCGAATCCCTTCACCGTCGGTTTTTGGGTTGCCCCAAATGGTCGCTTCGACCCCGAGGTAGTAGAGTTTTGCAGCTGGTTGTTTGTTGGTTGGTTCGGTCATTTTGGTTCTCCTTTTGGTTGTTGATGACTGTGACCGCGATCAAGCCGCGGTGAGGTCTCGGTCTGCACGGATTTCTGGTGCGGCACGCAGGCGCAGGCGAGTACACGA
>CAZSKN010000100.1:931-2341 GCA_964607445.1 uncultured Caulobacterales bacterium
CGTATTGAGTGCGTGTGAAATACGATTCCCACGTGTCCGAATAGTCACTCACAACCAAAAGAATCCAACCCGCATCTAAGAACTGCCATAGCTGTAGAAACAAATCAAGCCGCAGGTTTGGCATTGCGATTACGAAGTCATGGTGAAATACACGGTGCGGAAGTCACTTCGGAAATTCACGTTAGTGATTCAGGAGTTGTTAAACCTGAGACATGAACGGACTCGACCTTAAGTCAAATGTCACGCCCGAGCGGCTGGCGAAAAAGAAGCCTGCGAATTATTTCGGTGCTGCAATCCGAATCACCGAAGTGTTGGGGACGCGTTTGACACACGGTCTTATCCACCAGACAATGCGAGTTTTATGCGGTTCGTTCTATCCTATCGGAACGGGGATCTTGCGCCCGCTAATCTTACCAACCACTCACTTAATTAGGTTTGGTGACGATGCAAATTACACGCGTCCACATCGAAGGCTATAGACGGCTCGCCAGTTTTGATCTGGAGCTAAACGAAAGTGTAAATGTCATCGTTGGTGACAATGAGACGGGAAAATCATCGGTTTTGGAGGCCATCAATCTGGTTCTTACTCGTCGATTCCAAGGTCGTAATATCGATTATTCGATTGATCCCTATTTATTCAATGCAGAAATGGTCGCGAATTATTTCGAAAAGCTCCGTAGTGGCCAGAATAGCGATCCGCCGAAAATTTTGATCGAAGCTTTTTTGAGTGAGAAGAATGACGCAACCCTGGCAAAACTAAAGGGCTCGAACAATACCAAGAATATGGATTGTCCCGGAGTAAAGCTAGAAATCGAATTAGACAGCGATCACGTAGAGTCGTTGAAAGAATATGCGCGAGATGTGTCTAATCCAGTTGTTTTGCCTGTCGAATTCTATAGATGTTCATGGAGGTCGTTTGCCGACAACAGGATTACGATCAGGAATTTACCCTTTAGAACAAGAACGATCGACACAAGTCTGCCCCGAACACACCGTGGCCCAAGCCGGTACGTAACCCAACTAGTCGATGATGCCCTTACGGAGGGGCAACGTCTCGATTTGTCGCTAGCTTACAAGAGACTCCGACATGGCTTTACACAGGAAGCCGGAGTTCAGGCTATCAATGATCATCTAGAGCAGCAAGGCAATCCAGCTACGAACAAAAAACTAACAGTTCAAGTAGATTTGTCCTCGCGATCGAAGTGGGACAGCGCGATTACAGCACACTTGGACGACTTGCCGTTCGATTGCGCCGGTAAGGGCGAACAATGCCGCATTCAAATGCGCCTCGCCATTGCTGATGCGGAACTGTCTCAAGTCCTTCTCATTGAAGAGCCGGAAAACCATCTCTCGCACTCAAATCTCAATATCCTCATGAATGACATCGAGCGAGCTTGCACAGATCGACAG
>CAZSKN010000101.1:0-2320 GCA_964607445.1 uncultured Caulobacterales bacterium
CTGAGATTAGAGAACGGATTATGCCGAGCCTCGGCGTGGATTTTCTCTATGAAATTCCTTTTACCGATGAACTGCGCGAACTCGATGATACGCAATTTGTTGAAAACGTCTTACATCAGGGGCTGGGAATTGTGCATGTTGTGGTCGGCAAGGATTACGGCTTTGGTAAAAATCGCTGCGGTAATGTTGAGAGCTTAAAACGGCTCTGCGGGGAACGTGGTATTGGTGTCAATGCGCTCGAGCTTGTGGGGTTGCATCGCTTTTACGGAAAATATGGCAGTACCGATATTCGTAAGGCGTTAGAGCAGGGTGATGTTTTTCACGCCGCCCATATGCTGTCGCGTCCATGGTGTGTGGACGGTATCGTTAGGAAGGGAGAGCAGCGCGGACGCACGATTAATTTCCCGACAGCCAATCTTGAATTTGCAGATTTAATCCGGCCCAAATTCGGCGTCTATGCTGTAGAAGTAAGGTTGGCAGACGGTACGCATAAATACGGCGTGGCCAATACGGGCAATAGGCCCACAGTTGGCGGGCAAGAGGCGCGGCTTGAAGTCCATATCTTCGATTTTGAAGCGGATATTTACGGCCAATATATAGAGGTCGATTTTCGCTGTTTTATTCGCCCAGAGAAGAAGTTTGAGAGTTTCGAAGCGCTCAAGACCCAGATTACCAAGGATGCACTTAGTGCTCGGTCTATTTTCGCACTCGGTAGCTAGGCGCAGACAGTGATAAATTAAGTACCTTATGAAGGCGTCCAAACCGGCGATAGGATTATCATACGAACCTATTTCGAGTTTAGCGCATGGTGAGCGATGTCGCGCCGACAAAACCCTTCCGGCCAGTCAATATCTTCGTCAATAGCCGCATAGGCAGATTTTACCGCCGTTTTTACGCTCGCAGCTTTGGCCGTTACATTTAGCACACGTCCCCCGGAGGCGGTAAGCTCGCCCTTATCATTCAGGCGGGTGCCGGCGTGAAATATAACGACCTCTTCGCGCGCATTGGCGGCGTCCAGCCCACTAATTTGGGACCCTTTTTCATATGCTCCCGGATAGCCTTTCGTGGCCACAACCACATTGACGACAGGGTTTTTATGCCAGACAGGGGGTGTGAGTTTATCGAGCTTTTGCTCAATAGCCGCTTGAAAAATTTCGACAAGATCGGAATCAAGACGGCGCATGAGGACCTGACATTCGGGATCACCAAAGCGGCAATTATACTCGATCAGTTTTGGCCCGTCTTTTGTCATCATCAATCCGGCAAATAAGACGCCGACAAAGGGGTGGCCGTCTTTTGTCATACCGTCAATCGTGGGCTGGATAATGGTTTTGAGCACTTTACCCATCTCTTTTTTTCCAAAAACGGGTGCGGGGGAATAAGCGCCCATCCCGCCTGTATTCGGACCTTTATCTCCGTCAAACGCGCGTTTATGGTCTTGGGCACCGATCAGGGGTAGGGCCGTTTTGCCGTCCGAGATCGCAAAAAAGCTCACTTCTTGGCCTTCCATAAACTCCTCAATCACGATTTGTTCGCCGGCCTCGCCAAACTTACCAGAGAAAAATTCTTTCAGCTCTTTATGGGCGGTTTTAAGGTCTTCGGCGATGACCACACCCTTGCCAGCCGCCAGACCATCGGCCTTAATCACATAAGGCGGGGTCATGGTTTTGAGAAAGTCTTTGGCGGGTTTTATCTCGGTAAAGACGCCGTAATCCGCGGTTGGAATATCATAGCGCTTACAAAAATCCTTGGTAAAAGCTTTGGAGCTTTCAAGCTGGGCGGCGGCTTGGCTGGGGCCAAAGGCTTTCACACCGATCTTTTCCAACTCATCCACCAGTCCCAAGGCCAAGGGTTGCTCCGGCCCAACAATTACAAGATCAAAAGCATCCCGTTTCACCAGTGCGATCTGGCCAATTATATCATCTGCGGCAATATCCACACAGCCTGTAATTTCGGCCATACCGGCATTGCCGGGCGCACAGATTAATGTCTCGACATTTTTGTTTTGCAGGATTTTCCAAGCCAGCGCATGCTCGCGTCCACCAGAGCCTATCAACAAGACTTTCATAATTTATCCTAATCAGTGATTCCTTGTGACGTGTTTTAGTCTATAAGCATATTCGAATCCACGACAAAGGGCGTTAAAGCCTATCTTTGTCACAATAAAAGGAATGAAGGTCGCAATCGTGTCATCTGACAATCAAGAGGTCAAAACGAATGTACATGAATTTACAGTCTCTGAGCTGGCCAATTCCCTTAAGCGAACGGTAGAGCAAACTTACGGACATGTCCGTGTGCGCGGGGAGCTGGGGCGGGTGAC
>CAZSKN010000102.1:0-2299 GCA_964607445.1 uncultured Caulobacterales bacterium
GATGGGCGAGCACATGACCGACTTGTGTGGTCCCGATACCAAAGGCGATGGCCCCAAAGGCGCCGTGCGTGGCCGTATGGCTATCGCCGCAGACAATGGTCATGCCCGGCTGGGTCGCGCCGAGCTCCGGGCCCATGACATGGACGATGCCGCGATTGTCAGAGTCCCAGCCATGAGTCTCGATGCCGTGCGTCTTTGCATTGGCGAGGAGTGTGTCGACCTGAATGCGGGCCTGATCCGTATGGTAAGGACGCGTGCCATCCGCATTGACCCGGGTTGGAGTTGAGTGGTCAATCGTGGCCAGTGTGTGATCAGGACGCCGCACTTTCAGGCCCCGCTCCTTAAGGACCGTGAAGGCCTGCGGGCTGGTCACTTCATGGATGAGGTGAAGGTCAATATACAGAGTTGTCGGCTGGGCCGCCGTCTCCGGCACGACCACATGACGTTCCCAGACTTTATCGAAGAGTGTTTTAGGCATCCATTCTCTTCCTAATGCTGCGCCGCGATTTTTTTCTGGCGCACGGCCCGACGTTCAATCCGGTTGATCACGTCAAGATAGGCTTTCGCTCCGGCCAGGACCGTGTCGGTTGAGGCGCCGCGGCCCTGATAGCTGTCAAACTCTGTCGACACCTGAACGCTGGCCTCGGCCATGGCGTCCTTGCCTTGAGATACCGATTGCACCGCGAAGCTATCCAGATGAAGCGGGTGACCCGTGATTTCAGAAATGGCTTCGAATACGGCGTTGACCGGGCCGGCAGCTTCGTTAATGGCGGCCAGTTTGCGGCCATCTTCGTGGATGAGTTTCACACTGGCCTGAGGCTGGCGCATATCATCGGAGCCGGCTGAGACATAGAGGCTTTCGATTTCCCAAGGGCCTTGCGTGCTCACGGTCTCGCCCATGATTAGCGCTTCAATGTCGGTGTCAAAAACTTCCTTCTTGGCATCGGCGAGTTCCTTGAAGGCCACGAAGACGGACTGAAGTTGATTGTCAGATAATTCAAAACCGAGCTTGGTTGCGCGGTCCTTTAGCGCCGCGCGGCCGGAATGTTTGCCGAGCACCAGATTATCCGTGGAAACGCCGACATCTTCAGGCTTCATGATTTCGTAAGTTTCCCGGTTGGCCAGAACGCCGTGCTGATGAATACCGCTCTCGTGGGCGAAGGCATTACGCCCGACAATGGCTTTATTGCGCGGCACCGGATTGCCCGTAATGGTGGCCAGCAGTTTCGAGGCCGCGTATATGCCTTCGGTTTTAATGCCTGTGGAGAGCCCGTAAAAATCCTTACGCGTGTTAATGGCCATGACGACTTCTTCGGTGGCGCAGTTTCCGGCCCGTTCCCCGATACCGTTCATGGCGCATTCGACCTGCCGCGCCCCGCCGCGCACAGCCGCCAGAGAATTGGCTACGGCTAGACCCAGATCATCATGGCAATGGGCGGAGAACGTCACGCTGTCGGCGCCTTCGATCTGGGTTGTCAAAAAGGTGAAAAGGTTCTGTATTTCCTCCGGCGTTGTATAGCCCACCGTATCGGGAATATTGATGGTCGAGGCGCCGGCCTTAATGGCGGCTTCGACGACGCGTTTCAGGTAGTCTCGCTCTGTGCGGATGGCGTCTTCAGCGGAAAACTCAACATCGTCCGTATAGGTGCGCGCCAGCTCCACCCCGGCAATAGCCCGTCGGACAATCTCGTCTTTGGACATTTTCAGTTTGTATTCCCGGTGCAGGGGCGACGTGGCGATAAAGGTGTGAATGCGGCCCGACGCGGCGGGCTTGATGGCTTCGCCGCTGGCGATAATGTCTTTGTCGTTACAGCGCGCCAGAGAGCAGATCGTGCTGTTTTTAATCTCTTTGGCAATCGTATTGACGGCGTCGAAATCGCCCGGCGAGGCTGCGGCAAAACCGGCCTCGATAATATCAACGCCGAGGGATTCCAGCGTTTTTGCCAGGCGTAGTTTCTGCCCTGCCGTCATGGAAAATCCAGGGGCCTGTTCGCCGTCTCTTAATGTGGTGTCAAAAATTTTTATGTGTTTGGTCATTGTTTTACTCAAATTGAATTTGAAACTTAGGGTGCATTGGAATTTTAAATGCGCGCCATAAGTCGGAAGCGGGTTTCGCCGCTCCGGTAATCAATTTGTATTGAGCCGTGCTTATACATCACGCCCGCTCCGCCCGTTTGCGGCGGCCGACTTTTTCGGCCGACACAACATTGTAAAGCCGCTCTAATTGTTTGCAGAGAATGTCTAAATTACGAGGGCCGCCAATGTCTTCGATACGGACCAGCAGGTCGAAATCTCCATC
>CAZSKN010000103.1:0-2292 GCA_964607445.1 uncultured Caulobacterales bacterium
TTTTTCGAGGGCTTTCGCCCTCTATTTGCGCGCCGCCGCCGACCAACCCGGCGCGCGTAATGATGCTGTCCCCCGATGGGCAGCCGCAGAAAGCGCCTGCGCGAAAATAATATTCATCACCCCTCAACACAGGAAATACCTATGAGCCGCCGTAAGAAAAACACACCCAAAGACCCATTGCAGCGCGTGAAAGTCGCCACGGCGAAGGCACGGCTGGCCAAATTAGAGGCTGACCTACCGCCTCCCAAAACAGCTGAATATACGCGATATGAAGACTTACCGCCGCTTCCCCCTGAAGACCGTGCACGACTGAAGCAAAAATTTATCGACCTGCTGACAGTCTCTGCCGAAGAACAGAGACGCGAAAAATATGACTGGTATATGTCTATGGCGCATTGGGCCCCTTAAAGTTATCCCCAATATCGGCTATTGGCATTTACCGCGTTTACGTTATGTTACGCGGCACAAACAGGTCTCTCCGTGCGAGGGGCCTTTTTCAACAGATTACGCTAGGCCGATAAGATGAGACTTTCTATTGAACGCGCCGCGCTTTTAAAAGCGCTGGGACATGTCCAAAATGTTGTGGAACGCCGTAATACGATCCCTATCCTCTCAAATGTTTTGATGAGCGCCGAAGACGGGAAAGTCACCTTAGTCGCAACAGATTTGGATATCGAAGTGTCTGAGGATACAGCCGCAGATGTTGGCGCGCCGGGCCAAATTACAGCGCCCGCTCACACGCTTTATGACATTGCCCGTAAGCTGCCTGACGGCGCGCAAGTCTCTTTGCAGATTAACGCTGATGATCGCTTGGATGTGGATGCAGGACGCTCACATTTTACGCTTCCGCTTTTGCCGTCCGGCGATTTTCCAAAGATGACAGCGGATGGCTTTACGCATAATTTCGTGCTCAAAGCGCCTGAACTGTCTCGCCTTATAGATAAGACCCGCTTTGCAATTTCGACTGAGGAAACACGCTATTATCTGAACGGTATATATGTGCATGCTCATAACGGGGCATTGCGGGCTGTGGCCACAGACGGGCACCGTTTGGCCCTCGCCGAAATGAATCTGCCTGCGGGTTCCGAAGGTCTGCCGGGCGTGATTATCCCGCGTAAGACGGTCGCCGAAATCCGCCGCCTCATTGATGGCGGCGAAGCTGATGTGGCGATTTCTGTTTCAGAGGCGAAAATCCGTTTCCATTATGGCTCGGCTATTTTGACATCTAAACTCATTGACGGAACCTTCCCGGATTATGAACGCGTTATTCCGAAGGGAAACGAGAAAGAGCTGACGATTGATAATAAAGTCTTCGCCGATGCGGTTGATCGCGTTGCGACAATTTCAGCGGAAAAATCCCGCTCTATCAAAATTGCGCTGAGCCAAGATAATCTGGCATTGACCGTGAATAATCCGGAAAGCGGTAACGCCCATGAAGAATTGATGGTCGATTACAGCGCTGACCCGCTTGAGATTGGCTTTAACGCAAAATATCTGCTTGATGTGGCAGGCCAGATTGAAGGCCGCGACGCAACATTTTTCTTGGACAGTCCGGCCTCGCCTGCTCTGGTCAAAGACGCAGAAGACCCCGGTGCGCTTTTCGTGCTGATGCCGCTCCGCGTCTAAGACCGAGACGCCGTGGCCCATATAGCCTCACTTCGTCTTACTGATTTTCGGTCTTACCCTTCGCTTGATATAGCTTTAACCGGCGCGCCTGTTGTGCTGTTTGGGCCGAACGGCGCCGGAAAAACAAACCTGCTCGAAGCTGTGTCGTTTCTCTCGCCTGGACGTGGGTTACGCCGCGCCAAGATGGAAGACCTTGCCCGCCGCGCAGGCGAGACGACCGCTATAGCCTGGGGCATTAATGCTGAAATAGAGGATATCCGCGTCTCTGTCGGACAGGTTCCCGAGCGCCCTAAGCGCCGCATTGTGCGGCTGGACGGGAAGAATGCGACAGGACCGCAGCTCGCGCAGCTCCTCACCTTGATGTGGCTAACCCCGGCCCAAGACCGCCTCTTTACAGGGCCGGCCTCTGACCGCCGTAAATTTATGGACCGCTTCTCTCTTGTTCACGCGCCCTCTCACGGCATGGCGAGCCTGCGCTATGAAAAGGCGAGGTCTGAACGCAACCGCCTGCTCTCTGACGGGATAACAGATCGCGGCTGGTATGACGCGCTTGAAGCGGATATGGCCACACAAGGCGCCCATATTGCTCAGGCCCGCGCTATTACAGTAACGCGCCTGATTGAGGAAATAGAGGCCCGGGCCGCAGCTAAAGAGGATGATGTCTTT
>CAZSKN010000104.1:0-2264 GCA_964607445.1 uncultured Caulobacterales bacterium
ATTATCCGCTGAAAGGGCGCATCACGACTTTGATTGAGACGGGCGAGTTGTTTACCAATGCAGGCACGCCGCCGCTAAACCCAGATGAAGACCGCGTGATGATTTGCGGTTCTAAGGATATGATCGATGATACGGCAAAGCTTGTCGAAGGCTTTGGCCTCAAAGAAGGATCTAATTCACAGCCCGCGCAGTTCGTGGTCGAAAAATCTTTCGTTGGTTAGCTTTATTGCAATTTTAAAGATATTCATGCCTATCTGTTATTAGGGTCATCAGACCTGACGCCGAAGTCACCGAGTGTGAGCAAAGAGAAACGAATCCCAAAACTTGTTGTGTCCCGAATGGCGTCATTATCAAATGAGTTTCGGGTGAAAAATAGCTCAATCCGTGTGCAATCATCCCTATAGCCAAGCCCAAGAGTTTGCCGCCTTAAAGTGTTTGCATCAATATCGTAAGAGGCCCGATAGCTTGCACGCCATTTATCGGTAATTTGCGCATAGGCAGTGCCAGAGATTTCTTGCAAGGGCGCAAGCGGCGTTTGCACCAAGTCATTTACGGCGCTATCAAGCCTAAAATATCGCGCGCCAAATCCAACCCTATCGCCCCGGTAATCCAGATTGGCATCTACACGCCGAAGACTGCCTGAATCTTCGTCAAATCTAACACGGGCATTGGTTTCAATTTTTGGGGACAGATTAGCGTTAAATAACGCTACAATGTCAGATTTATCATTTTCAAGGCCAGAACCTATGGCAAAATCACCTTCCGTATTTGTAGCATAGCTTTGGCCGATAAATAATTCTGCATTGCGGGACGGGCCCCAATCTGCACCAATTGCTGCGCCAATATCGGCCCGAAATCCTTCTTGCCAGAAATCAAATCCAGTTGATTTATTAGATTGCCAAAAGAGCGCTTGATCAAAATCAACCGCGACGCCGTCTTGGAAAAGCGAAATAGGATCGCCATTGGCGTCAATATTATTGAAATTTTCTAGCTCCCCATCGCCAAAACTGTAAGTGGCTTGTGCGCGAGGTTCTAATATCCATGTCACGCCGCCGCTTTGCTTTACGAATGGGTAACGGATATCTGTTCCAATTTGACCAAGCTGGCGGCTAAAAGATACATCATTGCCTTGAATGCCGTCCTCACCATCCTCAATTTCAATATCAAATTGATCAAAGCGTGCATTGGCAAAGCCCTTGGCCTCAATTCCGCCGGGCAAGATAACGGATTTAGCGTAATCAATACCCGCCGTTGCGCGTAAATAATCGGTGCCCACTTCGCGCGTTAGTGCGGTAAAGTCGCCATAAGCCTTAGCGCGTCCGCCCAAAACCGGGTCAGTGAAATATTTTTCGGCTTCAATTTTTGGCGCAATAATTGGCAGGGTTGAATCATCAAAATTGAACACTTGAAACAGGCCCGTTGCGTCATTTTCTGTTACGCGTGAGCGTAAATCTTGAAAGCCAGCCGCCGTAATAGAGAAACGAAAATCATCATCTTGGCCAACCAGATAGGCTTGGGAGACATTTCGGCGGCTCTCACGCTCAATCAGGCCGGGTTGGTTAAAGCGTTCACTAATATCATAGCGCTGCAGGAAATTATCATCAGTTGTGAGTTGTATGCCAAATCCGTAAGCCCAAGTTTCATTTGGGTTGAACTCTCCAGAGGCATCAAAATGTGAGCGCACGCGACGACCCAGCGGCGCGCCTTCCGCATTATTGGCAAAGAGGCTAGGATCATCAAAGGCATTGCCGTTACGGTCAAAGACGCTTGCATAAGTCAAGCTACCATTGACGTCGATGCGGCCCGTATTAAAATTGCGTGTAAATCCATATTCTAGCAATGGATTGACCTTACTAAAGAAACGCGGCGTTAGGGTCAGTTCGGTATAATCATCAATCGCAAGATAATAAGGCGTTTCAAGTTCTAGGCCGCGATTGCCAGAAAAGCCGCCAAATGGCGCTAAAAATCCTGTTGCGCGCTCTGCGCTTGGGTCGGGATGAGACAGATATGGCGTGTAAAATACAGGTATGCCTAAAAGTTCAAAAACCGCGTCATTATAGCGAATGGTTCGCGAATCTTTATCTTGGCGTACGCGCCGCGCTTTTAGGCGCCAAGACGGCTTTTTTGCGGTGTCATCGGCTTCGTTGCAAATCTTACAGGCCGTGTAATAGGCGTTATATAGCTCAATTTCTTCTTTCTCATTTCGCGTGACAAAGCGGGCCGCAGTTATCCCGCCTGTGGCTGTGCGCGCGGGGAAATTGGCC
>CAZSKN010000105.1:0-2235 GCA_964607445.1 uncultured Caulobacterales bacterium
CCGGCGCTGGAGCACGGCTAGGGCGCTGCAAGAATGCAGCGCCGCGCCCCGGTCCCGATCCCCTCCGCTACTTGCGGCTGCGGGGATTTGTGAACCGGGACGCAGAGAGTGGCGAATGCTGCTCGCGAGAAGACGGAGTTGTCCGTCTCTCGTTTCCATCATTCCCATATCCCGTTTGCGAAAGGATCATCCCCGTCTTGGCCAACTATCATCTCTCCGTGAAGAAGATTACGCGATCCAGTGGACGCTCGAGCGTTGCTGCAGCGGCCTATCGGTCTGCTGAACTGATCTACTGCGAGAGAGAAGGACGTACCCATGACTACACGCGCAAATCCGGTGTTGAGTATCTGACGATCATCACCCCAGAAAACGCTCCTGCGTGGGCGCAAGATCGATCCTCGCTATGGAACCATGCCGAAGCCGCCGAGACACGAAAGAACGCGGCCACGGCGCGGGAATGGGAGATCGCGCTTCCTGCAGAATTGGATGTCGAAGATCGCCAAGACCTTGCCTTCCGTTTTGCCTCCGATCTTGTGGAGCGCTACGGCGTGGTTGCTGATGTTGCCATCCATGCCCCGCACAGGGATGGAGACCAGCGGAACCATCATGCGCATATTATGACGACGACAAGACGCATCGATACGGATGGCTTTACCGTCAAAACCAGAGAACTGGATGATCGCAAGCTTGGCAGCTCGAATATCATCGACATGCGGGCGCACTGGGCTGAAATGCAGAACACTGCGCTCGAAAGATCGGGATCAGTGGATCGCGTGGATCACCGCTCGCTGGAGGCACAGTGCGAGGAGGCCGAGCAGGAGCGCGACAAGCTGCAGGAGCGGGTCACGGAGTTGGAATCGGTGATCGATGGGTACGCGATGCAGCTTGTTGAGCCGGGCAATGACGAGTGCTGGAACGGGATGAGCAGCATCGACGTAAACCGCGAATGGTATGATGTTGAACAAGCGGAACGGGACCGCAAGACGCTGGAGAAGAAGCTTCACGCACAGGCCCTTCGCGCGGCAAAGCTTGACCGCGCGCCGCAGATCAAACTTGGCCCTGCAGCATCGGCGATGGAACGCAAAGGGCGACGCAGAGCGGAGCTTGATGGGCTGGACTACAAGCCGATCACAGAACGCGGTGAGATCATACAGGCAGCGCAGGAGCAGCATTCCTTTGCCGACGATGCCAGAGAGCGGTTTGACGCTGCACGCACCGCCTACGCCGAGGCGCGGGAGATTGGGTTCAGCCGAACGCGGTCAGTCTACGAGGCGGCGCGGGAGGCGCTGTTGTTTGGAGTCGATTCATCCGTTGAGCAAGCAGAAGTTCAGCGAAGCCCCTCGCTAACAGAGCGCGAGCCTTTGCGAGGATTGGCGCGGACGAAAGCCCGACGACAGGAGCGGGAGCACGAGCGAGAGCGCGAACCACAGCTCGCGCTGAAACGTCCACCATCACTGGAGGAAAGCATCTGGGACTCGCTCGATAAAATCGGGCGCGAACAGTCGCTTGACCGAGACGGAACAAGCGATGCAATGGACCGCATCCAGCAGCGCACGACCGAGCAGCAGCAGGAACGGGAACGCAATGCGGCAGAAATCGAAAGTACCAAGTTGGAGCGTGAGAAAATGGAGCAAGAAAGAGATCAGGATTTCGGAATAGGATTTGGTTTGTGAGTGGCGCCACCGTGGTTTCAGTCAACAACGCTGCGACCTTGTGCATGAGCAACCCACTACTCGACGGGTAACAACCGGAAATCATCAACGACTAATTTCCAGAAATCGAACACCCCACAAGCAATTTAATTTTCGTCATAAAACTGGACTACGAGGTTTGGTTCCATTTGGACCGCGTAAGGCACATCCGAAAGGCTGGGAGTCCGAACGAAAACCACAGTCATCTTGTCATAATCAACATCGATATATTCGGGAGTTTCACGCTCGGTTGACCGTGAAGCCTCTAGTACAGGTGCCGCTTCCTTCGCCATTGCGCCCAATTCGATGAGATCGCCTTCTTTAACAGTGTAAGATGGGATGCTGACCTTCTTACCATTCACATATACATGGCCGTGGTTAATCATCTGACGCGCGGCAAAAATCGTAGGCAAGAATTTCGCGCGGTAGACAACGGAGTCAAGACGGCGCTCAAGCAGACCGATCAGTGTCTCACCTGTATCCCCTCGCTGACTAACCGCTTCGGCGTAGATACGGCGGAACTGTTTCTCTGTCAGATCGCCGT
>CAZSKN010000106.1:0-494 GCA_964607445.1 uncultured Caulobacterales bacterium
CGCCTTGTTTTATTCTAAAATTGGGCGGCAATAGGAAATTGCCGCCCAATTAGTGTTAGAATGAAATAGCTGTTACCCTTTAGTTCTTTATTGCTCTGCCGCAATCTCTTTTATCAAATTCGTAAACCCTAATTTATCAATATTCAAATGCTGTGCGCCATCTATATAAAGCGTAATTCCTGAAATATAAGAAGCTAAATCACTCGCCATAAAACAGACGGCATTCGCAATATCTGCTACTGTGCCATATCGACTTAATGGTACTTCTTTCATACCTTCCGCAAAGGAAGCTTGCACTTTGGGGTGATAGGTTTTTAAGCCAGATGATTCGATAGTACCAGGGGCAATGGCAATCGTTCGGATATTGTATTCTGCCCATTCTAATGCTAAAGTCTTAGTCATATTTTCTACCCCTGCACGGGCCGCTCCTGTATGAATCATACCAGGAAAACCTCGATGAATATCCGCAATAATATTGATGATAACGCCTGATT
>CAZSKN010000106.1:504-2111 GCA_964607445.1 uncultured Caulobacterales bacterium
ATCATTGAGATGTTCGGCTAACGTAGGAAACTGCCCACCTGCATTATTCACTAAAATATCTAATCTACCAAATCGCTCTTTAATTTTAGCAGCGACCGCTTTAATTTGAGCGGTTTCTCGAATATCACAAGGCATATAAGCACATTCGCCAAATTCAGCTAATTCGGCTGCGGCTTTAGCCAAGGGTTCTTCTTTCCGAGAAGCTATCATCACTTTTGCACCTAATTGTAACATCATTTTAGCAATCCCATAACCAATACCACTTCTACCTCCTGTAACAAAAGCGATTTTATCTTTGTATAAATTTTTTCCGAACATTTTTTGACGGTTTACGGTTTACGGCAGACGGTTCACAGTCTAGCACTAAAACTATTCTTATTTTGGCAATATAGTAAAAAGTATAGGTAATGAAATCTTGCTATTAAAAAAAGAATAACTATTCCACAAACTTAAATCTGTGATGCCCTTATCTGTGATGGAAAATAAGTATCACAGATGAGCGCATCACAGATATAAGTAGTCAATTAATTATCTGCAAAGCTCATTTTTCACCATAGTACCCTTATTTTGAAAAATTAGAACCTAATTATTTATACTCTGACAACTAAGTACCAGTCACTAATTACCAATCACTCCCCTGACCAATTCGGTTTCCGTTTTTCTCTAAAAGCTCTCAATCCTTCCTGCCCATCTTTAGTCGAAATAGTTTTTTGCAACATATCATACAAGTATTTATGTTCCGCAGCACTTGGTTGAATATGGTCGTAACTTTCTAAGCCATAACGAATGGCAGAGGGGCTATTTTGTTTCAATTCTGCAATAATCGCATCCACAGCCGCATCAATATTCGCCGCATCCGTTACTTCAGAAACCAAGCCATATCTTTCCGCTGCTTGTACAGATAAATTATAACCACGAATACACCAATCAACTACTTTTCTAGCAGGCATCACTTTTAGTAAAGCTGCCATGACTTGAAAAGGATAAATCCCTCTTTTGACTTCTGGTAAACCGAACTTTACATTATCCTGAGCTACTACAATATTACACCCCGCCAAGAAGAAAAATCCACCAGCATAAACATCCCCTGTCACCTTTGCAATAGTCGGTTTGTAAATTTTATTAAACAACTCGCCTATTAATATTTCTCCATTAGGTTGTGGAATGGTTGAATCATTAGGTTCAATAATTCCCGCCATGGCTTTTAAATCTGCACCTGCGCAAAAAACATTTCCTTTGGCTTGAATGACAATTGCCCAAATACTTTTTTCAAAAGAGGCGTACTGTAAACTGTAAGCCAATTCATTGACCAATTGTGGATGTAAGGCATTTTTTTTGCGCTCTCGGTTTAAGGTAATCGTCAACACATTATCCGCTTCTGCCACTATTAAGTAAGCAAAAGTTTGGTCGTGAATACTGACAATTTGTTCTTTTGTATATAAATTCATTTTTATTAATTGGTGACTTGTAACTTATTTGTCAAGCCATAAGTCTTTGACCGTTTGAAAATTATTACCAGTTGCCAGTTTATTTGAAGCCAAACTGGCAACTGGTAACTAGCAACTATTTTTAAAAAACATTTAAATCTCCCTTAAAATGTTTTCCGA
>CAZSKN010000107.1:0-2099 GCA_964607445.1 uncultured Caulobacterales bacterium
TAGCTTATCGCCATTGGCGGATTTTATCATCTGCTCAACAAGGTCCACGCCCGTAATGAGTTCCGTGACGGGATGTTCGACTTGCAAGCGCGTGTTCATTTCAAGGAAATAGAAATTCTTGTCCTTATCGACGATGAATTCCACCGTGCCCGCTGAGTCATAATCAACGGCTTTGGCGAGGGCGACAGATTCTGCGCCCATAGCTTTGCGGGTTTTTTCATCAAGGAATGGCGACGGGGCCTCTTCGATGACTTTCTGGTTACGGCGCTGAATGGAACATTCACGCTCATTTAAGTAAATCACATTGCCATGCTTGTCGCCCAGCACTTGGATTTCGATATGGCGCGGTTCTTCGACGAATTTTTCGATAAAGATACGGTCATCGCCAAAACTATTGGCCGCTTCGTTCTTAGAGGACTGGAACCCTTCCCGCGCTTCCTCGTCATTATAGGCAATGCGCATGCCCTTCCCGCCGCCGCCGGCTGAGGCTTTAATCATGACGGGATAGCCGACCTTTTTGGAGATTTTGACCGCTTCGTCGGCGTCTTCAATCAAGCCCATATGCCCAGGCACGCAAGACACACCTGCGTCTTTGGCCAGTTTCTTAGAGGTAATTTTATCCCCCATAGAAACAATGGCGTGAGGGTTCGGCCCGATAAAGGTAATCTTCTTCTTGGCGAGCAGTTTGGCAAATTCTGGATTTTCCGAGAGGAAACCATAGCCGGGATGCACCGCATCTGCGCCTGTGTCCTCAATCGCTTTGATGATTTTATCCATCACCAAGTAGGATTGGTTCACGGCCGGCGGGCCCAAATGAACCGCCTCATCCGCCATAGCGACATGGAGCGCATTTCTATCCGCATCGGAATAAACCGCCACAGTCTTAATGCCCATCTTGCGGGCGGTCTTAATAACGCGGCAAGCAATCTCGCCACGGTTCGCTATGAGTATTTTTTTTATCATTTTCTTCGCCATTATGGTTCCCAATCCGCAGAACGAGGAGCAGCGCAACTACGGTAAAAGTCTGTTCCAAGTGGGGTTAGTGAGTAATAAAAATATTCAATTTCGAAATCCAATTCGACCGATTGAAATGTTCTAATTTCGCTCTCGATAAGGTTCAATGATTTCAACACAGCAATATGTGTAGGGTCAAACATTTCGACAGATTTTCGACTAAAAGAAAGCGAAGGGTGGTAACAATCGCCAAACCGTTCTTTTGCGCCCTTATCGTTAATTTGCAGCCAGAAAATATATACGGCTGGTGTATCTAAATCAGCAATTAAGTCATCTATACTGCCAGGTTTTAAAGTGCCTATTCCAGTATTACTTACAAGTTCATAAAGTAATTCATCAACGTGATTGAGAGCGTAGCTATCAAAAGTATCAATAAAATCTCCCGTGAAGGAGCCTGCAATTCGCTTGATAATTTGGACGTGAGCGAATGTTATTTTCTTTAATATATCGCAATAATAAGGATTGTTCCCGTTTTGATATAGTGAGTCTGATGCTAGCAAATTCGCCCACATTTCTATTAAATTCTCTGGATCATCGACATCCTCTGACGAAACACCTTCAGACCAATGTATTAGTGTTTTCGTCCGTGCAGTAGGTTTTTCAACTCCAAGCTCCAACGCTTTTTCATGTGCGCGAATTAAACCGTCTTCAAAACTTCGTTGCCTAAGAACCCGTAATCTGTCTACCTCATCGCCAAGAAACCCCATAGGGCTAGTAAAAAACCGCAAAGCATCTGCTACCGCATGTCCAATTCGTGTTGCAGCGCCACCTTTAGCTTTAAGCGCGACACCTTTGTCACTAACAGAAACTTCAATTTCGTCCTGATCGCTCATAACTAAAGCGGCAAGTTCCCATGCTTCTTCCACGGGTTCTGGAGTTGCTTATCTTTCAGCAGTGCAAAGGCCCTATTGACGCGCTTCCGTGTACTTTGCGGCTGTATCACTTCGTCAATATAGCCGAGTTCTGCGGCGCGGAAGGGGCTTAAGAATTTCTCTTCGTAATCGGCGATATGGGCGGCGGTTTTATCGGCGTCGCCTAAATCTTTGCGGTGGAGGATTTCCACGGCGCCTTTGGCCCCCATCACT
>CAZSKN010000108.1:0-2086 GCA_964607445.1 uncultured Caulobacterales bacterium
CTTCCAACGACACGACTCCGACAATTACTGGAACGGGGGATCCGGGTGAGACGATCAGTGTCGAAATCGACACTGATGGTGATGGTGTAGCTGATGTGACTTTTGAGACAACGGTTGCTTCAGACGGCACGTACTCTGTCGATACAGGGGTTGATATTCCTACGATGGGTATGTTCCCGACCGATCTGGAAGATGGTGACACTCTCGATTTTACCGTTACCGATGAAGGCGGGAACATGGAAACCGGTTCGATCGTCATCGACATGTCGACTCCGACTGTAGATGAAACGCCAGTCGGCGACACGTCTCCAACGATCACCGGCACCGGTACTCCAGGAGAAACGGTCACCGTTGAGATTGACACCGATGGCGATGGTGTTGCCGATGTGACTTACGAGACGACGGTTGGCCCAGACGGCACGTATTCTGTCGATCCGGATACTGACACACCGACAATGGGTATGTTCCCGACGGATCTTGGTGATGATGACACGATTGCTATCACGGTCGCCGACGAAGCTGGTAACGAAGAAACGGTGACCATTGAAATCGACTTGGAAGATCCGACGGTTGATGACACGCCAACCAACGATACCACACCGACAATCACCGGAACCGGTGAGCCGGGTGAAACGATCACTGTTGAAATTGACACCGATGGTGATGGCGTTACTGATGTGACTTACGAGACAATTGTCGCTCCAGACGGTACATACTCCGTCGATACAGAGACGGATATGCCAACGATGGGCATGTTCCCAACGGATCTTGGTGAGGATGACACGATTGCCATCACGGTCGCCGATGAAGCAGGCAATGAGGAAACAGCGTCAGTTGAAATTGACTTGGGAGCACCGACGGTTGATGACACTCCAACCAACGACACGACTCCAGCAATCACCGGAACCGGTGAGCCGGGTGAAACGATCACTGTTGAGATTGACACCGATGGTGATGGCGTTACTGATGTGACCTACGAGACGACAGTCGCTCCAGACGGCACGTACTCGGTCGATACAGAAACGGATACTCCAACGGTGGGCATGTTCCCAACGGATCTTGGAGATGATGATGTCATTAATGTCACGGTCACTGACGAAGCTGGCAACGAAGAAATGATTTCGATTCCAGTCGACGCTGAAGCTCCGGTTGTCGACGACATAACGACCAACGACACGACTCCAGAGATCACCGGAACCGGTGAGCCAGGTGAAACGATCATTGTCGAAATCGATGCTAACGGCGATGGTATTCCAGATGTGACTTACGAGACAACCGTTGCTGCTGACGGCACGTACTCGGTCGATCCTGATGTTGATTCGCCAACCAGCGGTATGTTCCCAACGCTGGCCGACGATGCGTTGCTCAATGTCACGGTCACCGATCCGTCTGGAAACAGCGCTACCTCGACAGTCACAACTGACACAGCCGCTCCAACGGTAGATGACATTGACACCAATGACACAGCACCTGAAATCACGGGTACTGGTGAGCCGGGTGAGACAGTCACTATTGAGATTGATCTTGATGGCGATGGCATGCCGGATGTGACTTACGAGACGACAGTCGATTCGGATGGTACGTACACGGTTGATCCCGATGTAGATGTACCAACGATGGGCATGTTTGCTCCGCTGGCCGATGATCAGGAAATCACGATCACCGCCACCGATGAAGCTGGCAACAGCGATACCGGCACGGTGACAGCTGACTTGACTGGCCCGACAATCGAGGATTCTTCTTCCAACGACGCAACGCCTGAAATCTCGGGAACGGCGGAGCCGGGCGAAACGGTCACCGTTGAGATTGACACCGATGGTGATGGCGTTGCTGATGTAACTTACGAAGCGACTGCTGGCCCAACGGGTGAGTGGACGGTTGATCCGGACAACGATCTGCCAATCAGCGGAATGTTCCCAACAGATTTTGCTGATGGTGACACGATTGATATCACGGTCACCGATGCTGGAGGCAATGCCGATACCGCCACGTTGGAGATCGACACCAGTGTTCCAACAGTCGATGACACGCCTTCCAACGACACGACTCCGACAATTACTGGAACGGGGGATCCGGGTGAGACGAT
>CAZSKN010000109.1:0-2063 GCA_964607445.1 uncultured Caulobacterales bacterium
AGACTTGATGGCTGATAATGAAGATTAGGAGTTTAATGAATATACGGATTCAGATGAGTCAAGAAGTGGAGATGATATACCTTCTCTATTGAAAGAATTCAACGAGATGGGGGTTCAAGCTCTGAAAAGCTCAGAAGATAGTTCTGCTTTAGATGCTTTGAAGAGGTGTGAATAGTTTCTAGAGAATCTTACATCTGATGGGAAAGATGTTGATCGAAATCAAATTATTGTGGTTCTTCATAACTTAGCATGCTGTTATCAGAGATTAGGGTCTCTCGATGACTGTGTATCCTACCTTGACGGGACCATTTACAATATTGATTCAAAGATAACAGATTTTGATGAATCTAGCTGTTTGATAATGTCAGAACAAGAAGAAGAAGATTAAGCTGAAGACTCTCCTCTAACATTTGATGTCACCTAAAAGTTATCAATTTCTTCTAAGTTTTAAAAACTGCGGTATTTGAGTTGATTGCATTTGTAACTAGGAGCTGTATTATCTCAAATTAATAAGCATGAAGAAGCATTAGAACATGGAAAGTTAGCAGTACTGTATTGCCAAGATTTAATATGAAACACTAAAGAGTTATGCCTTAGATACAAGAAAATGTTTATCAACTCCCCAAAGAAAGAATTCATTTGAAGAATGCCTGAAAGTCATCAGAAAGAGAGAATTGGATCTCTTCACACTTTCCCAACTTCTCCAGCATAGACTACAAGTCCAAGTAAGCCTTTATTGAAATCTAAAGCCGAAGGAAAGATTCTTGGATTACCAAAGGAAGAGGCTAATGACTCCAATAAAAGCTTTGAGAATTTGCCACCAGAAGAACCTTCATTTTACTTCTATGAAGATGATGAAACTGAGCTAATAGATCTAATAGACATGTGTTTACCAATCTTATCACATTTGGAATAGTAAATCAGAAAGTTTAACTCATACAATCAAATGAGTTCCTTCATGAGGAAGAAAGACTATGTTCCAATTTCAATTAACAGAGAAGATGAGTTGAAAACTGGAATTGCCTTAGCTGAGGCTGCATGGCTGGAGCCATTAGCTAGGCCTGGAAGAAAAGGAGACATTCCTCTCCTCCAATCTCATGTTAAAACTTTGCTTGGTGTGAAAAGAATAGAAGATTGGGTACTGAATCTGAATATTGGAAATGTGATGCACCTATCTCCTTTGACCACACAAGAAATGAACCTTCATTTAGATAATTCTCATGAGCTTACAAGAGATGCAATGCTTGAGAAGATAATTCTATTGTCTATTTCTTACTTCTGTATTGGTACAGAGCTAAGATTCTTATCTGCTAATAAACCTGAAGGAGAGGGAGTGGATAAAGGAGTGAAATACGATAGATCTGATTCTGAGAAATGGTAGGCTCAAGCTATCGAGTCCGCATGCTCATTCTTGCCTACTGAATGCCCTCTAGTGGGACATGTCATCACTAGTTATCAAAAGCATCATTCTCCAGTATCTCAAACAATTCCTGAAGATGAAGAATTAAATGATGAATTGGTATTCGTTCATCCATTAAATGAAGTAAAACCTGATTCTGTAAATTACCATCAGATAATCAAGTCACATATTAAGCAGCCAGTGAAATGACCTTCATCTCAGAGACAACCAAGAGAATTTGTTTAGCTAGGGGAGAACAAACCATTCTGAGCAGCAAATGTCAATAAGAAGACTAGGACTTAGACAAAGGCATTAGCGTAGTTCCTTACAAATCAAGGATGATAGCTAACTGTTTAGGACGTTTAAGTCACAACAAGGATAAAGAAGAAGAAAGTAGAATCTAAGAGAAGCAAATAGTTAAAAGAGTCGTTGATAATGAGATCTCCTAAATCAGGAAAGACCTGAGAGAATACTGCAGGGTCGAAATGAATAAAGAAGGGTTCAAGAAAGAGACCACTATCTCCTTGAGGTCTTGCAAATTAGATGGTAGGAGAGAAATACTCAGCAATAGCTAGAAAGAAGAAGAAACTAGTAAAGACTCAAAGGGTTCCGATAAAGACTAGATCAGGAAATGATTTCTCACCAGTTATTACTACATCTCCAG
>CAZSKN010000110.1:0-2042 GCA_964607445.1 uncultured Caulobacterales bacterium
GTTGGTGTTTCATCAGAATTCACGCCTGGTTTTGGAGATTTTGCTGGAGGTCGGCCTAGTAGTGAGCTGAATGATCTCGAATTTTATTCGATTGGTAAAAGTAAACTTGTTGAACAAGCTGTTTTTGGTGAAATTGGCTACGATATTACCGAGGCTTGGTCCGTTACAGTGGGAGCTCGGGCTTATGGTTATCAATTCGAGACTGCAGATTCTGCTCCTAGCCGAGATGCTAATGGCAATATTATAACAGACGCTGAAGGCAACATCATTAATGAAACTACTGTATTTTTCCCCGTATTTGGCGGTTGCCCACTAGATAGATGTAACTTAAGCATAGATGAGGTAGATGATACTTATGATATAGCTTTGAACCAAGAGTTTTCCGGCGAACTTTTCAAAGTAAACACATCTTATAAATTCGGAAGTGGGAACTCTGTTTATGCGACTTTCTCTCAAGGTTACCGCATTGGAGCCTCTAACGGCCTTGCACCATGTCCTGATATATTTGTTCCTGGTCCTCAAGGTCAATGTGGCCTCGTTCCTGGACAACAATTTGGCCCGAATCCCGGTGATATTGCAGAAATAAATGAACGCGACTTTTTCCCGGATACGGTTGATAATTTTGAAGTTGGTGCCAAAACAACATGGTTTGATGGAGACCTTACACTTAACGGCGCGCTATTCTTTATAAAATGGGATGCTCCCCAAGTTGCATCAGCCTCAGTAAATGCCAATCTACCTATTCGTGTGAATGCAGGTGCTGCAGAATCTAAAGGCTTTGAAATTTCAGGCAATTGGCGCGTCAATGATAATTTTAGCCTTCGCGGGAATTATAGTTTTACGCAAGCAGAATTGACGGAAGATGTGCCCTCGTTAGTCCGTACATTGAACTCAACGACATTCGAGCCAACCTTTGAAGACGGGTTGGATGGTGACAGGTTGCCAGGATCGCCAGAATCCCAATTCTCTATTTTTGGAAATTATGAACAACCTCTTTATCAGGGAGATGTTTTTGTCAATGCAGGTTACTCTTGGCAAGGAAATGTTTTATCGCGAACAGGAGCCCGTGGTTCTAGCTTAACGCTTCCAAGCTTCGGTATTGCTAATGCCTCTGTCGGGTATAGCCAAGACAATTGGACGATTACAGCTTATGCTGATAATCTATTCAATGAATATGCTGAGTCCAGTGTTGTTGGGACACAATTGTCGAATACAGCGATAAATCAGGCTGGCCGTCCTTTGGCAAACGGGTTAACACGTCGGAGTTTCAGAACAAATGTTCTGCCGCCTCGTGTTCTAGGGGCACGCTTTAGTTATAAGTTCAATCAGTAAACTTTAGTTCATAGATAAACGCTCAAAAGCGCCCCTCCTCCTTGGGAATGGGCGCTTTTTTATGTCCAAATATTATTGCAGATAGGGCAATCATATCGGAACCGTCATAAAAAATTCACAGCTTTCTCTGATATTTAACGGGCTGTTAACGAAAAATTTCCTTTTTTAACACACTAGGTATTGACGAATGGAGGCAAATCAACACTATATATAGTGAAGAAACGCTTCGAAGTCACTTCGGCGGTTTCCATTCAGAGTAAATCCTAAGTGATGCCCGCATTGGGTATGGCGTAGGAGTATTGACGTCAAATTTGTGGCGGGCCGATGCAAATCGCCCGTAATTGGGAGTTAAAAGGGGATCTATATGTCAGAGAATTCAATGAATGCGTTTGTTTCGTCGGAAACAGAAGCTGAGATGTCAGCGATTGATAAGCAAAATGTGACGATTAAGCCGCGCGCCAAAGCGCCTGTTACGCCAACACCTGTCAAAGAACGCCGTATTGATTCTGTGAAACAAAACCGATCCCGGGATGAACTTTTGACTGATTTTGGTAAGAAAACGCTCGTGGATCGTTATCTGCTCCCCGAAGAATCCTATCAAGATATGTTTGCGCGCGTCTCCGAGGCCTATGCTGATGATACAGCCCATGCCCAGCGTCTTTATGATTATATGTCGCGTCTGTGGTTTATGCCCGCTACGCCAGTTTTGT
>CAZSKN010000111.1:0-2040 GCA_964607445.1 uncultured Caulobacterales bacterium
TTATGGAACTTTGACCCTTGCTTACCAAATACGTTGAATCCATGGATCTTTGGCTCAAACTTCTTCACCTGAGGAGGTAGAATAATCGCCTGCTTGAACGTCTTCACAAACACATGAGGAACAGAACTTCCGAAATAGGCTCCGTCAATATTGATACTCTTGAACTTAGGAATGTAAACCTCCTCGCATTTAGGGCAGTACACCTTCACTCTTGAAGTTCGGAGTTCATCACTTAACCCAACTGGGAGCACCTTCTATTTCTCACAGAGAGCCCTGGGGCAGTACCCGTAGATGGAATTCACATACTTGTGGTAGATCTTAGCCAGGCCAATTTTAGTCTAAAGGAACCTCGCATGAATCAACCCATAGAGGTCTGAAGCCTCCTGGTTCAACTCCAGGAATTCATCATTTTGGAGATCCTCGCTAGTCGGCGTATAAGTGCTGAGAATCATCTTGAGGCAGGCTCTGAGGTCAAAGCGGGACTTACTTGTACCTGTCAGGCTTGAAGTTCTTCTTCAGCCCATAAAGGTTGAATCCGTCCTAGATGAAAGACTCTTCCACCTCCACCAGGAACTCGTGGCCGTCAAGGGCGCAGTACCATTTAACCCATCCATTGGGCGCGGAATCGTCGTCTGAAATGTTGTCGAAATCCACATTTGAATCGTCACTTGCCTGGCCTTCCATCTGTTGCTCCTAGTAGGCCATAGCTACCTACTCATCTGCCAAGGGGTCTTCCAATGGGTCCATTTGGCCGCCATTAGTGAGGTCGTCAAAGAGCTGGAGTGAAAAGGCGTACCGTCTTCTTGGGGTCCTGGAGGTCGAAGTCGTCGACAAGGTCTTGCATTTAAATATAATGGAAGAAGGAGGCCAGGACTTCAAGCGCATCGAGAGGGCCATGATCAAGCAACAGATTCAGAATGCTCAAGAGCAGTCCAAGATCGTTGGAGGGCTCAATCTCTCCACCAATACAGAGGAACGCTCGTAGCCTGAATGGGAGCTTCTACTTGCTTAGAAGGACCGGGAAATTTTAGAATTGAAAAAGAGTGTGGAGCAATTGGAAGCTGATAAGGAGGCGATGACCACTAGTTTTGAGATTTCGGCCAGGATGATGATAGAGAGGATCAAGGATTTGGAGACCCCAGCGTTTTCTGAGAGGCCCAATACAGCTCAAATCATGGACTGAATCCATCCAGACGATAATCGAGGGATTGCCACTGCTCATCAGACGCCTGAGAAGCCATCTTGCATGCAGAGAGTTGTGTTTGATGATGAAGGAGAAATCGTTGAGGATGTGTAAATGAAAGCCAGGACTTACTAGTGTGAGGCTTGCGATACTAAATTTGATACTGAGGGAGAATTGGGAAAACACTACATCAGATGTATGAAAGAAACAGCTAATTGTAAGCTCTGTGGTGAGACAGTCCATAAGAGCAAGAAGGCAGAGCATATGCAACGCTGGAGAGATGGAAGGAGAATCAAATACTTCATCGAAAATGACATTCAAGAGGACCTTCTCAAAGCCTTTTCACACTAGAAGAAAGGCTATGATGTAAGTACTCATGTTGTTGATAAGACAACTGGAGAAACTCCTCTTCATTTCATAGCCCAGTTCAATGCTCCTCAATGCCTCATGGCCTGGTTCGGCCAAGGCCAGGATAACATAGACGTAAGAGATAAGGAGGGCCTTACTCCTCTAGCAACTGCAGTGAAATCAAATAGCCCGATCTTCAAGGCTCTTCACGAAATGGGGGCTGAACTAGAAAGCAAGGACAATTTCGATAGGACTCCCCTTATGATTGCTTGCAGAGCAGGAAAATTGGCTTTAGTCTAATCTCTATTAGAATTGGGCGCAAGTACTGAGGCAAGCACCAGTATTGGAGATACTCCAATGACATTCGCTCAGAAAAGTAAGAACCAGGAGGTAGTGGACCTTTTAGTGAAGAAGGGAGGAAGTTTGAGGCCGCAAAGCGCTCGCTTCTAGGCGCCAATATAAGCCTTCAATCTGGGGTTTTGGGGTTTTGGGGTTTTGGGGTTTTGGGG
>CAZSKN010000112.1:0-2037 GCA_964607445.1 uncultured Caulobacterales bacterium
ATATTTCTATAAAAGCTTTTTCTTTATTGCTCACTCAATTACGTTACTCGTCAAAGACGAGCACTAGCGGGAGAAACTCACGTTAATTATGCTTCATTCACACTAAAAACAGGCATTTGACTCAATTTTATTGTCTTTAAGAACCATAAAATAGTTTTCTATCCTTCTATCTTGAAATGCAATAGTGCTTTCAAAAAATATGGCGCCCATTTAGTTTAAAAACAGAAGCCATATTCTCTTTATATCCCAATACGCAAACATTGGCGTAGTTTTGTTGTAGATTTAAATAGATTTTGCTTAACAGGAGATTAATCTTGTTTTTATTTTTTAGATTATCAACTATTTTGGTCCTTTATCCAACTTATCACTACCAAACATAATAACCCGATTCAAGTAGTCTTTCGTCAAATATTATATCACTTCTTAAATAACCTTCTAGCATAAATCTTCGTACTACATCCTCGCTTATTCTTTTATCGGTTAATGCTTCTATGTCTTCATTAAAATATCTAGATGAAAAAGTCCACCCTTTTTTTAGTTTGAAGGACCATTTATCATTTTCATATTTACCTGAGATAAACTTGACATATTCCACCCGTTTATCCGCATTATCAAGAGTTCTTGTTAAAATGAAGGCCATGCATTTATCTTTATCTTCATTCAATAAGACCAACTTTAAAATAGAAGGATCTTCTCTGCCATCATAAAAATCATATCCCTTATAATTGGAGATATAATTTTCCAGTCCACCCAAAAAATTTGATTGCTCCGGTTGGTTTAAAAACCCTTCTGTTTCCTTCTCTAGGAGTAAAAACTTTTCTTCTACCAATTTACTATTGTCTTTCAAAATCCTTTTTTCAATGCTCTGGCAACCGGAAAAAATCATTAACACTATTAAAAATCGAAAACCTGTTACTTTCTTAAATACGCTTATCTTTTCCATGGCGATGTATTTTGAGAATTACCTTCCTTTTTAGCGTCAGGGGAATCATAATAAATTGACCCTCCATCTTTCCTGGGAGCTATATATCCGTCTCTCCCTGGTTCAATCTCAAAAATAAACCCGTTATCCGTTACATTATGACCGTTCCTGTTCCCTGCGGCCCCAGTGGCCTTTGGTTGGCCAGGACCCCCAAATATTTGTGTATCATCAAATTCAGTAATCCCTTGTATTTTTCCAAATTTTGTACCTCCATTAGGCAGCCAAAAAGGAGGGTCTGAAGATACAGCATCATTGGGGTGAGAATATTGTACGGAACGAATTGTTTTATCAGGAGAATTTATATCAGTTGATTGATGGGGAGTTATATTATAAATAACTTCTATATTATAGGTTGGTGAACCATCACTATTCTTGTAAGACAATAGTTGTTCAGCATACCCTTCTGCATGAGCACCTCCTTGACTATGGGAGACTATCTTTATGGTCTCCCCCCTTTGTAAGGTTATCTCCCCAGATTGAACCATTGCATGGAACAGTTCCCCTTTTGCCTTTCCATCAGCTTTCCTATCGACGGCTTGGGAAGTCCATTTCGATGATCCACTTGTAAAAAAGACATTGTCATCTCTTATTCTTTCGATAAATTTAGCAGATATACTCTCTGGCTTACCAAATGAATTATTATCGGTACTCCAATAATCATATACATCTGTTTTATATATTCCTGCAAAGGCATTTTTTCTTCTCATCCATCTATTTCTTTTTTTCCACCTTTTTATTCTATTTATTCTTCTTAATTGATCCGCATCTCTAGACCATAACCTCAATCCTCCTATAAATATGATCAGCTTTCCATCAGGATCTACTACTGTAGTAGGGGTATTCATGGCATAAGAATAAGGACTATCGCCTGGGAACTTATAGGAATACGGATCCATTGAGCTCCATCTCCCAATTCTTGGGTCATGAAACCTAGCGCCATAATCATAGCTATTCCCTTCCCCTTTTACTTCATCGTCCTTCTCTTTCCCATTAAATCCATACCTATAATCACTTGTATTAGCGTACCTTCCAGGTAGTAGCATCCCAAAAGGATA
>CAZSKN010000113.1:0-2029 GCA_964607445.1 uncultured Caulobacterales bacterium
ATGAGCTCTCTTCTATTTGTGTGAAGTGCTTGGTGGATGATTTGCAGCACTTGTAGCCCCTAGGCCTTTAAGCCTATTACTCCCCGTGGCAGTCCTAGCTTCTTTTCTACAACTACTCTCTGCCTGTTCTTTAATGGAGCATTGTACTGGTACCTTTGCTGGAGACTATTGAGGGTACATGGCTCCATCGGCCATCCATCCCCCGTCTTAAGGTACCTCTGGGCCAAGCCCTTCTTCCTTCTTTCATTTATGAGACCCTGTGACAAAAGCTGAATCTGGCCTAGGACCACCATTCTTCCTGTTTCCCATACTTTGATTTGGTCTTGTAACATTCATGGTATTGTTCAATTGCCTGAGTTTTGAGACACCATTTTCGCTCTAATCACAATCCATTTTCAAATTTGTCTTAGTGTAAGCACTGCCAATTCTTCTCGATACGGGCCTCTTTACCCTGGCCTTAGGCTGATCAGTAGATCCTTCTATTAGGACCTAATCACCTCCATTGATTGTGTTTAAGTTAAAAGCATTTGTGGGATTTCCTCTAGTGAAGATAGCTCATTGCTTTTCTTTATCGGTTGACTATGCACTTTGATCTGCAGCTTCGTCCTATTGCTTAATTTCTTCTTTCTACATCTAAAAGTCCTTATCGTTATTGAGTTCTGAGAACATTTTATCATCAGCTGCAGTAAGCTTAAACCTATCATCTCCCTCTCCTTCATTCTCCGGAATTACTCCTTCCATCTCATCAATGGAATCAAAGCCAATTTCGTTGAATTTCTGTTTATCTCCTAGTTCAACTTCATTTCTGTTCAATTCAAAAGAGTCCTCACTTAAGTCTCCAACTCTCTCAAATTCTCCACTTTCCTCAGAATCGAATCTATCTTCATTTTCGTCATTGAATGCATCAGGAGGTAGAGGCACAGGGACTTCAGAAGTAAGAACTATTTTCTCAGATGGGAATTCTTCTTCAAAGTCATTTTGCCCATCAATGCCTAAGGCAAGGGAAGGATCTTTCTAACGACTTGGAGGCCTGTTTTGCTCAGGAGGAGGGCCTCCAAAATTAAGATCGTCTAGCATAGCATCTGCAGTGAACTTATTTGCAGCAGGACTCTTAATTCCCTCTGCGAACTAATCACTGAATTTCTATTGAGGTTTACCTTTGCCAATATTTCTCTATCACTAAGACCTCTTGTAGGGTTCCTTATAGACTTTGAATTGGTTATTCACATTTGCTAGTCTTCCTTGAGTTTTAGGCCTACTTCTTGAAGGCATCTGAGAATACTAATTCCCAGGGTCTTTCTCAACTGAATAGATTCGGTCATTATTTTCAAAAGGCTGATTTCTAACTCTAATTCTTCCTCCTCCTGCTGTTCCAGATCTCTTTACGTTAATTCGTTTTCTATCTGAAGATTTCTATGATTAGAGAACTTACTGAAATAACGGCTCGAGCAGGCATGTACTCATTTAGCCTTCTCATCTTTTCCCTTTTCATTCCTCCAGGACTTTCTGTACTTACGGCCATGGCGCTTATTTGTTTCATTTCTAACTAAATGGGCTTACTTGAATTGACTTCTGGGGACTTTCCGTACTCCATGCCAGTTCCGAAAGGTGAGGGGCGTACTGGACGTACTGGATGGTTCATTTCTGAAAAGTTGTATCTGATAATACCATTCTCATCTCTCGAGTTGTCTTGGCCGGCAGTATTAAGCCTCTGCTAAGGTCAGTTTCCTTGATTCGTATGAAGAACTCTCTTGTTCCCGTACACTTTCTTCACATCGTAAGTTCTTCGTTCTTTATTAGCAGGTGCCGTTCCAGTCCTAGCAATCATTTCTTCTCAAGCGAATGGCCAGTTCTGATGAAGCATAGGCTCTCCTTTCTTCTGACTGATGCCTTGCTTTGTATATCCTCCGTGTCTAAGGTCAAGAGTTTCTTACTTTGATCATTTACGTGCCGGTCTCATTTCTTAATTATTGAATCGGGGTTTTGGGGTTTTGGGGTTTTGGGGTTTTGGGGTTTTGGGGTTTTGGGG
>CAZSKN010000114.1:0-1983 GCA_964607445.1 uncultured Caulobacterales bacterium
GAGGGCAAGATAAAGGGCGCGGCCCAAAATGGCCTAAGCCATTGTCTGCACATCTATTTTCGCGGGACGCGAGCCTGGCAGGCCGGGACGTGGATTTCGCGCAATCCCCCATAGGGCTTGGCTTTAAGGCCGGGACGTGGATGAAAATGGCCGTTTTACTTGCAATATGCGGCGAAAGCCTATGAGCGGAGAAAACCAGTTCAACGTGCGGCTGGGCCGTATCCTCTCACCAAATGGCACAGGTCGGTTTGTGAGCTTCGCTGGCCGTGTTAGACGGGCTGCGCAAAAATCATCCAGATCTTCGGGCGGGCGCGTCAAGAGTCGATCGGCAGTATCAGAGCAATACTTTTCAAGACGCGTTATTGTTAAAGTGCATCTGGTCAAAATGGGCGCTTACGGAAAAGACGCTCAAAGACATCATCTCGATTACATTCAACGCGACAGTGCGGCGCGTGAGGGCGAGAAAGGTGTCTTGTATAACCGTGATGATATGTTTCTCGACACGGATGAATTTCATGAGCGTGGCCAGGATGACAAACATCAATTCAGAGTCATTGTATCCCCAGAAGATGGTAAGGAGCTTGGCGACTTGCGCATTTTCACGCGCAACGTGATGTCGCAAATGGAACGCGACCTGAATACGAAACTCGATTGGGTGGCGGCCAATCATTACGACACAGCTAATCCGCACAGTCATGTTGTAATACGCGGCGTGCGGGATGATGGCTCGGTCTTGTATATCCCAAGGGATTACATCTCTCATGGTATGAGAGAAGCTGCGGAACATATTGCGACGTTGGAGCTAGGCCCGACCAATCAAATCGATGTCGCGAAGAAACTCGCACTATCTGTCAGGCACGATAGGTTCACATCTATTGATCGAGACTTGCTCAATAAAGCAAATAACCAAATCGTTGATTTGTCGAAAGTTCCTTTGGATGGCTCAGATTGGTCACAACGGTTTGAGAAATGGCGGGTGAAGTATCTAAGCTCTATGGGGCTGGCAGAAAAAGTCGGCTTTGGAAAATGGAGACTGGACGATCGGTTGGAGCCGACGCTTCGGCGCATGGGAGATAGAGGCGATATCCTAAAGGCGTATCACCGCGCGATGCAAAAAGCTGAACTCGACCGAAATTTAGACCGCGAACCTATTTATGATCCAACCGAAACGACGGCTCGGCCCATAACAGGGCGCGTGGTTGAAAAAGGTATTTTGGATGATGTGAATGACCGAAGCTATTTGGTGCTGGATACCTTGCAAGGCGAAGTTCTGTTTGTTGAGACAGGCAGAGAGGCAAACATAGCGAACGTAGAGCGCGGTATGATTATAACTGCGTCTCCGCAAAACTATGAGCCACGTCCTTCTGACCGCACTATAGTGGAAATCGCCTCTAAACGCGGCGGAATTTATAGTCCCTCCGCCCATGAAATGAGTGACCCAAAAGCGCGAGAGGAGTTCATAAAAGCGCATGTTCGGCGGTTGGAAGCGATGCGCCGAGCAGGACATGCAAAACGCAACTCTGATGGATCTTGGGAGGTACCAAAGGATTATCTTGCCAGAGCTACAAAATTTGAAAAATCGCAAGGTTACAGCAATCCGGTTAAATTGGATGTGCGTTCACATCTTCCGCTTTCGGAAATATCGAAGACGATGGGACGAACCTGGCTCGATGCAGAAATACTCTCTGAAGCATCTGAGTCTTTTGCCACTGGTTTTGGGAAAGAGGTCGAACAGGTCAAAGCTCAAAGACTCGATTATCTGAAAGCGCAGGGCGTTATTCGAGAACCATCCGACATGTCTCAGGCGACGTTAGATAAGTTAGAGCGTATTGATCTTGAAGATGCGGGTAAGGTTTTGAGCCGCCGCCTTGGGAAGTCTTATCAAACCGCATCAGCCTCGGGACGCATTTCCGGTATCTACCGAGAAACCATACAGCGCCCCAGCGGAAAATATGCTATTATAGAAAAATCAAAAGAGTTCAC
>CAZSKN010000115.1:0-1968 GCA_964607445.1 uncultured Caulobacterales bacterium
GATGGAGGTAGTGTAAAGCTGGAGCTCTTGGTTATGTCGTTTTTGATCAGGCACGAACTATTCAGGCGATGAAAAACTCAATATTCTGGCTTCCCTCTTCGATGGCAATGTCTTTAAATGCACTGATACCTTTCGACATAAGTCCCGATTAGTCCTGCGAATAGTCTAAATTAGATAAGTGAATAACTATGGCAAACAAAACTTTAAAAAGGATAAATTATTGTGCTATTAAAGACCTATAGTGTTAAAAAAGTCACATCCGAAATATATTATTAAGCAGCATACATTTAACGTATTGCCGTGAGTAAAAAAAAACCTAGGTTCCTCTGAGGGTGCAACTAATATAAATGCAATAAATCAGAGGACAACTCATGCAACGTTTTTCACTTAAATCCGTGCTCGCGATCTCCGCGTCCACGGCTATGTTGGCCGGGGCGATGGCAACACCAACTTACGCCCAAAATTCGGACCTCTCAATCGCAGAAGATGAGATCATCACAATTGGTACACGTCGTCAGTCACGGTCTGCTGCTGATGTTATCGCGCCTGTAGATGTTATTCCATCAACTGAGCTTCTTAACCAAGCCCCTAATGATATTGCAGATGCCCTACGGATTTCAGTGCCGTCTTTTAACGTCAATACGCAACCTATTTCAGATGCGGCCACAATTGTTCGTCCGGCTAACCTGCGCGGACTATCCCCGGATAACACATTGGTACTCTTAAACGGCAAACGTCGTCACCGTGCCTCTGTTATTTCATTTCTGGGCGGCGGGATCGCTGACGGGGCGCATGGTCCTGATATTTCAGTCTTTCCATCCCTAGCTCTGAAAAACGTTCAAGTTCTTCGGGACGGCGCGTCTTCACAATACGGATCTGATGCGATTGCTGGCGTAATTAACTTTGAACTTAAAGATGATGCAGAAGGCGGGATAGTCGAAGCGCGTTACGGTCAAACCTATGAAGGTGACGGTGAAAACTACCGTATTTCCGGTAATATTGGCCTTCCACTTGGTGAAAACGGCTTTGTCAACATTACAGGTGAATATGGTGAAGTGAACGCGACAAACCGTTCTATCGCGCGCGATGATGTTGCTGCGCTTGTTGCAGCCGGTAATACAGATGTCCTTGATATTTCTGTTAATACACTAACAACCGATATTGATTCCGTTCAAATCTGGGGACAACCCAATGTCAATGACGACATTAAATTGTTCATCAATACCGGATATGATGTATCTGAAAATCTTGAGCTTTATGCTTGGGGTAACTATGCAGAGCGTCAAGTCGAAGGCGGCTTCTTCTTCCGGAACCCGACAAATCGTGGTGGTGTTTTTGATGGACCTCTAGTACGTGTAGATACAACAAATCCTTTTGGGTTCAGCACTATACCGGGCGTTGTTGTTTCATCATTTGGAGCTCTACTTGACCCTAACCCATCAGATGCAGATGCTGTAGCAGATTCTGAAGCTTCTCTTGCCGCCATTGCAAATGTAGGGTTGACACCTGACGATCTTTTTGACTCTGTGCCTGTAGGTAACCTTGCAGGATTAGACCCCGCTGCCTGTCCTGTGGGCGTTCCTCTAACTGTTAATGATGGCCTAATCCCTGACCCAACTGTACTTGAAACAATTTCTGGCACCGATACTGTAGGACAGAACTGTTTTTCCTTTATTGAAACCTTACCCGGTGGATTTGTTCCTCGCTTTGGGGGTGATTATGAAGATATAGCCTTTGTGGTTGGCGCTCGCGGTGATCTCGATTTCGGAACAGGTCTCGGATATGATATCAGTTTCGGTTATGGTCAGAACACAAATGAGTTCTTTATTAATAATACAATTAATGCATCACTTGGACCTGACACTCCACGTGACTTTACGCCGGGTGCTTATGAGCAAGAAGACATTAATTTCAACTTTGATCTCACTTACGGCCTCCCCATCGACGGTTGGGCATCAGACCTCAACA
>CAZSKN010000116.1:0-1964 GCA_964607445.1 uncultured Caulobacterales bacterium
CGATTGTCCGTATTTTATTTAATTTAGCCATGATTAGCTCCTTTTCACATAAACGTCGAAGGAATGTCCGCCGCTTGATTATGTGTATAAGGACTCACCTCTGAACCGGCCCTGAGCCGTAAATTCATAATCGGTTCAGTTTGTGTTTAGGCGGCGTTCATGACGAAAAATGCTCATTCCTCAAAGTTTAAAGCTTGCCGTCCAAAAACTTCGCCGCTTCATCCATGGCCTGCACGGCTTCAGGCAGCATGTTGTCGAAGATTTGAAACACATGCGGGACATGAGCCCAGCTTTGCAGGGTCACATCAACACCGGCGCGGCGCGCTTTTTCTGCATAGCGGACACTATCATCAAACAGCATTTCATGACGGCTCACTTGCATTAAAATCGGCGGTAATCCGTGAAGATCGGCCAAAATCGGCGAGACAACCGGATTAGCGGGGGATAGTCCAAGTTGTTTCCAGCTCAGCCATAATAAAGCGCTGCGCGGGATTTTCATCAGAGGGGCGACAAGGGGTTGTAACATGATGTCGGTTTTGAAATTGCCGCGAAGGCTCGGGCTTTGAAAGGTCGTGTCCACAGGTGCAGAAAAGACAAAAGCCGCATTGGGGGCGCGGCGAGATGTGCTGCGTATCCACGGTAAGAGCGCCAGCGTTAAATTTGCTCCGGTTGAATCCCCGCCAATGGCTAGGCGCTGAACTTTGCGGTTGCCGTGTGGGCCTGTTTCTAAGATCCAGTCATAGGCCGCGCGCGCATCATCAATAATGTCTTGGCGGCTATGTTCGGGCATCAGGCGGTAATCGACAGCAAAAACGGCGGCCTTCGTCCGTTGGGCCAAATTATATGTTATCGCGCGGTGGCTAATGGCGCTGCCGACCGTAAACCCGCCGCCGTGAAAATATAAAATACGGCGTCCAGCGTCAAACCCATCAACCAATGTCCATTCGCCGGGCAGGCTCCGCTCTTTCAGGCGGATAACATCTGGCCGATGCTCACAATCAAAATCGCGGCTTAAACCATTATTTTCAAACCGAGCGCGTTTATCTTTAAGCCGCGTTTTAGCCGTTCCCGTTTTAGCCGGATTAATAAAGTTTTCGATCAGGTAATCCGTCACTGCCTTCATGCCGTCCGAGTCGGGGTCCACAGGGAAGGTGACATCATGCGGGACATGATATTTGGATAAATCTTCACCCGAAAGCTTGAATTTCGTAATCCCCGCTATGGCGGCAATGGGAATAAGAGGCAGGAACGGGAGCATGATGATTTATCCCACTTGCCCCCGATGACGGAGCTTATGATCGGCCAATACGCAGGCGAGCATAGCTTCGGCGACGGGGACGCCGCGTATACCCACGCAAGGGTCATGGCGGCCTTTGGTGCGAACGTCTAGCTCCTTGCCGTCTGCATCGACGGACCGTAGCGGTGTGAGCATGGAGGAGGTCGGTTTAATCGCTATGCGCACAATAATGTCGTCCCCATTAGAAATGCCGCCAAGAATACCGCCCGCATGATTATTTAAAAATAAGGGCGTCCCGTCCGGCCCGCTGCGCATTTCATCGGCGTTTTGCGTCCCCGTAAAGCTAGCGGCTTCAAAGCCGGTTCCAATCTCGACCCCTTTGGCCGCATTAATGGACATCATCGCTGCGCCGAGGTCACTATCAAGCTTGCCGTAAACGGGAGCGCCCCATCCGGCAGGAACGCCCGACGCGCGGACTTCGATCACCGCGCCGACAGAATTACCGTCTTTGCGGATGGCGTCTAAATAATCCTGCCAATGTTCTACTGCGTCCCTATCCGGGCACCAGAGCGGATTGCCTTGAGCCGCCGCCCAGTCCCGCTGACCGGTTTCGAGCTTATGCGGCCCGATTTGAACAACGCCGCCGACAATTTTAATCTTGTCCCCAAGAATTTTTCGCGCAATCGCGCCGGCGGCGACGCGGTTGGCCGTTTCCCGCGCGCTAGAA
>CAZSKN010000117.1:0-1949 GCA_964607445.1 uncultured Caulobacterales bacterium
TCATACTGCTATGTGTTTGTGGTAGATTAGAGAGTAGAGACCATTTCATTGAGAGAACAGAGAAAACTGGTTTTATATAATTGTTCTACTCACCCAAAAAATAGTACACGCATTGATTTTATTTCTGTGTGTCTCTGTTCTCTACGCTCTGTTCTTTGCTCTTAATAATTCGATACTTTTCAGAAAGTAGCTCAATACCTTCATCAGCCGCAATGTCAACTAGATTCAAATGGCATAGGGTCAATAATCTTAATTTTCGGTCAACATCTTCTCCAGTAATTTGAATTTGCTGGTCAAAGATTTCTAGATTATCAGCTGCTTTTTTAATAATGGTTTGTAAAATGGTAAAAGCGGCAGTAGAGAGAGCAGGTTTTCCTAAGTAATTTTTAAGCCGTCCAGCGCTTCTAAATTTTGGATAAGCTTCTAGTCCAATAAATTTTAAAAACCAGTCAGATTTGTAATGAGGCAAAACAGAACAAATTCCCATATAATCCGCTAGTAGCTCATCGTGCATATTATTAGCCATTTTGCCAAAATGTCGAAGCGTAAAATAATGAGCGCATTCATGCTCCAACCTTATTTTTAGCGACTTATCTAACCAATCACCTGGTGCTAAGCCCATCATTTCAGTGGAAACATTACTATATGGAATTTTGCTCAAGACAATGATTTTATCTTGATAATAGGCTTTATTGCTGAGTAAACTTGTTTTATCTAAGGAATTTTGAAAGGATTGATTTTGCCAATTTTTTTGGAGCGTTCTGAGTCTATCCCAGTTATTTAAGCCTTTAATCATCGCTGCCCCCATTGAGTCAGGGATAGGCTTTGGTTCATTTCGGCAAGATAAAGCGTGGATAATAGACTTGAAATCATTCCGATTTTCAACAATGAGTACAGGTATTTTACCTGCAATAGAAGTATAGAGCGTTAATTTTAATTGTTTGGGTGCTTCCAAAATAAGTCCTGTCGCACTTTTTAAATACTGAGGATTTGCACCTCGTAGCGTCGCATTTTTGTATTCCGTTGTTTGGCTAATATTTTCTTTAATAGGAAACTGAAACTGGACTAGATATTTTTTTAGCGTTTTATAAACTCCTGATTGCTTTGCTTCAGCTATATATTGTGTCCAAGTAGCAATTAATGGCTCATCAGCTAAATCCTGATAACTTTTTATGCTGTTATCAGGACAAAATTTATTTTTAGTATAAGTAGCTAATTCCGCTAGAACCGCTTTGTTATTTGTGTAAGACTGAAGCCGATTATGTTTTGATATTTTAAACATATCATACTTTTAGTATAAATAATTTTGATACAATTTCTTCCGAATATTTTGCCATCCCCTTAAACCCCTTTTTTACAAATTTTGCCGTTCGATACGGCAAAATTTGTTATTTGACGTGAGGATTTCGTGGCATATAATTTTTTATAAGAAAACCCTTATCAGACAAAAAGTTAATGTTGTGGGTGAATAATCAACTAAAACATCATGCTATTTGTCGTTTTGCTAAAAGGGAGAATAAGCCATTATTTTTCATTAATTCATCATAAGTACCAGATTCTACAATTTGGCCTTTATCCATCACAAAAATTCTATCAGCATTGATAATGGTACTGAGTCTATGAGCGATGATTATTCTAGTGGCTTGTAATCGGTCCAAACTTTCTGAGACGATATTTTGGGTTCGGTTATCCAAAGCACTCGTTGCTTCATCCATAAATAACATTCTTGGTTTATGGACAATGGAGCGAGCAATCATTAATCGTTGTTTCTGTCCGCCTGAAAAAGTACTTGCTCCATCACTAATGACGGTGTGCATGCCCATTGGCATTTGTTTGATGTCTTCTTCTAGACCTGCTAGCTTAGCTGCTTGCTCTGCATCCTCTAAGGTTAATTCTGAATTGCCAACTATATTTTGATAGATACTACCGGGCATTAATGCGCCATTTTG
>CAZSKN010000118.1:0-1895 GCA_964607445.1 uncultured Caulobacterales bacterium
CCCCAAAACCCCAAAACCCAAAAACCCCAAAACCCCAACAAGTTGAACGTCAGATTTAGATCTGCCAAATATTAAGCAAGCTGTGCGCATTTATCTATAAAAGGGAATTACTTCTTGAGTAAATAATAATATTTCCTTTCTCCTCCATTGATTTCTATGGCATCACTTTCAAGACACATCACTAGAAAACGGCCTCTGGATCAGGGCAAGGATCTAAAACTCTTCTCTTCCTTCAAGGACCTCTACCGTCATTCTGGAGGCGAGGACGAGGTATACAGCGCCCAGGGCGTGGGAAAAACCTCGGATCAGCGGGGCTTCGGAAATTGATGTGCGGAACTGAGTGATTCTCAACTCGAGGACCGAACCGAGTACCAGCAGTTCCTTGCCACCGAGCGCCACGACCAGCAGGACCGAATCCTAACCCTCTTCCAGAAGAAACGGAGGGGCATTCAGTTGCCCTAGCAAATTCAAAAGCAAGAGAGAGTCTCAGCTAGTGCTTCAGATGGTTCCACTGTGGAGCATGAAAGAGAGCGAGTAGCTTTTAAACCAATGGGGAAAACTTCCATAGTCTTTTGAAAACATAAGGTAGTTATTTGTTAGGTAGGTCAAACCGTCGATTTTGAATCTGTAACATATGAAGCGACGGCTGAAGATTTAGGCTACATTGAGAGATTTGGAGAAACGTTTTGAGTTGAGAACTTTGAATGAATGTTTGATGTGTTTGAAAAGCTAACTGGTACTGCAGAATTCATGGAATCCCAAGAGAATTGCTGGGAAATGGTCTAGCAGTACATACCAGACTGTGACGAGGAAATTTTCAAGGAGGTCTACTAGCATTGGAGATCTGAGAGATTAAGGCTCAAACGACCCCTATTGAGAATGTTCTAGCCAAAGCCCTCATTCAGCGATTCGGACCCCTATGTCTCATTTAGATCCAGGCAACAAGATTGAATGAAGACCAGGAGGAAGAAGAACCCGGCCATCAATTTCGAAAGGGATAATCTGTTGAAACTGAAAGAGGTGAGAAAAGACCTCGTAAGGACAAGGTCACTGTTAACAAAGATCCATAGCTGAGAATCTAAGAAGCTTAATGCTTTAGATATAGAGCATGCCTTCGTGAAATAGCAGATTTGGCAGAATTAGAACAAGCCAGGAGAGTGTCCTGAATGGAAATTAGCTCAAAATACTGGTTCTCTCGATCAATCACCTGACAACGAATTGCCAGAACTGTTGGCTCCCGATTTCAGGCCAGATGATTCCGATCAATGCATGTATTCCTCAGAGGATTAGAAAGAGTCCTAGGAAGAGTCAAAGATCACAATTAAAGTTCCTACGCTATAGAAGCCTAGAAAAGTTACTGAAGACTTTACCAAGGTGAAATTGAAAATTGATGGCCTCCATCCCCCAGAGGAAGAAGAAGAGCCTTAAGAGTAGGTGGACCTCCCCATACCAGAAACGAAAGAAGATGCAGTAAGCGTATCACCAGAGCTTCTTTACATGATTTCCTAGGTGATTTAGAGGATGCCCCACAAAGGAGTAATAGTTGACCCTGACAGGATAAAAGTAGAAGCTGAAGCTCCAAAGAAGAAAGAAGCTTTTCTTCAATTAAGCAAGGGAAAGTTAGAGAGACTCTAGTTGGAAAGAGACTGCAAATAGCCGAGGGCTCCTACACCCCCGCCTAAGGAGAAGCTCAAATACAGTCTGTTCAGAATGAGGTGTGGCTGAAACGCTATCCTAAGGGAATATGCTACAACTTAGCCTGAGATTGAGTAGTCTCACAAAATCCTACCCTGTAAATGAAGTGCTGGGCAAAGAGCCGAATTAAAGGATCCAAGGTTGCCCCTGTGTGATTTGGAAGAAGATGAGGAAACGGAGGCGTGGTCTAAGGAGGCTGA
>CAZSKN010000119.1:0-1889 GCA_964607445.1 uncultured Caulobacterales bacterium
GCTGCGCAATACGCTGCGTTACATGATTGGCGCGCTGGATGGCTATGATGAGGCCGATGCGGTGGATTACGCCGATATGCCAGCCCTCGAAAAATGGGTACTACACCGCCTCGCCGTAATCACAGCCGAGCATGAAGGCTTGGTGCGTGATCACGACCATAAGAAGATTTTCTCCGCGCTGTTTAATTTCTGTACGGTTGACCTCTCGGCCTTCTATTTCGATATCCGCAAAGACGCACTTTATTGTGACCCTCTGAATTCAACCCGTCGCCGTGCCTGCCGCACGGTAATGAGTGAGATTTTTGAGCGTCTGACAACGTGGCTCGCCCCTGTTATGTGCTTTACCATGGAAGAGGTTTGGCAGACACGTTTCCCAAGTGATGATAAATCCGTGCATATGGAACTCTTCCGTAAAGCACCCAAAGAATGGCTCAATGCAGATATGGCGGCGCAAATAGAAACCGTACGCGCCTTCCGCACCCAAGCCTCCGAAACGATTGAACCGTTGCGTAAAGATAAGGTGATTAAATCCAGTCTTGAAGCGGCTGTCACGGCTCCGGCTAATAATGAGCTTGTCACTGCATTATCTTCGCTTGGTATTACGCGTCAAGAAACTTACGCCAGACCCGCTGACCCAAGTGATACGCTCGCCGATTACCTCATCGTCAGTGAATGTACCTTGTCTGAAAAGGCAGACGGTATCACGGTTGCTGATATGAAAAAGAAAGCCGGGTTCGCAAAATGTGAACGGAGCTGGAAATATTTCAAAGGCGAGGGTGAGATTACGCCAAGGGATGCCGCAGCTGTTGAGGCGTTTGTGGCACAGGCATAAAATAGAATTAAGGCGAGGGCTTGCCCTCGCAAAAACAGTATTGTTTTTTGGGCTGTTCTGCGGATATTGCGGTAAGCCATTTAAGGACTGACCATGCGTTTTGATTTAGTTGCCATCACACTTTTCGGCCTCATGGTGACCGCCTGCGGTTCAAAAGAATCGACCCAAGCCCCTGCGCCAAAAGCAGAGCTCGCGGCTTTTGAGACAGCGCCCATCTTTAAGGCCGCACTTGATTATAACGCCATACCGCACATAGAAGGCTGCACGGATGAAGTGCCGCGCGATCTAAAATATCATAATTGCCGCGATTCCAAAGCTATCTACACTCGTGCTCTAACGACTGCCAAGGCCATGGATAAGTCCCTCATGGTTATCTTCGGCTTTAATAAATGCCCTTATTGCATCAAGCTCGAATCCGAGATTATGGATCCGCGCAAACCCCTGCGCAGTCATGATGTGACGCAGTATTTTTCTAATACCGAGCATGCAAAATATAAAGCTACGGGCAAGGGGTTTAAACTCCCCTATGTCCGCCTTCACGCTCGTTCTGAACACGGCCTTGCGCTTGCGGATGAACTTGGCGTGACGGAAATGGCGAATGCCGCAGGTTGGCACCGTGTCTGGTCTCCTTTTGTAGTTTTCGTAAACCCAAGAACAGGGGTGATGACGTCAGAATCCGAATGGGAAGCCAAAGAGGTTTACTGTGATTGGACCGCAAATATAGCCGTATCGCTAGAGAAAATAGATATGGCCGAGGCGGGCGAGCCGGTGACGGCTCGGAAGCGTTGTCCCAAATCTTAATGTGATAAACGCATCCCATAATCGATAAAGGGGTGGTCAGTTTGCCCTGCTTTCTCAAAGTTAAAAGCGAGACCCATTTGAAGGCTTTGTCCGATACGCTCAGCCATAGTCTGCATGGCTTGGGCTTGTTGAATTTCTAATGTACGGTTTGAGACGTCTTTGAAGAGCGCCAGCCAGTGGCTAAAATGACCAGGTGTTAGGGCTTTCAATGCGGCATGTTTTGACATTGGGTTGCCTTTGAAGCGTCTTGTCTTCA
>CAZSKN010000120.1:0-1880 GCA_964607445.1 uncultured Caulobacterales bacterium
CAGCAATGTCGGGATAACAAGGCCTACACCTTTGCCGGAGCGGGTCGGCGCAATTGCCATGACATGCTCAGGGCCTTCGTGGCGGATATAGTTATGCTTGGTGCGGCCAAGGAATACGCCTGCATCGTCAAGCAAGCCCGCTTTAGCGATTTGCTTGTCAGTAGCCCAGCGTGAGGACCCGAATGTATTAAGCCCTTTAGCGGCACGGCCGCGCCAGACAGATCCAATGATTGCAAAGAGTGTCCCGACGAACCCACCGCCCGCTGCGATTTGGCCGCCCTTATTAAAAACCTGCGGCGCATAAGCATCAAATTGATACCACCATGGAAACAGGTTCCAAGGCGCGTAGACGGTATGCTGACCAAACGAGAATAACCCAGTCCCCAAATACGCGTCATAGTCAAATTGAAATGCAACCCACTGCGTTGCATACCACGTCGTCAAAATGATCGTCGTGAAGACGATAATAATTTGTCCGATAAGTATGCTTTGTGGCGACATAGCCGAAGTCCTTTTGATTGGCTGGACTTATGCTGTCAGAAAGTCAGACTTCTTTTCTAGACCTCCAGTTGGGGGAAACTGGGGGGATTTAGGTGCTTTCAAGGGGGAACAATTGAGCCAGCCTAAAATATCTAAAACAAATAGCTTAGATGTTTTATAATTATCAACGGGCCAGTATGGGATTGCGCGGCAATAATCTTCTCTGAAATCCACAATGACGAAACGGTCGGGTTTCAGGGTGAATTGGCTTAGTCTCAATGATCCTTTTAGCAGACATTAGGCTTAACTCAGATACACTTTGCTATTACTTTTATCCTTTGTAGCCTTCGGCTTTCAAAAAATCATTGAAGGTCATATGTAATACATCTTCAGCGTTGCAGACGTCTGGGATTTTCCTTTTCATTGTTTGCTCAAGATTCATGGTAATAGATTCTCCTGAAACTAATGGTAAGCCAAGTGACTTTGCGAGAGAAACTCCAGACACATCATTCAGGCAAACCGTTTTCGGTGACCCTCCAGAATACTCACTAATATGGTCGTATTGGTTGGCCACAATTTCTGCATTTATTGTGAGGTAGCTATTCCAATCCCAGTTGTCCTGATTTACCTCGAAAAGAATATTGTCTTTGTTGGCTTCAATAAATTCACCAAAACCATTATCAATAAGAATGAGCTCTTCATAGATTTCACGTGTTACCGCTATATCGCCTGTTTCGATTCTCTCCTCGATAAATGCCCACAGACTTTCAAAGACATCCGAAGGCATGTCTTGTAGAGCCTTAGACAGGCCAGAAGTGTCAAAACAATAACGCGGCACTAGGGGCTAAAGTCCTTTCGAATATCATTCAAATGAGACAAGCGCTTTATACCCATATATTCAGCAGCTTTATGGTTAGTTATTATTCCGCTACCCCATGACTGAAGAACAAGCTTAGTGTATAGTTGACCTTGGCTACCTACATACCGTGTTCCATAGTATTTAGAACGACCACCGCCTTTATATTCCTGATTGTCAAATTCAGGTTTCTTTACGTCCCAATAGTATTTTGAAGCTACTATTTTTAGGTTCACCAATCTAATCAAAGCCGCATGGTCACTTACACAAAACCTATTTGCGATTTGCCTCAAATAATCGTCTGAAACACTTTCTACAGTCTTTGAAAATTCAGGAAAAAATGTGAATACCTCATCTTTCGGCATCAAAAATGCGCCCGCAAAGCTATCGCACCACTCCTCAACTTGCCTTAGCCTCTTTGCTCCACCCGTCCTTGGTATATATCCACACATTGATGAGATATTCAGGATGATGTGAGCAAATTCGTGCATCAGAGTGAAACCCTGTGCTCTCGGCGACTCCTGACTAAAAACAACTGTTGGAA
>CAZSKN010000121.1:0-1840 GCA_964607445.1 uncultured Caulobacterales bacterium
ATTTGATTTTCGATATTTACGGCAAAAATATGACGTAAACGCAACACAGTTTTTCACACAGTGGGTACTGTACATTTTTATATCATGAACACAAGAACGAAACCAGATATCGTTTCCATGAAAAGCTCAGATGATGGAGTAAGGATTTGTGAAAAAAGGACAGATATAAGCATTTCGATAATCGTAATGGTGAATAGTCACACACATTTTAAAGTCTTAAAAGGACGATTTCTTAAATATTAATTTGTTGATCGAAAAACTGGTAATCTCCTATTGTCCGTCATTCAAAGATGAACAACCTTTATCTTACAGCTATTTGGATACAATGAATACTTAAGCCATGAGATGGAATTCAAAAGATCATGTTCTGATTAATTAACAACAGGCCCTATGCAGTGGACAGCTCGCCTATGTGGCTTCTGGGTCACGCTCACACGCCTGGGGGTGCCAGCGCTACCTGTCAATCACTCTCGCAGGGAACATGCACGCTGGCCTTGAAATCTCGCATTGTGTTAAATTGGATTGTTTTGTTTATCACGAATTGGTTGATTTATTATAAAGATTTAGCAATGACTTAATATTTTGATGAGACACACACGTTCCTTTTAAAACTACATGTTCTGTTAAATTCGCGACTGACGCTAATCGCCTTGGGGGTAACACTAAATGCGTGGGGTGCCCTGCTCGCTGATACTGCTGGCAGAACTTCAATTTTCGCATCGGGTTTAGAATGTAATGCACGTCTTATATCACATATTGTCTGAGTTAGGTATTAACGTTTAGTTGTTTACACAATATGACTAGTATGTAGTTTGTGCCGAGTGACAGCTGAGGGCTCTAGATGGATATGAGAATATTTGGTTTGTTGAATGGAGATAAGGTTCAAGCGAGGCAAGCTATGGGCGGTAGCTGGCCTAAGGGATGTAGCTCTTTGCTTTAGTGATTTTATATGATGACAGCCATTGAGTAAAATTAAATCGAATCGTGAACAAACAAAAAGGTAGTGAAGTGCATCTTCATTAATGTGACCACACAAACAATCAGCTCTATCGGATATATATCTGTTGAGTTTGGTTGCGTTGAGATCGCTACATCCTAAACTTAAGAGACAGTGAAGGAATTGAGCCTATGTTTGCATCGTAATGAATAACTTTAGTTCAATATTTAATGTAGACTTGTATTTATGGGCGCATGTATTTATGTTCACGTCTGCAGTTTCCTTATTACTAATCCTTTGACTTATAGACTATGTGTTCAGTGCAAAACTATAAGTTGACATGCGTTGGTAAAATAACAGAGTGATCTTATGTGTCAATCTTTGAGTTGATTTAATTTGTTAAACAATATAGTTATCTAGTGTGTCAATCTTTGTTTCTTAAAACAACATAGTCATATAACATTTGAGTTGAACTCTGTTAAATAAACTTGTCTCATGATACCACAAACTTAATTAATCCCAGATTGTCCTATTAGCCGTGAAAACCTTTTTCTTAATTTGATGTAATTGGTCTTACATTATAACCATTAAAAGGTGTCAGTTAAACTTAGGACAATAATGATAAAGCCTCATATTCAAAACTTTCTAGGTTAAGCGATAGCATTGTCGCAATATATGCATGTAATGAAGCTTACAAATTTCAACTAATCCTTTGATTTCAACATATCATACGCCCGTCCATAGGCCGGCCTCAAGGTTTTAAATGACCATCTTTGACAATAATACATCGACATTTTAAAAAAGGGACAGTTCAATCACTTTTAATGGGGTTTTTTAATCATTGTATGGATATTTAAGGTACAGTCCAACCAGTATTTTTAATGACTGTTGTTGACTCATGCC
>CAZSKN010000122.1:0-1207 GCA_964607445.1 uncultured Caulobacterales bacterium
CCTTAAAATTTGGTCTATCATGAGGGTCCTAAGCCCAACACATTTCTATCAGGGTCTTTATCTTCGAGTCTTTCTCTTTGTCCTTGATCTTCACTTCTGAGATATCTGGCCGAGCTCCTAAATGAGTCACCTGATAGATTATCTACGCTTCCTTCAAATCTTCAAAGCTGACTTTCCTGGCCATAATCTCCCATAAGACTATTCCAAAGGCATAAACATCACTTTTCTAAGAGCTGATTTTATCATGAATGAACTCTGGAGCCATCTAAGCTACTGTTCCCATGGTCTATGTCTATCAAGGAGAGCTATCCTAATCCCCTATATTATCCATTGGCTCATCTGTGACCGTATAAGCATTATCTCAAGGGCAATCCTTTGAAATCCCAAAGTCGCAAATCTTGATCTCGTTATTTCGACTAATAAGCACATTTTCAGCCTTGACATCCCTATGTAGAATGACCTGCTTCTACCCGAAATGAAGGTACACCATGCCCTTCACTATTTCTATACCGATGTCCAATTTCTTCTTGAGAGATAGGTGAATAGAGTGGTCCCTAAGCAATTGAGTCAGGTTATCGCACATCTGCTCTGTTACTAGGTTATAGAACTTCTCTGTCTTATAGTAGCCCATGTAAAGGATGATGTTTGGATGTCTCATAATATTGAGTAGCTGCACTTCATTTTAGAAGTTCTTAACAGCATTCTCATTTGATCTGGAATACCTCTTTATCACCACATCGGTACCGCTCCAATCCCCCTGAAACACCTCTGAAAATGCCCCTGCCCCTATCATCTTTCCAACTGTTATTTCATTCTCATTTAGCTCAAATCCCATCCCCTCAGACTTAGACTCCAATTTCTTCTTCAAATGCTCATTTTCCCTGATGAAATACTGAATGTCCTTCTTATTCTCTTCAGAGGAGGCTGCCTCCCCTCTCTCATCATATGAATTATCCTTTTCGGGAGAAGAGAGAGAATCCTCTCAGAGACTTTCATGCTGATTCTGCTCACTATAGATTTTCTTAACGGCCAAATACACTTAAGACTTTCCGAAAGCTCTCTTTGTTTGTTTGAGGTGCTCTTCTTTGATCCTGTAATTGCATTAGGAGATTACTGAACTCATACAGGTTTTGCTTTTAGCTTCTATACATTACAAATAAGAAAATTTGGCTATATATACCATAAAAGACCTGGAAACCCTATGCGG
>CAZSKN010000122.1:1217-1821 GCA_964607445.1 uncultured Caulobacterales bacterium
TGCAAAGTGTGAGGAGGTCCTGGCCTTCAGAAGTCAGGCTATACAAGAGCTATTCTGTTTTAACCAGCCCTAGCGTCATTACTTGTTACAAGCACATATGAAGAAACTTAGCAGAACCCATTCTAGCAGCCATTTAAAGGCAGTTCAGACCATCCTTACTACAAGTCCCTAAGTTAGCATCTTTGCTATCAATCATTGCTCGCAATAAGGCAGTTGCCTCACCTCTAGGATTCTTCATAAGGTCCATGATCGGAGTTCTTCCTTTCTTGTCTAAAGTGTTACTCGCCACTCCTAGTCGTTTAGCACAGACAACACACTTCACCAAGTGGAGAGGAGTCTGCCCTTCTTCATTCTGAATCTTTGGATCTGCATTTTTCTTTAGGAGAATCTCGCTGAATTTACATGCATGCATATCATCAGAAACCGCTAAATGGAGCGGAGTGTCCCCATCACTGTTCCGTACATTCACAGGAGCCTCTCTGCCCAAAAGCTCCCTTGTCATTTGGATGTTTCAGCACATTACAGAGAGATGAAGTAGTGATTCTGAGTCTTCTGTGATTTTGATTGATTTCCAATTTGGCTACCCATCTATGAAATCTAGTAA
>CAZSKN010000123.1:0-1817 GCA_964607445.1 uncultured Caulobacterales bacterium
GCGTGGCGACCATCCATGCCATCGTCGGCACCTTCCGTAAAAGCTTCAAACCGAATGCCAAGTTCTCGGCCGAGTAAGTCTCTCGACAACGCTTCGAAGTCGGTAAAGGAAAGTGTGGCAAAGTCATAATTCATGTGGTTGTTATCTCAAGCTTCGGCGAACCCCGAAGTCTCTGCAAATCAAACATGGGTAGAAAACTATCCGTCGTAACGAATTTGTATGGAGATCTAGGGTTGCGCTAGCATGGGAAATCCGATCAAAAAAGATTTGGGTGGCGTGGATCCGTCACGCGATATAGTCGGTGTCTGATAGATCACACAACCCAATGTAGCTCGAGCAGGTGCTCTTGCCTACCTTATAGTGTGCAAACCGTCCGTCATTGCTGCCCTCCTCCTTCTCCAACAGAAGGTCTACCCTATTAGACTTCATGACCAGCTCGTTCGCTATACCGAAACCAAACTTGTAAGAGGCTTCTCTTGTCCGCCTTCACATAATGAAGCTCTGCCGTGCGCGAGGACAGCGAACGTCGACCTCCCACCCAAACCGTCGGGGGGTTCCCGTGATAAGTAGACGTTCGCTTCCGGCGATGCGCTTCAGGCCGTGCGGCACCATCGAAACTGCGATGTGGGCGTACTCCGTCAACTAATGCGGTGACCGCACCGCCCCCTATCACCACCGTCGCTTCGCGAAATCGCGATGACGGCTCCGGGCCGTACTACGCCGTCAACCTCCATCGCGCGCTATCGCAGATTTCAATGTGCGAAATGCACCGACGTCCTTCCCTCCGTTCGAGCTGCACAACGCAATCAATGATGCTTCGAGCGTAATCCACGATTTCCGTGCGCAATAGACCAAGCCCTGCCCGCATGACAAGGAAGGCCAGCCGTTCCAGCGCTGCGGCGGGCGAGTTGCCGTGGATGGTCGAAATAGATCCGTCATGGCCAGTGTTGATCGCCTCAAGATAACTCGAGGCCTCGACGCCCCGGATTTCGCCTAGGAGAATGCGGTCGGGACGCATGCGCAGCGTGGCATCAAGCAATTTCAGCGGACCTGATGCATCAGTTTCACCCGCAATAAGATTCACGGCATTAGAATGCGGTGATCGAATTTCCCTGGAATCCTCAATGGTGACTATGCGCTCATCTTCCGGGATTTCCTTGAGCAATGCGCGCAGGAATGATGTCTTACCGCTCGACGTGCCCCCTGAGACAAGGATATTCCAGCGCGCAGCAATTGCGGCATCAAAGAAGTCGGTGATGCGACCCGCTTCAAGATGCGCTTCGGGGTTTGTTCGGCCTCTCGGCATTGCCGCGTTTCTCGCTGGCGTTGAGATATAGTCAAACGCCTTGATCGATACATCGCGAAGGACGTCACGCCGGAGCGAGACCGCGTATCCGCTGGTCGTGACGGGCGGCCCGACGATCTGGACGCGCCAGACATCTTGGCCACGCGGACGACTCGACGTCACCAGCGGCGCATTCGTCCCGAGGCTTTTCGGACCAGCGAGTTGGGTTGCGAGCAACCGGGCGTCACTCGGTGCCAAACTTAAATCCGCAGAGCGCATCAGCGCGTCGCCCGAGCGTTCGATCCAGACCTTTCCATCAGGATTGACGGCAATCTCGATAACGCTTGGGTCGTCGAGCAAAGCACTCAGCGGCCCCAGTGCTTTGACGAGGTAGGTTTCTTCATTCACAACAGGAAGTCCTGCTGAACGAAGACATTAATCGGCGTGCCTTGGTCCACATGAATCGTGGGCGGAATCGAGAGATACTCGCCCAAGGCATCACTCGCCGTCTCCGTTATGGTTTCAGAACCGG
>CAZSKN010000124.1:0-1806 GCA_964607445.1 uncultured Caulobacterales bacterium
ACAAGGTCTGCATTTCATCCTCACTGAGGTTCAGTCTGTAGTCATGGAAGACCTTGGAGAACTCCTCTTTGTCGAGGCTGAACGAATGGTTGTCATCTGCGATCATGAAGACTCGTCTAAGGCCGATGAAGCCTCTGGCTCCTCTTTCTCTCAATTTTGACCTGACCTTTCCAACTACCTCATCTACTGAGGCAGAAGTGCTTGGGCTAGCGGGAGGCTCTGGCTGAGACTGCATTGGCTAGTTCTATTGCTCTATCTCTTGAGCCTAGTGGTCATAGTAGTCGCTCTAGAGCTTAGTCATTCTCTGGCCCTCGTCCATGAGGCCTCCTGCCCAGGTGGGGTTGGATCCTGCAGGCCAAGAAGGGTTTCCGGCGGGTTGGTACCCTGTCTCAATTGGGTCCTGGTAGAGCCCCTTATGGCTGGTTTGCCAATCTCCTCTCTGAGAGGCAGGAGCGATAATGTCATGCTCGTTTCCGACGAACATCTTCTTGTGATGATCTTGCTTCCATTTCTCGTGAGAGTTGATGTTCATCACAGACTGAGGGCAGCCGGCATAAGGGAGGGTCTCGAAGTTGTTCCTCTGATCCAAGTTCCATGGGCCAGTCACTGCCTGATCGAAGACATGGTCTGATTCAGTCATGGCTGAGATGTAAGCGTAGAACTCGATAAACTCCTCTTTTGACACAGGAGCGTCAGGAGAGTAATCGTGGATGGTATTGTGATGCATTTCGAAACTCTCTCTGAAATCAAGAGTGGCGTCCTCAGGGCCAATCCTTCCAAGAGCTACATCTGGGTGCCTGCTTCCATCATAGATTGCGAACAGGTCTCCCACATGAGCCTCTCCAATTCCAGTGGAATCAATCCTCTACCAAGCCTTCTCAACTAACTCATATCTGAGTTTGGTCATCTGACCAATTAACGTGTGCAAGAACTCTCCGAAAAAGATATTTTGGTCCCCATTTCTATCGAAGGTCCTGAACAGATTCTCGATGTCCTTTGGGTGAAGGGCTATTTCGAAGTCGTTAAGGGCCTGAGCGAATTCGTTGTACTCCAGGGCTCCTGATCCGTTAGTGTCGAAGAGCTTGAACTGCCTTCGAAGGCCGATGAGGCCTCTTCCTCCTCTCTCCTATAGCTGCTTCTTGAACCTCTGAAGGAGAATCAATTGACTCTTAGGAGCGTCTCTCTTGGCAAATTCTTGCTGCATCATGTACTGATCCTCTGAGTGAACGCTATAGCTTGCTGCTGAGGACCCGTGGATCGAGTTTCCATCGTTATCAATTGGCCTTCCAAACTGGTCTCTGAGGGTCTTCCTTGCCTCGTTTTGGATGTAGCCTTCATGAGTAGTACTGGCTCTATTGCAAGTATCGACTGGGTCATAGTGATGAGTGGTGGTGCCAAGGGGGAATCCGGCGCTGTTAAGACCCGACCGTTGGAGTTGCAATTTATGGTCGTCTGGCACAACTCCCATTTTCTTGAGAGGAGAGTAAGCATGTGGAGCCTTGGCAGTGATATCATTGTGCTTATCCCCGCAAACGTAGTTCGACCATGCCTTATAGTCAATGCTTCCAGCTTTGTCCTAGTCATAGAAATTGTCGAAAATGTGTTGGAGAGTCTCCTTCTCCATGATAACTCCAATCTTCTCAATACCGCGGTAGAAGTTCTCAAAGTTGATCGTTCCTTCATTCTGAATGTCAAAATATCTGAGCTATTTGATGAGGAAGGCTGGGCCGCTCATAAAAGAGCTGGATTTGAGGCCGACCTTCTGTCAGAGCTCCTGTTCAAAACTAAGAGGGTTAGATATGATAG
>CAZSKN010000125.1:0-1785 GCA_964607445.1 uncultured Caulobacterales bacterium
CCTGATTACCGGTCATCATAACCGGACCGCCGCTCTTATACATCCATTCAAAAACAGGAGATTTGACTTTAGAGGCTGGCACTATGGAATTTGGGGATATTGGTTTCATAATATTTCTATACTTTTAAGGGACAGTAAAAAGCGGTTGAAAAACTATCTTACACAGAATGAATTGGAAGCAGAAGGAAATTATGATGGTAATCCGCTGACAGCTTTGACCTCCATAAAGTCTTTCAAGCCATATAGGCCGCCTTCACGGCCATTTCCGGATTGCTTATACCCGCCAAATGGTGCGCCCATTTGCGGCCCCCAATCATTAATGGTCACCATACCGGCATTAATGCGCGGAACAATCTCGGCAGCCTTTGCTGGATCACCGGAAATTACCGAAGATAATCCGAATGGCGTATCATTTGCGATGTCTACGCCTTGATCTAAGTTATCGTAACTTATGATCGTTACAACGGGTCCAAAGACTTCTTCCTTTGCGATACGCATATCCGGCGTCACGCCGCTTAATAAAGTCGGTTGAATATAAAACCCGCGATTTACATTGGCCGGAAGATCAGGGCCACCTGCTTCCAATGTTGCGCCTTCATCGATAGCCGATTGAATAAGACCTTTGATTTTTTCATGCTGCGCTTTGTTCACAACAGGGCCGATATGTCCGCCTGCGACTTTTGGGTCTCCGACCTCTGTGCTCTCAACAATCGTTTTAACAAGTTTGACAGCTTCGCCAACTTGATCCTTTTGCACAAGAACACGCGTTGGCGCGATACAGGTTTGTCCGGTGTTCAGTAAAACACCGCTAATGGTTGGCGGCAAAACCTCTGCCAAATTCGCCCCCGGCAATACAAGATTCGGAGCTTTGCCGCCAAGTTCCTGATGAACGCGCTTTACCGTATCTGCCGCCGCTTTGGCGACCAAAACGCCCGCGCGTGTCGATCCGGTGAAGCTGACCATATCAATATCCGGATGCGTCGCGATAGCATTTCCAACTGTCGGCCCATCCCCTTGCACCAGATTAAAAACACCGGCTGGAACGCCCGCAGCTTCCATGATTTCTGCAAGGATCGCCGCGCAACCCGGTGTTTCTTCGGAAGGTTTAAGCACGATTGTGTTTCCGCCGGCAATTGCAGGGGCGACTTTTAACGCGATTTGGTTAAGCGGCCAATTCCACGGTGTTATCATACCGACAACACCAACGGGCTCATACATGGCCACATAATTGTCTTGGGGCTGAGCAAATTCAAATGACTTTAAAGCTTCAATGGTTCCTATAAAGGCACCGAGCCCTGCCGGCCCTTGCGCGGCTTCACCAAAACTGACAGGTGCGCCAAGTTCATTGGCCAAGGATTGCACAATGTCTGGCATACGCTTTTGATACTCTTCGACAATCCGCCCGAGCAAGGCTACCCTATCTTCCCGGCTTGTGTTACGAAATGTTCTTAGAGCCTTTTGGGCTGCCACGACGGCTGCATCAACATCGGCCGGCGTACCAAAGGTGATTTGGGTTCCAGCGTCTTCAGTCGCTGGATTAATAACGTGATGCGTCGTCCCGCCAATAGAGTCAATCCATTGGCCATTAATGTAGTGCTGCTCGTAAATATCCATTTTAGACTCCAATTTCACCCGTCTCTCCCTAACAGCCAGCCATACTCATCACGACATAAATGCAACGTCTGCCAGCCGTGATCACCGCTATAGGGTTTTTATTTTCGATCCGAAGTTAGAAATTCGTCCGTACGGTTACGCCGTATTGACGCGGGCTTTCCGTAAAGGCGG
>CAZSKN010000126.1:0-1772 GCA_964607445.1 uncultured Caulobacterales bacterium
CCCAAAACCCCAAAACCCCAAAACCCCAAAACCCCAAAACCCCATTTCAATTTGGTGAGATTACCTTAATTGCACTTGGGGTGATTACTCAGAGTAATTGGGGAGATTTGATTGCTGAGTTAAATTATTTCTAATGGCAGGTGGAGCAACCGGTTCGATCAATAATGGGTACCACTGGTGGGAAAACTTACTATCACTTGCTATTGTGGTGGTATTTGCTCTAATAGGGGGTCTACTGACAGGAGGCTTGAATGGCTATAACTTTTGGAAGTGCAAGACCAAAGCTTTGCTGGGGCCAGTCAAAATTCCTCCCCTCGTTGTCATGATTCTCTGCGGAGCCATTGCTAGAAATATGTTTACCTGGCAGAGACAGGCCTACAACGACGTCTGGGCTAGCTATATTCGAATGTTCTGCCTAATGATCATTTTGCTCAGAGGAGGATTGGAACTCAGTTTCAAGGGCAAAGGGCTTATAGTGTTCCTATACACTTTTGTTCCATAGTTCGTAGAAGCAACGAGTGTGATGCTTATAGCGTTTCTCGTATTCAAAATTCCTTTCGCTCTGGCATACGCCCTTGGTTTTGTGTGTGCTGCAGTTTCGCCAGCAGTTCTAGTTGGGTCTATGCTTGATTTGGCAAAGAAAGGATTTGGAATTAAGAAAGGAATCCCAACAACCTTAATAGCAGCTTCATCATTCGACGATATTGGAGCTATCACTCTCTTCGGAATCTTTGCCACCCTAGGCATGAATGGCCTAGGAGGAGAGGATACGAACATCTGGCTTGCTCTATTGGCTAATGTCTATCAATTAGCCACAGGAATCGCTCTAGGCGTTCTCTTCGGATTTGTGTTCGGATGGATTTTCAGGCTTCTGAAACTCAATAACTGGTTCAAGTTCCCATTGTGCGTGTTTATTGTGTCTGTTATACTGGTCTTTTCCGAGCTCCTGAAATTCCACGAAACGAAGTATATGGGGGTCATTATCTTCGGATACATTCTTCACTGCATTTGGAAGCATGACAAGCCAGAGGACCACCTTAAGTACTTCTGGATGGTTCTAATGCCTCTGTTATTTGGAAGTGTGGGAGCTGCAATCAGAATCACTGAAGTAAAGTGGCAGCATATCTTGCAAGGGCTAGGGATTTTCTTATTTGGAATGGGATTCTGATTCGTTGCCACATTCTTTGTTGGATTTGCTAAGAAATACACTTGGAAAGAAAAGCTGTTTTGCGCATTTGCTTGGCTTCCTAAGGCCACAGTGTAGGCCGCAATCGGTGGGATCATTTTGGATTAGGCTAGAGGAGACATTGAAGACCCTGACCTTAGAGCAGAGTATGAGGAATATGGACTCCTGATTCTTACTACCTCAATTATCTCAATTGTTATTTCAGCTCCTATTGGGGCTATAGCCACCAACACATTGGGACCAAAGCTCCTCACTTACGATTTGGACGAGCTTGGCGTTGCTGCTAAGATTAACTCGAAGACTGGTTCAGTTAGAGTTCCAGCAGGGGCCGGATTGAAGGTGAGGCCCATGGACGAGATCGATGAGCTATAGTGAGAGCTAGGAGGACCTGCCGCCCATAAAGACAATGCTATCGAGGACCAATCCGTGTAGATGAATAATCAGGAAGACGAGCACGGCTAGGAAGGAGACCTCTAGGCTACCCAGCATGATTTGCTGCAAAATAGGGTAGAGACCCATGACACATAGAATGACTCTTCTACAATGCCTCCTATCCACGCTAGAGGGGCTATCATAGGTTAGGATA
>CAZSKN010000127.1:0-1759 GCA_964607445.1 uncultured Caulobacterales bacterium
ACCTGCTCCATAGAAATTCCAGATGCAGATTGAATTGTCGCTTGAGACGGTGATAATCTGTTTCTCATCAGGAGTCCATGATAGCTTTGAGATTGGGGCTGAATGCCCAACTCCTTTTCCAACCTGGCTAAATATGGTTCCAGAAATAGCGTAGACGAAGACCTCATTAGTTTCTGTTCCGAAGGCCACAAACCTTCCTGAAGGGGACACCATAAGAGTGAGGACTTTGTAGGGGTAGACAATCTCCCCAACAGGTGCTGGCTCATCACAGTCCCAGAAATAGATTGGTGCTCCTTGGCCGCAAGACACTAGGGTTAACAAAACTTACCGAGTTCGAGTTCATTATCTTTTCTTTGACTTAAAGCGAAAAGAGCTCCATTCTTAGTCTGATGTCCATTAATCTTGCATTCTTGTTTTAAGTCATAAGTGCAAATTGATCTGTCAATAGAAGCTGAATGGATAATATGGTTTTCTTTTACATCCGGGAACAGTCCCACTACATCCTTGAAATGATCATTGAACTGAATCAGCATTTTCCTATTCAACCTTGCCCAAATTCTAACTGCTCCATCCTGACCTCCAGAAAGCACATAATTCTCGTCAGCGTAAACGCTTGTGCAAGCACCTCTATGAGCTCCTGAAATTTCCCAGAGCACAGACTAATTAACTGGGTCAAAAGCTTTGATGCTTCCATCTCTCCAACCAGAAATGATTGATCCATCATCTTTAGCAATACAGAGTGCGGAGCCTGAACTTTCATTTCCTCCTGAGGCAGTAAATTCAGTCTTGTATTCTGCTCCATTCCAAAGCTTTAAGATACCGGACTCATCAAGGGTTGCAAATCTATCACTGGTCTCTCCAAAGGCGATACAGGAAATTGATGAGAAATGAGCGTCAGTATGAACCATGAATGACAGGTCGCTTGACAAAAGCCTATAGACCTTAGAGAGGCTGGTTCCAGCAAGAATTTCTTTCTAGTCAGCTGAAAGACTCAAAGAAGTGACCTTTCCATCTAATTGGGCTTCATGGGATAAATTCCATTTTCCTCCACTGGTGGAGAGTTTCCTTACTTTGCCGTCTCCTCCTCCTACGAATAGTTTATCTCCCATTAGGCACATAGACAAAAGTCCATTTGAAGAGAGAGGCATGGTGGCTCTGTAGATTTGAGAATAGATTGAGAAAAGGCAAATTTCACCTCCAGTTGTTCCTGCCATCAACATGTCTCCGTTAACCACTGAGAAAGTATAATTTCTGATGAGTCCTGTGTTTGGCAGTTGGCAAGTTCCTTCCTTTAAGAAATACTGAAGACTAGCGATATCATATTCTAAAGTGTTGATATTCACATGGTTTGAGAAACCAGTAACAATGATGTATGAAGGGTGCTTAGGATTTGCATCAGTTAGAATATCTCCCCAAGATAAGAACATAGGTACGATCTCAAATACTCTTGTGTAAATAGCAGAGCCATCATTAGTGTCCCAAATAGTGATGATATTGCTTTCCCCAATAGCTGCGAGGAATCTGTCATCTGGAGAGAACTGAAGCCTTTTACAAGCAATGCTTAATCCCTTTAGAACTGCCAGAGGAGCCTTATTGGTGAAATCCCAAAGGATAACTGGAGCTTCCGGATTCTTCTGGAAGACGGTTCCAACTTGACCAGTAGCAAGCATCCTTCCAGAGTTGGAAACAGCCATTGCTGAGATTTCCATATCATGCCCTCTAAGAAACTCTTGCTTATGCTTATCGTGGATATCCTCAA
>CAZSKN010000128.1:0-1756 GCA_964607445.1 uncultured Caulobacterales bacterium
CTACTCATTTACATTACGAAGTATTTTTTGAGGGGGTGGCTATTGACCCTTTGGATTTACAAACTAATCACCATTAATTTTTAAAGTTATTAAACCTTATAATTTTAGAAAACAGGCAGGCTGAAATGGATATGTAATATCAAAAAAATATAGGTTCTGAAGGAGGTAATATTATCCTTAGAATCAATATAATATAGATTCTTAATCCTAAAAATTTACTATCTTTGCAATAACGGACTTACCTAAATATCAACCCTGAGAAATATAAAAAATATCTTTCTGAAAAAATTACTACATGGCAAATCAGAATTTAAGAGTTGAAGGGATTGATATAGCTATTGATAAAGATGGATATGTTTCTATATCGGATATTGCAAAAAGCAGTAGTGATAACAAGCCTAATGTTACCATACAAAGTTGGCTGCGTAATCAAAATACCATTACCTACTTAGAAACTTGGGAAGAAGTACATAATCCTAATTTTAAAGGTAGTCAAATGACTACCTTTAGAAAATTTGCATCTATTAATCGTTCTAAAATATCAGCAAGTGTTTTCATTGAACAAACTGGTGCAATTGGTATAATTGCTAAAAGTGGTCGATATGGGGGTACTTATGCACATAGTGATATAGCACTAGAATTCTGTTCCTGGTTAAGTCCTAAGTTTAAGGTATATTTATATAAAGAATTTCAACGACTCAAAGCAGAGGAACAAATGAGGCTTGGTGACCCTTTCAACATTAAAAGATTCATTACAGCAGGCTCCTACTCTGTCCTAATCACTTCCTTATTATCTAAAGTAGATGAACGACTATTAACTCATCCCCAACCTTATAAAAAACGCCTGCCTTTCGCTGCGGAGGCTAACATGATTAATGAAATTGTGTTTGGGTTCACCGCTAAACAATGGCGATTAAATAACCCTGATGCGCCTACCGACCGTAACCAAAGAGATTTTGCAAGTGTTCTTGACTTGATAGTTATGAATAGTTTGGAATTAGTTGATGCCATGCTGATTCAATGGGATGTAGAAGAATTGGAAGAACGTAAAAGATTATTAACAGATACTTACAACTTCGTCTATCCTATTCTTAAACGCTCCAAAACGATTCAAGAATTACAAAATATAGCGGATAAGGCTAAAAAATAGAATAGAAAATGGTAGATAAATTAATAAAATAAGGTATTGCTATTCTCTGTATTAATGCCTTTCTTGGTTATCGAATATCAGCTATTCAGTAATCAAAATTCTTCTATGACACAAATCACCATCAGCTATCATAAATACAATGACCAACTTGCCAATTGTCTGATTGAGTTACCTAATGAAAGTGTAGCCGAATTGCGATTACATTTTCAACGATTTCTAGGTCCTGAATTAGACCAAGGAACATTTACTCAAAATGGAGAAAGAACCATTATTAATTTTCAGGCTAGTAAAGCTAAAATTCAGACTTTAGAAAAGATTATTCATGCTACTAAGGAAATGACTGCTAGGTTGAATTAAATTGGTTACCCCTATAATATTTCTGATTATTACTCTTAGAATCTGAAGTCTCTTAAAAAGTCTTTTTTTAATAAATTGCCAATACCCATTCCAAAATATTTTAAAAATAGGTTTACACTATTACCTTTAAAAGGTAGTTAAATCTTAACAATATCGTAATAAAATATTTTTCGTCGTTTTGCAACAATGTTGCAAAATGAATCGTAATACCTTTTTTTAACTTTTAAAACCATCTGAAATGGCAAACAA
>CAZSKN010000129.1:0-1726 GCA_964607445.1 uncultured Caulobacterales bacterium
GGCCGAGGCCGTGTAAAAAGTCGGTGATTTTTGCTACAATCCTTCTGGCGGCAGGAGGGTGTGATGTCTGGATATATCGAAGGTGCTGATCGACAGCAGAGCGCGTTATTTCCGGAGCGCCTTGAGGACTGGATCGACGAGGACAATCCGGTCCGGGTTATTGATGTGTTCGTTGATGCGCTTGATTTAGCGGCGCTTGAGCTGGACCGGACTCCGCCGGGTCGGATGGGTCGTCCGAAATATCATCCGTCGATGCTGTTGAAGCTCTACATTTACGGCTATCTCAACAAGGTACAGTCGAGCCGCCGCCTTGAACGAGAGGCGGGCCGGAATGTCGAGGTGATGTGGCTGACGGAGCGTCTGGCCCCGGATCACAAGACCATCGCGGATTTCAGGAAGGATAATGGCAAGGCGATCCGCAAGGTCTGCGCTCGGTTCGTGGCGCTGTGCCGGGAGCTCGGGCTTCTTGCAAAGACCAAGAGCGTGGCCATTGACGGCTCGAAGTTCAAGGCGGTCAACCACCGGGACCGCAACTTCACCCCGGCGAAGCTGAAACACCGGATCGAACATCTGGAGAAGAGCGCCGCGCGGTATCTCGAAGACCTCGACCGTATGGATCGGCAGGACCGCAAGGAAACCGAGTTGGCCAAGGTCGAGCACTTGCAGGACAAGCTGGAGCGCATCCGCGAAGAGGTGAGGCGTTTGCAAGAGATCGGGCGCGAACTGGAGGTCTCGGAAAACACCCAGATATCGCTGAGCGACCCCGACAGCCGTGCCATGGCTTCAAAGGGCGCAGGAACGGCGACTGTCGGGTACAATGTGCAAAGCGCGGTCGATCCCGAACACCATCTGATCGTCGCCCATGAGGTTACCAATGTCGGCATCGACCGGGAGCAGCTGAGCCACATGGCGCAAGCGGCGAAGGAAGTCCTTGAGGTGGACAAGCTCGATGTGGTCGCTGATCGCGGGTACTTCAGCGGCAAGGAAGTCAGGGCTTGCACCCAGATCGGTGTCACCCCGACTGTGCCGAAGTCCGCTACATCGCCGAACCGCAAGAAGGGCCTCTTCGTCAAGGAGGACTTCCGCTACGACGCCGAAGAGGATGTCTATCTGTGCCCGGCGAAGCAGAAACTGACCTTTCGTTACTCAAGCGACGAGAAAGGCCTGACGCTGCGGCGATACTATTACAGCGGCTGTCCGAATTGTCCGCTCTACGCCCAATGCACCACAGGCAAGGAGCGGCGCGTCTCCCGCTGGGAACACGAACATCTGCTTGAAGACATGCAGGTGCGCCTCGATGAAAACCCAGGTGCGATGCAGATGCGGCGCTCGACCGTCGAACACCCGTTCGGCACCATCAAGAACTGGATGGGAGCTACGCATTTCCAGATGAAGCGCCTCAAGAATGTCGCCACCGAAATGGCGCTGCATGTCCTCGCCTACAATCTCACCCGTGTCATGAACATCATCGGCGTGAAAGCGCTAATGCGGGCCATCGCGGCCTGATCGGGCGCATATTTGCTCGCCAATCCATCATAGGAACCCCAGAGGCCGATCACGGCGTATCAACCGTCCCTCCAGCGTCCAAAACAACCGAAATCAAGCAACAATCCCAAAACTCCTCGTAGCCGTCATTTTCAACACGCCAAGACGAACTTTTTACACGGCCTCGGCCAACAGCTGCCGAGGTGGCTGCTTTGAACAAATAGCAAAATGATCTGTTTTT
>CAZSKN010000130.1:0-1726 GCA_964607445.1 uncultured Caulobacterales bacterium
CCTGTTCGTCCCAAGGATCCTCAACCTCAATGGAAAGACAGTGCCTAGCAGCTTCCCCTCTAACAAACTGAACAATTAGAAATACAACATTATCTCCTTTGTTCCACTAGTCCTCTACAACCAGTTCAAATTCTTTTTCAACTTGTTCTTCCTCTTAATTGCCTTGAGTCAATTTGTGAAGGCCTTAAGAGTCGGATTTCTGTTTACCTTTGTGGCACCATTAGCTTTTGTGCTTCTCATCACTATGATCAAAGAGGCCCTTGACGACATAGCTAGAATGAAGAGAGACAGGGAGATCAACCAATATAAGTACTCAGTCTGGCGAAAAGGTGGATGGAAGATGACCAGTTCTTAGAGCATTAAGGTCGGGCAACTGATAAAAGTCAACCAAAACGAGCGGATGCCTGCTGATTTGGTGCTCATGTATACCACCGAGAAGTCAGGGCAAGTCTTCATCAGGACCGATCAATTAGACGGAGAAACAGATTGGAAATTGAGAAGAGCAGTGGGGTATGTCCAGGAACAGGGGGACCCTGACCAAATAGCCGGGTTATTGGGAGAAGTAACCGCGAAGCCTCCTAGCAAGGATATCTATGACTTCGAGGGAGTCTATGAGAACCAGACTTACAATGTGACGGAGCCATTGGGATTGGAGAACACAATGTGGGCTAATACCGTCTTGGCTAGTTCAGGGTACATTGTAGGGCTTGTATTACACACTGGTGCGGAGACGAGGGCTTAGATGAACTCTCAGCATCCAAGGTCAAAAGTCGGGCTTTTGGACCAGGAGATCAACTTCTTGAGTAAGATTCTCTTCGGACTCATGGTCCTATTTGCTGCAACTATTGTGGCTTTGAATGGGTTCCATGGAAATTTCGCCCTGAAGTTCTTCAGGTTCGTACTTTTGTTGAGTTCTATCATTCCAATCAGTTTGAGAGTGAACTTGGATCTGGCCAAAATCTGGTATTCCAGGTGTATCGACTCGGATAAGGCGATTCATGAGACAATCACCAGAAATTCAACCATTCCTGAAGAATTGGGTAGGGTCCAAGTCCTATTTTCAGATAAGACAGGTACCTTAACCCAAAACGACATGGTCATGAAGAAAATCTGCATGGAATTTGCTCAATTCAACCAGGACTCCATTTCAGATTTCAAGGCTCTCATCGATGAGAACGTCAATGGAGGCTATAAAGGCCCTCTAGGAGACATGGAGCAAGATTCCTCAGGCCAAGACAAGAAGAGGTCTAAAAGAAGAGACCCAGAATTCAGCTCCAGAGACCTGGCAACCGCCCTCATGGTCTGCCATAATGTTACTCCAGTCTACGACGATGATGGCAAGAAAGAGTTCTAGGCGAGTTCTCCTGATGAAGTGGCACTGGTAAAGTTTGTGGATTCTCTAGGGCACCAATTGGTAGATAGAGATGAAAATAAGGTGGTTCTTCAGGCTGTAAATGGGACATAGGAAGAATATGAGGTTTTGGCCAATTTCCCATTTAGCTCAGAGACCAAGAGAATGGGTATAGTGGTCAAGCATAAGGAGTCAGGGAGGATTATCTTCTATCTGAAAGGAGCAGAGGTGGTTATCTAAGACTTGGTGAGGCCTACCCATAGAGGAATTATCATGGAAGCCTGTGAGAACTTGGGAATGGAAGGTCTAAGAACACTGGTAATCACCCAAAAGGTTCTTAAAGAAGAAGAGTTCACTGAGTGGCAAGATGAGTAT
>CAZSKN010000131.1:0-1709 GCA_964607445.1 uncultured Caulobacterales bacterium
TACGATTGCTCCCGCAAAGGTCTTTGTAATGGGTGCAGGGGTTGCTGGTTTGCAGGCTATTGCGACTGCGCGCCGCCTCGGTGCTGTAGTGAGCGCGACTGATGTGCGATATGCGGCCAAGGAACAAGTCGAAAGCCTTGGGGCAACTTTTGTGACTGTGGATGAAGAGGCGATGAAAGACGCCGAAACATCTGGTGGTTATGCAAAAGAAATGTCTGATGACTTTAAGCAGCGCCAAGCTGAATATGTAACAGGACATATTGCCAAGCAGGATATAGTTATCACAACAGCGCTAATCCCGGGGCGCCCGGCCCCAGAACTGGTAAATGACGAAATGATCGATGGCATGAAGGCCGGATCAGTGATTGTTGATCTGGCTGTGGAGCAGGGCGGAAATGTTTCAGCCAGCCTTGCGGGAGAAGCAGTCGACAGAAATGGCGTTGTCATTCTTGGTTTCAATAATGTGCCAGGCCGTCTCGCAACAGATGCGTCGGCGCTTTACGCCCGTAATCTTTATAATTTTCTGGCGGCTTTCCATGACAAAGAGCGCGGCGAATTTGTATTTGATCCTGAGGATGAAATCATTGCTGGCATTGCGATTACCCGTGATGGTGCCGTTATACACCCACAGTTTGCACCGGAAATTCCTGTAGCCGCCGCCATTGAGGCACCTGAGGTTACAGCCCAAGTGGTTCTGGACGATAATGAAAACACTCATACTGAACATGATAACGACTAAATAGAACCTGATTTCTGTATAAGGACATAAGATCGATGATCCAGGATACAAAACTGACCAAAGATGACGTCGCAGAGGCAGTGCGTGCCGCTGAAGAGGCCGCTTTTGCTGCAGAAAAAGCGGCCGCCGGTGCGGGAGACAATGCCATCCTTGCTGCAGAGTCTGCTGATCAGGCGCGAGGAGTGGCCGACGCGCTATTAAATTTCTCAGAATCGCTCGGCGGTCCGTCGGACTTCATTTATCTATTGGCAATTTTCGCGCTCGCTATCTTTGTGGGCTATTACGTTGTCTGGTCGGTGACTCCGGCGCTTCATACGCCGCTGATGTCTGTGACCAATGCGATTTCATCGGTGGTGATTGTCGGTGCCTTGATCGCGCTTGGTGCCAATCTGGTAGGGTCTGAAGCCGGATTGCTTCCGAAATTTTTGGGCTTTATTGCCGTCATCCTTGCCAGTGTGAATATATTTGGCGGGTTTTTAGTCACCCAACGCATGCTCGCCATGTACAAGAAAAAAGAAAAATAGGGGATCATTCGTGTCAGCAAACCTCACAGCACTCCTCTATATCGTAGCAGGTATCCTCTTTATTCTGGCCCTGCGCGGGCTTTCCTCACCGGAAACATCGCGCCGTGGCAACCAATATGGAATGATCGGGATGGCCATTGCCATTATCACCACATTCTTTGCACTTGAAGATAAAAGCTTCGGCACTTGGGCCTTGATTGCTCTTGGTATAGGTATTGGCGGCGTCGGTGGCGGTGTGATTGCTAAACGTATTGCGATGACCGCAATGCCGCAATTGGTGGCAACGTTTCACTCTCTTGTTGGTTTATCGGCGGTGTTCATCGCATGGGCGGCATTTCTGGCACCAAAAGCTTTTGGTATTGGTGAGCCTGGCCATATTCACTTGCAATCCATCGTTGAGATGTCTCTGGGTGTTGCGATCGGCGCAATCACCTTTTCTGGTTCCG
>CAZSKN010000132.1:0-1683 GCA_964607445.1 uncultured Caulobacterales bacterium
CCAAACGTCTGGAATTGTTTTCGCGGCAGACCCGCGAAGGCTGGGACACTTGGGGTCATCAAGCTGAAAAGTTCGACGAGGTCAAAACATGACCGGGTTTACAACAGGAGAAAGCTTGAAAATTTGGAACTGGCACAATGATGGCTGGAACTGTGAAGAGATTAAGCAGCGCTTAAACAGGGTTCGCAAAAGAGGATATTTGAGCGGTCAAGACCTTCCATCTGTCACATCGGAACAGGTTCGAAAGTTACTGAAGCACTTAAGAATAACAGGGGGATGAAGTGACTGGACCTCGCGACTTATTCGGAATTGATAATGACCCCGATGTCGTGGCGGCCAGGAAAGAATGGAAGCACCGTTATTTGGCTAACCAAAGAGCCAGGCCAGGAAACAAGCTGGTTAATCTTGGAAAATTGCAGGCGGCGACTGAACGCCTACTGCGCGCGGAATTATCCGCAAAGAAACGAATTGAAAGGAAGGCTCATGAGTCCTCAAGAACACATCGCAAAACTTCATAAATTACAGCGTGGACAAGTTCACGTTTATTACAACAGCACATGGCCGCGATATGCGGAAGGCGTCAACAAGGTCTTCCACACGGCCCGTGTTCTTTTTGATGATGCCCATGTCGAGCTTTATCAAAAGCGAAACTATCACACTGGCGGCGTGGATTACTGCGCGCGCGGCAGATTGTCCGAACAAGATCGCAAGCGATTAACTTCCGCCGGCGAAGCTGTGGCTTAATTCAACATTCAAAGGAAATGGATATGTCGACCATTCACGAAATTGAAGACCGCATTTATGAAGCGAAGAAACGCAGAAGTCTGCTGACCAAAAACGCTGCGGCTATGAGTTCGAAGAACCATATTAAATCCGCCAGGATGTCAGCTGAAGCCCGCAAAGAAACGGCTTTAATCGGGCAGCTGGAACAAGCGTTGCGGGGGATGTCATGAGAGTTGGCCCTTTTAAAATTACAGCTTCCAGGTGGCCTTGGCAAAAAGGCTACAATTGGCACGGTTCAAAAACCGGTGCGATGCTGAACCCACGTTCATTGAAAACTGGCGCGGCACCACGTTTCGGCGCTGGCTGGAAATATCGGCTAGGCATGTCCATCGGCGGCACAACTATCATGCTGGACCTGTTGTTCGGCACAATTCGCATTCAGAAGATGAAGTCATGAGCGCCGCGCTAAGAATGCTTCACGCTGAACGCAAAAAGAACAACATCAGCGATGACATCTTCCGTGCCATCCTGATGGGACAGATAGGCCGTGAAAGTTCCAAAGGCATCACCTGGGAAGCGGCCAAGCGCTGTGTCGCAAAGATGCAAGAGCATGGACCCAAAGATGCCCATAAGGATTCCGAATGGCGCAAAGCTTCATCTGACCCGCTAGTTAGAAAAATATATAAAATCTGGGGCATCTTGAAACGCGGCGATGTTGTCAACACGCGCTTTCCAGATGCTTTTGTGAAGAAGATGACTGAATGCGATCGTGCAGAATTTTGCACACCATCACAATGTAACAAGGTTATCGAAGGACTGAAAGGCTGGGCTGAACGTGAAGGCCTGGGCGACCAGCTGCGCTGATGGAACAGACCTTCGACCATTTGCCAGAAGTCTTGCAGCGCATTGCACAATGTGCAGGCGAAGGCTCGGCTATGGCTTTGGCGAAGGCTTATGGCG
>CAZSKN010000133.1:0-1644 GCA_964607445.1 uncultured Caulobacterales bacterium
GTAAGAGCTATATCCTAATGCTTCATTCTTAGCTGAAAGATTATTGGCTGAATGTGATAATGAAGATACATGACTGTTATTAGCAAAATGCTATTGTGGGGAATAGAAATATGCAAAAGCCTATGAAATTTTGATATCATGCACTTCTGAAGAATGCTGATATAAGCTTGCCTAGGTAGCAATGAAAATAAATGATTTTACAATGGCTGAGAAAGCCCTGTTTAACCAGATTAAAGATAGCCATTAGTCAAGTAGAAGCTCTGTTCAATAGGATGTTAAGGAAATTCCTAAAGGAGCTGCCGGGTACTACCTTGTAGGGTTAATCAAGGATAGAAAAGGTTAGAAAGAGAAAGCTATCAAATACTTTGAGGAAGCCTTGAAACAGAATCCAACTCTATGGTGCGCCTATGAGAAATTAGTGACTTATAAGAACCAACTTAAGGTCAGTGAGATCTTCCCTACCACATATTAGTTCAGTCCAGATGCTAATTTGAAAATCATTCAGAGTCAGACAAGGACTTTAGGACCATCTAGAGGGCAAGATAATACTGTTTCTCCTAGCCAAGGCTTACGAGTGTCTCATCAATTGAATACTCCAGTGAGCAGATAGCAAAGGGTTCACTAAAGGTCAGGAGAAGCTTAGACTTCAGGACAAGGAGGGGATTACAACCTATAGGTTCCTGATGAAGTTGATTCAACTATGAGGACCCCAAATCAAACTAGAACAGTTCCAAATTATGAGAATGCCCCTATTCAGCACCCTTGAGATTCATCAGGGTAGCTAAGTGTATCTCAGGATAGTTCTTACCAATCTTTACCTGATTTATCAAGTGAGGGTAGAGGAGACAGAGTAGCTCCATTTGACCCTAATTCAGGAAGAGAAGAGGTATAGTAGAGGGATAGGACTCCTGAACAGTTGTAAGATCCTCTTAGTAATGATGGATTAATGAATCTATTACAAGCATATGCTAGATGTCTGAACTTTTCAACAATGTTTAAGAATCAAAATGCTTTAGAAGCCATCCATAGCCTCCCAGGGAATCACCAATAGACTGGATGGGCATTAACTAAAAAGGCAGAGTCTTACATGGAATTGTAGATGTTCCATAAAGCAGAGAAAGTCTTTTAGTAGATGATTAAGTAGGAGCCTTGGAGAATTGAAGGACTAGATTCTTACTCAATTTGCTTATGGAGATTAAAGAAGCAATATGACCTCTGTTTATTAGCTAATAGAGTTCTCACTAAGAATCTCTACATGCCTGAGACTTGGGTTATCGTAGGAAACTCCTATTCAGTATAGAATGAACATGAAGCAGCCATCAAATTCTTCAAAAGGGCTATTCAGATCAACCCCAGATATTCATTAGCCTTTGCTCTCTGTGGACATGAATTTGTTTCTATTGAAGATACTAAAGCAGCTAGAAGCTATTTTGAAAAGGGACTCTCTGTAGATAATCAGAAGAACTATAAGATCCTCTGGGGACTTGGAAATATTCTCATGAAACAAGAGAAATATGAGGATGCCCTTACCTACTTCCTATCAGCCAGAGGAGTAAACCCATATTCCAGTTCAGTGCATACTTACTTAGGCCTCACCTATAAGCACCTTAATAGGCATGAAGACGCCCTTCAAATGTTCGCTAA
>CAZSKN010000134.1:0-1622 GCA_964607445.1 uncultured Caulobacterales bacterium
TTATTTAGGGGTGACAGGAGAAGAAAATTATTATCATTTTTTTAATACCGTAGATACCGCTTATCATGGACCTAAGCCATATCATTATTTGGAGATGTGGACAACGGCTGGACTGGCTAGCATTTTTGGTGGATTAGTCGCTGAAAAATTCACTTTATTAATGATTCCTCTTTATCATTTAATGGCTTTTTTAGGTATCCTAGCCTTATGGGAAAAATATCAAGCCATTAAGTGGTATCATCTTTTATTAAGTGCTGCTTTTTTGTTTTTTGCAGGCTTACATTTCCAATTTTATGAGCAATGGAAAATATTAAATTTTAGCCTACCCATTTTTACACATCGGGTAAAAATGGGTACTTATTATCCCTTTATTTTTGCTTTTTTATTACAATTTGATAAAGAAAAACCGCAGCAAGCAATTTTATTATTCATGGGTTTAATCATTGCAACGGTAGTAGTCGCCCCAGCCTTACTAGGCGGCATCAGTTTATTTTTGGTTTATCAATTTGCGGTGGCAAGTAATCAACTTAGTGCTTCCAAAACTCCAAGTTCTGGAAGCACTTTTCGCAATACTTTTTTCAACATAAACACTAATAGAAAAAATGTGTTGAAAACGGCAGGATATGTAATAACCACCACATTATTCGTTTTCCTATTTTATAAATTAACCGAAACGGGGCAATTTAATATACGAGCCAATGCAGGAACGAATAGTGTGGTTACTAATCTTTTAACTAATTTAACCACAACACCACTTGATAAAATAGTCACTTTATGCACTATCTTATTAAAAGAGGGAATTTTGTATTTACCATTATTCTTTGCCGTTGCTTTACTTTTTAGCAACGATAAAAAGCTATTTACCAAGCATTTTGCCCTTTTTGTTTTGATAATTGGAATGGTGCTTAGTGGGGCGACTGTCTATACTTTGCTCAAAGAACAAAAAGATGCGACCCAACTTTTTTATAATCTGGTGAATGCTACACTTAATTGTTTGTTGGTTTGGGCAGTTATTAAATTAATCAGCCAATTGCTCAAAGATGTACCATTAGCACGTATTTCTTGGAAATATTATGGGATAGGTTTAGTATTTTTGACCCTATTTGCTAGGCAGGTTTCGTTTGCTGTAAAGCGAAATATTTATCCTGCAATGACTACCCAAAAATATAGTGACGACTATCTTCAACAAATAAAAACCTATGTTTTAGCGGATAAAAAACCAACAATAGGCGCAGCCATCAAAGGTGGCAAAGATTATAACTCAGGTTTTTCTAAACAAACGGCTGCATATACCTTGGGTTATTATTTAGCATATATGGAAAATGGTTCCATTGCTTTGAATATTAGTGATTTTGATATTCCTAAACCAAAATGGGGCGATAAATTAGACCGAGCTTCTAACTTATTTTGTCGGTTTGTAGAGGCACAAAAAATGGATAAATCATTTGTTTCTATTGGTCAGTCGCAAGTTGATTTTATTCAAAAAAAGGACTTAGATTTTGTTATACTTTCTAAAAATGGGATACTTCGGGAGGAAGTAAAAACTATGGTGGTGGATAGTATTGTTGATGCGGTGTCTGGGGAACGTTTTTTAACGTTAGGGAACAGGTAAAATATAACCT
>CAZSKN010000135.1:0-1619 GCA_964607445.1 uncultured Caulobacterales bacterium
GAGGTTACTCTGACTGCATGAGCAACGATATCATGCCGCATTTGCCCATAAATTTCTTTGTAATAATCGACCTTAAAGGGTGATGATTTTAGCGTGTCAATTGATACGGCGCCGGGTCCACGAAATGCATTATGCGTCTCAAGGATGTCGTCATCGAAAAACTCAATGCCAGCCACACGTGTTTTAGACAAATTATCTGCGACATGCGCTCCGGTGCCTCCCAATCCTATGATGCCAACTCGCAAATGCGCATGCTTAGCTTCAAGATGCGCAGTACCATTTCGAGAGGAAGCGTTATTAGGATATGCAAACACGTCCTCTGAGGGATTTGAAAGCGGAACACGGCCGGGGTTTGGAACCAATGTGGCATCACGTTTCATAGCGGGGCCCGCAATGAGTTTTGCATATACGGAAAACTGGTGACGCCAATCATCATAACGGCCAGTACCTTGCGGTTTTTGGGACATTTGATGACCAGATACGTTAACGCCATCTACGTTAACCGTCTGAGCTCCAATTACCAAAGCTTGGTTCGGTTGACCATTATAGCCACAGGGATGCTCGCCTATAAAAGTCAGAGTGTGACTTGTTGGAGCGCCAACGGTGTTGCCCGCTACTAAAGGAGCTGGAGCATATAAACTTCCAAAACCAGTTGTGCCGTCAGACTTCAAATAAGGTATATCCGTGACAACTATTGAGCCTTTGCTGAGATTAACATGATAGCCATCATGTGAGAGCCGTTCGAGACAAGGGCTAGGATTTATCTGTTGCGCTAACATCGATGATGATCCCTTCAATAATACGGAGCTTTGCATCTTCAAATAATTCGCCCGCTTCCTGATTGCGCGGACCCTGATCCCAACCGACGGTGTAACATTTGTTGCCGCCGAAGACTGCAGTTGGGAAAGCTAGGCGGACAATATCTGCAAAGGTGTATTTGCCCTTTTTCAGAGTCTTCTCGGTTCCGTTGACCCAAAAAGACACCGTTCGCGCCTCACGCGTTCTAAACCGTTCAACCCCTTTACGAGACAGTTTAACAACGTCGTCTTCATCAAGAACACGGTCGCGAGCGGAATCCAAAACTAACTCTTGGTCTTCCGGTATTTGGCCAAACTCACGAATATCGGCGCCTGTAATCTCCGCGCGCGGCCATTCGAATTCGCGTTCATTAAGCGTTGCTCGAAAAATACAATCTGATTTTTCGATAATAATTTTTTGGCCTTGAGTTTCACTGACCTTAATTCTCTCATCAAGACCAAGGGCTCGAGCAGTGCCATTCCCCGCGATTACGACTACGAAATCACTCGCAGGATGCTTATTGGATAGAGCCGCGAAATCACGGCCAGTTAGAACAGGGTCAGCGGTCTCATATTCACCGTTATTGATAAAAATTTTACTCATAGTCTCATCTGCAAGACAACGCTTGCAGCCTTTCGTTATTTGGACTAAAAACCGAATCAAGTCCTGATGTGGACTTATGTATATCGGGACTAAAACAAAAAACAAGTCTATTTATGGACTATTGGAGGATTTATGTATGTCACCGCATAGTTCGGCCATTGAGAAGGGCACAAATCACACATCATTGCCCTTAGGAATGGAATCTTTTTTAACACTTG
>CAZSKN010000136.1:0-1614 GCA_964607445.1 uncultured Caulobacterales bacterium
CTGCATTGAAACAGAGGTAATGAAAGTCTGGATTCCTTCAGTAGAGAAGAATCTGAGATAATGTGAGTCAGTAGCTGCGACACACCATCCAGAGCCAATAGCCAAGGTCTCAGCCCATTCTCCCTTAGGAAGGTTGAACTCCCACTCCCTGGATTTCTTCCAACTCTGGAATGGATGGAATTTCACCTAGGAGACGTATTTCTCAGGGACCTCATCATTCTCATATTCATCCAAATCAACAGCAATTCCTTTTCTCGCCATGAACGCTCCATTCAGGTTCAAAGTGGCGATATCAGCATTAATGGAATCTGGGATAAGGATATTCTTGTTGATAGCTGAATTGGCAAACTCAATTTCTAAAATTCTCAGCTCTTCATCGTCTTTCCTCACTGCAATTGAACCAATGGCATTCCAAGCCAAATACCTATACCTGCTCTCTTTGTCACTAGAGCTTCCTGGCATAGTGGCTCCTTGAGGCTTCTATCCAATGAAACTCTCGAATACATCCTCTTTGCTTCTCTCAACCTTTAGAGGAGATTCTTTCTGCTATGGAGCATCGTCAATGGCTTCCATAACCTCATCAGGCATTGGCTCGGCTGAGACCTCTGGGGCTTTGCTTGGCTCTCCAGTCATGTTAATGTCTTCCTCAATCTCAAGCCCAGTCATTTCCTTCTCGGCTGACTCAATTGTAGTCTCTTCAGCAAAGCTATTCTCCCAAACTCCAATACACCCATCAAAGTCATAGTAAGCCAGTGCCCCAGCCCTATTACAGAATTTCATGCTCTTGATAGAAGATTTAGTAGTGAAAGAGTAAATCACCTCTTCCTTCTTCGTGTTGTAGATTAGAGTCTTCAAATCAAGGAACGAGCAGGCAATCACACTATTGCTAATCCACTCCAAGCATGATAGCTCTTTCCCAGACTTCACGCTCTCTACCTTATATGGAGTCCATACTCCAGCCTTCAACAGTCTGAGAGAACTTGACCCTGCTATGGCCAGAGTATCTCCACTTTCGTTGAACTTACAGTCAAGCCTCTGCCACTCCTGAATCCTTGTCTTATCTGAGATCTGAGTCCTTGTGATAGCCTCTCCTGGGTTCGAGCCTTCCATTTCTGTAACATTGAGGAATCCATCACATCCAACTGTGGCTATAGCCTTCTTCGAGATATCTCCTGAGCATACCCAGTCCTCATGAGGGTGGTCCACTTTCCTTGAGGTCTGATTATGAGGATACACAATGTCAATCGTATTATCTCTCGTGAAGACTAGAATCACTTTCCCGTCCTTTGAGAACTCAAGCCTGTGGATTGGAGCCTAGGTCTTGAAGAGAGTGAAAGGCTTCGCGAATGATTCGTTGGAGACTGAATACACTTTCTGGCATTCTCCTCCAAACACGATTTGGCGCTTCCCAGTCTTTGACCAATTTGAAGCAATTGCGTTGATTCCACTTTGAATCTCTGAGGATTGCTCTACCTTCAGCTAAGGGATGCTGGCAAACTTCACAAGAGAGTCATTGCACACACTCACTACGCTGTCCTGGTAAAAGCAGAAGCTGCCTTCATCTGATATCGCTACAACCACGGGGGAAATCTAAACTTCAGTCATTAAAATTGC
>CAZSKN010000137.1:0-1606 GCA_964607445.1 uncultured Caulobacterales bacterium
AATTTTCACTTATTGAACCCCTATCAGTTTGTGAAGATATGGTCGGTGCTTAGGCGCTGGCCATTTTTACTTGCGCCAAAGCTGGCAATGGGCGTCAGGCCAAGCCAGACTTCAAAGGCGCTTCGTGGAACGCGAAGAAATCGATCCTGCGAATCGATTTTAGGCGGAGAAGGCCACCGCAGTGGCGCAGCGCGAAGGGTCTCTCCGGCACTTGCATTCGTCTCGGAGATTATGCTCCGGCATTCAGAGGATATATCTTCTTTTGCTTTCCAAAACCATTTTCACTATACGAAAAGTCATAATTCACATCGCACGTTTTAAGCATTACGTCAGTGAGTAAATATTCGGGATCATAAATGCAGGTTGATAAATCCCCAACACATCCTGACATAAACAAACCTGATAATATAAGTCCTATTTTTTCATCTTCCATACGCTTTTATATCTGAATTATATGATGGATCGCCAAAGTTAGTAAACTTATCTTGCTGTGGACCCCTTAATTTAGCCCGAAAGCCAAAGGTCGCGTAGAACGCGCCAATGGGACTCTGCAAGACCGTCTCGTACCCAAAACCCTTCCTGCCCCCATATTAGAGTAGGAAAAGTTATATCTTGCATTATACTTTTTCGAGTTACCCAGTTAGACCTGAAGTGTACCGCAAAAAAATCAATCCAAGAAATGCCAAACTACCAATTAGTGGCATACAAATCACATATAGAAAATCTTCTTTGCGCGACAGATTTCTCCAATACGACTCTGGTTTCATCCAAGTGTGAGCATAATAAATAACAAAGAACGGTGCGAATCCTGCAAAGATTACGAATGTTAAAAAAAATTCCATTTGATTTCTACTGACATTCGCATTGACTATTAAACCGAGTATCTATTGCGCTTAACGCCGCATGTAAACTCGACAAACCAAGACCGAGTGCTGTTGTATCTGTAAAATCCGATACTGCCTTATTAAACTCCGTATTTGAGCCTAATTTACTTTTTATATTTTTTACAGCATTGTTTCCTGGCTTTATTTTTCGAAAACGGTTTACTCCACTAAGTCCTACCCGAACTCCAATTTGTCCAGTTTTTCCAACTCCTGAGAAATTTAAAGCTAGATCAAATCCGCTTAAACCAGCCGATAGTAAATTTACACATTCAAAAAGCGGACTACCCCTCCTTGAGTTTTCTATAAGCTGGGGCGCAACGTCTAAAGCTGCCCCTAGAAAAAATGCTCCTGCAATAACAAAAGGTACAATTTCTCCGGTGGGATCGACAAAGCTTACTGGATTCCCGCCAACGTAAGCATATCTATTTAGCCCGCCAGCAAGTCCAATCGGGTCGGATTGCAAATACCGCCCTATCGTCGGGTCGTACGTCCTGTGCCAGTTAATGGGAGAGGGTCACGCCTGCGCCTGTGGTTTCGGCGTCTTCATATTGACCGGGGAACATGAGGGCTTGGGTCTGCGCGCCCAGGCCCGCCATTGTTATCCCGAACGGTGTGGTTATCCCGCCATCCCATGTGATCTGCCCATTATCATTGGTCGCAAATTGCGGGCGGCCCAGATGATCACTATGCAGGAAGGTGACGCCGTGTAGCTAACCTTTAGT
>CAZSKN010000138.1:0-1602 GCA_964607445.1 uncultured Caulobacterales bacterium
GTCCACATTTTTTAAGACAGGTTCGGGCAAGCCGCTTCGCAACTTTTTACGGAAAAGAGGTACGATTGAAACCGTGGTGGATTTTGGTGACCTGCAAATCTTCGAAGGCGTGACAACCTATCCTGTGGTCATCACAATGCGACGTGATGAACCTGTGAAAAAACATGAACTTCAGTTTTGGAAGCTCAACAATTTACCTGACGCAAATTTCCGTGCCAGTTTTGAAAAAGCTAAAGAACCATACCCTCAAAAGAGCGTCACGCACGGGTCATGGGAACTTGAAAGCCCCGCATTGAAAGCACTGCGGGACAAAATTAGAAAAGGTAAAAAGACGCTTAAAGATACATATGGCTCTCCGCTTTATGGGATTAAAACGGGATATAATGCAGCTTTTGTAATCGACACTCCCACCAAGAACAAAATATGCGCTCAAGATCCAAATTCCATAAATTTATTGAAACCCTTTCTCGAAGGTAGAGACTTTAAACCTTGGAGTTCCGAGCCAAGAGGATTGTGGATTATCTATATACCTAAAAACCGCATAAAAATTGATGACTTCCCTGCGGTAAGAGACTGGCTACTTCCTTTTAAAGAGCGCTTGGAAAAAAGAGCAACAAAACAGGCTTGGTTTGAATTACAGCAACCGCAAGAGTCTTACATTCCCAGCTTCGAATCCACAAAAATTTCCTACGGGCATTTTCAAGATAGGCCTATATTTGGAATAGATGAAGAAAAATTCTATTCAAATAATAAGTCATATTTTGTGCCTACCAATGACTACAGCCTTGCAGCCTTGCTAAATTCAAATGTACTTTGGTTGGATTTCATGTCGCGAACTACAGCCGTAAGAGGCGGTTTTTATGAGGCAACGGCGCAGCATATTGAATGCTTGCCAATACCAAAGACTTCAAAGCTAGAAAAAATACGGCTCGCTGAGTTAGCGACGGAATGCAAAGAATTCGCTCGAAACAGGCATAGCATTGGAGAAGCGCTCACCCGCCGTATCCCAGACCTAGCGGCACCTAACATACAGCCAAAGCTGACTAACAAGCTCAAGTCATGGTGGGAGTTCCCTGACTTTTCAGCCTTCCGCAAAGAAGTAAAAAAGTGCCTTAAAGCCGACATTCCTCTCTCGGAACGTTCTGAGTGGGAAGATTGGATAGCTCGAGATAAAGCGGAAATTGCGCGCCTTACAGCAGAAATAAAGGCCAATGAGCGTCATATAAATGCGCTTGTTTACGAACTGTTTAAATTGACTGAGGACGAAATTTCGCTTCTCGAAGCGAATATCTAAAACAATGCAGAAGGGCCATTGACTCCACAGTTAGCCGCAACCATCGAGCAGGCGTCTTCGCCAGACGGGCAGCCTATTCGCTTGCCGCTTTCGCGGCGAATAGCCTATGGCTTAGCGGTAGAAAGGCGGATTTCTCAAACTTTCCAAAACTGCCGATATGGTGCGAATTGTGGTAACAATAATCAGTCTATTGACATTTTCATGCCGTTTAAGTACCTGAAATATATAGGCTTATTGTTTCCGGGTCTTGTCGTCCCCGGTGCGCCATTTTTACCAAGTAAATTTATGCTAAGGCACTGAAAAACTTA
>CAZSKN010000139.1:0-1586 GCA_964607445.1 uncultured Caulobacterales bacterium
AGAAGAATTCCAACTTAAATATCAAAATTGGTTTTCCAGTAAGGCGATGACGTCCTTTAATGATCAGCAAATCATGATGCTCCCGAAAAACTTTTGGATGAGTAAGTTTGATATTTTCAAAGACGGTGTCGATGTTGGCGATATTATCTTTAACTGGATGGGCCATGTTATCATTCGGCTGACCCGCGCGGACGGGAAAGGTGAAGATGAATTCCTGCTAAAACATCGCGGTATTATGAGCACGCAATATGAGCTTCTGACCGAGAAGAATGAACATCTCCTGACTCTCAAAGCCGGCTTTAATTGGAAGAAGTTCAAATATAATTACGAAGTCATTCGCGAAGATCATGACTATCCCGATATCGTATTAAACGAGCTTCTCATCTATTGCGGCTTCGCAGCGAACCTTCATATGACTAATAGTGGTATGGGGTAGTGAATATTTAAGCCCGTCTAGTAAGGTCTAGGGTGTTGCTTAATTTTTCACGCTTGAACACCCTTTCTCTCTGCCTATAAGCGTTTATGGAAGCAGACCGTTTTAGTGCTTTTCGCCATAGCTCATTCGCGCGTTATTTCTGTGCGCGTTTTCTGACGGCCTTTGCGACGCAAGTCACCTCTGTGGCTGTTGGCTGGCAGATATATGACGAAACGGGAAATGCTGCGCTTCTGGGCTGGATAGGCTTGGTGCAGTTTTTACCCGCTGTTTTATTAGTTCTCTTTACAGGTTTGGCCTCGGATAAATTTGGCCGCAGATTGATTATGGGACTTTCCATTTTGATGGAAATGAGCTGCGCCGTGATGATATTTTACTTGGCCTTTACGCGCCAATTTGATCCGATTTTAGTTTTAATCATTCTTACAGTCTTTGGTGTTGCCCGCGCTTTTCATACACCTGCTTCATCATCACTTGTCGTGAATGTAGTTCCCAAAGAAGATTTTGCGAATGCGATTGGCTGGATCACATCATCCTGGCAACTCGCCTCGATATTTGGCCCTGTCGCAGGCGGTTTGCTTTACGGTATTTCCGGGCCGACGGCTTATGCCACAGCAACTTTAATTTTTTTAATCGCGGCGGTGCTTATTTTCTCTATCGCAAAGCCGGAGCAAGCGCTTGAAAAATCTGCGACGTCAGTGAAAACATTATTAGGCGGCTTTAGCTATATCCGGAAACAGAAGATTGTCTTGGGCGCAATCTCGCTTGACCTCTTTGCGGTATTGTTGGGCGGGGCTGTCGCACTTATGCCGATTTACGCCAAAGATATTTTAGATATTGGTGAAGTTGGAGTGGGGCTGTTACGCGCGGCGCCGGGCATAGGGGCTGTCATGATGATAGGCTACCTGACAAGTTTTCCTATCAAAGATCATGCGGGTATCATTTTACTTGTCACTGTCGCGCTTTTTGGATTGGCGACGGCCATTTTTGGGATGTTCACAATCGCTTGGGTCTCTATTCTTGCCCTTATGCTAGTGGGAGCCTTTGACATGATATCAGTTTATATCCGCGAAATATTATTACAGCTCTGGACGCCTGATAAAGTTCGCGGGCGGGTTAACGCTGTGAACTCTATTTTTCTAGGCGCCTCTAA
>CAZSKN010000140.1:0-1584 GCA_964607445.1 uncultured Caulobacterales bacterium
TATTGGGATAAGGTCTGTATAAACATTATCGAGTAAGCGTTTCATTTCATTTGGGTTTTTAATAGTCACGCCTGTGCTCCCAAGCGTTATGCGAAGCGCACTGGCACCGCCTTCCAGATCTTCGAGAGCTTGTTTATTAGCATGACTTATATACGGGTCACGAATAGGCGCGGTAATGTGCCAAGGGCGTCCCTCAAGCAAAGGCGCACCAGCGCGGGGTAGGGCGGCTATGTTATCAGGTAAATTTACCGCCGTTGACAGGGGGCCGCGTATAAGGCGATCTTCTGTGGTGCGGGTAAGGCTGTCAAAATCAGCCCCCCTTAACCCTTTCTCAACAAGGGCCTGCCAATCGGCCTCAGATGTGGCAGGGAAGTCATCAGTGAGTCTTAGTTTTAACATAGTAGCTTTCTAAGCCATTTAACCTTGAGTTCAACTTATCTCATGTGAAAATCATGGATTTAGCCGCGTTCTGTATAAAGAACGATTGTTTTTTATAATGGATATTGTAATCTAGCGCCAGAGGTCTTATCTGAGCCGCGAAACATAATTTGGAAGAACACATGTCCAACGCCCCTACTGAAGAAAAAGTCCTTGCCGTCGAGCATTACACGGACCGTTTATTCCGCTTTGAAATCAGCCGTCCGGCAAGTTTCCGCTTCCGGTCAGGTGAATTTATTATGATTGGCCTGCCTGCTGAAGAGGGCCAGAAGCGCCCCATCATGCGCGCCTATTCTGTCGCGTCGCCAAGTTGGGATGATAAACTTGAATTTTATTCCATCAAAGTTCCTGACGGGCCGCTGACATCTAAGCTGCAAAAAATTCAAGAGGGCGATACGGTGCTTTTGGGCCGTAAACCCGTTGGGACATTAGTGCTAGACGCGCTGCTGCCAGGCAAGCGGCTTTATATGTTTTCTACGGGCACAGGCATTGCGCCATTTGCATCAATAATTCGCGACCCTGAAACCTATGAGCGCTATGACCAAGTTATCCTAACTCATACATGCCGCCAGAAGTCAGAGCTGTCTTATGGCCTTCGTCTTGTCAATGACTTGAAAGATGATCCGCTTGTCGGCGAAATGGTCAATGGCAAATTGCTCCATGTGGCATCGTTAACGCGCGAAGATTATCCGCTTAAGGGCCGTATCACGACCTTAATCGAGACGGGCGAGCTGTTTAAAAATGCTGGCACGCCGCCGCTTAACCCCGCAGAAGACCGCGTTATGATTTGCGGGTCCAAAGATATGATTGATGACACGGCGAAATTGGTCGAGACATTTGGCCTCAAAGAAGGCTCAAACTCACAGCCCGCGCAGTTTGTTGTTGAGAAATCATTTGTTGGCTAAGGGCTTATCGTCTTGGGTCGTTAACATCGCTTGAGCTTGCACCAAAGTCGCCTAGCGTTAGCAGTGAGAAGCGCACGCCAAAGCTGCTTGTGTCCCTTATGGCATCATTGTCAAATGAATTGCGTGAGTAGAAAAACTCGAACCGCGTGCAATCATCCGAATAGCTTAGCCCTGCCGTTTGGCGCCGCAGAGAATTTGCGTCTATGTCATATGACGCTCTATAATTGGCGCGCCAGTTTTT
>CAZSKN010000141.1:0-1584 GCA_964607445.1 uncultured Caulobacterales bacterium
GTCTATTCTTTTATCTTTTGGGGTAGCAGCTAGTGTAGGCTTAGTTTTTGGGCTATTTCCCGCTCAAAAAGCAGCAGCACAAGACCCTATCAAGGCCCTACGTTCCGACTAATTACAAGATAACAGGATTTTGCAGGATGTACAGGATGTCCTCATAATCTTATCACCTCATTCACTCATAAATCTCATTACCTCTATACCCTTATACCTCTACACCTTTATACCTATAAAATATGTACACCCGATTTCTATATATAGCCTTTATTTTATTAAATTTTACTTTCCTACATGGACAAACAAAAACACTTCAACTATCTTTATCGGAGGTAGTGACGTTAGCCCAAAGTGATGCCCCCGATGTATTGATAGCCAATACTAGATTGAATAATAGTTATTGGCAGTATAAATCATTTTTAGCAGATTATAAACCACAGATTAATTTAGATGCACAATTGCCTAATTTGAATCGGTCAATATCATCTATTACATTACCTGATGGTACAGACGCTTTTATCAATCGTTCGCTGATGTCTTCTAGTATCGGTTTGCAATTAAGTCAACAAATTACTGCTACGGGCGGAACAGTATTTGCCTCCACCAATTTAGAACGAATTGATATTTTTAGAACGGAGAATAATCCTAGTACCCAATCTTATTTATCTGCTCCGATTTCAATTGGTTTTATTCAACCTTTATTTGCTTACAATCAATTGAAGTGGAATAAAAAAATAGAACCTTTACGCTATTCTGAACGCACGAAAGAGTATGCAGAAGAAATGGAAAGTGTAGCTTTTGTAGCAGCAAATTTATTTTTTGACGTCTTGATTGCCCAGTTAAATTTAACAGCAGCAACACAAGATAAAATTAATGCAGATACACTATTTGCCATTTCCAAAGGTCGCTTTGAAGTTGGTAAAATAGCCGAAACAGAATTATTACAAATTGAATTACAATCACTGAATGCAGATGCCAATGTGGCACAAGCAGGCCTAAATGTAACGACGAATACCGAGCGATTAAGAAATCATCTAGGAATTAAAGAAGCGGTCGTTTTTGAATTAGCAACCCCTACAGATATTCCAACATTTATAGTGGATTCTGAAAAGGCTTTAAAATTTGCTCGAATGAATCGCAGTAATTCTGTCAATTTTGAACGCCGTTTATTACAAGCAGAAGGAGAAGTAGAACAAGCAGATAAAGAACGATTTAATATTAGTTTATTCGGTCGATTTGGGTTGACCCAAACTGCTAATAATTTTGGCGATGCTTTTAGTAATTTATTAGACCAAGAAGTAGTTAGACTAGGCATTAATATGCCAATAGCTGATTGGGGCAAAACGCAGGCTAGTAAAGAAATAGCCGCTTCTAATTTGGAACTCACCAAAGTTTCTATCGAACAAGAAAGAGTCAATTTTGAAAGAGATATTTTGATAAGGGTTCAACAATTTGATTTGGTTAGAAATCAAGTTAAATTAGCCAAACGAGCGTATGAGGCAGGCATTAAAAGAGAAGACATTACTAGAAAACGTTATTTAATTGCCAAAATTGGTATTACCGAATTAAATATTGCTATATCAGAAAAAG
>CAZSKN010000142.1:0-1571 GCA_964607445.1 uncultured Caulobacterales bacterium
TGCTGCCTGAAACTTAAAGTTAGTAAGTGCTTTAGTGCTATTTTTAAACTGCAAAAGGCCTGTTCGGGCTGTTGGCATCCAAATATTGGTTCGACTATCTAGCAAAATTTTACTAACCGAGTTACTTTGAACTTCAAAAATAGATTCAGGTATATTTAGGTCACGAACAGGATTGGTAAAAGTGGTTGTTTTAGGATTAAATAAATCAATTCCTCCTCCGTGGTATCCTATCCATATCTGTCCATCTTCTTGCTTAGAAAGGGCGTGAATTTCTCGATTTAAAATCCTATTTTTTTGGGTTCTTGAAAAGTAAGCGTCACTGACCTGCTCAGTCATCGGGTTAAATTTATACAAGCCATTAAATTTAGAACCTAGCCAAATTTGCCCTTGATTGTCTCCAATAATACTAGAGACACTTACATCTTTTTGGTCGTTTTTTATGGGAATAAAATGAAAAGGCGTAATAGTATATCTAACTCGAAATACTTTTTGACCTCTTTCCACAGTTGCTAACCATATAATTCCATCTTTTGATTGAAAACCATCATATAAAAAATTACTCTTTAATTGATTAGGATTCCTTTGCAAAGGATTAAATTCAAAATGCCTTTGTTGTTGTATTTCTGGGTCGATTACATTGATGCCAGTATTTAGGCCGCCCAACCAAATAAGGCCATATTTATCTTCTAGTATAAACTGGATTTGGTTAGGTTCCCAATCAGCAATTTCTATACCTGTCACTACTGGACGACTTGGTTTGTTTGGATAGCTTGGGTGATAAGGGAATCGCTTAAAAGTTCCTCGATTTCTGTCCATTAAATGGAGTCCTTCTCCCATGGTCCCTACCCAAAATCGACCTTTAGCGTCCTCTAACATAGCCCCGATTCTATTATCTGCTAAAGCTGTCGGCACTGACGGATTAGCTAAATACCTAGTAAACGACTCGGTTTCTGGGTTGTATTTGTTTAGCCCTCCTAAATTCGGAATCCAAGGAAATCCGGTGCCGACCCAAAGTGTTCCTTGCTTATCCACATACAAAGATTTCACAATATTACAACTCAAACTAGTTGAATCAGATGGGTCATTGAGAAAGGCTTTATAGGCTCCAGTTTTTGAGGAATACCTAAAAAGTCCATGATGCGCCCCTATCCAAATATTTCCTGAGGCATCCTCTGTATGACAATAAATGGTAGAATTGATTTGCCATATTGAATCTGGTAAGTTCGTTGTAACTTTTATTAGTTTTTCTGTGGATGGGTTTATGGTAGAAATGCCTCCACCACTTGTACCAATCCAAGGATTATTATTTGAATCAACAAAAACCTCTTCAATCAAATTACTTAAAGGGGTAATATCTTCCTTTATTTCATGTTGATATAATTTAAATCTACTTCCATCATATCTATACACCCCATTTTTTGTTCCAAACCACAAATAACCTAGGCTATCCTGTGTTAAACTTTGGACACTATTTCCTGCTTTGCCACCTGGCAACGTAAATTCCTCAAAATAAATATTTAAACTGTTTAAAATATCGGAGTCTGTAGACTGTGCTTGAATCAAGGAAGAAA
>CAZSKN010000143.1:0-1562 GCA_964607445.1 uncultured Caulobacterales bacterium
CCATGACGCGCCGTACCACCACCTTTTTGGCGACCAATACGCTTTGTTGTCTTTGACACATCACCGCGCTCTTGCACTTGATGAGTACCCGCTTGGCGCTTAGCCAGTTGATAACGCACCATGCGATGCAGAATGTCTTTACGAGGCTCCTGACCAAAAACGCCTTTGTCAAGATTGACAGAGCCGGAGGTCTTGCCTGCGAGTGTTTGAACGTCGAGTTTCATGACTATTCTTCCTCACCTTTAGCAGCCGCTTTACGCATCTTCGCTACCAAATCTTTGTCGACTTGAGCACGTGGTTCAGCGCCGCCAATCATTTCTTTAGCCTGCTCAACCCACTCTTCTTTAGCAACGACACCCGGCTTACCGATTTTCTCCTCGATCGCAGCTAACTCTTTCGCTGACATAGCAACAAGACCTGTTAGCGTAGCAACACCGGCCTCCTTAAGTGCCTCAGCACCCTTTGGACCAACACCGTCAACCAAAATGATATCATCTATAAAATTAGCAGAGGCTGGCGCGGCAGTAGATTTTTTCTCAGCTTTAGGTGCTGGACCTGTTGTGAACTTACCCGGCAATGGTAAATCAGAAACTTTCACGCCTTTGACAGCATCGCGAATTTCAACCCAGGCCCCTTTAGAGCCCGGCGTTGCTCCCTTAATCAAAACGAGGCCCTGCTCAGCGTCCACACGAGCTATTTCAAGATTCTGAACTGTGCGGCGAACAGCCCCCATATGGCCGGCCATTTTCTTACCCTTAAAGACTTTACCCGGATCTTGACACTGACCTGTTGAACCGTGCGATCTATGCGAGATAGATACACCGTGTGTCGCGCGAAGGCCGCCAAAATTATGACGCTTCATCGCGCCCGCAAAACCTTTACCAACCGTCACACCTGAGGCATCAATTTTTTGCCCGGGAACAAAGTGATCAGCAGACATGGTCGCACCGACTTCGATGACATTGTCGTCAGCAACTCGAAATTCTACGAGCTTTTTCTTAGGCGTCACAGACGCCTTTGCAAAACGCTCACGCTCTGCCTTGGAAACCCGCTTAACCTTGGCCTCACCAGCACCCAGTTGAAGTGCAGTGTAACCATCGCGGTCTTGTGTTTTATGAGCCACAACCTGACAGCCCTCAAGAGAGAGAACCGTAACCGGTATGTGGTTGCCAGCATCGTCATAGACCTGAGTCATGCCGAGCTTTTTGGCTAATAATCCTGAACGCAACATTGTGACTACGCTCCCAATTTAATTTCGACATCAACGCCAGCCGCAAGGTCGAGCTTCATCAGCGCGTCCACAGTTTGCGGTGTTGGGTCAACAATATCGAGCATACGCTTATGCGTACGGATTTCGAACTGCTCCCGTGATTTCTTGTTCACATGAGGTGAACGATTCACGGTGAATTTTTCAATGCGGGTAGGTAAAGGAATCGGGCCTCTTACGGTCGCGCCAGTGCGCTTAGCCGTACTGACAATCTCTTTCGTCGAGGTGTCGAGGATACGATGGTCGAATGCCTTCAACCGAATGCGAATGTTTTGACGATCCATAGCGGAAATCC
>CAZSKN010000144.1:0-1552 GCA_964607445.1 uncultured Caulobacterales bacterium
TAAACAAGTCAGGTTAGTCAAACTTTCCGCAAACTCTTCGCTTACGGGATGCGCGATTTTAAGCATCTCTTTCCGTCGATATTCTAGCGAACCTCCGTCGCCATATTGAGGTCTTGTGTTCTTGTGACCCATCAATGTGCAGCGCAATCCATAGTCCAATCCAGCCTCCTGCATGCGCTTTTCAAAGGCATGTCGGAAGCTATATATACGGTGTTTTTTGGTCGGCATCAGGCCGCGTATGTGGAAGGTTTTAAGCAAGGCTGCGGACAATGAATTGCCTTTATCACGGTAGCGCGGGAAGCCATTTGGAGCGCGTTTCATAGCCTCCAAAGATACGCCAACAAGCGGAATATCACGCCTAGAGGACACCGATTTAAGCTCACGGTTTGCGGTTGGTCGGATGCGAATATGAGGCACCTCGGCGTCCAGACAGATGTTCTCAGGCAGTAGATTCGCTATCTCGCTTGGTCTGCAACCTGTCTCAATAAGAGCATAAGCGATGATCTGCGCCTCTGCATTTATGCCTTCAAATGCGTTTGGCTTTAGGATTTTAGACTGCACCCAATCGTCAGAAAAAGACGGCGTTGGCTCGGTGGGTGTATCTTTGAATCGTAGTTTTCTAAACGGGTTCTCACGGTCTTCTTCGCCGTGATATGTCCAGTATTCACGGAACAAGAGGCGTAGGTTTCCAAGGTCGCGGTTCGCGCTATTTGGACGATATTTGCGTCCTTGTTCATTGTCTGGGCGCAGACGTTCACCCCACCAATCATAGAACTGCCGTCCATGATTACGGGCTATCTCGTCCATGTTCAGGTTCCCACAAAGTGCCACAAAATGTTCCACAGCGCGGGCCTTAGTTTCCTTCCAGCGAATGATTTGTTCTGGAGACTTTTGACTTGTCTCGCTAATGCTTAGCTTGTCGCAATATAGCCTAAACGCATCGCGTATCGTGTCCTTCGGCGGTTCTATGGTGCCAAGCACAGCATCGCTATCCAGCTTTGATGCATCGTCGCTTTCAAGGGTTTTAACGCGCTTAACTAGCGCCTTCACAGGTTCGCTTTCAACCAACTTAGGGAAGGGAATAAACTCAAATCCAACCGCCAAAGCGCGGCGTCTGGCTAGCCTATAGCGACACATTTCTGGGGAGTCATTGGCGGCAACCCCAACTTGTTTTGCGAGTGACGTCTCCCATAACTGCTCGTCTGCATCCATCATAACGTCACGGCGCTCGCGAGCTATGGAGAGGGAGTCTGTACGCAAGGCCTTGCGAACAATTCGTCGCCTATCGACGCTTTTAAAGCGGGATGGAACGCGTCGCACGTAGTACCAGCGGTGGCCGCGTTGTTCGAGATGGTGGTTTCTACTGATGGTCATAATCCAATGTACCCAATCTTGTACCCCAATTTGTGCCCATAATTGGGGGAAATTGGGGGGTTGCGAGATAACGCGGGAAAAAACGTAGTTATTCCAACGACTTACAAACTAATTAAGAAAGGAAAATGGCGCACCGGGGAGGATTCGAACCCCCGACCCCCTGATTCGTAGTCAGGTA
>CAZSKN010000145.1:0-1526 GCA_964607445.1 uncultured Caulobacterales bacterium
ACTGTTAATGATTTAAAATTGTTGAAAAGTATGTTTTATGTATCCTTCTGACTTGTAAAACACGTTTCAGTTGATTTGACCCACTTTTGATATACTGACCTACTTAAAACAATTTTTTCATCTTTAAGAGACTTTAAGCAAGTCTAGCTCAAATTTTAAAATGCCATTCTCTCCGTCTTGGAATTATCTTTCCATTGAGCCTATAAACATCACTCTAGCTCAAATAGTAAGCGCTCTAGAGAAGAAAAGGCATTTGTCACGTAATTGAACTTTGACCTCTGGAGGCCGCAGTTATGCAAATTATGTCAATTTGAAAGCGGATTCTGAATCGCGTCGTTGAGATCTTTCCAACGATATAGGTCTCGAAGCTCTAGGACGCTTAGTTTTGTTTTCTTTATTAAGGGCTTCAAGCTTCCTTGAAGTCCTTCTTGTTATTGCTGAGATTTTTCTTTTTATTATTATTATTCTTCTTCCAAATTTTCTACCAGAGCTGCAGGTCGCAATTCTGGAGCGATTTAGTTGAAATTTTAGTATGAGATGCAGCTCGAAGGATAGATGGTGCCCCTAAAAATCTGGAGACTCGTGCTCCATAAATAAAGGGGAGATAATCGAAAAACCACTTTTTTGAAGAGGTCGTTTTTTTCTATTTTCTCCCTCAGTTATAAAGCTATTCCAGCGAAATTTGTGCAAGAGGCTTCCTTTCAAAAATGTCTAGATATAAGTCAACTGCGACGAATGTCTAAGTCTTACCATTTGGCCACTAGGTGGCGCTTTATGTTTTTCAGCTTAATTTTACACCTCATGTCTTTAGAAGCTGCTTGCTCACAGTCTATGGTAACCACAGCTGTGAAAAAAATGTTCATGTCTTCCGCAGACCTGGGCCTTCAAACGACAGCTTTCATTTCAGCTCTAACAACCATAGTTCCTGATTGTAAAATCTTTAATTTAATTTTTTCGTTTTTTTAAAAAAAGACAGTTTTTGGCTATTATCTCGAAAACTATTCGGGACGTTAAAATTGAGTTAAAGTAGCATAAGACAGCTTTTATACCGCTCTTTCTAAGTTTTGAATCTCAAGGTCATCTTCTTATAAATTAGGGGCAGATAACTCTTCACAAGATTTTTTCGTCTTCCTCAGTTATCTCCCTAACCATTTATGCTAGAAGTGTGAAATTTAATATATATAACCTCTGAGTATATGCCATCAATAATATGGAATATAATTTGTTAATATGCAAATGAGTTAGCTTCTATGAATTTCCAAAGAAATAGCAAAAGTAAAATATGAAAATTATCTTGTACTGTAAATTTTTGAAAAATTTTGAAAAGTATGTTTTATGTATCTTCTTGACTTGTAAAACATGTTTCAGTTGATTTTACCCACTTTTGACATACTGACCTACTTAAAACGATTTTTTCATCTTTAAGAGACTTTAAGCAAGTCTAGCTCAAATTTTAAAATGCTGTTCTCTGCGTCTTGGAATTATCTTTCCATTGAGCCTATAAACATCACTCTAGCTCAAATAGT